>JBGAOA010000083.1:0-16596 GCA_044222065.1 Candidatus Eiseniibacteriota bacterium
GTGCGCGCCGCGGCCGTGCCGCGGCCCGCGTGCCACGCGGCCTCCGCGAGCGTGGCGCGCACCGCGCCGCTCGCCGGATGCGCGGACGCCGCGAGCGTCGCGACCGATTCGGCCGCGGCGCCGTTGCCGCCGAGCAGCAGCGCGCGCGAGAACGACAGCAGCGCCGTTTCGTTGCGCGGTTCGAGTCCGAGCGCCTTGCGGTAGAACGGCAGCGCGTCCGCAACGCGGCCGCGTTCGACGCGGTCGTCGCCTCCGGCCGCGTACGCGATCGGGTACGACGCGTTCACGTTGCGGCGGTCCATGAAGCGCCGCACGAGCGTCTCGAGGTCGGGATCCATCGCCTCGAGCCGCGGGAGCACGACCTCGCGCGGGTCGTACGCATCGCGCTTCGGCGAGTAGAGCGCGTTCGCGCCCTCGGCGAAGTACTCCCACACGCTGCCGCCGGCGTAGCGCGACAGGAACCCCTCGTGCGTGGCGTCGTCGCGGACCTTCGCGCGCCGGTAGTGCTCCTGGATCTCGCGCGCGTCGTCCGCCGGGAGCATGCCGTGCACCTGGTGCGTCAGCTCGTGCAGCACGGTGTTGTAGCGGTCGAAGATCGTGCGCTCGACGTCCTCGATGCCGGTCACCGTGTGGTAGCCGCCGCAGCCGCGCACGTCGTCCCACAGCCGCGAGTCGTAGTTGATGCGCTGGTCGTGCAGCGTCTCGCCGAACGGCGTGTCCGAGAGCAGCATGTAGACGGGCTTGATGTAGTACGTCGAGCCGCCGGCGATCAGCACCGGCAGGAACGCCCGCCACGGCGCGACGGACAGCGCGACGCGCTTCTGGTGGCGCGGCGAGAGCGACCGCCAGTTGAGCACGAACTGCTCGATGCCCGGCACGTCCGGCGCGGGAGCCGCGGCGAAGCGCGCCTCGTAGCCGGCGCGGTGCACGTCCACGACGAAGCGCTGCGCCTCGAGCGCCTTCGCGAGCACCGCGTGCGCGCGTCCGTACTCGGGGCACGTGGCGAGCGCGGCGAAGCAGCCGTCGCGCGACTCGGCGAAGCGGCCGTCCTCGAAGTCGAGCGACGCGAGCCGCACGCGCGCGTCCACCCACTTCGGCCGCGCGGCGACGAGCGCGGCGTACGCGCGCCGCGCGCGCTCGCGCGCCCCGGCGGCGAGCAGCGAATCGGCCGCGGAGAGCTTCGCGCGTCCGGCGCGGTCGGCGAAGTTCGCCGGGTAGGCGGCCGCGAGCTGCGTGTAGTTCTTGCGCGCGTAGCCGTTCCCGAGCAGGTAGTGCGCGGCGTCGTGGAAGGGCGCGAGCTTCACCGCCCACTCGGCGGCCGAGATCGCGTCGTCCGTACGGCCGAGGCGGATGAGCGTCTCGGTGAGCGCCATGAGCACGTCGGCGCCCGCGTCGTCCTCGAGTGCGGCGCGCAGCGTCGCGAGCGAGCCGTCCCAGTCGCGCCGCTTCTGCTGGACGAGCGCGAGGCCGGTGCGCGCGCGGGCGCGTTCGGCGCCCGCGACGCTGCCCCATGCGGGCGGATCGGCGGGCGCGGGCACGGCGGCGAACGCGCGCGCGAAGCACGACTCGGCGCGCGCGTAGGCGAGCGCGTCGAACGCGATGCGTCCGGCCGCGAGCAGCTCGGGGACGTGGCGCGCGTCGTCGGCCGAGGCGACGGCGGCGCGCGTGTCGCCGTCCACGCCCGCGGCGTCGTCGCGCGCGAGCTTCCACTGAAGCCGCACCGCGCGCGCCTCGGCGTCACCGGGGTCCGCGGGCAGCGACGCCGCGAGGCGCTCGACGGCGTCGAAGTCCTGGGTCGCGAGCGCGACGCGCGCCTCGAGCACGGCGCGCTCCGCGGGAGAGAGCGTGAGCGCCGCGAGCGCCGCGCGCGCCCGGGCGGGCTCGCCGGTCGCGAGCAGCAGCTTCACCGTGCCCGCGGTCGGCGCGGCGCCCCGGTCCGCGATCGCGCGCGTGCGCGCCGCGTACTGGCGCGCGACGGGAGCGAAGAGACCCGTGTCCGGGAGCGCGGCCGCGATCGCGTGCGGGGCAGGAACGGCGAAGAGCAGCGCGAGCACGGCGGAGCGGATGCGCATCGGGGGCCTCGGCGGGATGCCCGGCGTCACACGCCGGGCATCGCCTTCTTGAGCGGACGGAGCAGCGCGAGCAGCACGAACGCCATGACGAGCGCGCAGCCCGACAGCAGCAGCCAGAACGAGGAGTGCGGCATGTCGTCCCACAGCTCGCCGATTTGCGTGAGCTTGTTCCCGATCGCGGTCGCGACGAACCAGCCGCCCATCATGATGCCGCGCAGGTGGCGCGGCGCGACCTTCGAGACGAGCGACAGCCCCATCGGCGACAGCATCAGCTCGCCGAGCGTGAGCACGCCGTAGGCGCCGAGCAGCCAGAACGGCGACACGCGGTAGTCGTAGACGCCGCCGGGCCCCGCGTGCGCCTCGCCCGACTTCGCGGCGAGGAACAGCACGAAGAACGCGCCGGCGGTCGCGCACATACCGAACATCATCTTGAGCGGCGTCGAGGGCTCGCGGCCCTTGCGGTCGAGCCAGCGCCAGAACGCGACGAGCGGGAACGTCAGAAGGATCACCCACATGGGATTGATCGCGTTCGAGATGATCCCGGACACCTGCCAGTTCGTGTTCTCGTTGGCCCAGTACGTCATCGTCGAGCCGTTCTGGTGGAACACCATCCAGAAGATGATGACGATGAGGTAGATCACGATCAGCGCCGCGACCCGCTTCCAGTTCGGCACCGCATCGATCGGCTGAGGCTTCGCGCTCGCTGCCGCGGCCGCCGAGCCGCGGTCCGTGCCCTCGAGGTGCTTCTTGAAGCGCCACAGGATCGTCACCGAGATCAGCATGCCGAACGCGGCCACCGCGAACGCGGGGTGGAAGCCGAAGCGCGAGTGGACGAGTTCGGCGATGACCGGGGCGAGGAACGCGCCGACGTTGATGCCCATGTAGAAGATGTTGTACGCGCGGTCCTTCAGGTGGCTGCCCTCGGGGTACAGGTTGCCGACCATCGCCGAGACGTTCGGCTTGAAGAACCCGTTGCCGATCACGAGGCACGTCAGCGCGGCGTAGACCGCCGACATCGAGCGGAACGACAGCAGCAGGTGGCCCGCCATGAAGAACAGGCCGCCGATCATCACCGCGCGCCGGTAGCCGAGCTTCCGGTCCGCGATCCAGCCGCCGACGAGCGGGCTCGCGTACACGAACATGAGGTAGTTCGCGTACAGGCGCGTCGCCTGGTCGCTCGTCCAGCCGAAGCCCTGGCCGGTCGTGTCGCGCAGGTAGAGCGTGAACATCGCGAGCATCGTGTAGAAGCTGAAGCGCTCCCACATCTCGGTCGCGAACAGCACGTACAGGCCGGGCGGGTGCTTCTCGGCCGCGGACGAATGGGCGGCGGCGGCGGTGGCCATGGAGCGGTTCCCTCGGGTCTCAGGGCGGACGAGCGACGCGGCATAGTGCCGCCTCGGGCGGCCTGAGGCCAGGCGATTCCCGCAGGCCGCCGCGCACGCCGTGCCTGCCGCGCCCCGCACCGGAACGACGACGCCCGGCCGCGCGGACGCGACCGGGCGCCGGGACGCGGCGAGCGCCGCTCAGTGCTCGTCGTGCGCCGCGGTCGCGGGCTCCGCCTTCGCGCCGTGCGGCGCGGCCTTCGCCGGCGCCGCGTGCGCGGCCGGCGCGGCGGACCCGCCCGCGGGCGCGTCCCACATCTCGACGCGGCCGCTCGCCAGCGCGTAGAGCGACGGGACGATCACGACCTCGCCCTTCGTCACCGCCTCGTGGACGATCGCGGAGCGCGCGACGAGTTCGCGGCACACGGCATCCACGTTCGCGCGCACCGGACGATCGAGCGTCTTGTCGGCCGGATCGAGCGGGATGAACTCCTGCACGCGCGGCCGGATCGCGCCGACGAGCGATTCGAGGTCGGCGCTCCCCGCGTTCGCGGGCTCGACCGTGAGCGCCGTCTTCACCGCGCCGCACGCATGGTGGCCCATGACGACGACGAGCGAGGCGCCGAGGTGCTCGACCGCGTACTCGATGCTCGCGACGGCGGCGGCATCCAGCGTGTTGCCCGCGACGCGGACGACGAACACGTCGCCGAGACCCTGGTCGAAGACGACCTCGGGCGGCACGCGCGAATCCGAACACGACAGCACGATCGCGCCCGGCTTCTGGCCCGCGGTGAGTTCGCTGCGGCGCGCGGCGTTCTGGCGCGGATGGAGCACCTTGCCCTCGGCGAACCGTTCGTTGCCCGCGATGAGCTGCGCGAGCGACAGCACGGGCGAGCCGTGCGATGCGCCGGAAGCGGCGGCGGGAGCGGCGAGCGTCGCGACGGCGGCGAGCGCGGCGAGGGCGGAGCGGAACGAGACGCGCGGCATCGGAATCCTCCGGTCGTGTGATGGGGGATGGATCGGGATGGAGCCTGCAGAAGCGCAGTCTCGGCGCCGGGTCGCGCGGCTTGAGACCGTGCGCTCCGCTACACTGCCGCGCCGTGGCCCGCCTGCTCCTTCTCCACAAGCCGTTCCGCGTGATGTGCCAGTTCACCGACCGCGCCGGGCGCGACACGCTCGCGCGCCACGTGGACGTGCCGGGCGTCTACCCCGCCGGCCGGCTCGACTACGACAGCGAGGGTCTGCTCGCGCTGACGGATGACGGGGTGCTTCAGGCGCGCATCGCCGATCCGCGCCACGCGCTCGAAAAGACGTACGTCGTGCAGGTCGAGGGCGAGATCGACGAGCGCGCGCTCGAGCGGCTGCGGCGCGGCGTCGTGCTGAAGGACGGCCGCACGCGGCCTTCGCGGGCGCGGCGGATCGCCGAGCCCGACCTCGCGCCGCGCGTGCCGCCGATCCGCGTGCGCGCCGCGATCCCGACGCGCTGGATCGAACTCGCGATCTCGGAGGGCCGCAACCGCCAGGTGCGCCGCATGACCGCCGCGGTCGGCTTCCCGACGCTGCGCCTCGTGCGCGTCGCCGTCGGCCCGTGGGCACTCGACGGGCTCGCGCCGGGCGAGTGGCGCGACGGCGATCCGCGCGCACTCGAGCGCGCGCCGGCGCGCCGCGCATCGCGGCCGGTGGCGCGGCGTGGAGCGCGCACGCGATGACGCGCGAGGACCGCCGACCCGCGGCCTCCGCCGCCTGGCTCGACGACGCGCTCGACTTCGCGGGGCTCGCGCTCGTCGCGCTCTACACGTTCACGGCGGCGTGGCGTGCGGTGGCGCTCCAGTGGGACTACCGCGTGTACCTGCGTGCGGCCGAGGCGGCGCGCGCGGGCTTCAATCCCTATCACCTCGACGAACTCATGGCCGCGACCGGCACGCCGGTCGCGCTGCCGTTCCTCTACCCGCCGATCACGCTGCTGCCGTTCGCGGCGCTCGCGTCGCTGCCGCCCGCCGCGGCGCTCGCGACGTGGATGACGCTCAAGCTCGTGCTGCTCGCCGGGCTCGCGCTGCTCTGGAAGCGGCTGCTGCCCCGGTCGGTCGGCTGGCTGCCGCTCGCGCTCGTCACGGTGTTCGGCTCGAACGGCGCGGCGCTCTGGGACCTGCGCGCGGGCAACGTCGGCATCGTCGAGGCCGCGCTCGTGTGGGGCGCGCTCGCGGCGTTCGTCGCCGGACGACGCGTCGCGTTCGCAGCACTCCTCGTCGCGGCGGCGTGCTTCAAGTTCGCGCCGCTCGCGCTGCTGCTGCTGCTGTTCGCGCCGCCCGCGAACGCGCGCCGCGCTGCGGTGACGTTCGGCGCCGCGCTCGCGGCGTTCGCGCTGCTGCTGTTCGGGCCGCTGCTGTTCCCGCCGGCGAACGCGTGGGGCGGATTCCTCTCGCACCTGCCGGGCGAGCTTCCGGTCGGCGACGCGAATCCGAGCCTCCACGCGCTCGCGACGAGCTACGCGCGCGGCGTGATCGCCGATCCCGGCAGGGCTCGCCTCGCGGCGCTCGTCGCGTGGGGACTCGTCGTCGCGCTCGTGCTGATTGCGAGCCGCCGCTGGCTCGAAGAGACCCTGCGGCGTCGCGACCCGGTGCGCACGGCGTTCGGGGCCGCGTACCTGTTCGTGCTGCTCGCGCCGCGGCCGATGGCTTACGGCTTCGCGCTGCTCGCGCCCGCGCCGCTCTACTTCGCCCCGCGGCCCTTCGACTCGCCGTCGGGGCGGATCGTGCTCGCGCTCGTGTTCGCGGCCCAGGGGCTGTTGCGCGCGGCGAACGTCGGAACGCACTCGACGCTGCTGATGCACGCGCCATCGCTCCTCGCGCTCGCCGTCTGGCTGCTGATCGTGGTCGCGCCGCCGCAGGCCGGCGGCGCGCGGCCGGAATCTCGCGGGCCGCGGGAACGTCCAAGCGGTCCCGGGCATTAGGCTCTGTCTGAGAAGCCCGAGTGCAAGGCGCGAGCGAGCGACGAGCGAGGCGTATCTGCAGGATACTCCGCAGCGAGAAGCGAGCGAGAAACGCTGCAATCGGGCTTCTCAGACAGAGCCTAGGACCCGCGAGGCCGCTCGTCGCACCACTTCGGGGGAGTCACCCATGACGTTCCGCTCGTCCGTCTTCTCGCTCGCACTCGCACTCGCGTTCGCCTCGGGCCTCGCCATCGCGTCTCCCGCACCGGGACCCGCGCCGCCGCGGAACGGCGTCGCGATTTTCGCGATGGGCTGCTTCTGGTGCGGCGAAACGCAGTTCGAAGGGCAGCGCGGCGTGCTCTCGGTCGTCTCGGGGTACACGGGCGGCAAGGAGCAGAACCCGACCTACGAGCAGGTCAGCTCGCACCTGACCGGGCACTACGAGTCGGTGAAGGTGACGTTCGATCCTGCGAAGACGAGCTACGAGAAGCTGCTCGACGTGTTCTGGCACAGCGTGGATCCGACGCAGGACAACGGTCAGTTCTGCGACCACGGGCACCAGTACCTGTCGGTCGTGTTCGTGCAGGACGACTCGCAGCGGCGCGCGGCGGAGGCGTCGAAGGCGGCGATCCAGAAGAGCGGCGTGCTGAAGAAACCGATCGTCACGGCGATCCTGCCGGCAGCGACCTTCTGGCCCGCGGAGCAGTACCACCAGGACTTCTGGAAGAAGGACCCCGAGCGCTACCGGTCCTACCGCGAGGGCTGCGGCCGCGACCGGCGCCTGCGCGAACTGTGGGGCGCGAAGGCGGCCGTGCCGCTCGTGCACTGAGGCGCGATTCGGGCGTCAACGAAACGGGCCCGGAGGCGGACGTCTCCGGGCCCGCGCCGTTCGCGGCGAGCGTCAGCGGACGATCGCCACCTGCGTGCGCGACGACAGCCCGCCCGCGCGCGCGATCACGAAGTACACGCCGCTCTTCGCCCGCGTGCCGTCCGACGCGCTGCCGTCCCACGCGACCGTGTGGAAGCCGGCGCCGAACGAGCCGCGCGCGACCGTCTTCACGAGCCGGCCGCTGATGTCGTACACGCCGACGTTCACGTCGGTCGCCTGCTCGGGCAACGAGAACGACACCGTGGCCGTCGCGAACACCGGGTTCGGTTCGATCGCGACCTCCACGACGGGTTCGTCGGTTCCGAGCTCGACTTCGAGCCGGTCGTCCAGGTCGGCCTCTTCGCCCTTCTGGAACGTCAGGCAGCCGTTCTCGACGCCGTAGCCGTGGTTGAGCGACCAGCCGGTGCGGATCACGCGGCGATAGGCGCGCTTCACGTCGTGCTTCTCGAGGTTGCGGTGGTCGAGTCGCGCGAGCTCGCCGTCCGCCCACACGAGCCAGTCGCCGACCGTGCCGTTCCACTCCTCGAGCGTCACCGCGGTCGCGCGGTCGAGGCCGATCGGCTCGCCGCGTTCGTTCGCCGCCCCGCTACCGGGCGCGCACACGTTCGCGAACACCGCCGCGACCTGCTTCTTCGCGCGCGTCCGCAGATTCGAGGGATGCGGGCGCAGCGCCGAACAGAACGCCGGCGCCGCGTCCTGCCACGCGAAGAACTCGGACTCCTTCTCGATGCACGAGGCGATGTCGGCGAACGTCTTCTCGCCGAGCGGACGACGGCTGACGTCGGCGCGGCACGACGCCGCCCACCACGACGCGGCGCGCGGACAGGCGGCGCCCGACGGCGGCGGCGGAGGCGGAGGCGTCACGCAGCCTTCGCGCAGCGTCCACGTCGCGGTTTCGCTCCAGCACTCGTCCGTGGCGCGCACGCGCAGCGTGTAGACGCCGGGCGAGCCGACGAGCAGGCACACGGATCGGCCGACGAGGCCGTTCGGGCCGCCCCACTGGTACTGCTCGAAGCCGTCGGGACCGCACAGTCCGACGCCTTCGCCGACGCACACGGAATCGGGGCCGTCGATCGCGGGCAGGGCCGAGGGGGACCCCGCCGCGAGCACGTGCGTGCACGGTCCGACCCAGCGGCCGAGCTGCGCGTCGAACACGCGCAGCGTGTACGTCCCGGCGAGCGGCGACGTCACGCAGTTGGCGCTCGAGGTCGAGCCGTCCGGCAGCGTCCACTCGAACTGCGAGCCCCACGTGGGGCCGCAGAGTTCGACGGACTCGCCGCACGTCACGGCAGGGCCGTCGATCGTGCAGGCGGACTGCCCGTGCGCGGGGGCCGCGACGAGCACGAGGCCGAGGAGGCCGGTCGCGAACGCGCGTGCCGCCGGCGCGTCGGTCGCGCGGGCGAGGAGCGAGGTGAGCGCGGATCCGTGCGCCCGGAGGTTCGTGGTCGGTGCTGGGAGCATGTTGCGCCTCCACCGGGCTGGGTTGAGAGCGACTCGAGCCAGCGATGCTCCATGAAAGAGCCGGGCCAACGGCGCGCGCGCCGCGCGCGTTCGATTGCCGGTGTTGAAGATTGCCGCGCCGGCGCGCGATCGCGGGGGATCGGGCCCAGCGTCACGCGCCCGCTTCGCAGCGCGCACGACGGCGCGCGAAGCCGGACGATCCGGCCGCGCCGCGGCGGGTGAGGCGCCCCGGCCGCGCATTCGCGCGCTGCACCGCGGCGCGCTGCAGGATGCGCGGGCGCGCCGGGCGCCGTACCACTGGCGAGGCGCTCGGGGCGGCTGCTAGGGTGCCGCGCCATGAGCCACTCGACGCCGTCCGCACCCGCCGCAGGTTCCGCTTCGCTCAAGCCGCCCGGGACGCGCGAGTACACCGTGCGCGCCGTGCTCGTGGGCGTCCTCGTCGCCGCCGTGATCGGCGGCTCGTACCCCTACGTCGTGCTCAAGCTCGGCTTCGGCCCGAACATCTCGGTCGTGTCGGCGTTCTTCGGCTACATGGCGCTCGGGATCGCGTTCAAGAACTACAACCGCTGGGAGAACAACATCGTCCAGACCGCCGGGACTTCGGCGGGCCAGACGGCGTTCCTGTGCGTGATCATGGCGGCGTTCGACTTCCTGCGCCTCGATCCCGAGGCGCACTTCACGTTCACGCTGCAGCCGTTCCACGCGTTCCTGTGGCTGACGTGCGCGGGCGTGCTCGGCGTGCTGCTGTCGGTGCCGATGCGCCAGCACTTCGTCGTGGACGAGAAGCTCACGTTCGCCGACGGCGTCGCCGCGGGCGAGACGCTGATGGTGCTCGACTCGCGCGGCAGCGAATCGAAGGACGCGGCGCGGGCGATGAGCATCGGCGGCGTGCTGTCGGGCCTGCTCATGATCCTCCGCGAGGACGCCCGCCTGCTCGGCCAGGTGTGGTACCGCATTCCCGAGATGCTGCCGCTCGGCCCCACCGGCCCGACGATGGCGGTCGGCATGAGCTGGAGCCTGCTGTCCGTCGGCTCGGGGATGCTCATCAGCATGCGCGTCAACGCGAGCATGGTGCTCGGCATGGCGATCGCCTGGGTGCTCGCGCCGCCGATGCTCGTGGACAACGGCCTCGTCGCGCACCTCGTGCGCCGCGAGGTGCTGCTGTGGGTGATGTGGCCGGCCACGGGCGTGCTCGTCGCCGGCGGCCTCACTGCGCTCGCGCTCCGCTGGCGGGTGCTCGTGAAGACGTTCCAGAGCCTCGCGAGCGCGAAGTTCGGCGGCTCCGACTTCCCGCTCCAGTGGGTGATCTGGGGCTCGATCGCGAGCGCGATCGGTCTCATCGCGGTGCAGAAGGTGTTCCTCGGGATGCCGATCGGCCTGACCGCGCTCGCGATCCTGTTCTCGCTGCCGCTGATGCTCGTCGGCATCCGCGTGCTCGGCGAGACGAACTGGGGCCCGATCAGCACGCTCTCGAACATGATGCAGGGCATCTTCGGCGCGATCGCGCCGGGACAGCTGCTGCCGAACGTGGTCTCGACCGGCGTGACGGGCTCGGTCGCTTCGCAGTCCGAAGGCCTCATGCAGGACTACAAGACGGGCGAGATGATCGGCAGCACGCCGCGATTCCTCACGTACGCGCAGCTGATCGCGGTGCCGGTCGGCGCGGCGGCGGTGTCGTACGTCTACCCGCTGCTCCGCAACACGTACGGCATCGGCGGCGACAACGGCCTCCAGTCGCCGATCTCGCAGCGCATCGCGGGATTCGGCCGCATCATCTCGCAGGGCGTGGACGCGCTGCCGCCGGGCGCGGTGACGGCGCTGCTCGTCGGCGTCGCGATCGGCATCGTGCTCACGCTGCTCGAAGAGACGAAGCTCAAGAAGTGGACGCCGTCGCCGGCGGGACTCGGCATCGGCATGCTGGTCCCGGGCAGCGCGGTGTTCGCGATGTTCGTGGGCGGCGTGGTCGGCCAGCTGTGGAAGCTCGTCTCGAAGAAGACCTACGAGCCCACGGTGACCCCGCTCGCCTCGGGCTTCATCGCGGGCGAAGCGATCATCGCGGTCGTGATTCCGATCCTCGTGGCGCTCCACATCGTCCGGCTGCACTGAGGATCTAGCGAGCCTCCCGGCGTTCGTCGGTCTCGGGCATCGCCACGATGAACTCGCCGAGCGCACGCGCCCGGCCGACGACGACACCGCGGGCGGCGTCGACCCGCCACGTCACGTCCTCGTAGCCTTCGCCGGTCCAGCGCAGCAGACGAAGCCGCTCGGGCGAACCGTCGAACCACTGGGCGTCGTAGCGCAGTTCGAGTTCGTAGGGCGCGCCGTCCGGGGAACTCGGACTGCGGGACGGATCGCGCGCATCGCGCGCCGTCGGCGCGATCCGATAGGCGGCCATCGGCCAGCCGAGCCGCTCCGCCGCGATCGGTCCGGACGGACGCGATCGAATCTGCAGCCGGTAGCCCGAGGCGCGGCCGCCGTCGGGGGAGGACAGCTTCGCGAGGCCCGCGAATCGCCAGTCGCCCCGGGCGTGGTCGCGCTTCGCGGAGAGTTCCCACGGCGCGGAAAGATCGAGATCCAGTTCGCCGAGAGCACGGACGAGCCGGTCGCGGAGCGCGGGGAGGCTCCCGGCTCGCGCGTCGGCCGGTGCGAGCGGATAGGCCCTCCAGTCGCGGAGCAGCGCGTGCCTGCCGCGGGTCGTGAACCGCCGGCCGGCGGGGGCGGCCTCGAGGCGTTCGCCGAGACGCTTCACCAACTGCGATGCGGGCGCATCGTGCGAGAGCAGGAACGCGCGCGCGTCCTCGATCAACCGCGCGCTCCACTCGGGCCGGCGTCGCGGAGTCCGATCGAGGAAGTCGCGCAGATCGAGCGGGCAGCGACCGCCCGAAGTCGGAGGTGAATCGCACGGACGGAAGATGCGCGAGAGATCCGTGCGCGCCGTCCGGCCCGGTGCGTCCTCGTCTTCGGCGCGTTCGCAGTAGAGCGTGCGCGTCAGCGGGTAGTCCCGAAGCACGAGGCGATACGGATGGACCGCGACCTCGAAACGCTCACTGGTGACGGTCAGGGGGTGAGCCGGTTCCTGTTCGTCGCTCGCGTTCGATGCCGCCGTCGCGCCCGAACGACACGGGCCGCGCGCCGAGAGGTCGAGGCGCTGGACCATCACGTCCGTGCCGGACTCGTCAGGCTGGCGCACGGTCGCGCCCACTGCGATGTGGACGGCGCGCTCCGGGCTCGAGCCCGCCCGGGGCAGGTCGAGCCCGGGAATCCGCGTGACGTGCGGACGGTCGGCAAGTTCGGCCTCATCGAGCACGACGTCACGCTCCCAGACGGAAGACCTTGCGGACGCGAAGCGGACGAGGCGGAAAGAGAACGGTGCGCTGCCCGGCCCCTGGCTCGCGGTCGCGACCGCCAGACATTCGCCGTCTTCGCCGATGGCGGAGTCCACGATGTCCCCCAACGTGAGGCGGGACTGCGTGTGATCGGGGTCGTCGAGCAGCCCCCAGGACGCGGTGGTCGCTCCGTCGCCGCCGATTTCCGTGAACGCAGGTCCGATGAGCCTGACGCTTCCCGCCACGTGTGTGCTTCCCGCCACGAGCGCGCCGCCGTCGGCGAGTGGTGCGAAGCGGTTCTTCTGGTCTCCGTCCCGCCCGCCCCAGTACCGCGCCCAGCGCGGCTCCCCGGCGGATTGCGTGCGGAGGAGCACGCTCCAGCTCGAACTCTGTTGTCCGAGTCGGAAGGCGCCGGCCAGCACGAGGAGGTCGCCGTCGGCGGACTCGACCAGTTGCTGACCGCGTTCGTAACTCCACCCGACGGAGAAGAGCCGGCGGGCCCAGAGGAGCGACCCTGAGGGGGAGAAGCGCGCGAGCACGAGCGCGCCCCGGCGTCGATCGACTCCGGTCACCACCAGATCGCCGTTCCTCGTCTCCACGATGCTCGTGAACTCGCCTGCGCGCTCCCGGTCCACGCGCATCGCCCAGCCCGCCGTTCCCGACTCCGTCACGCGCATCAGGACGGCCCCGTCGTTCCGCCAGCCCGCGATCGCCAGCGCGCCGTCTCGCGTACCCGTGAGGCAGTCGAGCTGGACGTCCGCCGAGCGCGACCACCGCAGGGTCCCGTCGCCCCGCAGGCTTGCGACGAGCCCGCGCGCTCCCGCCGAGCCGACGAAGACCACCCCGCGATTCGAATCGTGCGCCATGGCGCTCAGGCGTTCGTCTCCGGGGCCGACGAGTCGCACGTCCCACAACGCCGCGTGCGCGGCGGGCGCAGCGCAGACGCTCCACCCGAGAACGGCGAAGCCGATCGACCGAAGCAACGAGACTCGGACCGGAGATCCCATGAAGTGCCTCCCGGATTGCGCGAGTGCGGCCACTCGTGTGCGGACCTCGGACGGATCGCCGGGCGCGGTCGGAAGAAGATCCTCGGGGCGAGCCGCCGTGCGAACGGTCGACGCAGGCCGAGTCTCGGCCGCGGCGGCGATCCGGGCAATGGAAATCGGCGAGGCGGCCGGCCGTGCCCCGCGTCAGGAGCGCTTGCGCTCTTCCAGTTCCTCGAGCGTCCTCGGCCAGTCCTCGCGCAGGAGGCGCGACAGCGCTCGGTCCATGAGCAGCCGGCCGCCCGTCTGACAGCGCGCGCAGTAGTTCGTCTCGTTCTCGGCGTAGACGACGCGCTGCACCGGTTCGCCGCACGCGGGGCACGGCTGGCGATAGCGGCCGTGCACCGCCATTTCCGGACGGAACGCCGTCACCTTTTCGGGAAAGCGTTCGCGGGTTTCCACGCGCAGGCGCTCCAGCCACTCGCCGAGCGTCGCGACCACCGCATTGCGCAGTCGCGCGACCTCGGCGTCGTCGAGCTGGCGCGTACGGCGGAACGGCGAGAGCCGCGCGCGATGCAGGATCTCGTCCGAGTACGCGTTCCCGATGCCCGAGAACAGCCGCGGATCCGTGAGCGCGCGCTTCAGCGTATGGTCCTCGAGCCGGAGCCGATCCGCGAACGCCGAGGCGTCCGATTCGAGCGGCTCGAGTCCGCCGGGATCGAGCCGCTCGAGCGCCGCGCGGCTCGCGAGCACGTGGAGCGCCGCGCGCTGGCGCTTCGCGAACTCGGTGAGCGTGAGCGTGCCGCGCTCGAACTCGAACGCCGCGAGCGGGCGCCCCGCCGCGACTGCGCCGTCCTTCCAGTGCAGGCGCCCCGCGATCATCAGGTGCAGCGCCGCGAAGCGCCCGCCCTCGAACGCGAACACGATGCGCTTGCCCACGCGCGTCACGCCCTCGACGCGCACGCCGTGCAGCGAGTCGAGCGGCGGCTCGGCGGTGCGCATCAGGTTGAGTCCCGTCACGCGCGTGCGGACGAGGCGCGTGCCCGCGACGCGGCGCACGAGGTGCTCGACGTAGAGCGCGACGTCCGGCAGTTCGGGCACGGTCGCGTCGGGCGCGGCCTCAGCCGCCGCCGAACTCCTCGCGCGAGAGCGCGGCGCGCAGCTTGCGGCGTGCGCGCTGGAGCAGCGCGCGCGCGCCGGTCGCGTTCTCGAGCTTCAGCACCTCGCCGATCTCCTCGACCGCGAGCCGCTCGTGCACCTGCAGCCACATCGCCTCGGCCTCGTCCGGCGCGAGGTGGCGGGCGAGCGTCGTGCGCAGGCGCTCCTCGTCCTCGAAGCGCTCGACCTCGTCCTCGGGACCCGGCGCCTCGTCGGGCAGGCGCTCGAGCGTCTCGTCGTCCTCGAAGCGGTACGACTTCGTCGCGAGCGCGTTCAGGCAGCGATTGCGCGTCACCGAGAACAGCCACGAGCTGAACTGCGAGCGGCCCCCGAAGCTCCCGAGCCCGCGGTACGCGTTCAGCAGCACTTCCTGCGCGAGGTCGAGCGCGCGCTCGTGATCGCGCACGTAGCGGTGGCACCACACGTAGACGCGGTGCTGGTGCCGCGCGAGCAGCTGCGAAGCCGCCGCGCGCGACGCCGGGCTCTCGGGATCCGCGAGCGCGCGCGCGACGAGAGCCGCGTCCGGGGGATCGTGGGGTGAGGTGGGGTTCATCGGCAGCGGCGCGGACGGAGTTCCGTCGTCGAGACCTCGAGGGCGGGAGTGCGTGCGGGTCGGGCGGGAGCCTACCCCTTCGATCCGCCGCTCGAAAGACCCGGATCGCACGGATGCGCTAGTTTCGCCGTCCGGCGCGACGCGCGAGCCGAGGAGGAGCCGAGATGCCCGAACGAATCGAAGCCCCGGTGCGGATCACGGCCGCGGGCGAACCGCCGAAGACGATCGACGAGTACGTGGGACGCGTGCGGAGCGGCGAGAGCGCCGTGAGCGTCGCGCACATGAAGAGCCCCGCCGGCTGGCGCGAGCCCGCCCAGCGCCCGTCCTTCGCCGAGTACACGCTCGTGCTGCGCGGCACGCTGCGCGTCGAGCACGACGGCGGCGTGATGGACGTCGCGGCGGGGCAGGCGGTCGTGACACGGCCGGGGGAGCGCGTGCGTTACAGCTCGCCGTTCGACGGCGGCGCCGAGTACGTCGCCGTCTGCCTTCCCGCGTTCTCGCCCGAGACGGTGCACCGCGAGGCGGACTGAGGCGGGCGTGGATCCGGCCCTCGACGCGGCGCTCGATCGCGCGCGTGCGCGGCTGCGGGACGCGCGCCGGGTCTTCGTGCTCACCGGCGCGGGTGTCTCCGCCGAGAGCGGCGTGCCGACCTTCCGCGGCGCCGGCGGACTGTGGCGCGGCGTCCGCCCCGAGACGCTCGCGACGCCCGAGGCGTTCGCGCGCGACCCCGAGGGCGTGTGGGCGTGGTACGCGTGGCGGCGCGAGCGCGTCGCGGCCGCGGCGCCGAACGCGGCGCACGCGGCGCTCGTCGCGCTCGAAGCGCGCTGCGAGTCGTTCCTGCTCGCGACCCAGAACGTGGACGGGCTGCACGAGCGCGCGGGCAGCCGCGAAGTGCTGAGGCTTCACGGCAGCCTGTGGCGCGTGCGCTGCACGCGCTGCGGCGACGAGCGCGACGACCGGCGCGTGCCGCTGCCCGAAGGCGTGCCGCGCTGCGGCTGCGGCGGCGCGCTGCGCCCCGCGGTCGTGTGGTTCGGCGAAGCGCTTCCCGCGGGCGCGATCGAACGCGCGGCGGAGGCCGCGCGCACCGCGGACGTCGCGCTCGTCGTCGGGACGTCGGCCGTCGTGTGGCCCGCGGCGGGACTCGGCGAGGCCGCGCTCGAGGCCGGCGTGCCGCTCGTCGAAGTCAATCCCGAGCGCACCGCCTACTCGGACCGCGCGCTGTCGCTGTGCGGTCCGGCGGCCGAACTGCTGCCGCGGATCGTCGCGGCCTGAGGGTCAGCGCCCGGGCGCTTCGGGCCCGAGGAAGCGCGCGAGCGAGTCCGGCACGAGCGTCGAGTCGCGCAGCGCCGAGTCCCCGAGCGCGAACGCGACCGAGTCGGCGGCGTCGCCGAACCAGATGCGCAGCCAGTCGCGCGCGTGGTCGCGGTCGCACACGAGCCGCCGCGTCGCGAGCTTCGGCAGCAGCGCGTTGATGCGGCGCGGGCATTCGGCGCGGGCGAGCCGGCCGGTCCAGGCGTCGATCGTGATGCGCTCGTGGGCGGGCGTCTCGGGAAACGACGAGGGCGGCGCGTTCGCGAGCAGGCGGCGCACGAGCCGGCCCCACACCGGCACCGCGCTCCCCGACGAGCTGCGCGCGAGGCTCCTCGGATCGTCGTAGCCCACCCACACCGCGGCGAGGATCTCGGGCGTGAAGCCGACGAACCAGCCGTCGTGCTCGTCGTTCGTCGTGCCGGTCTTGCCCGCGAGCGCGCGCTCGGCGCCGAGCCACACGCGCGCGCCGCCGCCGGTGCCGGTCTGCACGACGCCCTCCATCATGCCGCGCACGAGCAGCGCGGTCTCGGGGCGGAACACGGGCCGCGTCGCGGGCGCGCGCAGCGCGATCGGGCGGCCGCGCGGGCGCGCG
>JBGAOA010000084.1:0-15781 GCA_044222065.1 Candidatus Eiseniibacteriota bacterium
CGCGAAGTAGAGACCGGTCGGCGCCGGCGCGCCGTGCTCGTTCCGCCCGTCCCAGCGGGCGACGTGCGCGCCCGCGGCGCGCTCGCCTCGCTCGATCGTCGCGACGCGTCGGCCCGAAACGTCGAGCACTTCGACCGTGACGTCGCCCGCGACCGGCAGCGTGTACGCGAGGGCGGCCGAGCCGCGCGCGGGGTTCGGCGTGACGGCGAGCACGATCGAGGCGCCGGCGCGGTCCCCCACGGCCGTGTTCGGGAGCGCGTCGAACCACTCGTACACCGCGTCCGAGAGCGCGTCGTCGTCGGGCGTGGTCGTGAAGTGCACGAACATCCGCCACGTGACGTCGCTCGTGAAGTTCTGCGACGGGGTGAGCGGCACGCTCCACAGCGAGAACGAGAAGGAATCGTTGTCGCCCATGAGGTTCATGGGGTGCGGATTTCCGCTCGCGTACATCACCGTGCACGCGAGATTCGGGCCCTGCGTACGTGACCAGCGCTGGTCCCAGTCGGACGTCATGCAGCCCGACGTGCAGTACGACACCGCGAGCGGCGCGTGCGCCGAGCTGCGAAAGCGCCCGTTCGTGAACAACTGCTGGCTGAGCCGCAGCACGTAGGGCTGGAGACTCGTCGCGTTCATCGCGACGCTCGAGAAGAACGCGGTGCGCTCGACCTGGAAGCCGGACGAGTCGGCGAAGAACGTGTAGTCGGTGCGCACCGGCGTCTGCGGCTGGCCGCTCCAGAAGCTCTGCGACTCGATGCGCAGCACGAGCCGCGTCGACGTCTGCGACAGCACGCGCCAGCTCTGCGCGACGATCGACTGGGAGAAAATCGGCCCCTGGGCCGCCCACAGCCCCTGGATCATCTGACCCGAGAACTCCCACGGCGGCGCTTCGCCGTCGACCGCGTTCGTGGGCGAGTAGGGCTTGTAGACGATCTGGACGATCTGCTCCGGGCAGGTGGCCGAGAATCGGAGCCGCAGCTTCGAGGTCTCGATCGTCCGCGTCAGCGTGTCCACCGCGATCTGTGCCCGCGCGGGAGCGGCCGGGGTGAGGACGAGCAGGACGAGCACGACGGGGACGCACGGGTGTCGGCGCATGGTTCGCTCCGGAGCCAGGGTGGGACGGGTGGTCACCCCGCCCAACGCCGCGGAAGCGCGAACCGAACGGCTAGCCGCTCCGCCGCCGCTTCGCGATCACCTGGTCCAGTTCCTCGGCGAAGCGGTCGTGGATCTCGCCCGAGCCGTGCGCGCGTTCGGCGTAGGCCCGCGCGCGCGCGCCGGCGGCGTCGCGCTCTTCGGGATCCGCCATCCACCGCACGACCGCCGCTTCCCATGCCTCGTACGTGTCGTGCTTCTCGCCGAGTCGCTCGCGCGCCTGGATGCCGTCCGGGTCGAAGCACGTGACGCTCGGGACGCCCCAGCTCCACGCCTCGAGGAACACGTTCGGGAAGCCCTCGGCGGGCGAGGTGTGCGTGAACAGCGCGGCGCCCTCCATGAGTTCGCCGACGCGCTCGTGCGGGATCGTCGGGTGCACGGACAGGTTCGGCGAGCGCGCCGCGACCTCCTGCGCCGCGCGGAATTCGGCGTCCGTGAGCGGCGGCGGCGGGATCACGCCCACCATCACGCACTCGAACTCGGGGTGGCGCTCGGCGAAGCGCGTGAACCACTCGGGGCGCTTCGCGGCCTTGTACGTCGCGAGCCACACGATGCGACGCGAAGCGCCGGGTGTCGCACGCCGCCCGGGCACGTTCACGGGGTTCATGACGACGACGCCGTCGCGGCCGAAGTCCCGGCGCAGCATGGCGAGCTGCTTCGCGGTCTGCACGATGACGGTGTCGGCGCCCGCGAGTCCGCGCCGGTACCACGAACGGTCGCGCCAGCCCTCGACGTCCGGCAGGTTCGGCAGCAGGTCGTGATCGTGCGCGGCGACGAACACGTAGCCGCGGCCCTTGAGGCGCGCGAGGTCGTACGTGAAGCCGGCCCACATGCCGGCGCCCTGGAACACGTACACGTCGGCATCGGCGCTCCAGAGCGCGCGCGTCGCGAGCGACAGGCGCGGGTGGAAGAAGCGCACGACCGGGAGTCCCGCGAGCGGCTTCCACGCGCGCAGCAGGCGGACGCCGTCCACGACTTCGACCGGCGCCTGCCCGTAGTCGCACGTCACGACGCTCACGTCGAAGCCGCGGCGCACGAGCCCGCGCGCGAGGTGGGAGAGTTGCACCTCAATGCCGCCGCCGCCCGGGACCCGGCCGCCGCTCACGACCGGATAGAGCGCGGGTACGTACAGGCAGGCGCGGCCGCGGGACGGCATGGATCGAGGCTCCGGATCGGGAACGGGGCCGCGCGCGCGGCCGGGGGAACGAATGCCGCGCACCGTAGCCGAGCGGCCGGGAGGCGTACAACGCGGCGGGCCGAATCCGGCTGACCGCGCGTCGCGCGTGGCGTACCGTCGGCGCGCCGCGTGAGCCGCCTCCCGTGCCCGGCATCGCCTCCCGACGCGGCCTTCGCTTCTCGACCCCGATCGCCGCGATGCGCGGCGCCCCGAGGAGGACCCCGTGCCGAACTTCCCGAAGCCCAAGTTTCCGTACGCCTACACGCCGGCGACCGAGATCCAGAAGCTGCGCGCGCACAAGACCGCGCGCGGCGTGCCCGCGAAGGGCGCGAACACGCTGCTCGTCGCGACCTGGAACATCGCGAACTTCGGCGGCCACGAGCGCCGCGCGCAGGACAAGCAGCTGATCGCCGAGGTGATGTCGTGGTTCGACATCGTCGCGATCCAGGAGACGAAGGACAACTTCGGCGACCTCGCCGACGTGACGCACGCGCTCGGCGCGAAGCACCGGCTGCTGATGTCCGATCCGGCGGGCAACGACGAGCGCATGGCGTTCGTGTACGACACGACGAAGCTCACCCTGCTCGAGGAAATCGGCGAGGTGGCGGTGCCGCCGAAGGACCTCGCGAAGATCAAGCTGCCGGGCGTGAAGCTGAAGTTCGACGGCTTCGACCGCAATCCGTACGTCGGGACGTGGCAGGCGGGGAAGCTGAGCTTCCTGCTCGCGAACTGCCATCTCTTCTACGGCGCCGAGGACGAGCCGAGCGTGCAGCGGCGCGCGCTCGAGACCTTCGCGGTCGCACGCTGGGCGAACCTGCGCGAGAAGAGCAAGTCGGCCTACACGCGCCACATCCTCGCGCTCGGGGACTTCAACATGCCGAAGGCCGAACCCGGCGACGCGATCTTCGACGCGCTCACGGGCAGCGGCATGGAGCTGCCCGGTCACTCGACGAAGATCGCCTCGAGCGTCGTTTCGGACGCCCAGTACGACCAGATCGCGTTCTTCCCCTCCGAGACGCAGAGCCGGTTCACGGGGGCGAAGGGCGTGTTCGACTTCGACGCGGTCGTGTTCGCGGACCTGTGGCAGCAGAGCCAGAAGAACTTCAAGGCGTACGTGAAGTACTACCTCTCGGACCACCGGCCCATGTGGATGGAGTTGTCGATCCAGTAGCGAGCGCCCGGCGCGAGCACCCGTGCCGAACGGTGGTGCGGCGCCGGGGCGAGGTGCCGGCCGAAATCGCTCCGTCGGGTGCCGCCCCGGCGGGGCGATCGGCGTGTTCGGTCGCGCGGGCTCGCGCGTATCGAGGGGTGACGCGCGACCGCACGGCGGTTGCGACGATTCCGGCGACGAATCCTCCGGCGCGAACCGCACGCGCATCGGCGTCGCCCTCGCTCAACCTTCCAAGGAGATTCCGTTCGATGACGACGATGTCCCATGCCACCACTCCCGATTTCGAGGCGATCAAGTCGCGTCAGAAGGCCACCTGGGGCTCGGGTAACTACGGACAGATCGGCTCCCGGCTCCAGATCGTCGGCGAGTCGCTGTGCGCCGCGGCCGACGTGCGCGCGCACCATCGGGTGCTCGACGTCGCTGCCGGGACCGGGAACGCGTCGCTCGCGGCCGCGCGCCGCTTCGCCGACGTCGTGGCGACCGACTACGTGCCCGAGCTGCTCGATCAGACGCGCCGCCGGGCGGCGGCGGACGGGCTCGCGCTCGAGACCCGCGTCGCCGATTGCGAGCAGCTGCCGTTCGCCGACGGCGAATTCGACGTGACGCTGTCCACCTACGGCGTGATGTTCGCGCCCAATCAGGAGCGCTCCGCGGCCGAGCTCGTGCGCGTGACGAAGCCGGGCGGGCGGATCGCGATGGCGAACTGGACGCCGGAGAGCTACATCGGCGAGGTGTTCCGCATCGTCGGCCGCTTCGTGCCGCCGCCTGCCGGCGTCGCCCCGGCCTCCGCGTGGGGCACCGAAGCGCGGCTGCGGGAGCTGTTCGACGGCGCCGCTCGCGAGTTGAAGATCGAGCGCAAGCACTTCCACTTCGTGTTCCGCTCGCCGGAGCACTGGGTCGAGCTGTTCCGCACCTACTACGGCCCGGTGCTGAAGGCGTTCGGCGCGCTCGATGCCGCCGGTCAGGCGGAGCTGCACGCGGCGCTGGTCGAGGCGCTCGAACGGCGCAACGTCGCGGGCTCGGAGTCGCTCGTCGTGCCGAGTGAGTACCTCGAGATCGTGATCGAGCGCGCGTAGCGCGGATCGAGTTTCGCGGGGCGCGGGCTGCGAGGTCCGCGCCTCGAACGCTCGTTCGGCCGCGCTCTCTCCAGTCCGACCGACCGTTGCTCAGCGCGGGCCGTCGGGGCGCCGTCCCTCGTACGCGCGGTACTGGAGCGCCTCGGCGAGGCGCTGATCGCTCACGCGCGCTTCTCCCGCGAGATCGGCGATCGTGCGCGCGACGCGGAGCGCACGGTGGATCGCGCGCGCCGAGAGTCCGCCGCGATCCACGGCATCGGCGACGAGCCGCCGGCCCGCGGCATCGAGCGCGCAGTGCGTCTTGAGCGCGGCGTGCGCGAGCGATGCGTTGAGCGCCCCGCGCTCGCGCTGCCGCTCGCGCGCGGCGACGACGCGCGCGCGCACGTCGGCGCTCGACTCGCTCGCCGAGGCACGCAGCAGTTCTTCCGACGTGAGCGCGGGCACCTCGATCTGCAGGTCGAGCCGGTCCAGCACGGGACCCGAGAGGCGCGCCGCGTACTTCGCGAGTTCGGCCGTCCCGCAGCGACAGCCGCGTTTCGGGTGACCGAGCCAGCCGCAGGGGCACGGATTCGCGGCCGCGACGACGAGCGGGCGCGCGGGAAACTCCACGCGTCCCGACGCCCGCGCGATCGCGACGCTGCCGTGCTCGAGCGGCTCGCGCAGCGCGTCGACGAGGCTTCGCGGCGCGAGCGTCAATTCGTCGAGGAACAGCACGCCGTGATGCGCGAGCGAGATCTCGCCGGGCCGCGGCGGCGTGCCGCCGCCGATCAGACCCGCGCGCGACACCGTGTGGTGCGGGGCGCGGAACGGTCGCGCGCGCATGAGCCCGCGGCCGGGCGCGCGCAGCCCCGCGCTCGAGTGGATGCGCGTCACGACGCGCGCGTCCTCGGGATCGAGCGGCGGCAGGATCCCGGGGAGCCGGCGCGCGAGCATGGACTTTCCCGCGCCGGGCGGACCGACGAGCAGCGCGTGGTGTCCCCCCGCGGCGGCGATCTCGAGCGCGCGCCGCGCCATCGCCTGGCCGCGCACGTCGGCCAAGTCCTCGAGGCCATCGAGCGGGTCGTCGGCGGCGACCGGCACGGCGCGCGGCAGTTCGCCCTCGCCGCGCAGCCACGCGACGGCCGAAGCGAGCGTGTCGCACGCGCGCACGTCGAGCGCGTCCACGAGCGCCGCCTCGGGCGCCGCGGCCGCCGCGCACAGCAGCGTGCGCGCGCCCGCGCGCCACGCGGCTTCCGCGAGCGCCAGCGTTCCGCGCGGCGCGCGCAGCGTGCCGTCGAGCGCGAGTTCGCCGAGCGCCGCGCCGCGCGCGAGCCGATCGAGCGGCGCTTGATTCGTCGCGTGCAGCAGGCCGAGCGCGATCGCGAGGTCGGCGGCGACGCCTTCCTTGCGGCGGTCGGCGGGCGCGAGGTTCACGGTGACGTGCCGGTCGGGGACGAGCAGACCCGAGTGGCGCAGCGCAGGCCAGATGCGGTCGTGCGCTTCGCGCGCCGAGGCGTCGGGCAGGCCGATCAGCACGAAGCCCGGCAGACCCGGGCCGACGTCCACTTCGCATTCGATCGCGAACGCTTCGAGGCCCCACAGGGCCGAGGCCAGCACGCGCGTGAGCATGGGCGCTCCGCGGGGGCGAGTCGTGACGCGGAGGCGGGGCGCGAGGCGAGGACGCGCGAAAACTAGGGAGCGACGCGGGCGGTGGTCAAGCTCGCCGCCTTCGGCCGGCCGCCGCGAGCCCTAGACGCGCCGCACGGCGGGTGTAGCATCGCGGCGCGTTACCGAAGGGAGGCACCTCATCCGGACGCCGGAGGAGACGGCCATGCGCCGCACCATGGGACTTCACCTCGCACGCGTGCTCGCCGCGAGCGTCGCGTTCTGCGTCTGCGCCGCGTCCGCCTCCGCGCAGGTCTGCCCGCCGAGCGAGTGGAGTTTCACGACGATCTCGGGCTGGCAGGCGACGACGGCCGCCGAGTTCGACACGAGCAGCGGAATGACCGGCGCGATCGGCGGCGTGCGCTGCACGATCCGCGTGCCCGAAGGCGAGCTCGGCGTCTATCGCTGCTGCGGGCTCGGCATCGCGGCCACGAAGCTCGTGGACGACTTCGACGTCCAGGGCGTTCCGGCCGGAACGCCGGTCACCGCGATCGCGGAACTCGAGATGGACGGCTGGATCCTCGGCGGCGGCTGCGGCGGTTCGGGCTGCTGGGGGAACCTGCGCGGCACCGTCACGACGCCGTCCGGAGCGCTCTCCCGCCTGCTCACGGCGAACGTGTTCGCGGTGGACAGCGTGCACGTGAGCGACACGGTTTCGCTGCCGCTGACGTTCACCGCCGGCTCGCCCGCGCGGATCGAGTTCCTGCTCGAGGCGTTCAAGTCGGCCGGGGGCAACAACGGCGCGCACGGCGTCGGCCGCATCCACTTCGGATCCCTGCCCGCCGGCGTGCGCGTCGTGTCGTGCAAGGGCTACGCGTCGGACGCGACGCCCGCGCGCGCGACGACGTGGGGAACGCTCAAGCAGCTCTACCGCTGACGCGCGGCGCTCGCGACGCGAGCCGCGGACATGGGAACGCCCGCGGCCGTGAGGCCGCGGGCGCGACGAACCGATCGAAGTGAGCGGCGGGCTGTCTGGCGGTGACCGGCTTCCCCTGCGATTTCAGCGGGACTGGGCCGGCAGCGGCGCGTCCTTCCTCGGTAGCGCGAGGGCGCTCGCGGTGACGCGCGCCCAGCTCTGCGCAGGCGCCGTGCCGCGGATCGCGGCACGTACGCGGCGGCGACGGTCCACGACGAAGTAGCCGGGCAGGATCCGCGGCCCCGATTCGTCTACGAGGTTGTACTGGGAGGCGACCACGCGGCGCGAGTCCGAGACGAGCGGGTAGCGCAGGCCGAGGCGCTGGGCTTCCGCCTTCGCGGCGCCCGGGCGCTCCGGCACGATCGCGACCGGAAGCACCCCCATGTCGAGCAGCTCGTCGCGTTCCTTCTCGATCGAGGCGAGCATGGGCTCCGACGTCGCGAAGACGATCAGGACGTGGCCCTGCGCCGTGAGGTCCGAGAGCGCGAGCGAGCGTCCGTCCGCGCCGGGAAAGGTGAAGTTGGGTGCGCTCTCGCCGACCTCGACCGGAGCGATGGGCGGTTCGGGCGCGTTGGTTCTGAGCGTGATTCCCGGCGACGTCGCGGGCGGACTCTGCCCGGGCAACGGGCCTCCACCGGGATTCAATGGAAGGGCGGCGGCCACCACCGCGGTGACGACCAGTCCGAGGAACTTCATCACACCTCCGAGTCGTGGGGGTGCCGGTGCGTGATTGGAAAACTGCCGCACCAGTGATCGGCTCGGAGCACGGCCCGCTTGAGCGCGGCGGACCGGAAAAACGCCGCGGCCCGCGCGCCGAAAGGCGCACAGGCCGCGTTTCGCACGAGACTCAGGAACCGGTGATCGTGAAGCGCGACAGCTCGAAGATCTCCTGGTCCGGAAGCCGCCGGCCGAGCAGTGCAAGTCGCACGATTCCGTCGCGGTCGAGCAGCACGAAGCCGCTCGTGATCGTTCGCCGATCGGAGTCGTAGAGCCCGAACGTCGCGGACACTTCGCACGTCTCGTCGGCGAGCACGAGGAACGGAATCTTCTCCTTCCCCGACCACGCACGCAGGAAGTACGTCTTCTCGTGCGTGACGCCCACGACCTGCATTCCGATTTCGCGGCTCTCGCTCACGATCTTCCCGAGTCCGGCGAGTTCTTCCTTGCGCGAGCCGAACACGAGCAGCACCCAGTCACCGCGGAGCCGCGAGAGTCGCGTCGTGCGCCCGTCCGAGCCGTCGAGTTCGAAGTCGGGAGCGCGCTCGCCGATCACGACCTCGCCGCCGATCTCGGAGCGGAACGTCGGGGAGCGCGCGCCGTCGGCCTGCGGCGCGGACGGGGCGCGGGGCGCGGGCTTCTTCGCGTCCGTGTCGGTCTGCGCGAGCGCGAGCGAGGGAGCGAGGAGCACGGCCGAAAGCAGCACGGGGACGAGTCTCATGGTGGCACCTCCCGGTAGTGGTGCACTCGGAGCGCTCGTATTCGAGGGAGCTAGCCTTCGCGCTCCGACAGGACGGTAGCAGAGACGGCGTCCTTGATCGCGCGCAAATGTCCGGCCGGGGTCGCCGGCGGAATCGAGCACCCCGGGGCCACGAGCCAGTGCCGGCCCCCGGTCTGAGCGAGCGCTCGCTCGTACTCGGAAACCGCCGCGTCCGGTCGGTTTTGCCGCAACGCGTCGTCGTGCGAGATACCGCCCATGAGCGCGCCCCGCAGGACCGGCCGCGCGTCCGCGAACGACGGATTCACGGGGTCGGTGGCGGCCCACGAGAACGCGTGCACCGGGTAGTCGGCGAGGTGCAGGACGAGATTGCGGCGCTTGCACACGTGCAGGACGTTGAAGGCCGCGTCCTTCGCCTCGGCGAGAATGCGCAGGTCGTACGGCCGCGACCACTCGTCGAATTCGGCCGCGCTCACGAGATCGCGCGAGGCCCAGTCCACGGTCGCGAAGTACAGGCCGTCGGCGCCGGCGGCGAGCAGCGCGCGCACGAACGGCACGTACGTGCGCGTCACCGCCTCGAGCGCGCCGCGCACGGCGTTCGGCTGGCGGCGCATGTGCAGCCGGAGTTCGCCCGGCTCCTCGACCATCTCGCCGAGGACGGCGAGCGGCGTGAACACGGTCGCGAGCAGCGGCACGTCGGGATCGAGTTCGCGCCGCACCATCGCGACGCACTCGACCTGCTCGGCGAACGCGCCGCGATCGTGCGGACGCTCCGTGATCGCGAGCCAGTCCTCGGCCTGGTGCACCGGCCACTGCTCGAGCACCGGCTTGTCGGTCGCGCGTCCCGTGTAGCGGTAGCTCACGCCCCAAGGTTCGACGTGGTACTGCTTCCGCGGGTTGAGCTTCACCCAGTCCCAGTCGTATTCGTGCTGGAACTCGAGCGTCGCGGCGGCGAGGTCTTCGGCCGAGGACTCGCGGTGATAGAAATGACCCCAGAACGACACGGGCGGCCGGTCCAGCGGTGCGCCGGAGAGGGCGGCGAGGACGCGCTCACGATGATTCATGGCGAGGGACGGGGGCTCCTTCGAAGCCTGAGGGACGATGCGATGCGGCGCGTGCGCGAAACTCTAGTCGCCCGCCCGCCGCGCGACAAAGTCACGTCTCTCGCACGCCGGGCGGCCCGCCTCGCGCTCGCCGGAGCGCTGTTCGCGTGCGGATGCGGACGCCGCGAGGCGCGTGCGCCGCAGGAGGCGCCGCGCGAGCCGTTCGCGATCCCGGTGAGCGTGCTCGCCGACAGCGCCGCGACGACGCCGCTCGCCGAGCGTCGCCCCCCAGTGCGCGTGTGGGTCGAGCGCGTCGCGCCCGCGCTCCGCGCCACTCCCGGAGTCGCCGGCCGCCGCGCCCGAGACGCTCGCGCTCGAACTGCCGCCGCCATGGCTCGAGATCGATCCGACGCTCAAGCCGCCGATCCCGCGCGGCGATCTCGTCGTGCGCCTGACCGCGCGCGGCGCCCGGCCTTCGTCGAGCTCGACGTGCGCGTGACGAAGCGGGCGACGTGAGCGATGCCGTGTGGTCGGGCGGCAGCGCGGACTCCGCGCTCGTCCGCTCCGCGACGGACGCGGCGCTCGCGCTGCGCTTCCATCCCGCGCTGCAGGCCGGCCGGCCCGTCGCCGTGTGGTGCCGCCAGCGCTTCGACTTCGCGCCCCGGGAGCGCTGAGCCGGCGTCAGTCGGGCGCCGGGTCCCCCGCGTGTCGCAGCCCGCGGTCGGCCGCGAGCGCGACGCTCGTGAGCGCGAGCACGACGCCCGAGAACACGAACACGTTGCGCGCGCTCCACGCGGCGGCGAGCCCGCCCGCGATCGCGTTCCCGAGCGGGAACGTGCCGAGCGCCACCATGCGGCGCGCCGCGAGCACGCGGCCCTGCATCTCGGCCGGCGTAAGGATCTGCCAGATCGCGAGCGAGTGCGAGACGACGAACGGCACGGCGCCCTCGGTGAGCGCGACGAACAGCGTCGCCATCCACACCGTGCTCGACAGCCCGAGCCCGATCTGGAACGCGCCCATGAGCCCGAGGCCCGCGAGCACGACGGTCGCGCGCCGCCGCTTCACGCCGCCCCACACGCCCATCGCGACGCCGCCGAGCACGCCGCCGAGGCCGCCGATGGAATTGACGAGCGCGAGCGTCGCCTCGAAGCCGAGCCCGTGGCGCGCGGCGTCGGCCGCAAGGTCGAACTTCGCGAGCAGCGGCATCAGGACGCTGACGAACGCGAACGTGAAGTTCGCGGCCGCGAGCAGGACGACGAACAGCACGAGTTCGCGGCGGCCGAAGACGAAGCGCAGCCCTTCGGCGAGTTCGGCGGCCACGTGCGAGCGCCCCGCGGCGCGCGGGCTCGGCGGCAGCGGCAGACGCAGCAGCACGAGCGCCGCGAGCGCGAACGTGACGACGTCCACGAGGATCGCGAGCCCCGTGCCGCCGCCGACGCTCGCGGCGAGCGCGGGAAACGCGCGCGCCGGGAACGCGATCAGCAGCGCGGCGAGGCCGGGCGAGAGCACGCCCGCGAGCGCGTACGTCGAGCCCATCATCGCGTTCGCGCGCTGCAGCTGGTCCGTGCGCACGAGCTGGATGTACGCCGTGTCGAAGGCGGCCTGGTGCACCGCGCCCGTGAAGCCGTACACGGCCATGAGCGCGAGCAGCACGGGCAGCGTGAGGTGCCCGCTCGCCATGAGGCCCGCGAGCACGAGCGTCTCGATCGCGGCCGCGACGTTCGCGACGAGCATCAGGGTCCGGCGCTCGTGACGGTCGGCCCACACGCCGGCGAGCGGCTGGCCGAGCACGAGTGGCAGCGCGTACGCGAGACCGTTCGCGCCGAGCGCCGAGGCGAGCAGCGCCTTCTGCCCGGGCGCCGGGAACAGGCCCTGGGCGAGCCACACGTTCACGGCGAAGAACGTCACCTGCGAGCCGACCATCGAGGCCGACTGCGTGAGCCACAGGACGAGAAAGGTGCGAAAACCGTCCGCAGGCGGAGGGGCGAGGGACGCGGGGGGCGGCGCCGGGGGCGCGTCGCTCAAGGCAGTGCGCGCTCCCACAGGCTGCGAGTTCGTTCCACGACGAAGTCCTCCGAACGGTAGAGCCCGAGCGCGCTCTCGTTCTCGCCGTCCACCATCAGCGCGACCTTCGCGAAGCCCCGTTCGGACAGGTCGCGAACGCCCCAGCGCAGCAGCGCCCGGCCGAGCCCGATGCCGCGCGCGGACCGCGTCACGCCGAGCGTCCCGATGTAGCCCATGTCGCCGATCGCCTCGTTGCGGCAGAAGCCGACGACGCGGCCGTCGCGATAGGCGAGCATCAGGTCACGCCGCTCGAAGTCCGGCGCCTTCGTCAGCTCGCGCGCGAGGTCGAGCGTCGAGCGGACGAACCGGTGGTGCTCCGCGAACGAGTCGTTGTAGATCGCGTTCCAGTCGGCGAGCGCCGATTCGCCGCCGTCGAACTCCCGCGCCGTGACGCCCGGAGGCCACGACACGGCGAGCGTCCGGTCCGGCAGCCGCATCATGCGCCAGTAGTAGCGGCCGTGACGGAAGCCGAGCTTCGCGACGAATCCCTCGGCCTCGGGACTCGGGAGGTACGCGCCGACGACCTGCTCGCGCGGACGCTCGGCCTGCGGGAGTTCGCGCTGGCGGCTCGTGACGTGCTCGACGAGCCGCGTGCCGAGCCCGCGCCGGCGATGGTCGCCCCGGACGCCGACCTGCACGAACGCCCACGGGGACTCGGCGCCTCCGAGCAGCACGGAGAATCCGAAGCCCACGGGTTCCCCGCTCGATTCGGCGACGACGCCGCCCGCGAGGTGGAAGTGAGGATCGGCGAATCGGTGGGCGAGGCGGCCTTCGGGGACGAGATCGTCGAACGCCTCCCGCAGGGAAGCGTCGCGCACGAGCGGACCGAGGCGCGCCGCGTCGTCCGGGGTAAGACCGCGCAGCGTGACCATGGTGGGCGGGCACGTTAGGCGGTGGCGCGGCGCGGGTCAACGTACCGCGGCGGGATCGCGAACGCGCGCGTTCGGCGCGTGGAAACCGCGTTGACCGTACGTGACGCGCCGCGTAGCGTGCGGAGCATGTCCTTTCCGCCCACGCTCGACGAACGCCGCGCGCTCGTCGAGCGATTCGCCGGACGACGCGTCGGCGTGCTCGGCGACCTCATGCTCGACCGCTACCTGTGGGGGCGCGTCGAACGCATCTCGCCCGAAGCCCCGGTGCCGGTCGTCGAGATCGAACGGGAGTCGTTCACGCTCGGCGGCGCCGGGAACGTCGCGATGAACTTGCGCGCGCTCGGCGCCGATCCGCGGCTCGTCGGCGTCGTCGGTCGCGATGCGGTCGGCGACGAACTGCTCGCGGCGTTCCGCGAGCGCGGGGTGGACCCGGGCGGCATCGTCGTGGACGCCTCGCGCCCGACGACCGTGAAGACGCGGGTCATCGCGCACTCGCAACAGGTCGTGCGCTACGACCGCGAGTCGCGCGCCGACGTCGGCGGCGAGGCGCTCGAACGCGTGTTCGACGTCATGCGCCGCGAGCTTCCCGCCTGCGACGCGCTCGTCGTGAGCGACTACGGCAAGGGCGTCGTCCACCCGGAAACGCTCTCGGTCGCGCTCGGACTCGCGCGCGCGAAGGGCATCCCGGTGTGCGTGGACCCGAAGGAGAGCCACATCGACCACTACCGCGGCGTGAGCATCCTGACGCCGAACCAGCACGAGGCGGGATGGGTGCAGGGGCGGCGGATCGTGGACGAAGCGAGCCTGCGCGAGGTCGGCCGCGGCCTCCAGCAGCGGCTCGAGGCCGAGGCCGTGCTCGTGACGCGCGGCGCGCAGGGCATGACGCTGTTCGAGCGCGGAGGCCGCGAGACGCACATCCCGACGGCGGCGCGCGAGGTGTTCGACGTCACCGGCGCGGGCGACACCGTCGTGAGCGTCGTGGCGCTGGCGCTCGCGGCCGGCGCGGACTTCAAGACGGCGTGCTTCGTCTCGAACCACGCGGCCGGCATCGTCATCCGCGAGGTCGGCACGGCCTCGTGCTCGCCGCAGCAGCTGCTCGCGTCGCTCACGGAATCCGGCGCGTGAGCGGCGTGCGGCTCGGCGCGGACGACCGCGCCGCGCTCGAGCGCTGGCGGGCGGCGGGCGAGACGATCGTGTTCACGAACGGCGTGTTCGACCTGCTGCACGTCGGGCACGCGGAGGACCCCGACGAGGCCGCGGCGCTCGCCGACCGGCTCGTGGTCGGCGTCAACGCGGACGACTCCGTGCGGCGGCTCAAGGGCCCCGAGCGCCCGATCCTGCCCGAGGCGGACCGGCGCGAACTCGTCGCCGCGCTCGCGTGCGTGGACCTGGCCGTGATCTTCGAGGACGACACGCCGCTCGCGCTCATCGAAGCCGTGCGGCCGGACGTGCTCGTCAAGGGCGGCGACTGGGCCGTCGAGGCGATCGTGGGGCGCGAGTTCGTCGAGTCCTACGGCGGGCGCGTGACGAACATCCGGCTGCGCGAGGGGCACAGCACGACGCGGCTCGTCGAGCGCCTGCGCGATCCGCGCCGCTGAGCGCCGCGCTTGCCGCCGCGCTCGACGCCCCGATAAGGTACGCCGTCCTTTTCGACGCGCCCGCGTGCGCGACGCCCGTTCCGCGGCGTCGTCCGGGCCGCGCGCTGGAGACCACCATGGCGAATCCGTTCCTCAACTACATCGGCGGCAAATGGGTCCCGGCCCGCTCCGGGAAGACGTTCTTCAACCACAATCCCGCGACCGGCGAGCTGCTCGGCGAGTACCCCGCCTCAGAGCCCGCCGACGTCGACGACGCCGTCGCCGCCGCCGAGAAGGCCTACCAGAGCTGGCGGCTCGTGCCGGCGCCGAAGCGCGCGGAGATCGTGTACCGCGCGGGCGAGATCATCCGCGAGCGCAAGGAGGAGCTGGCCCGCGCGATGACGCGCGAGATGGGCAAGATCCTCATCGAGACGCGCGGCGACGTTCAGGAAGGCATCGACATGGCGTACCTCGCCGCGGGCGAGGGCCGCCGCATGTTCGGCGTCACGACGCCGAGCGAGATGCCGAACAAGTGGGCGATGAGCGTGCGCACGCCGATCGGCGTGTGCGGCTTCATCACGCCGTGGAACTTCCCGTTCGCGATTCCGTCCTGGAAGATGATGCCCGCGCTCGTCGCCGGGAACACCTGCGTGTTCAAGCCCGCGGGCGACACGCCCGAGTCGGCGTGGCACTTCGTGAAGATCTTCGAGGAGGCCGGGCTGCCGCCCGGCGTGCTGAACATCGTGTTCGGTTCGGGCCGGAACGTCGGCGACCCGATGGTCGTGCATCCGAAGATCGCCGTGATCTCGTTCACGGGTTCGACCGAAGTCGGCAACGGCATCGGCGGCAAGGCCGGCACGCTCGGCAAGCGCGTCTCGCTCGAGATGGGCGGCAAGAACGCGATCCTCGTGATGGACGACGCCGACCTGCAGCTCGCGACCGAGGCGATCACGTGGAGCGCGTTCGGCACGACCGGCCAGCGCTGCACGGCGTGCAGCCGCGTGCTCGTGCACGAGAAGGTGCACGACGAACTCGCGCAGCGCGTCTCGAAGATGGCGGCGACCTGGAAGGTCGGCGACGGCCTCGACCCGAGCGTCCACATGGGGCCGTGCGTGAACAAGGGCCAGCTCGAGACGGTGCAGAAGTACGTCGCGATCGGGAAGGCCGAGGGCACGCTCGCGACCGGCGGCTCGGCGCTCACCGAGGGCGCGCACGCGAAGGGCTTCTTCCACCAGCCGACCGTCTTCGCGAACGTGAAGGAAGACGCGCGCATCGCGGTCGAGGAGATCTTCGGCCCCGTGCTCGCGATGGTGAAGGTGCGCGACCTCGAGCACGCGGTGGCGGTGAACAATGCCTCGAGCTACGGGCTGTCGTCGTCGATCTTCACGCGCGACGTGAACCGCGCGTTCGCGGCGATGCGCGACCTCGACACGGGCATCGTGTACGTGAACCACGGCACGACCGGCGCCGAGACGCACCTGCCGTTCGGCGGGAACCGCGGCACCGGGAACGGGCACCGCGAAGCGGGCCACACGATGCTCGATCCGTTCACCGAGTGGCGAAGCATCTACGTGGACTTCAGCGGCAAGCTGCAGCGCGCGCAGATCGACAACAGCTAGGGGCGTCTCAGGGTCCGTTGGACGGCCACTCGCGCGAC
>JBGAOA010000004.1:0-100362 GCA_044222065.1 Candidatus Eiseniibacteriota bacterium
GGCGGAGCCCCGCCCCGCACCCCCTTTACTCCGCCGGAATGCACCTGCGCTCCGGCGGGGCTGCGGTGGTGGTGGTCGGGGCTCTGATGAGCACCGGGGTGGCGGGTGCCGTCGAGTACACGCCTCCGGGGCCGGCGGCGTTCGCGCTCGTCGGCGGCACGGTGCATCCGGCGAGCGGGCCCGAGATCGCGAACGGGACCGTGGTCGTAGAGGACGGTCGCATCGTCGCGGTCGGGGCGGGCGTCGCGGTGCCTTCGGGCGCGGCGGTCGTCAACGTCTCGGGCAAGCACGTCTGGCCGGGGCTCATCGCGGCGAACACCGTGCTCGGGCTCACCGAGGTCTCGACGATCCAGGGCGCGCTCGACACGGACGAGACCGGCACGACGAACCCGAACATCCGCGCCGAAGTGCAGATCAACCCCGACAGCGACCTGCTGCCCGTGACGCGCCTCAATGGCATCACGAGCGCGCTGGTCGTCCCGCGCGGCGGGGCGCTCAACGGCACGTCGGCGCTCGTCCACCTCGACGGCTGGACGTGGGAGGACATGACGGTGCGCGCGCCGGTCGCGCTGCACGTGCAGTGGCCGAACATGGGCATCGTGCGCGCGTTCTTCGAGACGCGCTCCGAAGACGAGCAGAAGAAGGCGCGCGAGGAGGCGATCGCCGCGATCTCGAAGGCGTTCGACGACGCGCGCGCGTACGCGAAGGCGCGCGACGCCGAGTCGTCGCCCGGCGTGCCGCGTCACGACGCCGACGTGAAGTGGGACGCGATGCGGAAGGCGCTCGCGGGCGAGATCCCGGTGGTGTTCCACGCCAACTCGGCGGCGCAGATCCGCGCGGCGCTCCGCTTCGCGGACGAACAGAAGCTGCCGAAGGTGATCCTGCTCGGCGGCCGCGACGCGCCGCGCTTCGCCGAGACGCTCAAGGCCCGCGGCATCGCCGTCATCTACACCGATCTGCTCGCGACGCCGACGCGCGGCTACGAGTCCTACGACGCCGCGTTCACGGGACCCGCGGAGCTGGCGAAGGCGGGCGTGACGTTCTGCGTCGCCGACGCCGGCAACCAGGACGCGCACAACTCGCGCAACCTGCCCTACCACGCGGCCATGGCGCGCGCGTTCGGGCTCACGGCCGACGATGCGCTCAAGAGCGTCACGCTCTTTCCGGCGCGCATTCTCGGCGTCGCCGACCGGCTTGGCTCGATCGAGGCCGGCAAGATCGCGGACCTCGTCGTGACCGACGGCGACGTGCTCGACGTGACGACGCACGTCGAACAGGTCTACATCGCGGGCCGCGCGATTCCGATGGAGTCGCGGCAGACGCGGCTCTTCCACAAGTACGACGCGCGGCCGCGGGGCCCGAAGGCCCGCCCGCGCTGAAGCCACGCGCGGCCGCGGCGCGCCGCCGCGGCCGCGCCATCGATTCGGGTGCCGACCCGGATGCGCCAGGACGGCGCATCGCAATCTCCACGGACGGAGCCACGACGAGAGGAGACGTGCCATGCCGACGATCACGAAGCACGCACAGGGGACGTTCAGCTGGCCCGAGCTGGGCGTGCCGAATCAGGCCGCGGCGAAGAAGTTCTATTCCGCCGTGTTCGGATGGGGTGTGAAGGACTACCCGATGCCGCCCGAGGCGGGCGGCGGCGCGTACACGATCTTCCAGGTCGACGGGAAGGACGTGTGCGCCTGCTACCACCTGTCGCCGGACATGCAGTCGCAGGGCATGCCCGCGAACTGGGGCGCGTACGTGACGGTGGACAACGCGGACGCGGCCGTGAAGAAGTGCGAAGCGCTCGGCGGCAAGCTGCTCATGGGTCCGATGGACGTGATGGGCACGCTCGGCCGGATGGCGGTGCTGCAGGACCCGACGGGCGCCACGTTCAGCGTGTGGCAGGCCGGCGACCACATCGGCGCGCAGGTGCTCGACGAAGCGGGCGCGCTCATCTGGACCGAGCTGATGACGAGCGACACCGCGAAGTGCGCGTCGTTCTACACGCAGCTGCTCGGCTACACGACGCAGGTCATGCCGATGGAAGATTCGCACTACACGATCTTCGTGTGCCCCGACGGCAAGCGGGCGGCGGGAATGATGGCGTTCCCTCCGAACATGACGAACGTGCCGCCGAACTGGACGAGCTACTTCGGCACGAAGGACATCCGTGGGACCGTCGCGAAGATCGAGCAGGCGGGCGGCAAGGTGTGCATGCCCGTCACCCCGATTCCGGGCGTCGGAGAATTCGCCGTCGTCCAGGACGACCAGAACGCCGTGTTCGCGCTGCTGCAGCCGAGCATGTAACCGCTCCACCTCACGCGATGCACGCGAGGGGCGCTCTCCGGAGCGCCCCTTTCGCGTTGGTGGATTGCGTCGCCGGTCAACTTCGCGCTTCCGCCCCGGCGGGGGCGCGCCCAGAATCGACGGACCGGACGCGCCCGCGTCCGGCGTCGTCCGCCCCGACGCGGGGCGTCCCAGGGAGGCGGTCATGGGTCGAGTCTCCGATCTGCTGGCCCGCAAGTCGTCCGTCGTCCACTGCGTGCGTCCCGATGATTCGGTGAAGCACGCGATCGAGAACATGATCGAGTTCAACGTCGGCGCGTTGCTCGTCATGGAAGGAACCGAGATTCGCGGCATCTTCACCGAGCGCGACGTGCTCCGGCGCGTCTCGCTCGCGGGCCGCGCTCCCGACCGCACGCCGGTGCGCGAGGTGATGACGGAGCGGCTCGTCTACCTCGATCCGACGCGGTCGATCGACGAGTGCATGGCCGTCATGACGAGCGCGCGCGTCCGGCACCTGCCGATCGTCGCGGAGCGCCGGCTCGTGGGCGTGATCTCGATCGGTGACGTCGTGCGGCACTTGAACGCCGAGCGCGAAGTCGAGCTGCGCTACCTGTCCGACTACATCGCGGGGCGGTATCCGGGATAGGAGCGGCGCCGCGGCGCCGATCCCCCGGCGCCGATCCCGGCCAACCTTCTCGGACTCCGGCGCGTCACTACTGTTGCGCATGCCCTCCGCCCGACTCGCCGTTCGGCCGCTCGCCCTCGCCCTGTTCCCGTTGCTCGCGCTCGCCGCGCTCCTTTCGCGGCCGACCGCGGGCCGGGCGTCCAATGCCTTCGCGAGCGACACTGCCCTGCAGCGAGCCGTCGAGGACCAGGGACGGCGCTTCGTCGAAGCGGTCAATGCTGCCGATCCCGCCGCCGCCACGCGCGCAGTGGTGGAGCTGTACGACTCCGAGACGGTGAAGAGCGTCGGCGAGTCGAAGCTCGCCGGCGCGTTCGCGCGCATCCGGGAGCAGTTCGGGGCGCTCGAGTACCACCACTCGGAGGCGATCGCGGGCGGGGACGGCGCGACGCGCCGGTACTCGCTCCACGTCTATGCGAAGAGCGCGAAGGATGGCGGCTGGCACGACCTGCAGTTCTTCCTCGCGCCGTCGCCACCGCACCGGTTCACGCAGCTCGTGTTCGCCGCCGAGGTGGCCGAACCCGTCTATCTGCCGAACGGCGACTTCGACGACGCCGCGGCGCGCGCGTGGTTCTCGGACTACGTCGCGAAGCTCGAACGCGAGAACGACCTGTCGGGCGGAATCCTGATCGCGCGCGGCGAGCGTCTGCTGTTCGAGCGCGTGTTCGGTTTCGCCGACGCCGCCCGGCGTCGTCCGATCACGACCGGGACGCGCTTCAGCCTCGCCTCGGGCGGGAAGATGTTCACCGCGCTGCTCGTCGCGCAACTCGTCGAGCGCAGGCGCCTGTCCTTCGACGACCGCCTCGCGCGCCTCCTGCCGCTCGTTTCGAAGCAGCCGTACGTGCAGGACGTCACGATCGGACAGCTCTTGTCGCACACGTCGGGGATCGGCGAGTACTGGACGGAAGACTTCGAGCGGCACTGGGGCGAGATCCGCACGCTCGCCGACTTCGAACCATGGATCGCGAAGGCCGGCCGGCATTCGCCCCCGGGCGCGCGATACGAGTACAGCAACTCGAACTACATCCTGCTCGGGCTCGTGCTCGAGGGGATCTACGGCGAGCCGTACGAGACGATCGTGCGTGAGCGACTGTTCGAGCCGCTGGGCCTCGCCCACACCTCGCTCGGCCCCTTCGACGACGACGACTCGCTCGCGGTGCAGCGCCTGAAGCGAGCGGGCGCGGGCTGGGCGGTGGCGGGGCACCTCGAACGGGGATCGTCGGCGGGCGGGGCGCTCTCGACGATGGGCGACCTGCTGCGCTTCTCGCGCGCACTCGTCGCGGGTCGCATCGTCTCGGACACGCTGCTCGCTCGCATGACGAACCGCCAGACGCCGCCGGGCGAAGTCGGCGCGTACGGCTACGGCTTCCTGCTCGAGGGCCGCACGCGCGACGCGCGCTCGTTCGGCCACGGGGGCATCGCCCGCGGCGTGAACTTCGAGTACCGCTATTTCCCGGCGAGCGACGTGACGCTGATCGCGTTCTCGAACCAGGACAATGGCGCATACGACGACCTGCGCCGGAACGCCACGAAGCTCGTCACCGGCGAGCGCTGACGTCCGCCACGGGCGCCGCGTGCTAGGTTCGCGGCCATGACGCTCCCGGCCCGCGCCGCGCTCGGCAAGATCGCTCCCGAAGTCTTCGACGGACTCATCGCACCGCACCTCGGCGCCGCGCGTGCCGAGGTGCTCGTCGGCCCGCGCGCCGGACACGACGGCGCGATCGTGCGCATCGGCCCCGCGCGCGTGATGAGCGTCACGACCGATCCGCTCTCGCTCGTGCCGTGCTGGGGGCTCGAACGCTCGGCACGGCTCGCCTGCCACCTGCTCGCCTCCGACGCGTGGACGAGCGGACTGCCGCCCGCGTACGCGACCGTCAGCTTTGCGCTCCCGCCGGACGTTTCGGACGACGACTTCGCGCGCTACTGGCGCGCGATGAGCGAGGAGTGGAGCGCTCTCGGCGTCGCGGTCGTCGCCGGCCACACGGGCCGGTACGACGGTGCGGACGGCACGGTGATCGGCGCCGCGACCGTGATCGGCGTCGGCGACGAGGGCCGCTACCTCGCGCCCTCGATGGCGCGGGCGGGCGACCGCGTCGTGGTGACGAAGGGCTGCGCGATCGAGACGACCGCGATCGTCGCGCACCTTTGCCCGGAGCGGCTCGGCGAGCGCCTCGATCCCGAGGGCGTCGAGCGCGCGCGCGGCTGGGTCGAGCGCGTGAGCGTCGTCGCCGACTGCCGCGCGCTGCTGCGCGTCGGCGTGCGCGAACGCGGCGTCACGTCGCTCCACGACGCGACCGAAGGCGGCGTGCTCGGCGGGCTCGTGGAGCTGGCGAAGGGCGCGGGCGTGGACCTGCGGATCGAACGCGCGCGCATCCCGCTCGCACCCGAGGCGCGCGCGGCGTGCGAAACGCTCGGCGTGGATCCCTACTGGGCGCTCTCGGAGGGCACGCTGATCGCGACGGTGCGACCCGAACGCGCGGTCGAGGCGATCGCGGCACTCGCCGAGGACGGCATCGCCGCGGCCGACGTCGGCGAGGTGATGGCGGGCGCGGGCCTCGTGTGGCTCGCCGAGTCCGACGGCCGCGTGACGACGCTCGATGCCGTCGAGCCCGATCCCTACTGGGCCGCGTACGGCCGCGCGGTGCGCGAGGGTTGGCGCTGACGCGTCCGCCGCGGGGGCCAAGCGAAAGCCCCCGCGCATCTCGGTGCGCGAGGGCTCTCGACTTCACCCACGGCGGTCGCCGTGGTGAAGAAGCTCAGAACTTGAACGCGATGCCCGCGCTCGCGTTCCAGAAGCTCGGGTCGAAGTCGCCGGACGTGATCGCGTTCGTGCGCTGGCCCAGGAACACGTAGCGGCCCTGGAAGTCGAGCGACACGAGCGGCGCGAGCGGGAAGCTCATGCCGCCGCCGACGTGGGCGCCGAACTCGGTCTTCGACTCGCTCGGGATCAGGAACGTCTCCTTGTAGTCGGTCGTCGTGATGTACGCGCCCGCGCCGCCGCCCACGTACAGGATCGGCGTCGGAGCGAGCCACACGGACGCGGTGACCGGGATCGTGCGCACGTTCAGGTCGCCGTTGAAGTACTCCTCGTTGCGGTAGCTCGCGCCGAAGCCGAGCTTCACCATCGGAGCGAGGCTTTGCCGCAGCTCGAGGCCGTACGACATCTTGTTCTCGTCGCTGTCGGGCGTGCGCGTGATGCCGACGGACGGAACGATCTCGGCGGAGTGCGCGTTCGAGAGTCCCGCCAGCAGCAGCAGCAGGAAGACGAGCGAGCCGAACAGCGCCCGCCGGCGGATCGAGATCGAGCGAGAGGTCGGTGCGTGCATGTGGTACTCCGGAACGTGGGTCGCGAGCAGGGAGCTTCCGCGCGAGGAGTCGGCCCTCGCGGACACCTCCGCTATCGGCCGCTTCGAACCGCGACTTTCGCGCCCGGCGCGCGTCTTCCGGGGAATTCACGTCGCCTTCTCATTCGCCGGATTCGCGCACGCGGGATTTCCCAACCGCGCGCGGCGGACGTGCGATTCGCACGGCGGCGGCGCGCTTGCGCGGACCGGCGCGGCTCCGCGACCCTGCCGGGGCTCGCTTTCCTCGCCCATTCGGAGGTCGTGATGCGCCTGCGTTCCGGAATCGCCGTCCTGCTGTTCGCCGTTCTCGCCGCCGCCGCCTTCGCCCAGACCGCGCCGCCCGCGCGCACGGACGCGCCGCGCGAGCGCAAGCCGCAACCGCGCGCGGCCGGGGCGCGCGTGCTCGTGGAGCCCTCGCGCCTCGAAGTGGACGACGGGGACACGGGCACGATCACGTGGGCGAACGGCGACACCGAAGTGGTGCGCATCCTCGGCATCGACACGCCCGAGACGCGGCATCCGCACCAGAACCTGCCGTACGCGCAGTCGTTCGGACCCGAGGCGCGCGCGTTCGCGCAGGGCGCGTTCGGGCTCGCGGACAAGATCGAACTGCTGCGCTCCTCGACGCTCGATCCCTACGGCCGCACGCTCGGCTACTTCTTCCTGAACGGGAAGAACTACTCGGTGCTCGTCGTGAAAGCGCGGCTCGCCGAAGAGAGCGTCACGCGCTACGGCGACAACGGTCTCGCGAACGAAGCCGCCGAAGTGCTCGCGGCGGCGAAGGCCGCGGGCCCGCCGCCGTTCGAGTCGCCCGGCGAGTACCGCAAGCGCATGCGCGACGTGTCGCGCTGGCTGCGCGAGCACGGAGAGTATCCGGAGCAGTAGGAGGGAGCCGGCCGACGCGCCGCGATCGAGACTCGGCCGGACCCGACGAATTGTCACCTCGGAAGTTCGGCGCCGCGGCCGTCTATTGATGGAATCACCGAGGCGTTCGCCTCTCCGACGCGTGTGCTCCGCCCGACAAGCCCCGTCGGCTCGCTCGAATCGCGCCGTCTTCTCGCTCACCGAGACGGCTCGGCCGCGCTATTCGATTCCTGGCGGAGCACGCGTGTCGCCGGGAGGTTCGGCGTCTCGCCCTCGTCTGCGTGCGCCATCGCTTCGGCGCAGCGCCCGGAGACGCCTCTCGCTCCCCCGAAGGAGATCCGCATGGGCCCCTCGGTTTCACGCGTCCCGCTGCTCCGGAAGTCCGTCGCCCTCGCGATCGCCGTGATCGCGCTCGTCACGCAGGCCGGCGCGGCGCGCGCCGCGAACGAATCGCTGTATGGCCAATGGTCGGTGCCGTTCTCGATGGCGCCGACGCCCGGGACCCAGTCGGACATGTGGACGAATCGGTTCAACGACGTCCCCGTGAACGCGACGGTCTTCCCGAGTGGGACGCAGGACGCCAAGCTCGTCTACTGGGGTTCGAGCTACGCGTTCTTCCAGCTGCCGTACAGCTCCACGACGAGCTGGCTCAACCCGGGTTCGCTCACCCCGGTGCGGATTTCCAAGCCGATCAATGGAAGCGGCGCCAGCTCGCCGGACGAGTTCTTCTGCTCCGGGCAGACGATCATGTCGGACGGCCGCATGATGATTGCGGGCGGCCACATCGGCATCGTGAGCGAGCCTTCGACGAGCTACACGGGGTTCGATCGCTGGGTGCACACGTACGACACCGGGCCGCGCCTCGCGTACCGCTTCGACCAGGTTCCGGCCAACGACACGCGCTGGACGAAGTTCAACGACATGGGCGTGCCTCGCTACTACCCGACGGCGACGACGCTGCACGACGGCAGGGTGCTCGTGACCTCGGGAAACGTCGGGCAGTACTACGTGATGCTCGGCGGCGAGACGTCCGCGGGCGGGAACCCGATCACGGGCCTGCACGTGATCGAGGACTCCGACACCTATCGCCAGTTCTCGCCCACGTTCCGGACCGACTACGGCCCGGCATTGACGCCCGAGATCAAGGGACACGCGTCCCTGTACGACGGGCTCACGTACGGACAGGACTACAACCGCTTCCGGGTCATCACGGTCGGCGGAATCGGAATGTCGGGCGGCTCTCAGGTGTTCAAGAACGACGTGTTCGCGATCTTCCGCCACGACAACCACGACAATCAGAGCTACGCCGACAAGTGGGAGTGGACGACCCTGACGCCGAATCCCGGCACGGGCGTCAACTCGCCGCCGGCGGGTCGCGCCTATCACACCGCGGTGAAGGACGTGGCGCGCCGCAAGACCGACGGCACCTGGCACATGGATCCCGCAGACCTCACGAAGTACGTCGTGGACAACGTGATGGTGGACTGCGGCACCGAGTTCTCGTGCGGCACGCCGCCGTGCAAGTGCCGCTACACCGGCAGCGTCGTGGTGTTCGGCGGGCTGACGGGCAGCGTCGCGTCGCCGACGCCGACGGACGAGCTGTGGACCTTCTCGTATCGTGCGCGCGACGAGGGCGGCTTCGCGCCGCCGAACCTCACGCAGTCGGGCTACTGGAACAACACGACCAATCCTTCGCGTGTCGTCGGTACGAACTGGCCGTCCGCTCGCTTCGGTCACGGCTCGGCCGTCATCCCGAGGCGAAACGTGGTCGGCGCCTCGTCGTCCTCCATTCCCGGCGCGCTGATCGTCTACGGCGGGCGGACGCTCTCGGGTGGCGTGGAGTCCACGATCGCCGAGAACGGCGACATCTGGGTCTGCAACCTCGAGGACGCGGGCCCCACGTGGACTCGGATCTCTCCCTTGAATGCGGCGTCCGTCGGCTCACGCGAAGGCGTGAGCATGATCTACAAGCCCTCGATCAGCGGAGACGTCGCGGGCGTGTACCTGTTCGGTGGGCGGCGGAAGGAAGCCAACGGCACGTACACCTACTTCAACGACTTCTGGAAGCTGACCTATTCGGTCGCTTCGGACGGTCACACGCTGTCGGCGTGGACGTGGACTCCGATCACGGTCTCGGGTCCGCTGCCGCTCGCCCGCCATCAGGCGGCGCTCGCACTCGACGACGTTCAGCACGCGCAGTTCATCCTATCGGGAGGCGAGGGACCGCAGTCGCCTGGAAGCCAGACGATCGTGAAGTTCGGCGACGTTTATCGCCAGCTCGTCTCGACCGCCGTGGCGTTCGAATGGCGCGAGATCATCGCGGGCAGCATCGGGAATCCCACGGCGCGCTCGGGCCACACGCTCGTCGTGGATCCGCGCATCACGAACGCGCGCACGCACGAGCTGTTCGATCCCGCGACGGGGAACTGGTCGCCCCTCACCGCGAGCGGGCAGACGCAGCTGTGGATGGAGCAGTACCCGGCGATCTTCCAGCTCGCGGACAAGCGCATCTTCTACGCGGGTCCGTCAAAGCAGAACCGGATCTTCGACTGGGGCTCGGGCTGGCTGAATCCGACCGGCAGCGGGGCGCCGCGCAGCGTGGGCGTCGGCTCCACGTCCGTGATGTACCGGCCCGACGTCATCCTGAAGTGCGGCGACGGGACGAACACGACGACCGGACAGATCGTCGAGCGCATCGACTTCACGCTGGGCGCTTCCCCGACGTGGCAGCGGCTCACCGATCTGCCGGAGCGCCGCTTCCACCACAACATGACGATCCTGCCGAACGGCAACGTGCTCCTGACCGGCGGCGATGCGGGCGGGACGACGATGGAGACGATGGGCATCACGTCGGAGTCGCGTCACCGGACGCTGATGTGGAATTCCAATTCGTTCTCGGAAGTCGCGGCCGATCCGGTCGCGCGCAAGTACCACTCGACCGCCGTCCTGCTTCCCGATGCGCGCGTGCTGACCGCGGGCGGTTTCGGTAAGACCGACACGCTCGCGCACACGGGGGCGATCTACACGCCGCCGTATCTGTTCAAGGCGAACAACACGATGTACACGGATGCCGAGCGCCCGCAGATCGTGAGCGTCAGCGTCGGCGCACTGGGCTACGACCCTCGTCCGTTCACGATCACGCTGAATGCCACGACGCCGATCTCGAACGTCTGCCTGATTCGCGCGTCGGCGGTGACGCACAACTTCAACATGGACCAGCGATACGTGCCGTTGCGGTTCGTGCAGACCGGCACGCTCGTGACCGTGTCAAAGCTGTCGGCGTTCGCGAACTCGAGCAACCAGACCATTCAGTACGTCGCCGAGGACGACGGCGCCAACAACAGCGGGCGCGCCGTCCTCACGCCGGGCTGGTACATGCTCTTCGTCGTCCGCAACGACGGCGTGCCGTCGATCGCGCGCTGGATCCAGGTGGATCCGTCGCTTCCGAGCGGCCATCCCACGCCGGACGATGCGAAGCCGGGCGTGTCTCCGATCAGCGTTTCCGCCAGCTGGCAGCCCGGATGCGTGCGTCGGACCTCGATCGCGTGGACGAACGCGGGCGATGACGACTACACGGGAACGGCGACGAACGTCGAGGTGCGCAAGAGCGTGAATCCGATCACCGATGCCAACTTCGCCGGAGCGACACTGGTCGCGTCCGTGGTACCCCTGGACCCGAAGAACTTGCAGGGCGTTTCCTTCGACAGCCCGAGTTCGCCGACCGGGACGTGGTACTTCGCCGTGCGCACGAAGGACGAGAACAACAACTTGTCGGCCGTGTCGAGCCGGGCGTTCACCTACACGGGCATGTGTTTCCAGGGACGTGCCTCGGAGAATCTCCACGCTCCCGAAGCGCTCGTGCTGAAGGCCCCGTCGCCGACGCCGTCGCGTGGCGAGGCGGTGCTCACGTTCGGGATTCCGCAGCGGCTCGTGAACGAGTCCATCGAGCTGAACATCTTCGATGCCGCCGGTCGCCGCGTGCGGCAGCTCGTCGGCAACACGTCCGGCGACGGCTGGAACTCGGTGCGCTGGGATCTGCAGGACGAAAACGGCGGCGCCGCCCGAGCCGGGATCTACTTCGCCCGTCTGAAGGTCGGGCAGGAGCAGCGGACGGCGCGAGTGGTGGTCGTCAACTAGCACGTTTGAAGCGGTGATCGCGAGCGAAGGCCCCGGCGCGAGAGCGTCGGGGCCTTCGTGTCGTGCGGGCGACGCGGCGTCTCCCGGCGCTCAGTCCGTCGCGAGGCGCCGTTCCACTTCGGCTTCGACCTCGGCGATGTCCACGCGGCCGAGCCAGCGGCGGACGATGCGGCCCTCGCCGTCGATCAGGAACGATGCGGGCACGGCCTTCACGCGGTAGCGCTCCCACGTCGCGGGCGTACCGCTGTCGAGCGCGACCGGATAGGTCGCCTTCTTCGACGCCACGAACTTCTTCACCTTGCGCTCGCCGTCTTCGTCGATCGAGACCGCGAGCACATCGAGCCCGCGCGCGGCGAAGCGCTCGTGCAGGCGCTGGAGTTCGGGCATCGCGCGCACGCACGGCACGCACCACGTCGCCCAGAAGTCGAGGTACAGGAGCTTGCCGCGCGAGTCGGCGAGCGTGCGCACGCGGCCGTCGAGGGCGCGCAGCGAGAAGTCCGGCGCGGGCTCGGCGTCACCGGTCGCCGTGAACGCCGCGGGTTCGGCGTCGAAGGCCTGTTTGCACTTCGCGGAGCAGAAGAAGTAGTCGCGCTCGTTCCAGCGGCTCGAAGCGCGCACCGGTTCCGCTTCGGCTTCGCCGTGCATCACCGCGCACACGACGCAGCTCGCGCGCGCGGGCGCGCTCGCGGCCGCGGGAAGCGGCGCCGGATCGGCGGCGTACGATGCGGGCGTGATCGCCGCGAACGAAGCGAGCGAGAGCGCGAGCGACAGGGTGAGCGAGTGGCGCATGCCGCGAATCCTCCGGATCAGAAGCCGAACGCGAGCGCGATCCCCGCGCGCTCGTACCACGCCCACACCGCCGTCACGCTGAGCCGATCGTTCGCCCACGCCGCGAGCAGGTGCGAGCGGTGGCCGTCGTACATCGGCGTGAGTGAGAAACCGCGCGACAGGTCCACGTTCGCGCCGAACGGCACGTTGAACGCGTCGTCCCACTCGGACCAGTTGAGGCTCGCGTACGGTGCCACGAACCAGCCGGGCGGTCGTTTCGCGACCGTCAAGTAGTACGCCTGCGTGTGCGGCGGCGAACCGATGCGGTCCGAGCTGGTGCCGAGGAACAGCGCGGGGCGCGTGTCGGTCTCGGTCACGAGGAACAGCGTCGCGAGCGGGCCCACTTCCTCGGCCGCCGGATTCGCCTCGAGGCCGACCTGCAGCCGTTCGTGCACGCGCGCGTTCGCGGTGAATCGCCAGCGCGGCCGGTCGAGCGGCGTGTCCACCCAGCGCCCCGACACGGTCCAGGTCGTCCACAAGCCGCTCCCCCGGAGCGGCGCGCCCTCGCCGGGTCAGCCGCTTCAGGTCGGCGTGGCCGAGCGCGGTCGCGCGGACGGCTCGGCGGCGAGCGCCGGCGCGGAAGCGGCCAGCAGCAGGAGCAGCGCGAGCGCCGGAGCGAGCGGCATCGCGGTTCGCCTCGCGCCCACTACGGCGCGAGCGCCGTCTCGGGCGGACGGCGCTGTGCGCGGCAGACGGGCAGCAGGTTCTGCTCGGCATCCGCCCACGCGGTGCGCGTGTAGAAGAAGTTCGTCCGCGCGAAAGGATTCGCGGCGAATGCGGGGTCCTTGAGCCGCTCGGCGAACTCGCGCGCGAGCGCGGGGTCCTTCGCGAGCATCTGCTGCGCGAGCGGGTCCACGACGTAGTCCTCGCCGTACTCCTTCTGCTCGAGCACGGTGTCGAAGCCGTTCCAGTACAGGATGCCGTCCGGCGCCTCGGCTTCGAACGAATGGATCGCGACCGCCGCCGACGGCTGGTCGAGCGGCACCCACAGGTCGCCCGCGCGGAACGTGCGCACGCGGCGCACGCTCACGAGCGAGTCCACGACCGTCGGCACGTGGCCCTCGCGGCTCGTGTTCTCGTGGTGGAAGCGCACGACGCGCTGTTGCTCGACCGTGTCGGTCCACGCCTTCGCGAAGCGCCGGTACGCGACGCCGTGCAGGTCGAGGCGGTCGCGCGCAACGGACCACTCCTGCGGCACGACGTAGCCGACCGGCGCCCGCACCGTGAGCGCGGGCACGGTCTGGCGGTAGAGCGCGATCGTCGTGTCCCACGCGACCGAGTCGTAGCGCGCGACGAGGTCGCCCGTGATCCGGCTCGTCTCCCAGCGCGTGCGGACGCCGTGGAAGACGTAGCTCGTCGGCCGGTCCGTCGTGCGCGTCGCGAGCGCGAACTCGCGCTTCGCGGGCGAGGCCTCGCGGCCGCGCGCGATCGTCTCCTCGGCCGCTTCCGAGACGGCGCGCGTGAGCGCGCGCGGGCGGGCGCGCAGTTCTTCGAGCACGGCGAGGAGCAGGTCGTACGTCGCGCGCACGCGCACGTCGTACGGCTTCAGCATGTGGGTTTCGACCAGGATCGCCGGACGGTTGTGCAGCACCGGGTAGGCGGTCGAGAAGCGCGGCGGCGCGTTCCCGAAGTCGATGCCCGACGCGGGATCGTTGCCGCGCCGGAAGCTCATGTACGGGCCGACGAGGTGGCCGAGCGCTTCGGCGCGCGCGACGACGCGGCCTTCGAACGCGTCCGCCATCCAGCGGTCGATCGCGGCCGGGACGCCGGCGCCGTGCTGGATGCCGTAGGTGAGGTCGTAGCGGTAGTCGGCGCCGTCGGTCGTGTGCGTGTCGATCAGCAGGTGCGGCCACCACTTCGTGTAGACGTTCGCGAGCAGCGCGCGCATCTCGGGCGACTCACCCTTGAGCCAGTCGCGATTCAGGTTCAGGCCGGTCGGCGTGGTGCGCCAGCCCATCTCCTCGGGCCCGTTCTGGTTGATCCGGTTGAAGCGCCCGCGCCGCTCGTGCGCGTCCACGGACAGGATCGGCACGACGAGCACGATCGCGCTGTCGAGCAACTCGGCTCGCGAGCGCGTCGCCGCGACGTCGCGCATGAGCGCGAGTGCCGCGTCCTTGCCCTCGATCTCGCCCGAGTGGATGCCGCAGTTGACGAGCACGATCGGCTTGCGGGTCGCGCGCGCCGCGGCGGGCGTGAACGCGCGCTCCTTCGAGAGCACGACGAGCCACAGGTCGCGGCCCTGGCCGCTCTTGCCGAAGCTCTGCACGCTCACCCAGCGCGAGCCCGCCTCGATCTGCTTCGCGTAGCGGACCGTCTCGTCGTAGTCGGCGGTCTGGCGGTAGTTCGTCTTCTCGGCGCGCGTCTTCCAGTAGGTCGAGACCGCGGGCGGAGCCTGCGCGAGCGCGGCGCCGGCGGCGGCGAGTGCGAGTGCGGCGGCGGCCAGCAGGGCGCGGACGGCGGTGCGTGCGTTCATGGGGCGGAGACTCTAACACGACGGCCCCGCGGGCTCGCGCCGCACGGGGCCGTGTGTTTCGCGCCGGGGGGCGCGAGTACCTAGTTCAGGTGGACGGTCGCATCGCCGACGCCGACGTTGAGGCGCACCGTCGAGCGGCCGGGGCCGTCGTTCCAGGCGGTCGAGCGGCCGATGAAGCCGCGGCTCGACGTGCGCGTGCCGGCGCCGCGGATCGAGGCGTCGCCGACGCCGGTGTCGATCTCGACCGAGCGCGTCTTCGCGACCGGCGCGTAGATGTCCGCGTCGCCGACGCCGAGCTCGACGTCGAGGTCGCCCTCGAGGCCGTCGATGTTCAGATCGCCGACGCCCATCTCGAGGTCGAGCGCGAGCGCGCGCGGCACCTGCAGCTCGCCGATCAGGTTGAAGCCGCCGTTGTTGAACTTGGGGAAGCCCGTCACCTTGATCTTGAGCACGCCGTTCTTGTCGCTGGATTCGATCTCGAGCCGGCTCGCGCGTTCCTCGCAGCGTTCGGTGCCGCCGCGGCACTTCACCCGGAGCGAGAGCCGCACGTGCGTGTCGTCGTTCGGGACGACGCGCAGTTCGCCGACCGGGAACTCGAGCCGCACGCGGTGATTCGCCGTGACGGGGTAGGACTTGGTGTCCGCTTCGAGCAGGACCGCGCGCGCCGGGGGGGCGACCGCGATCACGCCGAGGACGACGAGAGCGAGCCAGCTCTTCTTCATGGGTGCCTCCGGAGCGGGGAGCCGTGAATCCGCACGACTCCTTGGACGCTGCGCGGGGGCTCGAACGTTGGAATCCCCCGCGGACCTTCGCGCGATGACGGGGTTACGGGTCCGCGTCCGGCCCGGTTGCGCCCGGTCCGCAACGGCGACCGATCGGGCGACGAGCGCGGGCGGGGGCGCCGCCGTGCGCGGGCGACGGCGCGCCGTTCGGCGGACCGGGGCGCGGGCCGCGGCGGCCGCGGCCGGGCCGACCGCATCCGCTATAGTCCCGGCCCCGGCCCGGCGGGGCGGACCCGCCGGCCGCTTCCCGCAACCTCTATAGGACGCCTCCCATGAGCCAGCTCGTCGACGTGCTTCTGCTGCTCGCCCTTCCCGCCTCGGGCAAGTCCGAGGTCCGGCGCTACCTCGCGAACCTCACGCCCGACCAGTGCCGGAACGACTTCCACCTGGGGCCGACCGTTCAGCTCGACGACTACCCGTACGTGCACATGATGCGGCGGGTGAGCCAGGAGCTGCGGAAGCGCGGGGTGGACGGCGTGTTCTTCGACTCGGACGACCTGCCCATGAAGGAGTCGCGCGACTGGGGGACGCTGGTCGAACTGTTGAACGAGGACTTCGCCGACCTGATGGCGAAGCGCCGGCCGTCGCCGGCCCACGCGGGCACGTGGCTGCTGGACCGCTTCGCCGCCGCGCGCCAGAAGGTCGGCGCGAACGCGGCGCTCGCGAACCTCGCGCCCGCGCTGCGGAAGGAACTCGCCGACGCGATCAACGCCGAGGCCGCGGAGCTGCTCAAGGACAAGAACGCCGGCATCCCCGACTCGCTCGAAGGCAAGACGATCGTGATCGAGGCCGCGCGCGGCGGTCCGGACAAGGCGACGCTGCCGCTGCCCGCACCGCTCGGTTACCGCTACTCGCTCTCGGTGTTCTCGGACGAGATCCTCAAGCGCGCGAGCATCCTGTACATCTGGGTGACGCCCGAGGAGTCGCGGCGGAAGAACCACGAGCGCACCGACCCCAACGACCCCGGCTCGATCCTGCACCACGGCGTGCCGATCGCGGTGATGCTCGGCGACTACGGCTGTGACGACATGGAGTGGCTGATCCAGAACTCCGGCACGCCCGACGCCGTGAAGATCGAATCACGCGGCCAGTCGTTCGTGATTCCGATCGCGCGCTTCGACAATCGCGTGGACAAGACGACGTTTGTGCGCGTGGACAAGGCGCAGTGGCCGGCGGAGAAGGTCGCGGCGTTGCACGGGGGACTGGCGGAGGCGTTCGCGCGGCTCGTGAAGACTGAGGCGGCGAGAAGGGCGTAGCGCGCGCCTTCGAGCCGTCGAGGCGTGAGACGACCGCGCCCCGCTCTGGAATGGAGCGGGGCGCGTGCTCTGGGCGGTGCGCGTCGCGGAGCGTGTGCTACTTCCCGCCGCCCCCGATCCCCGCGAACTCCAAGAGCCGCGTCTTCGCGCTCTTCTTCGCGCCGTCGTCCGCCGCAGCCAGCGCGACATCCGCTCCGACGAGCGCCACCATCAGCGCCTTCTGCAGGTGCAGGCGGTTCTCGGCTTCCTCCACGACCACGCTCTGCGGACCGTCCATCACGTCGTCGGTGACCTCTTCGCCGCGATGCGCGGGGAGGCAGTGCATGAACAGCGCGTCCGCCTTCGCGTTCGCCATCAGCGCGTCGTTCACCTGGTAGCCGGCGAACACGACGCGGCGCCACGCGGCCTCGCGCTCCTGACCCATGCTCGTCCACGTGTCGGTGTACACCACGTCAGCGCCGCGCACGGCGTCGGCGGGATCGCGGAAGCGGCGCACCGCGCCGAGCGCTGTGCGCTCGGCTTCGAGGTACAGGCCCGCGTCGGGCTCGAAGCCATCGGGCACGGCGACGTTCAGGTGGAACCCGAACAGCGTCGCCGCCTGCAGCCACGAGTGCAGCACGTTGTTGCCGTCGCCGATCCACGCGACCGTGATCGCGTCCAGGTCGCGGCCGCGGCGCCGGAGCGTGTAGAGGTCCGAGAGGATCTGGCACGGATGCGAGTAGTCGGTGAGCGCGTTGATCACCGGCACGCTCGAGTGCTCGGCGAGCGTCGTCACGAGCCGGTGCTCGAACGTGCGCACCACGACGAGGTCGCACATGCCGGCGAGCACGTGCGCGACGTCCTTCAGGCTCTCGCGACCGGTCTCGCTCACCTCGGTCGTGCCGAGGTCGACGGCGTCCCCGCCCAGTTCGTGCATGCCGACCGTGAACGACACGCGCGTCCTGAGCGACGGCTTGTGGAACACGAGCGCCGCGGTCTTGCCCTCGAGCGGCTTCGGCGCGCGCGGGGTCTTGCGCACGGCGCGCAGCTCGTCGGCGAGCGTGAACAGGCGATCCACGAACGGGCGCTCGAGTCCGAGCAGGTCGACGAGGTGGCGGGGTTCGGTCATGGCGACGTCGGTTCCTCCCTTCTAAGAGATCACCGGCAGTTCGGCCGGCTCGATGGCGAGCTGCGGGATCGGCATGTACCACGACCGCCCGGACGCGACGGCGGCTTCGGTCGCGCCGGGGACGAGATCGAGCACGACCGCGACTTCGTCGCACGCGTGGCGCTTCGGGCAGCGCACGCAGTCGGTCCACACCTTGCGCGGCAGCGAATCGCGCTGCACGACCGTGAAGCCGCACTTCTCGAAGAACGCCTGCTCGCGAGTGAGCGCGATCACGCGCGGCAGTCCGAGAGCGCGCGCGTCCTCGAGCACGCGCGAGACGAGCTTCGCGCCGAGGCCGTGGCCGTGCTGGTCGGGACGCACGGCGAGCGAGCGCACTTCGCCGACGTCGTCCCACAAGAGTCGCAGCGCCGCGCACGCGACCACCTCGCCGTCCTTCACGGCGACGTGGAACTCGCGGATGCACTGGTACAGCTCGCTCACGGGTCGCGGCAGCAGCACGCCTTCGATGACGTAGTCGGCCATCACGCCGGCGATGCCGGGCACGTCGGCGAGGGTCGCGCGCCGCAGCGTCACGCCGTCGTCGCCGGCGCCGTTCGTCGGGCGCTCGGCGTCGCCCGGCTCGACCGCGTGCGGGCGCGAGTCGCGGCCGCGCAGCAGCGCCGCGCCCGCGATGTACGTGGACCCGGCGCCGACGCCGAGGCGGGATTCCGCGACGGCGATCTGCAGAGCGACGTTGTCGGGCCCGGCGCCGGGCTCGTGGTTGCGGCGCTGGTGCGCGCCGTCGTGCGAGAGCGCGCGGATGCGCGCGCTCGTGAAGTGCGGCGAGAGCGCGAAGCGCGTCTCGTCGGTGAGTTCGGCGGCGTCCACGCCGGCGAGTTCGGCGGCGGCCCACAAGCGACCGACGGCGGCGTGCGCGTCGCGGAACGGCACGCCTTCGGCGACGAGCGCGTCCACGAGTTCGACGGCGAGCAGGTCGGGGGACAGGCTCGCGGCGGCGCGCTCGCGTTCGGGCACGAGGGCCGCGATCGCGGGCGGCAGCGCGTCGAGCAGCGCCTCGAGCGCGTCGGCGGTGTCGAACACGGCTTCTTTGTCTTCCTGCAGATCCTTCTGATAGCCGCTCGGCAGGCCCTTCAGGAGGATCGCGAGGCGCTCGGCGTTCGCGATCAGGCGCGCGCTCTTGCCACGCGCGAGTTCGAACAGGTCGGGGTTGCGCTTCTGCGGCAGCAGGCTCGAACCGGTCGAGAAGCCGTCGGGCGCCTTGAACCACCCGAAGCCGGGCGAGCACCACAGCACGAGGTCTTCGGCGAGGCGCGACAGGTGCACGGCGACCTGGGCCGCCGACTGCAGGTACTCGAGCGCGAAGTCGCGGTCGCCGACGGCATCGAGGCTGTTCGTCGCGAGGCGGCTGAAGCCGAGCCGCGTCGCGAGTCCGACGCGGTCGTACTCGAGCGGCGTGCCGGCGATGGCGCCGGCGCCGAGCGGCATGCGGTCGGCGGCTTCGCGCGCGGCGCGGAAGCGCTCTTCGTCGCGCTCGAAGGCGGAGAGGTGCGCGAGCCACCAGTGCGCGAGCAGCACGGGCTGTGCAGGCTGGAGGTGCGTGTAGGAGGCGACGGCGAGGTCGCCGGCGAGCTTCGCCTGCTTCAAGAGCGCGCGCTCGAGTGCCTGCAGGCGTTCCACCGTTGCGTCGCACAGGTTCATGACGCGCAGCCGCAGCAGGGTCGCGACCTGGTCGTTGCGGCTGCGGCCGGTGTGGAGGCGGCGTGCGGGTTCCCCGCAGCGCTGCGTGAGCTGGGCTTCGATGGCCGAATGCACGTCCTCGCCTTCGAGCTGCACCTTGCCGTCGGCGAGGTCGCGCTCGAGGCCGTCGGCGGCGCCGATCAGCGCGCGCGCGGCGGCTTCGTCGAGGACTTCGGCTTCGACGAGGGCTTCGGCGTACGCACGCGTGAGCGCGAGTTCCTCGGGCCACAGGCGTGCGTCGACGGGCAGCGAGTCGTTGAGTCGCTGCGCGCGCGAGTCGAGCGGGGCGGCGAGGCGTCCCTGCCAGACGGCGGTTTTGGGCGCGTCAGACATCGTCGTGCCCCTTCTGGCTCTTCGCAGAACCGCTGGTGGTCGCCGTCGCAGTTGAAGCAGAACCGCTCATTGACGCCGTCGCGGGAGTCGAGCCGGGGGCCTTCTCGGGCCCGCTCGCCTCCGCATCCTGCTCCGGCTCGCTACGTTTCGTCCGCGCTCCGCCATCCTGGCTCCGCCGCGGACGCTGGGTACCCGAGAAGGCCCCCGGCTCGACTCCCGCGACGGCTGCGTTGGCGCTGCGCGCTCCGCCATCCTGGCTCCGCCGCGGACTCGGCGTACCCGAGAAGGCCTCCGGCTCGACTCCCGCGACGGCTGCGTTGGCGCTGCGCGCTCCGCCATCCTGGCTGCGCGTCGGGCTCGACGCACCCGCGAAGGCATCGGGCGCGCCCGCCGCGACGGCTGCGTTGGCGTTGCGCGGTCCGTTCGCGCCATTCACTTTCGCCGCGACGAGTTCTTCACTATCAGAGGCCTTTGCCTCTGCCTTCGCCGTTGCCTTCGCCTCCGCCTTCGCCGTTGCCTTCACCTTCCTCTGCGCGGCGGTGGCGAGGGGGAGGCCGAAGAGCTTGATGAAGCCGCGCGAGTCCTGCGCGTCGTAGCCGGTCATGTCGAAGCTCGCGAGCGCGGGGTTGTAGAGCGTCCAGTCGCTCGTGCGGCTCACCACCGTGGCGTGGCCGCGGTGGAGTTCCACCGTGATCTCGCCGCTCGCGGACTCCATCGCCTTGTCCACGAACGCCTGCAGCGCTTCGCGCAGCGGCGAGAACCACTGGCCGTTGTAGATCAGCTCGGCCATGCGGTGCGACAGCTCGAGGCGCGTGCGCAAGAGGTCGTGCGGCAGCACGAGGCGGCACAGGTCCTCGAGCGCTTCCATCAGCACGGTGCCGGCGGGCGTCTCGTACGCGCCGCGCGACTTCATGCCGACGAGCCGGCTCTCGACCAGGTCCACGCGACCGACGCCGTGACGGCCGGCGAGCGTGTTGAGCGTCTCGACGAGCGCGACGGGATGCAGCGTCACGCCGTCGAGCGCGACGGGCGTGCCGCGCTCGAAGCGGATCGTGACGGTCTCGGGTTCGGCGGGCCACGCGTAGGGGCCGGCCGTGAGCTTCCACATGGACTCGGGTGCTGCGTTCGCGGGGTCTTCGAGCGGGCCGCCTTCGTGACTGATGTGCCACAGGTTCGAGTCGCGCGAGAACAGGTCGCCCTTCTTCACCGGCACCGTGATGCCGTGCTCGGCGGCGTAGCGCAGCGCGTCCTCGCGCGAGACGATGTCCCACTCGCGCCACGGCGCGATCAGCGCGAGGTGCGGCGCGAGCGACAGGTAGGCGAGCTCGAAGCGCACCTGGTCGTTGCCCTTGCCGGTGCAGCCGTGCGCGACGGCGTCGGCGCCGGCCGCGAGCGCGCACGCGACCTGGCGCGCGGCGATCAGGGGCCGCGCGAGCGAGGTGCCGAGCAGGTACTTGCCCTCGTACACCGCGCCGGCGCGCAGCGCCGGGAAGCAGAAGTCGCGCACGAACGTCTCGCGCAGATCCTCGACCACGACCTGGTCGGCGCCACTCGCCTTCGCGCGCGCTTCCAGCCCGTCCAGCTCGGCGCCCTGGCCGACGTCGCTGCAGTAGCACACGACTTCGCAGCCGTAGTGCTGCTTGAGCCACGGCACGATGATGCTGGTGTCGAGCCCGCCCGAGTACGCGAGGACGGCGCGCTGGATCCGCTTCTTCAACGTTCTGCTCCTTCCGGCGCTCGCGCGCCTCAAGCGTTCGCCGCGCTCGCGGCCGGACGCGTCGTGGATTCGAGGGCGGTGAGCGCGCGATCGAGCGCGCCCACGGCTTCGTGCAGTTCTTCGCTCGTGACGTTGAGCGGCGGCAGCAGCCGGATCGCGCGCTCGCCCCCGCGCACGAGCAGCAGGCCCTCGCGGCGCGCGGCCGCGACGAGCGCGGGCGGATCGAAACCGGCGTCGGGCTTGAGTTCGATCGCGCGCAGCAGTCCGAGGCCGCGCGCCTCCGCGAGCGAATCCGCGTGACGGCCGACGAGCGACTGCAGCAGGCCGCCGAGTTCGAGGCCGCTCTTCCGCACGCGGGCGAGCAGCGTCTTCTTGTTGATCTGCGACAGCATCCAGAGACCGGCCGCTGCCGAGACGGGATTGCCGCCGAACGTGCAGCCGTGCATGCCGGGTCGGAGCGAGGCCGCGAGTTCGTTGCGCATCAGCACGGCGGCGAGCGGCACGCCGCCGCCGAGCGCCTTGCTGAGCACGGTCACGTCGGGCGTCACGCCGTAGTGCTCGGCGGCGAGCAGCCGGCCGCAGCGGCCCATGCCGCACTGGATCTCGTCGAACACGAGCAGGCTCCCGAGCGCCGTCGTGCGCGCGCGCAGCGCGAGCAGGAAGTCGCGCGTCGCGGGCACGGCGCCGCCTTCGCCCTGCACGGGCTCGACGATGACCGCGCACACGCCGTCGTCGAGTACGGCGTCGAGGCCGGGCGCGTCGTTCAGGTCCGCGAAGCGGATGCCGGGGACGAGCGGCTCGAACGGCTCGCGGTAGCCCGGCGTCCACGTCGCGGACAGGGCGAAGCCGGTGCGGCCGTGGAAGCCGCCGCGGAACGCGAGGATGTCGCGGCCTTCGCGGCCGCGTGCGCGCGCGTGCGCACGCGCGAACTTGAGCGCGGCCTCGACCGCCTCGGTGCCGCTGTTGCAGAAGAACGCGCGGTCGTAGCCGGTGGCGTCGAGCAGTGCCGTGGCGTAGGCGACGCCGGGCGGGTGCGCGAACAGGTTCGAGACGTGTCCGAGCGACTTGATCTGCTTCGCGACGGCGCGCGCGAGCCCCGCCGGCGCGTGGCCGAGCGCGTTCACCGCGATGCCGCTCACGAAGTCGAGATACGTGCGTCCGTCGGCGGCCGTGACGCGCGCGCCCTTGCCGGAGACGATCTCGAGCCGCGGCAGCGGATAGAGCGGCGCGAGCCGCGCGACTTCCGCCTGAGCGAGCGCGTCGGCGGGAGGCGCCGCGGGCGCTTCGGGGGTGAGCGTCGCTTCAGACATGCACGTTCTCCTTGGAGTGAGCGGTGATGCGCGTGCCGCTCGCGCGGCCCGTGAGGAGTCCCGCGAGCGTCCCCGGTCCCTGCCAGGCGGCGACGTGAACGCGGCCGACGCCGTGCGTGATCGCCTCGCGCGCGGCGACGAGCTTCGCGGTCATGCCGCCCGTCACGTCCGGGTGCGCGAGCGCGCGCTCGAGTGCCGAGGCATCGAGCGACGCCACGACCTCGCCGTCGAGGCGCACGCCGGGTGCGTCGGAGAGCAGCACGAGCTCCGAGGCGCCGAGCGCGATCGCGATCGCGACGGCGAAGTCGTCGGCGTTGACGTTCAGGAGCGCGCCGTCGAGCGCCGCGAGGCTCGCGAGCACCGGCGTGCGGCCGCCGGCGAGCAGCGCATCCACGAGCGTGCGGTCCACGCGCGCGACCGCGCCGACCGCGCCGAGTTCGGCGGCGCGCGGGTGCGGCACGACGTGCGCGATGCCGCCATCGAGCGCCGCGAGGCCGACCGCGTCCACGCCGCGCGCACGAAGTGCGGCGACGAGGCGCTTGTTCGCGAGCCCCGCGAGCACGGCCGTCGCCACTTCGAGCGTCGGCGCGTCCGTGACGCGCAGGCCCTCCACGAAGCGCGGCTCGATGCCGAGGCGGCGCGACCACTCGCTCACTTCGGCGCCGCCGCCGTGCACGACGACGCGCGGCCGCGCGAGCGCCGCGAGATCGGCCGCGAGTTCCGCGGGCGCGTTCGGGCCTTCGAGCGCACGGCCGCCGAGCTTCACGACGAGCGACGCGCTCACCATGGGCTCCCGTGCGCGCTGAGCGCCGTCGTCTCGGGCCAGCCGAGCGCGAGATTCAGGTTCTGGAGCGCCTGGCCGGCGGCGCCCTTCACGAGGTTGTCGATCGCCGCGGTGACGAGCAGGTGCGTGCCGTCGTGCACGGTCGTCACGCCGAGGTCGCAACGGTTGGACGCCCGCACGGCGCGCGTCTCGGGCCACGCGTCGGCCTCGAGCACCCGCACGAACGGCTCGCCGGCGTAGCGCTCCGACCACCGGGCGCGCGCGGCTTCGGGAGCGAGCGGGTTCGCGAGCGGCGCGGACGCCGTCAGCAGGATGCCGCGGCTCATCGGCACGAGCTGGGGCGCAAACGCGACCGGGCTCTTCGCCGCGCCCAGGCGCGCGAGGTTGCGCTGCATCTCGCCCGCGTGCGCGTGCACGGTGCCGACCTTGTAGAACGACGCGCCGCCGTCGAGTTCGGCGAACGAGGTGCGGAGCTGCGGCGCGCGCCCGGCGCCCGAGACGCCGAGATCGCGCTCACCGTGACGGGCCCCGCGAGCAGGCCGGCTTCGGCGGCGGGCGCGAGCGCGAGCGTCGCGGCGGTCGGGTAGCAGCCGGGGTTCGCGAGCTTCGTCGCTTCGGCGATGCCGTCGCGCGACACCTCGGGCAGGCCGTACACCCAGCCGTCCGCGCCGTCGCGATGATCGGACGACAGGTCGAGGAGCCGCGCGGCGCCGAGCAGCGCGGGCGTGGTCGCGAGCAGCGCCTTCCACGCGCCGTGCGGCAGGCAGGCGACGATCGTGTCGCACGCGCCCGAGGCGACGAGTGCCGCGAGCGCGTCGGGCGCGACGACGTTCGGGAGTGCCAGGCCGCGGCCGTCGATCCCGTGCAGCAGCTCGACGCCCGGCCGCCCCGCGTGCTCGCGCGACACGAGTGCGGCGATCTCGAGGCCGGGATGCGCGAGCGCGAGGCGCGCGAACTCCTGCCCCGAGTAACCGCTCGCGCCGAGCACGGCGACTCGCGCGGTCCGCGGCGGTGAAAGCGGTTTCACGCCCGCCGCGCCGGACGCGGCGGTGAACGACGGCGCCGTCACTTCGCGGACCCGCTCGTTCGGCCGGCCAGCGAGTCGAGCTGGCGCTTGAAGCGGCGCGCGGCCGCGTTGTCCTCGAGCACGACGAGGATCGTGTCGTCGCCCGCGACCGAGCCGACGCAGCCTTCGAAGCGCTGCAGGTCGATCGCGCGCGCGACGCCGTTCGCGTGGCCCGGCGGCGTGATGACGATCGCGAGGTTCTGCGCGACCCGCACTTCGTTCACGAACGCGCGCAGGTCGAGCGCCTGCCGCTGGCGGTCGAGCGCCTCGAGCGGCGGGCCCGGCAGCTCGTACACCGGCCGGCCGTCGGAATCCGGGCGGCGGATCACGCCGAGGCTCCGGAGATCGCGCGACAGCGTCGCCTGCGTGACCTCGTGTCCTTCACGGCCGAGCGCCCGCGCCAGCTCGTCCTGACTCGAGAACGGGCGTGCGCCGAGCAGCCGGGCGAGCGAAGCGAGCCTGCGGGAACGCAACCGAGTGGCCTCCGGAGCGCGCCGGCCGGGGGCCGGAGCGCAGTGAATAGTTATTCAGCGGAGCGAATAGAAATACACGCGCGGGCGCGCGTCAAGAGGAATTCGCGGCACGGCCGGGCGGCGGATGCCGCGGCGCCCGGCCGGCCGGGGGGACGACAACGCTGCTTCCCGGTGGACGGACGCTCCAGCGCCGAACGCGGGAGCGGCGTGGCGTGCGGCTTGAGCGCGGGAGCGGGGTGGCGTGCTGCTCGTGCGCGGGAGCCGGGCGCCGCGCGACTCGAACGCGCGGGGGGAGGCGCGGCGTCAGCGCTTCGCGAGCGCGCGCACGCGGGCGAGGTCGAGCGTTCCCTTCGCGCCCCAGCCGCCGGCGCCGGCCGCGACCGCGGGGCGGAACGCCTCGTAGAGGGCGAACGCGCGCGCGGCGAGTTCCGCGGGCGGGAGCGCCTTCGCGAGCGCCGTCATCGCGGCGCGCGCTTCGGCGAGCGCGGCGCCGAACTTGGATTCGAGGTAGCGCTCGACCGCGGCCGGGTCGTCGGGCTTGCCGCCGGGCGAGGCGCGGAGCCCATCCTTCGTGCGCACGACGGGGACGCGGCGGCCGAGCAGCTCGATCTCGTCCGGCGCCGCGGCCTTTCGCCGCTCGGGGTGCCCGGCCTTCGCCGGCTCCTTCGAGGCGAAGATCCCGAGGCGGCGTCCCTTGCTCTGCGCGTTGAGCCCCGCGACCGCGCGCCCGAGCGTGAGCGCCGCGGCGCGGTCGTGCCCGAGGCGCTCGGCGACGATCGCGGCCCACAGCGTGAGCACTGGCGCGCGGTTGATCGCGATCGCGTCGCCGCCCGCCGGAGTCGCGGGCGCGGTCGCCGCGCGCGACGGCGCCCGCGCCGCGCGCTTCGCCACGGTCTGCTTCGCCGCAGTCTTCTTCTTCGCCGCCGTCGACTTCGCCGCCGTGCGCTTCCTCGCCGCCGTCATGCGCCGATCCTCGGCGCGCGCCGCGGGCACGTCCAGAAAAACTTCGAGGGCCGGCGTCGCCGCCGGCCCTCGTCCCACCTCGAATCGGTGCGGACTACTTCATCCACACCAGCCGGTGGACCGCCGAGCGGCCCTCCGACTCGAGCTTGTAGAAGTACGTGCCGGCCGCGACCGCGTGGCCGCGATCGTCGCGTCCGTTCCAGCTGAAGTTGTGCGTGCCGGCGCCGAAGTCGCCGCTCGCGAGCGTGCGCACGAGTTCGCCCTGCAGGCCGTAGATCTTGAGCGTGGCCTTGCCGGCGCGCGGCAGCGAGAAGGCGAGCTTCGTCGTGCCGAAGGCCGGGTTCGGGCTCGCCGGCAGGAGCGCGAACGACAGCGCGCCGCCGTTCTCGACGCCCACGAGCGTGTTGACCGTGACGTTGAAGCAGCACGACTGCGTGAGCAGGCCGAGCGTGTTCTTCACGTACGTGCAGATCGTCACCGTGCCGGCCGCCGCCGTGTCGGGCACCGCGACCGCGTACGCGTTCCCGAACGTGCTCTGCGACGGCACGTTGTTGTAGTTCGTGCGCGCAGGCATCGGCCAGGCGCGGCTGCACGTCAGGCTGTCGTAGAACGAGCCCGAGAAGATCGGGTTCTGGTTCGTGCCGGTGAAGTTCACGTTCACCGTCGCGCCGCCGCCCGGCGTCACCGTCGTGTCGTCGGCGCAGCCCGCCAGCGTGTGCCACGTGTCGAGGCGCGCCACGTATACGTCGGGCGTGCCGCCGCGCGCGTCGGCCCACGTCGGCCGCACGTAGCGCTCGTCGGACGTCGCGTGCAGGTAGTCGCCCTGGTTCGGAAGCAGGTTCGAGAGCGCCGCCGTCCAGTTCGACTGCACTTCGGTGAAGCGCTGGTTGCCGACCCACGCCACGCCGCCGTTCGGCGAGCGCGTGCCGTACTGGTGCGAGCGTCCGCCGCAGACGTGGTCGCGCCAGTCCATCCAGTGCACGTAGGGGTAGCCGTCGGGGCCGACCGCGACCTCGGGCAGCCAGTTGTCGTAGTACGGGCCGTCGTCGTTCACGCGCACCGGCGTGCTCCACGTCGTGCCGTTGTCGGACCACGCCACCATGACGTCGCGCTGGTCGCGGCCGGGCTCGGCGCCGGTCGCGAACGCGCTCGTGCGCACGCGGTAGTTGCCCGACGTGCCGCCCGTCACCCACGCCATGCGCACGTAGAACGTGTCCGTCGCGGGCGCCGTCCACACGTACAGCGACTGCGTGTTCGAGGGTCCGAATGGCGAGCCCGCGTACGCGAGGTTCGTCGTCGTGTCCGCGCCGCACTGGATGCGCATCGTGTACCAGGGGCGAATGATCGTGGAGTCGCACCAGAAGAAGTAGTTCTGGCCCTGCACCGCGCCGAACTTGAAGTAGTCCACGTCGTTCGACGACAGCGTGCCGCGCAGCGTGGTTCCGATCGTGAACAGGTTCGCGCGACGGTAGAAGTTGTCGTTCTCGACCGAGACCTTCGAGCCCGTCGAGACGATCGGGTCGTCGTAGTAGTTGAACGACTCGTTGTAGGTCACGTACACGCGGCCGCGATACGGGCCGTTCGTGCGGTCCACCGCGATGGACGGGAACTGGATGCCGCGTTCGCGGTTGAAGCCCGGGGCGCCGCCGCCGTAGTTCGTGAAGAAGCTCGCGGCCTGCACCGGCGCGCCGAACGACACGCCCTGGTTCGTGGACTTCGCGACGCGCACGAAGTCGGCGTCGATGCTGCCGATCTCGTAGAACGCGACGTACACCTCGCCGTTCGCGCCGACGATCGGACGCGAACCCTGCACGAGTCCGGCCGAGGCCGCCGAGTTGAGGATCGTCGAGCCGCTCCACGTCGTGTTGTCGTCGGTCGAGCGATGGAAGCAGATCGAGTCGTCGGCCGCCGTGAACAGCGTGTAGCTCACGTACAGGTTGCCCGTGACGGGATCCACGGCGCCCCACTCCTTGTCCACCGCGCGCGTCGTGCCGTTCGTCTCGCGCACCTTGCGCGGCGTGCCCCACGTGAAGCTCGGGCCGGAGAACGTGCCGCCCACGACGCCGACGCCGTTGACGAGCTGACCGACCGGGTCCCAGTAGAGGCTGATGAAGTAGAACTTGCCGTTCGTCGGGTTCACGATCACGACGGGGTCGCTGATCCACTCCATGCCGGCCGGAGCGGGCACGCCGCCGCCATCGGTGAACGAGAGTCCGCCGTCGGTCGAGTAGCCCCAGCCCTGCGCCTCGGCGCCGCCGTCGTTCCATGCCACGAGCACGTTGTTGCCGAGCGAGGCGATCGCCTCTTCGCTCTGGCACGCGCCGACCGGGTCTCCGGCGGTGTTGTTCGCGCGCACGTTCGCGGGAATGGTCATCGTCTCGAACGGGTTCGCGGCGAGTTCGGCGGCGATGCGCTGCAGGCGCTCGGCGTTCGACGGCAGCAGGCCGGCCTCGCGGGTCACGGGCTCGAGCGGCTTCGCGCGATTCGCGCCCTTCTTCTTCAGCGCGCGCGCCATCTCGCGCATCTTCTCGCGGCGCTCGCGCAGCTCCTTCGGCCGTTCGCGCAGTTCGGCGCGGAAGCTCTCGCGCATTTTCGAGATCTGGAGCGCCTTCAGCGCGGCGCGCGTGGCGGCGGCGTCGGAGATGACCTCGGACTGGACGGCGCCGTTCTGCGCCGCCGCGAGTCCGGGCAGCGCGAGCGCCGCGGCGAACGCGGCCGCGAGCAGTGTGGAAGGTCGGAGACGGAACGAGCGAAGGTGCATTTCTCCTCCGGGGGTGGGATCGGTGCGGGCGCGAGGGTAAACGTGTTCGAGAGTGGCAATCCCGGGGCCAGCCCGCGCCGGTCGAGGGAGCTGCGAATACCGCGTTTTCTGCGGCCTTTCGAGCCCCGTGGGTTCGACGGGTACGACGACGCTACTCGACGGGGACTGTCGGACTGCGGCTTTCGACCCAGCGGAAGGGCCTGAGCGCGCGGGGAATTCTACGACAAGGCCGCCCGGGACGCCGAAAGGAAATCGGGCGGCCGCGGCGTGCGACCGCCCGAATCCGGAACTCCCGGGCTAGCGGACGACGCTGACCCTCGTGGTGGCGCGCTGGCCGCCCTGGGCGAGTTCGACGATGTAGAGGCCGGCCTCGAGCCCGCGCGTGTCGAGCTGGAGCGCGTGGCGGCCGGCGCCGAGCGAGGTGACGTCGCGGGAGCGCACGAGGCGTCCGGAGACGTCGTAGAGGTTCAAGCGCGCCGCCTCGCCGCTCGGCATCGCGAACGAGACGAGGAAGCGGTCGCTCGCGGGGTTGGGCGTGACGCCCGCAAGCGAGAGCGCGGGGCGCGCCGGCACTTCGACGCGCGTCGCCGGCGACACGACGTCGCCGCCCGGATCGCGGACGCGCAGGCGGTAGTCGTAGCTCGAGCCGGGCGTCACGGCGAGGTCCAAGTAGTTCACGACGCCGCTGCCTTCCACCGCCACGTCCGCGACGAGGCTCCAGCCCGCCTCGGGTTCGAGCGCGGCCGAGGCGGAGCGCCGTTCGACCGACGCGCCGCCGCCTTCGTATCCGGCGGCGAACCAGCGCAGCGCGACGCGATCGGGCGCGGCGTCGTAGGCGACGAGCGAGACGGCGACCGGCGTCAGGCCGAGCGGCACGAGCGTCGTGTAGAGATCGGCGTTCCCGTTGCGGGCGTCGCCCCACGCCGCGGCGACGCGCACGGTGTCGGCGGTGAGCGAGATGTAGTCGCCCTGGTTCGGAATCAGGTTGCCGAGCTCGTTCGTCCAGTCGCTCGACACGTCGGTCAAGGCGCCGACCTCGATCCACGACGCGCCGCCGTTGTCGGAGCGCGCGAGGTACACGTTCGAGAACCCGCCGCAGTTCGCGGCCGGCGTGTCGCGCCAGTCGTACCACGCGACGTACGGCCGGCCGTTCTTCGGGTCGACCGCGACCTCGGGCAGGAAGTCGTCGTAGAGCGCGGCATCCTGATTGACGCGCGTCGGCGTGGACCACGCCGTGCCGCTGTTCGACGACGACGTCACGAACACGTCGCGATGGTCGCGCGAGCGCTCACCCGAGGTGATGGCGTTGAGCTGCGTCACGATGCGGTAGCCGCCCGTCGTGCTTTTGAGGTCGGCCGTGCGCAGGTAGTAGGTGCCGTTCGAGGGGATCGTGTACACGACGATGCACTGCTGCCCGGTGCCGAGCGAGGACGCGCCGAGGAACGTCGTTCCGTTCGAGCAGATGAGGCGCAGGCTGATCTCCGCGCCCGTGTCCACCGAGTCGAGGAACGCCACGATCGTCTGGCCGGCCGTGGCGGTGAACTTGAAGTAGTCGAAGTCGTTCGCGTCGATGAACCGCCCGCGCACGGCGTTCCCGACCGTGAAGTTGATTGCGGTGCCGGGCGTGTCGTTCGAGTGATTCTCGATCAGAGGCTCCGAGATGTTGCCGACCGGGAGCAAGTTCAGCTCGGGGTAGTAGTCCACGCTCTCGTTCCACGCGACGTACACGCGCCCGCGGTTCGCGCCGGGCGAGCGGTCCACGGCGAGCGACGGGAACCCGATTCCGCGCCGGCGATTGAAGCCCGGCGAACCCGTGGCGAAGTTGTCGTAGTAGTTGGACGGCGTGCGCTCCGTGCCGAACGTCGCGCCGGCGTTCGTGGACGCCTTGAAGCGGAAGTTGTCGAAGTTCGTGCTCGTGCTGATCTCGGCCCACGCGGTGTACACCTCGCCGTTCGGTCCCGTCGCGACGCGCGGCCCCTGCACGAGGCCGTTCGCGGCCGTGGACGACAGCTTCGTCGCCGTTGCGGGCCAGGCGACGCCGTCGGCCGAGCGCTGGAACTCGATCTGCGCGCCGGTCGTCGCGAGGAAGTCCACGTAGATCACGTACACGCTGTCGCTCGAGGAGTCGGCCGCGATCCACGGCTTGTCGAGGAAGTTGCTCCCCGAGTTGAGCAGTCGCGTGCGGTTCGTCGTGCCCCAGTTGAGCGTGTTGCCCGAGAACGTCGCGTTCGCGACGCCGATGCCGTTCCAGTTGACCGTCGAGTCGATCAGGCCGCACACGTAGAAGCGTCCCGTCTTCTCGTTCACCGTGACGATCGGGTCGCTCACCCACGTCCAGTTCGTGCGCTTCGGCGGAATGCCGGCGTCGGTGAACGTCGCGCCGCCGTCGGTGGAGTAAGCGACGCCGAAGATGTCGTCGTTCGGCGCGGCGCGATCGAAGCCGTCGCCGTCGTTCCACGCCACGACGACGTAGTTGTTCCACACGGCGATGGACCCTTCGCTCTGTCCGGCGCCCGCGGGGACGAGGTCGTTCGCGGGGTCGTTCGCGCGGACGTTCGTGCCGAGCGCTTCGATCTGCGAGATCGATCGCCCGCGCAGCGAGGCGCTGGCCCGCGCCGGGCGATCGGCCTCGGCGAGCTTCTCGGGCGTGTACGGCCGCGCCCACGTTCCGGAGGGCGCGCGCTTCGTCTTCTTGTACTCCTTCCAGAGCTGCTGTGCGCGCGCGAGCCGCGCCTTCGCCTTCGCGTTCCAGACGTACTGCTTGAGTAGCTTGATGGGGAGCGGCTTCGCCGAAACCTCTTCGGCGGCGGTGGCGGACGGAATGACGGCGGCGAACGCGAGCGCGGACGCCAGCGCGGCGAAAGCGAGACGACGAAGCGGACGCATGAGGGTCCTTCCCGGGGGCGCGAGGACGCGGCGTGGAGCCTAGTTGCGAAGCGTGGCCGGGGAAGTGCCGGCGAGCGCGGTCACGAACTCGATCAAGACGTGCGAGACCAGACTCGGCCACAGCGAGCCACGGGCCAAGTCTCGCATCAGGCCCCACGCGAGACCAAGCGGGAAAACGACTCCCGCGAGGTAGAACGCCCACTCCGAGGGGGGCAACGCGAGGCCCGGCAGGTCGCGGAGGGCCCGGAGCGCGGTGTAGGCCAGCGCCGGCCCGAGGATCCGCATGCCCCGGCTCACCCGGCCGTCGAGCGAGGCCATGAGGTAGCCGCGGAAGAGCAGCTCGTCCGGGAGCGCCGAGCCGACGGAGGCGTGGAGTGCCGCGAACACGAGCAGGTCGGCGTCGAGGCGGGCGCCCTTCGCGAACAGCTCCCGGTAGGGTCCGATCGCGAACAGCGTCGCGGCGGCGACGCCCAGGAGCAGCGCGAGCAGCATGCGGCCGGCCGGAGCGCCGCGGAAGCCGAGGGCCGCGAGCGGGCGGCGCTCGGCGACGACCGTGACCCAGACGAACACGCCGAGCGTGATGAACACGACGTCGGCGAGCGCGAGCAGCCACGGGTTGCGCACGTCGCCCGCGAGCGCCGGCGCGATCACGCGCGTGAAGCACGCCGCGACGAGTCCGTAGAGGAGCGCGTAGAGCAGCGCGCGCCGCGTGCCCTCGGGCGACTCGAGCGGTCCGTGGCGGCGGTTCGCGGTCAGGATGCCGAGCCCGGCGGCGAGCAGCACGAAGCCCGCGAGCAGCCAGTGGAGCAGCGGGCGCGGATCGGCGGGAGTCGCCGGCGCGCTCGCGTGCGGCGTCAGCGCCGGGACCGCGACGAGCGGGATCGCGAGCGCCGGCAGCGCCCACAGCAGCGTGACGCGATCGCGCGCCGCGCGCCGTGCGAAGTCGCCCGCGGATTCGTTCATGCGTGGTAGCCCACGGTCATCCACCACAACGCGACGAGCAGCAGCACCGAGAGCGCGACGTTCGCGAAACGCGCGCGGGCGAGCGCGCGCGACCAGTCGGCGGCGTGCGCGTCGGCGCCGGCCGCGCGCGCGATCTTCTCGAGGCGCGCGGCGGCGGGGCGCGCGACCGCGAGCAGCACGAACAGCTTGAGCGCCCACAGCCCGTTCGCGGCGTGCAGCCACGGGTCCTTCGCGAACGAGCGGCCGCCGACGATCGCGAGCGCGTTCCCGAAGAACGCGAGCACGAGGAGCGAGGGCACCGCGACGACCTGGGTCGTGGTCTTCACGACCGCGAAGTGCGCGGCGCGTTCGTTCCAGTCCTGCGTGCGGCGCGCGAAGCGGATGTTCCACTCCGCGGCGAACAGCGCACCGCCATAGGCGAATGCGAAGAGGACGTGGGCGAACTCGAACCAGCTCGGGGTCATCGCGTGCCTCCCTGCGGTCCCGCACGGCGCTCCGGGTGCGCCGCGCGCGCAGTGTACGGAGCGCCGCCCGCGCCGCCTACGGAAACGTTTGCCGCACGCGCGAGCGGCGACGCGGCGCCGTCGTCGTCGGCCCGGTCCGGGCGGGCGCGCGCGTTGCGAGGCGCGTTCGCGCGGCGCAGTATGGCGCGGGGGCGGGCGCCGTGACGCGGGGAGGTCCCGGGGGGCGCGCCCGCCCGAGCCACAGGCAGGCCGGACATGAAACCGATTCTCGACATCGCTCGTGCGCTGGGACTCGATCCCGCGCACGTCGAACCGTACGGACACTGGAAGGGCAAGGTCTCACTCCAGGCGCTCGAGGGCCGCGAACCCAAAGGGCGCCTGATCCTCGTTTCGGCGATCACGCCGACGCCCGCGGGCGAGGGCAAGACCACGACGACCGTGGGGCTCGTGCAGGGACTCGCGAAGAACGGCGTGAAGGCGGCGGCGGCGCTGCGCGAACCGTCGCTCGGGCCCTACCTCGGCATGAAGGGCGGCGGCTCCGGCGGCGGCGCGTCGCAGGTCGAGCCCGCGAACGACATCAACCTGCACTTCAACGGCGACATCCACGCCGTGACGAGCGCGCACAACCTGCTCGCCGCGATGGTGGACAACCACCTGCACCACGGGAACGCGCTCGGGCTCGACTCGCGCCGCATCCTGTGGAAGCGCGTGCTCGACATGAACGATCGCGCGCTGCGCGACATCGTCATCGGGCTCGGCGGAAAGAGCGAAGGCATCCCGCGCGAGACCGGCTTCGACATCACGGCCGCGAGCGAGGTGATGGCGATCCTGTGCCTCGCGAACGGCGTCGCCGACCTGAAGGCGCGGCTCGGCCGCATCGTCGTGGGCTTCCGCGGCGACGGCACGCCGGTGCACGCGAGCGAGCTCAAGGCCGTCGGCGCGATGGCCGCGCTCCTCAAGGACGCGGTGAAGCCGAACCTCGTGCAGACGACCGAGGGCGTGCCGGCGTTCGTGCACGGCGGGCCGTTCGCGAACATCGCGCACGGCACGAACACCGTGAACGCGACGCGCATGGCGCTGTCGTACGCGGACTGCGTAGCGACCGAAGCGGGATTCGCGTTCGAGCTCGGCGCCGAGAAGTTCTTCGACATCAACTGCCGCTACGGCGGCTTCGCGCCGAGCCTCACCGTGCTCGTCGCGACGCTGCGCGCGCTCAAGATGCACGGCGGCGTGCCGCTCGCGAAGGTGAACGAGCCCGACCCGGCCGCGGTCGCGCGCGGACTCGCGAACCTCGAGAAGCACGTCGAGAACATCCGCAAGTTCGAGCAGCGCTGCGTCGTCGCGATCAACCACTTCCCGGCCGACACCGACGTCGAGATCGCGGTCGTGAAGAAGCACTGCGAGGTGCTGGGACTGACGGCCGTCGTGTCGAAGCCGTTCTCGGAGGGCGGCGAGGGCTGCCGCGAACTCGCCGAGGTCGTGTGGGCGACCGCGCAGAAGGGCGAGCCCGCCTTCAAGCCGCTCTACGAGTGGAGCGACTCGATCGAGAAGAAGATCGCGACCGTCGCGAGCGAGATGTACGGCGCCGAGGCCGTGGACTACACGGCCAAGGCGAAGCGCGACCGGAACCAGCTCGAGAAGCTCGGCTTCGGGGGGCTTCCCGTGTGCATCGCGAAGACGCAGCAGTCGCTGTCGGACAACCCCGCATTGCTCGGCCGGCCGAAGGACTTCCTCGTCACGGTGCGCGAGATCCAGCTGTCGGCCGGCGCCGGGTTCATCGTTCCGATCACGGGCGAGATCATGCGCATGCCGGGGCTCCCGTCGGCGCCGCTCGCCGAGCGCTTCGACCTGGACGACTCGGGCGAGATCGTGATGCGCGAGGGGTAGGCGGACGCCTCTCCTCTATAAGTAGAGGCGGTGGAGATTCCGGCGAGGCGCCGGGGCCGAGGGCTCCGGCGCCTCGAACCGTCTTCGCGCCCGCGCGTGATTCGCCGCGGGCGCGCCCGGTCTCACCGGGTGTCGCTCGCGCCCGTCTGGTTCCCGGAGGCTGCCCACCGTGTCACTCCTCGCACGCTTCAACTTCCGCCGTGCCGTCGCCCTCGCCCTTGCCCCCGTTATCGCCGCAGGGCTCACCGCGGGCCACGCGCGTGCGGACCGCCTGGACTTCGACGACGTGGACACGGTCGCCCCGCCGTTCTTCGTCGTGCTCGATCCGTTCCGTTACGCGGGCTCGGGCGCCGTGATCCGCGCCTATCCGAACCCCGGCGACTCGGCGCTCGTGATCCGCGCGCCCCACTTCGGAAACGGCGCGACCTCGGCGCCGAACGCGCTCGCGATGCCCTTCCGGGCCCAGGGCGGCGCCACCGGCGTTGCGATCGCGTTCTTCGATCCCGCGAACGGTTGCCCCGCGACCGTGGGCTTCGTGCGCGCGCAGGTCGGTGATCTGTCGGCCGAGGAGGACCCGGTGACGATGACCGCCTTCGGCCTCGACGGATCCCCCCTCGGATCGTCGAGTTTCACTTCGCCCTTTGGCGGCGGCTTCGGGCTCGTGAACATCGCGACGCCGGGGATCCATCGCGTCGAGATCGTGGACGAGAGTTCGAGCGGCGCCGACATCGACGATCTCGAGTTCGGGTCTCTCGCGGCCGATCCCGTGTGCCTCGCCTCGGCCGACGACGGAGTCGCCGGCTTCGCGGCCGCGTCGCTCCGCGTGGTGCCGAATCCGGTGCGCGGCTTCGCCCGCGTCGAGCTGGCGCTCCACGAGCCGGCGGACGTGCGCGCGGACGTCGTGGACGTCTCGGGGCGTCTCGTCACGACGCTCCACTCCGGACCGCTTTCGGCCGGTGAGCACGCCTTCCTCTGGGCGGGCGTGGACGGTTCCGGCCGGGCCCTCGGCGCCGGGGTGTACTTCGTGCGCGTCGAAACCGCGGGCCGAAGCCTGGTCCGCCGGGTGGCGCTGGTCGCCCGGGCTCGCTGACCGGCGACCCGAGGCGCGGGGCGTGATTTCCGGTGCACGGCGCCGGTCTCACCGCGCAGGGCTCCCTCGGCCTCTTTGCCACGCCTGCTCTCGCTCCGGAGGTCCCACCGTGCGTTCCTCGCGCCCGCTCGTCCGCGCGCTCGCCGCGCTCCTGTGCGCGGCTCCGCTCCTCGCGCCGTCCCTCGCTTCGGCGCTCTCGATCGCCGAGATCGTCGCTGCGAGTTCGTCGACCGTTCGTCGCGGTCAAGCCGTCTCGGGCGGCTTCGACTTCGACGGCGACGGCGTCCCGGACGGCGTCGTCGGCCAGCCGCTCGACGACAGCCCGGGGGTGAACTCGGGATCGGCGCTCTGGGGCAAGTACTCGGCGCTCTCTCAATCGATCGCGTTCACCCTGCTCAATGGCGCCGCCGCGGGCGACAGCCTCGGTTGGTCGGTCGTGATGATGCGCGACTTCAACAACGACGGTTACGCCGACATCGCCGTCGGCGCGCCGGGCGCAAACAACGCCGCGATCCAGAGCGCGGGCAAGGTGTTCGTGTACTACGGCGGACCCACGGCCGACGGGGTCGCGGACCTGACGCTGAGCGGCACGCTCGCGGGAGCGAGTTTCGGCTGGGCGCTCGCGAGTGGGGACGTGAACGGAGACGGGGTCAGCGATCTCATCGTCGGAGCACCGGGAGAGGACGCGCTCGGGATCATCTCGGACGCGGGAACGGTCTACGTCTTCCTCGGCAGCTCCTCCCCGAGCATCGCGCCGGCCTTCACGATGAACGGCACTTCCGCCGGACAACGGATCGGTGACGCACTCGTCTCCGGCGGCGACATCAACCAGGACGGCTTCGACGATCTCGTGATCGGCCGGCCGCTCGCGGACGACGGCGGCGCGGATTCGGGCGCGCTCGCGGTCCACTACGGCGGAACGAATCTTCCGATCGTGGCGCTCACGATCACCGGCGCCGCGGGCGACCAGCTCGGCGCGTCGCTCGCGCTGCTCGACATGAACGGCGACGGCTACGACGACCTCGCGGTCGGTTCGCCGAACGCCACGACCGGAACGGGACGCGTCACCGTGTACGCGGGCGGCTCCGAGATGAGCGCGACGGCGAGCCTCACGATCGCGGGCGTCGTTGCGAGCGGGAACTTCGGCGCCGCGGTGTGCGGCGGCGACTGGAACGGCGACGGCTTCGACGACCTCGCCGTGGGCGCGCCCGCCGCGGGACTCCAGACGCACGGTTCGGTGCGCGCCTACTTCGGCGGCGCTGCGTTCAACGGCACGGTGGACCTGAGCTTCGGCGGCCAGAGCCTGATCTACGCGTTCGGCGCGGCGATCTCGAGCTTCGGCGACATGGACGGTGACGGCCACGACGATCTCGGCGTGGGCTGCCCGACGAACATCACGACTTCGCAACTCGTGACGTGCTTTCCCTACGCGTTCCGGTTCGTCGAACCGCGCGCAGGCGGAACGCTGTTCGGCGGCCGCGACGCGACCGTGCGCTGGCAGGGCCGCGACCCGGCCGACCTCGCGCTGTCGCTCGATGGCGGCGCGAGTTGGACGACGCTCGGCGCGAGCATCGGCGGGCAGGACGAGAACGCGTGGACGTTCACGCCGCCGCTCGTGCCGAGCGAACACGCGCGGCTCAGGCTCACGATCGCGGGGCAGAGCGCGACGCGCGCGAACAGCCGCGTGATGGCGGGCGATCTGCGCATCGTGGCGCTGCCCGACGCGCACGCCGTGACGAGCCGCGTGGACCTCGAGTTCGACGGCGCGGCCGGCGCGCGCAACGGTTTCGGTCTCGCGATCGCCGACGTGAACGGCGACGGCCGCGGAGACCTGTGCGTGGGCGTGCCGAACCCGCCGCCCGGCGCGGTGAGGATCTACTTCGGCGCGCAGCACACCGACGGCGTGCCGGACCTGACGCTCACCGGCGTCGGCGGCGGGAACGCGCTCTTCGGCGCGACGATCGCCGACGTCGGCGACGTCAACGGCGACGGCTACGGCGACCTGCTCGTCGGCGCGCCCGAGTACACGGGCACGTTCGCGCGCGAAGGGCGCGCGTTCCTGTACTTCGGCGGCCCGCTCTCCGACGCGACCGCCGACCTCACGATCGCGAACCCGACGCCCGCGGCCGACGACCGCTTCGGCGCCTCGCTCTCCGGCGTCGGCGACTTCAACAACGATGGCGGAAACGACTTCGTGATCGGGGCGCCGTTCGACGACGCGAGTTCGGCCGACTGCGGCGTGTTCCAGTTCTACCTGGGCGGCGCGGCGCTGGACGCCACCTCGGACGGCTTCGACGACGGCGCCGTCGGCGACCGGCTCGGAAGCGCGCTCGCGGGCGTCGGCGACGTGACCGGCGACGGTCTGCCCGACTTCGCGATCGGCTCGCCGTTCGCGGACTTCAACGGCGCCGACAGCGGCGAGCTGTTCTTCCAGTCGGGGTCCGTGGCGCTGTCGCTCTTCAATGCGAACGACTTCGTGTTCGGCGGCTCGCTCGCGGGCGAGCAGCTCGGCTCGGCGCTCGCGACCGGCGACTTCGACGGCGACGGACGCACGGACATCGCGGCACTCGCGGCCGGCAACCTGCTCGCGCCGCGCGTGTACCTGTGGCTGTCGTACGACGGCGTGATGGAATCGGAGCCCGACGTCGCGCTCACGCCCGCGCTCGGCACGGATCGCCTGAAGACGCTCGCGGCCGGCGACCTGAACGGCGACGGCGTGGACGACCTCGCGATCGGCGCGATCCAGGATCCCTCGATCGGCACGACGCGCGGACGGGTCGGCGTGTACTACGGCGGCGGATTGCTGGACGGCGCCGAGGACCTGGACCTCTCGGGCCCCGCGAACGGCGATTCGATGGGGCTCGCGATCGCGGTCGGCGATCTCGCGGCCGACGGCTTCGCCGACCTGGCGATCGGCATGCCGGGCGTGACGAGCGGCGCGGGCCGCGTGCGCGTGCTCGACTACGGCCGCTACCACCTGTCGGCGCCGGCTTCGGGCGTGACGTGGCCCGTCGGCTCGTCGCAGCGCGTCGCGTGGTCGGGCGCGGAGAGTGCCGATCTCGAGCTGTCCGTGGACAACGGCGCGACGTGGACGACGCTCGCGAGCGCGGTCGGCGGACGCGACGACAACGAGACGTCGTTGCGCGTGCCGCACCTGCCGACGCGCTTCGCGCGGCTGCGCGTCGTGCCGAACGACCGGCTCGTTGGAGGCTTCGATGTGACCGACTCGAGCTTCACGATCCAGACCAGCGTCGCGCTGCTGTCGCTCGCGGCGACAGCGGGCGAGCAGGGCGTCGAACTCACGTGGCGAAGCGACCCCGCGGTCGGCCCCGAGGGTCTCGCGGGTTATCGCGTGTACCGCATGGACGGCGGTGCGCTCGGCACGCGGATCGGCTCCGACCTGATCGCCGAGACGCGCTTCGTGGACGCCGCGGGCCGCGCGGGCACGAGCTACCGACTCGCGAGCGTGAACGGCCTCGGCGAAGAGCTTGAGCTGGGCCGCGTCACGGCCGGCGAACTCGCGGGCCCGCTCGCTGCCTGGCCGACGCCGCTCGTCGCGGGCGACGCGCTGCGCGTGCGGCTCGCCGCGCCGCTCGCGGCGAACGGGTTCCCGGCGAGCGATCTCGAAGTCGGGCTCTACGACCTGGCGGGCCGCAGGATCGCGCGCTTCGCCGGCTCGGCGGTCGCCCCGCTCGGCGGTGCGGTGAACCTGGAGTGGCGCGGCGGCGTCGCGCCCGGGCTCTACTTCGTGCGCGCCGCGGCGCCGAGCGCCGGGTACCGCGAGGAGCGCCGCGTCGTCGTCGTGAAATAGCGCCGCCCGCTCGGGGCTCAATCCCCGCGCGGAATCGGCCGAAAACTCCCGCGATCCGTCGCGGCGCCCCGAGGGTCGGGCCGCGTGCCGCGACGGCGAATCGCGGGAGATCGGCGATGAAGCGGATGCGAATTTCGTCACGGCTCGCACTGCTCGCCCTCGCGGCGGCGCTCGCGAGCGGATGCGGCGCGGGCAGCGGCGCGGGCCTGGAGGCGAGTGCCGCGGAGGCGCGCGCGAAGGCGCAGCGCGACTGGAAGATCCAGGTGGACTGGGCCGGAGCGAAGACCGACCTCGCGCTCGATCGCATGGACATCTTCCTCGTCGAAGAGGAAGAGAGCGAGCCCGAGATCTTCGAGATCCACGGCGAAGGCGCGGTGCTCGTCGGCCAGCTGCCGATGGACGTGCACGTCGGCTACGGCGCCGAGTTCGAAAAGCTCGTCGGCAAGACGATCGCGCTCCAGTCGTACGGCGGCGATCCGGGGGAGCCGAAGACGTCGTGGGTGAACCTCGGCGGCACGCAGGTGCCGGTGACGGGCGGCAGCCTGACGATCCAGAAGTTCACCGGCCACTGGGACGGCAGCGAGGGCGACAAGACCTACTGGGGCACGGTCGAGCTGCGCGTGAACGGCGCTTCGGGCGAGCAGACCGTGCGCGGCAAGTTCGCCGTCAACTGCGTGACGTGGGGATGAGCTTCGAGGCGTCGTGAGGCGCGGCGCGCCGGCGACGAGCGAGCGCGCCTACGCCGCCTGCTTCCGCTGATACACGACGAGCCGGCACGCGACGGGGCCGAGCTTCGCCTCGGCGGCCACGGATTCGTCGTCGCGGCCGACGCTCGCGGCGTTGCGCACGAAGATCGGCAGCCCGAGCCGGATTGCGCCGTCGCGCGCCGCCATCTTCGACTTCACCTTCCCGGCGAGGATGTTCATCACTTCGCCGACGCCGTCCACGACGTCCGCTTCGCTCAGCGGCACGTCGGAGCGCACCCCGAGGAATCCGCGCGCGAGCGTGCGGCAGCCGTCGGGCGTCGAGCTGAAGCCGAGGTGCACGGCGTTCGCGTCGCTCAGGAGCGCGATGAACGCGCCGGGCTCGACCGCGAGTTCGTCGCCCTCGTGGTGTTCGGGGCGGTCGAAGCGGAACGACGACAGCGACACTTCGCTCGCGACCTCGCGGAACGCCTCGAGCCAGTCTTCGATCGGAATCACCTTCGCGCTCATCGCTTCACCTCCTTCGCGCGCCTTGCGGCGCTTCGGGTCGTCGGTGCGGCGGCTCATGCGGCCTCCGCGAACTTCGGCTGGTAGCCCACCGTGCGGCCGAACGGCACCGCCTCGAACGCGTCGTCGAGCCTGAGCGGCGTCTCGCCGCCGCCGAGGAACAGCCAGCCGTCGGGCTTGAGGACGCGCCGCAGCTGGCGCAGCACGTCGCGCCGCGTGGCGTCGTCGAAGTACAACAGCACGTTCCGCATCAGCACGACGTCCATCGCCGGCAGCGCGGGCCACGGCTGGATCAGGTTCAGCTCGCGGAACTCGACGGCGCGCTTCAGATCGTCGTTCACGCGCCAGTCGGGGCCGTCCTTTCGGAACCAGCGCACGAGGCAGTGCGCGGGCAGCCCGCGGTTCACCTCGAGCTGGCTGTAGAGCCCTTCGCGCGCGCGGCGCAGCATCGCGTTCGAGAAGTCGGTCGCGAGGATGCGCACGTTCCAGGCGCCGAGCATCGGGAAGTGCTCGCGCGCGAGCATCGCGACGCTGTAGGGCTCCTGGCCGCTCGCGCACGCGGCCGACCAGATCGCGAGTTCGCGCTCCTTCGAGCGCCGCGCGATCAGCTCGGGAAGCACGTCGCGCTTCAGCGACTCGAACGGGTGGAGGTCGCGGAAGAACGACGTCTCGGTGATCGCGAGGCTCTCGACGACGCGGCGGTGGAGCGGCCCCCACGACTCCTCGGTGCGCAGGCTCGCGAGCAGGTCCGAGACGCGGTCGAAGCCCTCTTCGACGGCGAGCCAGCCGAGCCGCAGCTCGACGAAGTACTCCTTGCCGGGGTCGATCACGAGTCCGGCGCGCGCGCGCACGAGCGCGCGCAGCTCGTCGAACTCGGGGCGCGTCACGGCGTGGCGTGGGTCTCGCGGCTTCGGGGCGTCATGCGGCACGGCGCGACCCTCCGGCGCTCGCGCGCTCCGCGATCTCGGCCGCGAGTGACTCGGGCGCGAGCGCTGCATCGGCGAGCCCCGCGCGCGCGACGTTGCCCGGCATACCCCACACGACGCTCGTCGCCTCGTCCTGCACGAGCACGCGGCCGCCGGCCTCGCGCACCGCGCGTGCGCCGTCGAGCCCGTCGCGCCCCATGCCGGTCATCACGACGGCGAGCGCGCCGCCGCCGAAGGCGTGCGCGAGCGAGCGAAAGAGCGGATCGGCGCTCGGCCGGCACGCGTTCACGGGCGGCGAGTCGTCGAGCGCGAGCCGCCACGCGTCGCCGCGGCGCGCGAGCACGAGGTGGCGCTCGCCGGGCGCGACCCACACGCGGCCCGCTTCGAGCGGCGCGCCGTCCTCGGCCTCGTCCACGCGCAGGTCGCACTGCGCGGCGAGACCGTCGGCGAGGTGGCGCGTGAACGTGCGCGGCATGTGCTGCACGACGAGGATCGGCGCGGCGAAATCCGCGGGCAGCTTCGCGAGCAGCGCGGCGAGCGCGCGCGGGCCGCCGGTGCTCGCGGCGATGCCGACGATCGCGGCGCGAGCGCGCCGCGCGGGCGCGCCGGGCCGTGCGGCCGACGCCGGCGCCGAGGCCGCGTGCGCGGTCGCCGCGGCGCGCGCCTCGGCGAGCGCCTTGAGCCGCGGCGCGAGTTCCGAGCGCACGTGCGCCGCCGCGCCCTGCGGATTCGCGTGCGCGGGCTTCGGCAGGTAGTCGCTCGCGCCGTGCCACAGCGCCTGCAGCGTCGCCTCGGCGCCCATCGTGCTGAACGAGCTGAACACGATCACGGGGAGCCGCGGATGGAGTGGGCGCAGCGCCTGCAGGAACTCGTAGCCGTTCATCACCGGCATGTCGAGATCGAGCACGACGACGTCCGGCGGATCGCGCTTCACCGCGGAGAGCGCGAGCAGTCCGTTCGACGCCTGCGCCGGCGGCGCGAACGCCGGATCGGCGGCGAGCGCCTCGGCGACGAGCCGGCGCAGCGCCGCGCTGTCGTCCACGAGCAGCACGCGGATCGGCGTCATGCGGCGCCCGCGGCCCGATGCGCGCGATCGATCGTCACGCGGCCTGCTCGCCCGGATCCACGCCGAGCAGCACGAGCTTCTCGAGCAGGCCCTGCTTGTCGAACGGCTTCATCAGGTACTCGTTCGCTCCGGCCTCGAGCGCGATCACGACCTGCTCCATCTCGCTCTCGGTCGTGACCATCATCACGGGCACTTCGGCGAACTCGGCCTCGCCACGGATCGTGCGCAGGAACGCGCAGCCGTCCATCTCGGGCATGTTCCAGTCCACGAGCACGATGTCCACCGAGCGCAGCTTCCGGATCGTGACGAGCGCCTCCATGCCGCTCGCCGCCTCGTGCACTTCGAATCCCAGCTCCTTCAGGAACTTGCCGATGATGCTGCGCATCGCGCGCGAATCGTCGATGACGAGCGCTCTCATGTCGGTCCTCCTCGCTCGACGCGCGGCTCAGGCGGCCGCGCGCCAGTGCTCCTCGGCCGCGGCCGGCGCCACGGCGGGTTCCTTGGGCGCGCGCGCGACGCGCGTGCCGGTGTCGGTCGTGAAACGGCGCGTGAGCCGCTGCAGCTCGGCGGCCATGCCGGCGAGTTCGCCGGCGGCGTTCTGCGTGCGCGCCGAGCCCGCCGCGGTGCTCTTCGCGGCCTGCGCGACGCTCGTGATGCCCTCGCCGATGTCGGACGCGCCGCGCGCGGCCTCGCTCAGGTTGCGGCCGATCTCGCTCGTCGTCGCGAGCTGCTCGTCCACCGCGCTCGCGATCGAGTTCGAGATGTCCTTGATGTGCTGGATCGTCGCGCGGATCTGGTTGACGGCGTTCACCGCCTCGCGCGTGTCGGTCTGGATGGACTGGATCACGACCCGGATCTCTTCGGTCGCCTGCGCCGTGCTGCGCGCGAGGTCCTTCACTTCGTGGGCGACGACGCTGAAGCCCTTGCCGGCGTCGCCGGCGCGCGCCGCCTCGATCGTGGCGTTCAAGGCGAGCAGGTTCGTCTGCTCGGCGATCTTGCTGATCAGGTGCACGACGTTGCCGATCGCCATGCCGCTCTGGCCGAGCCGCGCGATCGTCGTGCTCGCGGTCTGCACTTCGCCCGCGGCCCCCGAGGCGACGCGCGCCGCCTCGTTCGTGTTCTTCGAGATCTCCTGCACGCTCGCGTTCATTTGCTCGACCGCGACCGCGACCGTCGCGACGCTGCGGCTCACCTCGTTCGCGCTCGACGCCACGGAGCCCGCCTGGTGCGACGCCTCTTCGGCCGTCGCGGACAGTTCGTAGCTCACGTTCGACAGGTCCTCGGACGCATCGGCGAGCGTGGACGCCTTGTTCGTCAGGTGGCTCACGACGCCGTGCAGCGACTCGCGCATGCGGTCGAGCGATTTCGAGAGTTCGGCGACCTCGTCGCCGCCCGGCACCGAGGCGACGCGCGTGAGGTCGCCCGCGGCCATCGCCTCGGCGCCGCTCTGGAGCGCGGTGAGCGAGGTGCGGATGCGGCGCGCGAACGCGAGTCCGGCGCCGAGCGTCACGCCGCCGACGAGGAACCACATCAACGTGAGGAGCCCCGTGCGCTGCCGCAGCGTCGCGAGCGCCGCCGACTCCATGCGCGCGTGCTCGGCGCGCGCGAGCCGCGTCGCTTCGACGGCCGCTTCGCGGTGGCGCGCGTAGGCGAGCCGCAGCGGCCCGCGCACGAGCGCCTCGACCTTCGCGGCATCGCCCTTCTCGGCCGCGGGCAGCACCTCGTCCCGCAGCAGGCGCGAGAGGCGGTCGGCGCTCGGCATGAACCGCTTCGCGACCTGCGTGCGGAGCGCGCCGGGCGGAAGACCCGTCTCCCACGTCGAGCGGTGCTCGTCGAACTCGTCGAGCCGCTGGTGCAGTTCGTCCACGAGCGCCTCGCTTCGCGGAGTGGCGCACTCCCAGGCGAGCGACTGCGCGACGACGCACGCCTCGACGAGGTAGAGCGGCGTCGGCACGACGTCGGCGACGAACGACTCGGACGCCGTGATGCGTTCGTACGTCTCGCCGCCGATGGACGTGTCGCGCAGCGTGAGGAACGCCGTCAGGCCGCAGGCCGCGAGGCCGAGCGACGACAGCAGGATCAGGCCGGTGAGCCGGCGCTGGAGGGTGACGTTCACGAGAACCTCTCCGGTGCGAGGGAGCGGGACGAGATCCCGGGGTGCGAGGGAACAAAGGGCGCGCGGACGGTCACGGCAGCGCCTCCGCGAGCAGACGATCGAGATCGAGCGCGAGCAGCAGTTCGCGCTCGAGCAGCGCGACGCCGCGCACGCGGCCGCGCAGGTGCTGGGGCACCGACGCGGGGCAGGGCTCGAGCGGCGCCTCGCCGGCATCGAACACGTCCTCCGCCGCGTCCACGACGAGCGTGAGCGCTTCCTCGCCGTGGCGGACGACGAGATGCGTGCGCTCGCCGTCGCCTTCGGCGTCGTCGAGTCCGAACACGCGGCGCAGGCTCACGGCCATGAGGATCTCGCCGCGCAGGTTCAGCAGCCCGAGCACGCTCGCGGGCGCGAGCGGCACGGGCGTGACGTCGGCGGCGGTCACGACCTCGACCACGCGCTCGACCGGCACGCCGTAGCGGTTCGCGCCGACGCGGAACGTGCACAACGCGCCGGCGGTCACGCGGCCTCCGCGAGAGCCGCGAGGTCCACGACCTCGGCGAGCCGCCCGCCGACGATCGCGCGCGCCGCGCCGTCGGGGTCGAGCGCGAGCACGTCCTCGACGCGCTCGAACGCGAAGCCGACCGTCTTGCCGCGGCACTCGCACACGAGCACGGGCACGGTGCCCGCCGCGGCGCTCCACGCCGGATCGCCCGCATCGCCGAGCGCCGTGCCGAGCGGCACGACCGGGAGCAGGCGGCCCTGCCACTCGGCCGCCCAGCCGTCGCGGCCGCGCGCGAGTGATCCGGGCGCGAACGACTCGATGCGCGCGACGTGTTCGAGCGGCACGATCGCGAGCCGCTCGCCGCCGAGCGAGACGAGCAGTCCGCGCGCGCGGTCGTCCGGCGGCGCCGGCGGCGGCGGCGCGGCGGCGCGCGGCGCGGCGGCATCGAAGCCCGCGCGGCGCGCGAGCCCCGGCAGATCGAGGATCAGCGCGATGCCGCCGTCTCCGAGCAGCGTCGCGCCGGCGTAGGCGCGCAGCGCCCGCAGCGACTGCGCGAGCGGCTTCACGACGATCTCCTGGGTGTCCACGATGCGCTCGAACACGAGCCCGAGGCGGCGGCCGTCCGCGGTGACGACGGCGATCTGGCCGCGGCGGCGCTCGAGGCTCTCGGCGCGCGTCGCGAGCCCGAGCGACTCGGCGAGGAACACGAGCGGCAGCAGCGTGCCGCGCAGCCGCATCACGGGCGCTCCCTCGACCTGCTCGAACGCGTCGCCGCCGAAGACGTGCAGCGGGACGAGCTCGTCCACGCTGACCTGCGGGATCGCGAAGCGCGCGCCCGCCTCCTCGACGAGCAGCACGGGCACGATCGCGAGCGTGAGCGGGATGCGCAGCCGGAACGTCGTGCCGCGCCCGGGGTCGGAGTCCACCTCGATCGAGCCGCCGATGCGTTCGATGCCCGACTTCACGACGTCGAGCCCGACGCCGCGCCCCGAGATCGCGGTGACCTCCTTCGCGGTCGTGAAGCCCGGCAGGAACAGGAACTGGAGCCACTGCCGCTCGCTCGCGCGCTCGGCGTCCTCGCGCGCGAGCAGCCCGCGCTCGAGCGCCGCCTCGCGGATGCGGTCGACGCGGATGCCGCCGCCGTCGTCGGCGACCGTGAGCAGCACCTGTCCGCCCTCGTGGCGCGCGGCGATGCGCACGACGCCCTCGGCGGGCTTGCCCGCGGCGGCGCGCGCCTCGGGCGACTCGATGCCGTGGTCCACCGCGTTGCGGACGAGATGGACGAGCGGGTCCTTGAGCGCCTCGATCAAGGCCTTGTCGAGCTCGGTCGAGGTGCCTTCCCTGTCGAGCCGCACGCGCTTGCCGCACGCGGCGGCGACGTCGTGCACGAGGCGCGGCAGCCGCTGCCACAGCGTCGAGATCGGCTGCATGCGCGTTCGCATGACTTCTTCCTGCAGCCGCGTCGTCAGGTGGTGCAGGCGCTGGTTCGCGCCCGGCAACTCGGCCCAGTTGCGCGCGGCCGAGTACTGCGCGACCTGGTTGCGCACGAGCACGAGTTCGCTCGCGAGGTTCATGAGCCGGTCGAGCAGCCCCACGTCCACGCGCAGGTGGTTCGCCTCGGCGGCGCTGGCCGCGGCCGCGGCGTCTTCGCGCTTCCCGCGCAGGGCGCGCACCGCCTCGCTCGTCGTGTCGGCGGTCGCGCTCGAGCGCGCCGCTCGCTCGGCCGCGCGGCCCGCGAGCGCCTCGGCGCGCAGCACGACGTCGTCGAACGAGTCGGGGCCCTCGCTGCGGGAGCGCTCGACGTGGCCGAGGATCACGCGCACCGCGTCCACGGTCGCGAGCAGCGCGGCGGTGACGTCGGCGGACGGCTCGAGCGCGCCGGCGCGCACGCGCGCGAGCAGGTTCTCGCCGGCGTGCGCCACGCGCTCGAGCGCGCGGTAGCCGAGGAACGAGCACGTGCCCTTGATGGTGTGGAGCGCGCGGAACGCGTCGTCGAGCGCGGGCTTCGCGCCCGGTTCGCGTTCGAGCGCGAGCAGGTCGCGGTCGAGACGGTCGAGCCCCTCGTGGCTGTCCGCGAGGAACTCCTCGATGATGGCGTCGTCCATCTCGCTCAACGCGCCGCTCCTCACCCGAATCGAAGCAAACGAAAATGCGCGCTCCCGCGTCGGACGCGGAGCGCCGGGTCGTGCCTGCGCGGAAGTTATCGGCGCTCAGGCGCCGAGCCTGCACGGCGGAATGCGGTTGCGGGCGCGAACGGCGCGGCCGGAACGCGTGTCGGCGGAGAGGCGCGCGCGGGGCGAAACGCCGCGCGCCGGAGGCGCGGCGCGCCTCCGGTCGAGGGGCTCGAGCGTCAGCGCAGCGGCTTGAGCGCGATCGCGAGCTCGAGGTTCGTCGTGCCGAGGCTCACGGCCTCGCGGTGGGTCAGGAACCCTTGCGCGACGACGGACAGCGTGCGGTCGCCGCTCGGCGCGGCGATGCAGAAGCGCCCGCGCCGGTCGGTGCGCGCGGACAGATCGAGGTCGGCGAGCAGCACGCGCGCGCCGACGACCGGGTGGCCCTCGTCGTCCACGACCGCGCCGCACAGCAGCGGCCAGTCGGAGGAATCACCGGCCGCCTCGTCGGCCGCGCTCGACGGCGCGGCCTGCGCGGGCGCCGGTGCGGAGGTCACGTTGGTGCGCGTCGCGGACGTGAAGGCGGGCGGATTCGCAGCCGGAGCGGGCGGCGGCGCGGCATTCGCGCCCGCGGGCGTCGTGCCCGCGGACGGCTCGCTCGTGCGCGCCGGAGCGGCCGCGGCATTCGTGGGACGCGACGTGGCCGCGACGTTCGGCGAGCGCGGCGAGGTCGCGGCGGCGTCGGAACGCGTCGCGGGCGCCGCGTTCACGACGGGCTTCGAGGCGGGCGGCGTGCGCTCGGGCGCCGGCGATGCGGTTTCGGCCGGCGCGTTCGCGCGTGCGGGCGGCGTCGGCGCGGGCGCCGCCGGTTCGAGCGCGGTCGCGGGTACCGCGGGCGCGGGCTCGAGGTTCGCGTTCGGTTCGAGCGCCGGCGCGTCGTGGCGTGCGGCGGCGGACCCGGGCGTCACGCCCGTCGCGGGCGGTCCCGAGAGCCGGGGCCCGATCCACACGCCGAACGCGAAGAGCATCAGCGCCACGCTCGCGATCGCGATCGCCGAGCCGTGCGACGAGCGCTTCGGAGGCGCCGTGTCCATCATGCGCTCGAGTCGCGAGATCGCGGCCTCACGCGCGGCCGCCGCGCGCGCCTCGGCGCGCTTCGCACGGGCGCGCGCGCGGCGCGGCGACTCGGGCGCGCCGTCGTCGCCGGTCGCGAACGCATCGGCGTCGTCGTCGGCCGCGACCTCGGCGAGGTCGGCGTCCATCGGCGGCGTATCCGTCTCGCGCGCGAGGCTCGCGCGGTCGTCGTGCGCGTTCGCGGGCGCGTCCGATTCGCGTGCGTCCTTCGCGCGTCGCTCGTCGCGTCGCGGCGTTTCGGAAGCGGCCGCCGCGGTCGGGGTCGCCGCACCGTCGGCCGGGCGCGAGGCATCGGGCTTCGCGCCGCGCCCGAAGCGGCCGAGGTCGAGCTGCTGCGGCACGATCGGCCGAGTCGCCTGGTTCGCCGCCGGCGAGATGGACTGGCTCGGCAGGATGAGCGGCGTCGGCCGGCCCGCGGCTCGATCCGGCGCTTGCGACGCCGGCGACGACGCCGCGTCGCGGCCGCGCGATTCACGCCGCGACTCGCGCGAGCGCTCGGGCGCGACGTCGCGCTTCGGCGTCTCGGGCTTCGGTGCGGCGACGTTCGTCGGAGCGGCATCGCGCTTCGGTGTCTCGGGCTTCGGCGCGGCGACGTTCGTCGGAGCGGCATCGCGCGTCGGCGTCTCGGGCTTCGGAGCGGCATCGCGCTCTTTCGCCTCGCGCTTCGGCGCGGCTTCGTTCGCCGTCGCCGCATCGCGCTCTTTCGCCTCGCGCTTCGTCGCGGCTTCGTTCGCCGTCGCGGCATGGCGCTCTTTCGCCTCGCGCTTCGGCGCGGCTTCGTTCGCCGTCGCGGCATCGCGCTCCTTCGCCTCGCTCTTCGCCGCAACGTCGCTCGTGGGCTCGGCCCCGCGCTTCGCCGTCTCGCTCTTCGCCGCGGCGTCGGGCTTCGCCACGCCATCGTGCTTCGGCGCTTCCGGCTTCGCCACGAGGCGCGGAGGCTCGATCGCTCGCGGCGCGGCGGGCGCGGGGCCCTGCGGCTCGAGCGATTCGAGTTCGATCGCCGGCGGCTCGGGCGGCGGGGGCGGCCCCGCCGACGCGCCCGCGTCGCTCGCCGCAGGGAGCGCCGGAATCGCCGCGGCCGGTTCGTTCGCGATCGGGTCGGCGGGCGCGACGAGTTCGAGCGGCTCGGGCGCGTCGGCCGCGCGCGCCGCACGCGCCTCGCCGGCGCTCGCCGCGCGGTCCGCGGGCCTGGTCGTCGCCTCGCGGCGTTCGGCGCGCCGCTCGATCCGCGGGTCCGCGCCCGTCTTCGCGAGGCCGAGGAAGTTCGCGAGCCGAGAACCGCCGCGCTTCGCCCGGGGCGCGCCGCCCGTCGCCTCCGCTTCGATCTCGGTTTCGAGGCGCGTGGCCGCGTCCTCGAAGAACTCGTCGCCCGGGTCGTGCGCGAGCAGGCGCACGAGCGCCGCGTCCACGCGCGCGAGCCGCTCGCGGCGCTCGGTGCACGCCTCGCACGCCGACAGGTGCCGACGCACGAGTTCGAGCGAGACGCCGAACAGCGCGTCGTCGAGCGAGGCCGAGAGCTGCTGGGGCGTGAGGTGCTTCATGCGGCGTCCTCGCGCGGTTCTGCGGGCAGCGCCGTCGCGAGCCGCTCGCGCACGCCCGCGAGCCGGTGCATCACGTGGCCGACCTGCGTCTCGGTCAGGTTTCCGAGCGCGGCGTAGTGCAGCTGCTCGACGAGCCGGAGCGCGAGCAGCATCTGCTCATCGGGGCCGAGATCGGCGTACGCGCGCAGCACCGCGGGATCGAGCGTCGCGGCTTCGGGCGGGTACGACGGGTCGTTCCACGCCTCGCCGTTCGGGCGCACGCGCGCGGCGAACGACGGCTGGTCTCCCGCGCGCCGGCGCTGTCGCGTCACGGCGAGGTTGCGCGCGATGCGCGCGAGCCACGGGAAGAACGGCCGGCCGACCGGCAGGTGGCGCAGCCCGCGCCACGCGTGAAGGGCGGACTCGTGCGCGAGATTCGCCGCGGCCGAGTGCTCGCGCGTGAACGCGAAGCACAGCCGGTAGAGCGGACGCTGGTACTCGCGCAGCAGCTCGAAGAACGCCGGACGGTCGCCCTTCTGCGCCAGCAGCACGAGACCCGCTTCTCGACCGGACTCCATCCAGGGTCCGGGGTTCACCGGAGCGTCCATATTCCGGGTTCCTCTCCACGCCTTTCGCCGCACGCTCGAACACCCCACGGGCCGAGACCCGCGGGCGGAGACCTGCCGAGATCGTTTTCGGCCGCGCGGGCCGAGGCTTAGAGGGGGAATTGCCGCCCCGCCCCGGCCGCCGCCGGTGCCGGGTCATTTCGTCCCGGCCACCGGCGACCCGTAACCCCTGTGCGCCCCGGCCGGTTTTCGCGTTTAGGGAAGTGAGAGGGGGCCGGAACGGGTCGCGCACCGAGGGCGCGTGATCTTTTCGACGGGCACCTTGTCGAAGGGGACTCAGGGAGTCCCGCCGCGTCGGAGGGCGGGGCCCGGGCCTCCCCCCGGCAGGCGGAGCGAAGGCTCCGCCGCCGCGCCGACGGCATGGGCCGGCGCGGACGGAACGAGGCGCGGCCCTCTCGAATGTTGCGCCGGTAGCGAGGTGCGTTGCCCGCGGTGGGGCGGGCGACGCCCTCCGCCGGCGCAGCTGCTATTGCACGCGGACCTGGAACGTCACGCTGCCCGAGCCGCCCGGAAGCAGCGTGCCCGAGAGCGTCCACTGGACGACGCCCGTTCCGCCCGGCGCCGGCGCCGCCGAGACCACGCAGCCCGTGAGTCCGCCGCCGAGCGCGCCGCAGCCCGCGCCGAGGAACACGGTGTAGGCGGGGGTCGCGTCCTGGACCACGATCGCGGACAGCGGCTCGGGCCCGGGATTCGTGTAGGTGATCGTGTAGGTGAGCGCATCGCCCGGCAGCGCGGACGCGCTGCTCACGGACTTCGTCAGCTGGAGTCCGCCCGAGGTCGCGATCGTCGTCTGATCGAGCAGCACCGCGTCGGCCGAGAGCGGCGGCGCCGCGCCCGAATAGTCGAAGCTCGCCCGCACCGTGAGCTGCTCGCCCGCGCCCGCGGTCGCGCCTGCCGGGCTCTGGTGGCGCACGATCACGCACACGCTCTGGCCCGCGAGCAGCGCGAGCGGCGCCGTGATCTCGGGCTCGCCGGGCTCGAGCACGCCGTCGCAGTCGAGATCGCGCCACACGCTCGCCGACCAGCCCGGGATCGCCGGCACCGGCGCGCCGCTCGTCGAGAAGGCGAGCGTCCCCGCCGAGCCGGCCGCGAACACGTGCGGGTAGTCGGCGAAGGCGCCGGGGAACACCGCGCGCGCGCCCGCGGCGGCGAAGCCGCTCGCGGGCACGTCGCCGAAGCCGAGACCCGAGTACACGACGCCGCTCGCGAGCGTGAACGCGAACGCGTCGGAGGCGCGCGCGTACGTGCCGCCCGTGGTGCCGGCGGCGCCGCCCGTCGAGAGCCATCCCGAAGGCGTCGATTCGGCGATCGTCACCGCGCCCGCGGCCGTGAACGGCAGCCACAGCGCGAAGCCGCCGGCCGGATCGGTGAGCACGCTGTCGCACGCGCCGCCCGGGCACGCGGCCGACAGCGCGCGCACGCGCGCGCCGGCGACGCCAGCTTCGGCCGGCTGCGCCACGCCGTCGTTCGCGCCGCCGCCGCCCGCGCCGTCGTCGCGGAACACGCGGCCTTCGACGCGGCTGCCGTGGTAGAAGCCGAAGTTCTGGTCCACGAGGTTCGCGGCCGACACCGTGACGGTCGTGCGCACGCCGCCCGCGGCCTCGGTGCCGATCCAGCCCGCGGGTGTGGCGGGCGTCACGTCGGAGGCGACGCCGTTGTCGTCGAGCACGATCGAGTACGTGCCGGCGGCGACGAAGCCGAAGCCGTAGGCCCCGGTGATGCCGTCCACCGACACGATCTGCTGCGCCGAGCCGGGCAGCGCGTTCGACACGAGCTTCGCGAACAGCGGCTGGCCGGTGCCGTTCTCGCCCGCATCGCGCGTGAGGTCGTGGTTCGCGTCGTGGTACGCCCAGCCGCTCACCGACACGCCGCTCGTCACGGTCGCGAGCCCCGAGAACTCGCTCGTCGCCGAGGCGAGCGTCGCCGTCGCCGTGAGCCGCACGCCGGGCGAGACCGCGCCCGGGGTCGGAACCGTGAAGCGGAAGCGGTTCGTGAGGTCGGTGCCCTGGTTCACACCGTTCACGAGCCCCGAATAGGTGCTCGCGCCGGCGTCGAGGTCCGAGGCCGAGCCTTCGACGAGCGTCGTCACGTACGTGCGGCCCTCGCCGAAGCCCGAGGGATCGGGCTCGGCCACGAACAGCTCGATCGTCGAGCCCGGCCGCGCCCAGCCCGTCACGGTGAAGCTGCCGTTCGCCGTGACCGCGGTTTCGAGCACGGGGAAGTTCGGCAGTCCGTTCGCGCCGGCGTCGGCGTCGGCGAGATCGTTGCGCGTGAAGAACGGGCTCGTGCCGCGCGCTTCGTTCTGGCCGCTCGCGAGCAGGTCGATGCCGATCTGCCCGCTCGCGACACCGCCGCCGAGCGGTGCGACGGTGCCGTTGTCGTACATCGAATTGCGCGTGAGCGTGCTCGTCGAAGCGGTCGGGCAGGCGAGCACGCCCGCGCCGACGTTCTGCGCGAGCACGCAGCGATCGACGCGGTTGCCGGCGCCGTCGAGCCGCACGCCCGGCGTCTCGGACGTCGCGCCCGCGCCGAGCCCGTTGCGCGTCACGGTGAGGTTCGTGAACGTCGAGCCGCCGGTGCCGGTGCGCGTGTCGAGGCCCGGCCCCTCGTGCTGCGTCACGAGCGCGTTGCGCACGACGAGCGTCCCGCCCCCTTCGAGCGACACGCCGTCGCGCGTCGGGTTCCCGATCGCGTTCCCGCGGATCTCGGCGCCGTCCACCGTCCAGCCGTTCGAGCCCGCGACGAACGCGAGACCCGAGCCCGCGCCGAAGCCCGCGAGCACGTTCGTCACCGCGCCGTTGTCGCCGCCGACGGCGCGCAGGTGGTCGCCGCCCGAGCGCAGGCTCGCGCCGGGATCGGCGAACGCGCGCGCGGACGTGCCGAGCACGGCGGCCGTGAGCGCGAACGCGTTCGCCGTCGCGCCGACGCGCACGTCGGCGTTCGCGTCCGAGCCGGCGGCGTTCCCGAAGCCGAACACGGCGAGACGCGCGAGCACGACGTTCGCGGCCTGCACGTCGAGGCCGATCGCGACCGACAGGCTGTCGCGCAGTTCGACCTCGGGCGCGGCGACGGTCGCGAGCGCGACGCCGTCCACGCCGACGGTGCCGCCCGCGCCGAGCGCGCCGGGATTCGTGTCGCCGACGTTCGCGGTCTGCGTCGCGCCGTCCACGCGCACGGCCTCCGTGATCGCGGGCAGCGCGCTCGTCACGCGCACGGACACGACGCCGCTCACGAGCAGGTTCGCGAGTCCCGCGCGCAGGCCCGGGTGCGCGGCGCCGTCGGTGACGAGGAACAGCGCGTTCTCGGTGCCGGGCGTGAAGCCGGACTGGGCGAGCCCGGTGTTCGAGAGCGCGTTCGCGTTCACGAGGAACTGGCGCAGGCTGCCTGCGCCTGAGTCGTTCGCGTTCACGATCGTGTCGAAGTTGAAGCCGAAGTCGAGCCCGCCGAGGTCGGCCGTGCCCGCGAACGCGACGGGCGCGAGCGACTGCGCGGTCGTCGTCGCGGTCGTGAGCGAGGCGAGCGTCTGGCTCGTCAGGTTCGCCGCGGCGTCCGCGCGCGCCGGGTTCTCGCCGCCGACGCGGTTCGCGTCCGCGACCGCCGCGCCGCCCGAGGCGTCGGTGCGGAACGTCTGCACGGGGAGCAGCGTCGCGACGGCGCCCGCGCGCGACGAGGTGACGGTCGCGTTCACGACGCGCACGGTGTAGCTGCCGCCGACGAAGCCGTCGAACACGTAGAGCCCCGCGGCATCCGTCGTGTCGGCCGCGAGCCACGCGCCCGAGGCGTCGTACAGCTCGACGCGCACGTTCGGCCGCGCGACGCCGCCCGACGCGGCGAGCGAGCGGCCCGCGCCGCCGCCGTAGTTCACGTCCTCGAACACGGTGCCCGTGAAGCGGTAGCCCGTCACCGTGACGTCGGTGCGCTGGACCCCGGGCGTCACGGCGTCGCCGTCCGAGAGCGCCGCGAGCGGTGTGCCCGACTGGGCGCCGATGCAGTCGAGCGCGGCCTGGTTCGACACGACGGTGCCGGTCGGCGCGGGCGCGTTCACCGTGACGCGGAAGCGCACGCTCGAGGACGCCCCGGGCGCGATCGAGCCGCCGGCGCCGGCGGTCGCGCCGCTCCCGAGCCGGAACGTCACGCGCCGGCTCGCCGCGTCGTACTCGGCCTGGTCGTCGCCCGCGGCGTCGGACTTCGTGCCCGCGTTCGGGCCGCTCGCGACGACGAGGCTGCCGGCCACGTACGTCGCGTTCGCGGGCAGCGTGTCGCGCACGACGACCGCGTTCGCGCCGTCGTTGCCGTCGTTGCGCAGCGTGACGAGGTACTCGAGCACGTCGCCCGGACGCACGACGCCGCCGTTCACGTCGGTCACGGTCTTCGTATAGCCGGTCGCGTTGAAGATCGGCTGGTACAGCTCGGTCGCGAACGTCAGCAGGCCCGGCAGGATGCGGTCGCCCGTCGAGACGACCGTGATCGTCGCGCTCGTCGCGCCGTTCGGCAGCACGCCGTTCGCGGTGATCAGATCCACGTCCCAGCCGAGCTGGTTCTGGTAGTTCGGGTTCTTCGCCGTGAAGTTGGCGCCGAACTGCGTGATCGTGCTGTTGAAGAAGTTGTCCACCGGGTTCAGCGCGTCGGACAGGTTCGTGCCGTTCAGCTGGAACGCGTCGCCGGTGAGGCCGCGGTCGCCCTCGCCCGCGACGACGCCGAGCCGCGTGTTCACGGCGCCCGCGGGCGGCGTGACGAAGCCGCTCGTCGTCGTCGTGACCGTCGCGCCCGGCTCGACGCGCGCGAAGCCGTCGAACACGACCAGGTTGCGCGGCGGCTGGCTCGCGAGCGCGTACACGACGACGAGCGCCCAGCCCGCGTGATGGTTCGCGCTGCCCGTGGTCGAGTAGACGTTCGCGCACCAGTACGTGCCGCTGCCGCCGGCCTGAACGAGCGCCGTCACGTCGCGGAAGCCCTGGTAGTAGGGCGACGACACGTCGAGCTGCGTCGCGATGATGTTCTGGTAGCCGACGGCCGGGGTCGAGAAGCGGCACGTGTTGCGCGCGGCGTTCGTGGACTCGCCCTGCCAGTAGAGCCCGGCCCACAGGACCGTCGCGCCCGCGGGCACGGTGAGCGTCGCGCTGCTCGACGAGAACGTCGTGCCGTCGGCGTCGGCGTTCACGTACGTCATCGTGAAGTCGTTGTTGTCCACGTTGCCGCCCGTGCCGTTGCGGCCGTTCGTGCAGCCGCCGCCGCCGTTGCACGACAGGATCGTGTTTCCGACGAGCGTGATGTCGCCGCTCTGGTTGGTCGTGAAGCGCGGCGTGAACGTGCGCACGACCTGAGCCGCCGCGGGCGCGGCGGCGAGCGCGAGCGCGAGCGATGCGAAGACGAGCGGGCGGAGCGTGCGCGCGCTCATCGGCGGCCTCGCGCGGGGCGCAGCAGTTCGTCGTCGAAGCGCGCGCGGATGCGCAGGAAGCCGCCCTCGCGCGTCCAGTCGGTCCCTGCGAGTTCGTCGTCCTCGTAGCCGAAGCGGTTCCAGCCCGCGCTCAGCCACACGCCCGCGCCGAGCTGGCGTCCGATCTCGGCGCCGAGCGCGTCGCGGCGCTGGCGGAGCGTGCGGCCTACGACGGCGCTCGCGGCGACGCTCGCGTCCCAGTCGCGTCCGAACGCGATCGAGGCGCGCGCCGATCCGCGCTGCGCGCCCGTCACGCCGCGGAAGCCGTCGGCGCGTTCGCTCGCGACCTTGCCGGCCCAGCCGAGCGTGGCCTCGAGCGCGCCGCCGACCGGGCCCGTGCTCTGGAGCGCGAGCACGTGCGCGAGCCGGCGGTGCGGGAACGGCGAGCCGCCCGTGTCGCGGTCGTAGCGGAACTCGTAGCGCGTGAGCGCGTCCCACGCCTCGTGGGTCGCGTCGCGATACGCCGCGCCGAGCTGGAAGCGCAGCCGCGCGTGCGTGCCGCTCGCTCGCGCGTCCTCGAACGACAGCTGGTGGCGGCCGAGCATCGTCCACGACGAGTCCACGCGGCACGCCGCGGCCATCGTCGCGAGGAAGCCGTCCGAGGCGCGGCTCGTGCGCACTTCGACGCGCGTCGAGCCCTTCCAGCGTTCGCCCTCGGCGTACTCGATCGAGCCCGTCACGGCGGTCGCGGGCCCGGTCGTCGCGCCGGCGAGCGGGCTCACGCGCTCGAACGACGTGCCGATGCGCATCACGCCGTCCACCGTCCACAGGTTCCGCAGGCCGAGCGCCGCCTCGCCCTCGCGGCCCGAGAGCCCGTCGCCGAGCCGGTACTCGCTGAAGACGCGCGTGTCGGGCCGCACGTCGGTGTCCACGCCGAGCACGGTCGAGAGCCGGCGCTGCGATTCGCGCAGCGCCCACTCGCCCGCGAGGCTCGACACGAGTTCGTGACGCGCGTACACGCGGCCGCGCCCCGCGAGCCGGTACTCGCCGCCGACGGCGACGAGCCGGCGCGCGTCCATCACGCTCTGCTCGTACTCGGCGAAGCCCGTGACGTCGGGCCGCCCGGGCGCCTGCGCCTGGAGCCGAGCGCGCAGCGCGTAGCTCGTCGGTTCCTCGAAGCCGGTGCGGCGGTCCTCGCCCGCGACGCGCACGCCGAGTTCGCCCTGCACGCCGCGCGCGAGCACGCGGTCCACGCCGACGAGCACGCCGCCGCGCTGGTCGCGCGCGAACGCGTCCGCGCTGTAGAGCGCCTCGAGCCGCAGGCTCGTGCGCGGGTCCACGCGCCCGGTGAGCCGCGCGCCCGCCTCGGTGCGGCCCGCGCCGAAGCCCGCGCCGGGATTGTCGAAGTCGGCGCCCGTGGCCGAGCCGAACGCGTAGCCCTGCACGGCGCCGCTCTCGTGATGCAGGTCGAAGCGCGCGCCGTCGCCGCGGCTGCCCCCGATGCGCTGCGTCACGGCCCACTCGGCCTCGAGCGTCGTCTTCGGCGAGAGCTTCGCCGCGATCGAGAGGCTGCGCAGCTCGGAGGGCTTCTCGGGATCGTGGTCGTCCACGTACGAGCCGCCGGCCTCGAGCCGCGGCGTGAGCTTCACGCGCGCCTCGGCGCCCGACACCCAGAACGGCTCGCCGTCCGACTCCACTTCATAGCCCACGCGGACGTAGACCGGGTTCAGGTCCGCGTCCACGCTCGGCACCGGCTGCTTGAAGACGATGCGGCCTTCGAACGGATCGATCTCGTAGTCGGTGAAGCGCGAGCGCGCGTTCGCGCTCAGCACGACCGCCGGCTGGTTGCGATCGCGCACGATCACCTCGACGCGCTCCGAGTTCTCGACGATCGGCGCGCCCGGCAGCACGTAGGGGCCCGAGACGCCGAGGCCGGGCAGCTCGTCCACGCGGCGGCGCGTGCGTTCGCGGCTCGTGAACGCGTCCACGCGCACGCGCTCGTCTTCATAGTGGTGCTGGACGCCCGTGAGGCTGCGCTGGTAGCCGGCGAGGCTGCGGACGCTGCCGCTGCCGCGCGTGACGAAGTCGCCGTACAGCAGCGAGGCCGCGCCCCGGTCGGCGCGCGCGTACAGCCGGCCGGTGGACTGCGCCTCGTAGCCGCGCACCGACGCGTCGCCGTAGACGGGGTAGAACGCCTCGGGCTGGATGTCGCGGAAGCGGCGCAGGCCCTCGGGCTTGTCGGTCGCGTAGCCGAGCGTGAGCAGCACGTCCTCGAACACGCGGCCCTTCACGAACAGCGCGCCGCGCGCGACGGCGCTCGCGTCGCCGTCGCGGCGCTCGCTGCGGAACTGCGACGCCCACGACTCGAAGCCGGTCTCGGGGTGGAGCGGCGCGTTCGGCCCGCGGTGCAGCTTGCCGAACGACACCGTGCCTTCGAGCGAGCCGAGCGCGAGCAGCGGGCGGAGGTCGGGGCCGAAGTCCACGACGGATGCCGCGCGCAGCGCGCCTGCCGCGGCGCCGAGGCGCGCGCGCCCCGGCGTCGCCGGCGCGACGAGCGCGAGTTCGGCGAGTCCGCCCTCGACCGCAACCTGCACGCCCGGCGCGGCGGGATCGAGGTCGGGAGCGGTGAACGCGCCGAGCGTGGTCTCGAGCGTGACGATCGTGCGCGCGCCGACCGGGACGCCCTTCGCGTCGGTGAGGCGGATCGCGAGCGGCGCCGGCGTGCGGCCGTCGGCGATCGGGCGGCGCGGCGTCTCGAGCGCGACGTGCGCGAGCGGGCCGGGCGCCACGACGCGCAGCGCGACGCGGCCGACCGAACGCGGCGGCGCGACCTCGAGCACGTTCACGCCGGGCTCGAGTTCGACGCCGAGGTACTCCCACGCTTCGACGTTCGCGGCGTGCGCGACGACGCGGCGGCCGACGCGCGTCTCGGGCAGCGGCCGGCCGTTCACGCGCAGGCGGAGCGTCGTGCCGGGGCGCCCCTTCACGCGCACCGCGAGCTGCGTCACGCCGACCGTGTCGTAGTCGGCGAGGCCGACGAAGCCGAGGTCGAGCGACGGCGCGAGCTGCTCGAGCGAGGCGACCGGCAGCGCGTGGTGCGCGGACGACGGCGCCGAGGCGAGCGCGGCGTCGGCGAACAGCGGCAGGCGCGACTCGCCGCTCGTCACGGCCGACGTCGCCGCGCGCGCGCATCGCCCGGCAGGGTCGCGGGCTCGTCCATCGCGGACGGCCGCGCGAGGCCGCGCGCGAGTTCGCTGCCGAAGGCGCCCGGCGTCTCGCGGCGCGCGCGCCGCCGCGACGGCGGCGGTGTCGGCGCCGAAGTGCGTGCTGTCGGGCGCGAGCGGGAAGTCCGCGCGCGAGTTCTCCGCGGTGCAGGTCCACGAGCCTCAGGCCCGGCGTGCCGAGGTCGCGGCGGTCGCGCGCGACCGGCTTCGTCACCGCGGGCACCGTCGTGCGGTCGAGCTTCACCGCGGTCGCGCGCGGATCGAGGCCGTACAGGCTGTACGCGCCGTCGCGGTCGGTGATCGCGAACGTGCCGTCCAGGTACAGCCGCACGCCCGGCACGCCGGGCTCGCCGGCCGAGCGGCGGCGGTCGCCGTCGAGGTCCACCCACACCGTGCCGACGAGCGTCGCTTCGTCGGCGAACGCGCCGCCCGTCACGACGACGCGCGCGGTCGCGACGTTCGACAACACGCTGTCCGCGACGGCCCAGGCGCGGTTGATGCCGTCGCCGTCGGGCGCGCCGGGGCTCACGCGCACGCGGTAGCGCAGCGTCGCGCTCGCGTGGGCGGGAAGCGCGCCGAAGTCGAACGTCAGCGACGGGCCGCGGCCGCCGGCGGGGTCCGCGAGCCGCGAGGTGTCGCGGCGCGCGGTGCCGGCGACGTACGCGAAGCCGAACGGCAGCCGGTCCTCGATTGCGACGCGGTCGAGCAGGCTGTCGGTGCGGCTCTCGATCCGGACCGCGAACTCGAGCTCGTCGCCGATCTCGACCGCGGCGCGCGAGGCGGACTTCTCGGCGAAGAGCCGCACCGCCGCGCGCGCGTCGAGCGGCACGTCCCAGCTCACGGGCGACAGCGCGGCGGTGGCGGCGAACGGCGCGCCGTAGGAGGCGACGGCGTCCACGCTGCGGAACGCCGGGAACGACGCGGCGGGAAGCCCCGAGGGGAAGCGGTGGGTCGCGGGCGGGAACACGTCGAGCCGGTACGTGCTCGGCGGCACGAGCGGGAACGCGTACGCGCCGCTCGCGTCGGTGACGAGTGCTGCCGGCGCGGGCGTCACGCCGTCCGCGGCGAACACGCGCGCGGGGCCGCCCGCGAGCCCGCCGTTGCCGGCGCCCGTGACGTCGGTGAGCTGCACGCGCACGTTCGCGACCGGCAGCCCGGTGCGCGCGTCGAACACGACGCCCGCCGGCGCGATCCACACCTCGGCCTCGGTGCGCGTCGCGCCGCAGCCGAGGAGCGTCGCGCGCACGGCGTCGTTGCGAGTGACCTCGACGACGCCGGTGCGCGTCGCGGCGAACGTGCCGGTCGCGTCGAACGTCGGCACGTTCGGCTCGATGCGGAACCGGCCGGTCGAAGGGCCGGTCTCGGCCGCGCGGTAGGACTCGGAGTCGCCCGCGCGCGTCGTCGCGATCGAGATCGTCACGGTGTCGGCGAGCGCCGGGTCGAGGTCGCACTGCGGGGCGACCGCCTCGAGCCAGAGCGGCGCGCTGACCGTGCTCACGCGCGTCGGCGTCGCGTACGACGGCCCGGCGTAGAACGCGAGCGTCGGCGGCACGAGCGGCGGCGTGGCGGTGACCGAGTCGCGGTTCGCGGCCGTGACCCCGGAGGCGAGCCCGGTCGCGCGCAGCTCGAGGCGCGCGAACGCGCCGTTCGGCGCGGTGAGCGGGCTCGTCGCCGAGACGATCAGCGCGACCGAGTCGCCGGGAGCGAGCGTGATCGTGCCGCCCGGCGCGAGCGCGACGTCGCCCGGGCCGACGAGGCCGTCGCGGTCGACGTCGCGGGCGAGCGCGAGGCTCGCGAAGTCCCAGCCGTCGCCCGCGAGGTTCGCGAGGTCGAGCCGGTAGGTCGCCGTCGCGTTCCCGAGGTGCCGCAGCTCGTGCACGAACGCCGTCGTCGCGCCGGCGGGCGCGATCGCGCCCTGGTCGCGCGTGAGCGACAGCGCCTCGATCGCCGAGACGATCGTGCGCACGGGGTTCGAGTCCACGAGCAGCGCGCCCGAACCCGCGGTCGTGGCCGTCGCGCGGGCGACGTTGTCGATCGGCGTTCCCGGTGCCGGGCCCGCCTGCGCGCGCGCGTATACAAAAACCAGCGTCCCGATCGCGACGCCGAGGCGCACGGCGGCCGCGCGCGCGACGCTCGCGAGCGAGCGCGCGGCGAGACCGGCCGCGTTCGCGAACGGCGAACGCGGGTGCGGAGACCCCGGATGGCGACGGGACGTGGGCACGGTGCGAACTCCCGGCGTCCCGCTCCGGCGCGCCAGCTTCTGTCTGAGACGTCCGATTGCTGCGTTACTCGCTCGCTTCTCGCTGCGGAGCATCTTGCAGATGCGCCTCGCTCGTCGCTTGCTCGTGCCTTGCACTCGGACTTCTCAGACAGAACCCAGAGTCGCGCCGGATGCGGAACACCCAGAGGGGGACGCGGCGGGCCCGAAGGGAGGCCCGCCGCGCGGAGCCGGCTAGGGATCGATGCGGACGCCGAACTCGACCACGGTCGTGTTGCCCGGTCCCAGCGTCGGGATCGTGACCGTGATCGTTCCGGCAGCGCCCGCGGCCGGAGCGGCCGTGACGCTGCCGGCCCCGCTCACGACCGCGGCGGGGACCGTCGCCGAGTAGGTCGTGAAGGGCGGCGTCGCATCGCTCACCACCACGTTCGTGACACTCGACGTGCCGACGTTCGTGATCGTGAGCCGGTAGCGCAGGCAGTTGCCGGGCACCTGCGTCAGGTTGACCGTCGTGTACGCGCCGTCGGCCACGCCGTCGCAGGTGTTGTCGAGCACCTGCTCCTTGAGGACCGTGACCTGGCCGTTGATGACGGTGCTGTTGTCCGTCGCGGTCACGATCGGCGGCGCGATGCTCACGTAGCCGAGGTTCGACGTCGAGGCGTCGAACGTCGTGACGTTGACCTGGCCGAGCGGGGCGCCGGCCGGAGCGAACACCTGCACGAACAGGCGGATCGAGGTGAGCGGAGCGATGCCGCCGATCGTCGAGAGGTCGTTGATCGCGACGTCGCCGGCGTCGAACACGCCGCTGTTGTTCGTATCGTGGTAGATCACCGACGACCATCCGGCCTGGTTGTCGGCGGTCGTGAGCGCCACGAGGCTGCCGGTGCCGTCGCCTTCGACGACGTTCCCGTTGTTGAACAGCAGGTGCGTGTACACGACCGTGCCGCCCGGGACGATCTGCGCGTTGTTGTTGGGCACGAGCGTGAGCTGGCGCAGCGGGTTCACGGTCACGGCGTCGTGGATGCGGTCCGCGGCGCCCGTCGTCGGCGACAGCGAGCGGAAGTACACGTCCGTCGTGCCCGGCGTCGCGGCCGCGGGGACCGTGACGTCGGCGTACACGAGCACGCCGCTCCACGGACCGACGGCGACCGTGCCCGCGATCGGGGTGAGCGTCGCGTCGAGGAACTGCACGCTCCAGCCCGCCGGCAGCGTGAGGGCGCCGAACGAGCCGTCCGTGCTGGCCGCGAGGTTGTAGGCGTCCGCGACGCCGGCGGTGTTGTTGACGTACAGCGTGAAGCGCGTCGTCGTGCCGGGGTTCGTCGCGTTCGTGACGACCGCGCCCGCTTCGGGGCCGGCGCCGACGCCGAGTCCGCCGGGGAACGCGGCGTTGTTCGTGAGGTCCACGCGGTTCGGACGGATGCCGTTCAGGATGTCGGTCGCAGTGGCGTTCGTACCGTTCGTGATCGAGGTCGCGGTCTTCTGGACCTGGAACCCGCCACCCGTGGCGTTCGGCGGCAACTGCACGCGCAGCACGACGGTGGTCGTGGCGCCTGCGGCGACCGGGCCCGTGTCGGGCGTGCCGTTGAAGTTCGTGTCCGTGAGCGGCGTCACGCCGTCCGCCTGGTAGAGCGCGTACGTCGTGCCCGGCGGGAACGTGGACACGCCGATCGTCACGTCGAAGCGGTCGGTGCCGTTGCCGTTGTTGACGAGCGTGTTCGCGTACGACAGCGCCGCGCCCTGGTTCACCGAGTCGATCGTCGTGCCGGTGAACGTGAAGGCCACCGACTGGAGCACCGTGAACGGCGCCTGGTTCGTGAAGAACGGACCGGCGTTCGCCGCGCCGTCGAAGTAGGCGTAGCGCGACGAGTTGTTGAGGACCTGCGGCGCGAGGCCCGGATCCACGTTCACACCGAACGTGATCGTTCCGGACGAGCCCGCCGGCACCTGGTTCAGGATCGCGGTGACGGTGCGGCTCGGCCCGTCGTAGATCCACTGCACCGTGTTCGGCGACACGCCCTGCGCGTCGGTCGAATCGGCGTCGGTGAGCACGACGGCGCCCGTCGCGCTCCAGCGGCCGCTGCCCGGCACGTACGTCATGCCGACCGGGACGACGTCGGTGAAGCGCACGCCGGTCGCCGTCGCGTTTCCGCTGTTCGTGTACGTCATCGTGTACGTGTACGGGCCGCTCGGCGAGTTGCCCGACGGCACGTTGATGCCCTTCGTCACGGCCACGACGGCGTTGCCCGTGACGTTCACGCGGTCGGTGTTGAACGCGGTCTGGGCGTTGTCGAACACGCTCGTCGCGGTGATACGCAGCTGCGCGAAGTCGCCGCCCACCTGCGTGCCGGGCACGGCGGCCACGACCACGAAGTGGAACACGGCGCCCGCCGCGATCGGACCGGTGCTCGCGATCGGCGTGAAGTTGTCGGGCACGCCGTTGCCGTCCGCGTCGGGGAGGATCTGGATGCTGGCGAAGTCGAAGTTGTCGCCTCCGAGATCCGCGGCGGTGAGGTTGAAGTCGTCCGTGCCGTTGCCCGTGTTGGTCAGCACGTGCGGGAACACGGCCGAGCCGCCCGGGGCGGACGGCAGGGTTCCGTCGGCGGTCAGCGTGAAGCTCGCCACCTGGAGCACGATCGTGGTGACGAGGTTCGAGGGCACGCTGCGGCTCGTGCCCGAGGCGTCGAGGTACGTCGCGGACGCCTGATTACCGATCGAGGTGCCCGCGGGCGGCGCGGCGTGCGCGGCCGTGGCCGTCCACGCGAACGCCGCGGCCGTCACGAGCGCGAGGACGCCGTGACGCAACGTCGCGAGCCGGCGGAACGCGCCGGTCGTGTGCGAGGGAGACATGTCCACACTCCTTGTGCTTGCGAGGTGCGGACACGGAAAACGGCGAACGTGGGCGCCGGTTCCGTGCCGCGTCCGAGACGGGATCCGGAACTAGCGCGTGAGCGCGGCGACGGCGATCGGCGCGACGCGGACGCGCGCCTTCACGACGCGGTCGCTCTTCGCTTCGAGCGCGGGGATGGACCAGCGCAGCCAGCGGTACTCGGAGGCAGGAACCTCTCGGACCGCGGTGCGCCCGTCGGCGAGCCGCACCTTGCGCTTGAGCGGCACGGCCTCGAACGTCTTGCCGTCGAGGCTCGCGAGCACCGGCGCGGGCGAAGCCGAGCCGGCGAGGTACTCCATGCCCTGCGGCACCGGAAGGGTGGCCGCGAGCTGGCGCACGCGCGCGCCGCTCGAGTTCGTGTACGTCGCGCGGTATTCGAGGACGTCGCCCGGATGGGCCTGGTCCCCGGGGACGAGCGTCTCCTTGCCGTTCGCGTTCGTCTGCACCCGGTGCGCCGTGAGCTGCACCGAGACGTCGCCCTCGGCCCACGCCGCCGAAGCGAACGTGACGAGCGCGAGCAGCGCGACCGCGAGGCAGCGCTTCATCGACTGATGCATCGCCGTCTCCTTCCCTGGTTTCCTCACCACCGTGGAGCGCTGGAGCGGAGTGCTCCCACACGATCCACAAAGCACGCTCCCGCCCGGCAAAGCCGGAGCGGCCACCGCGGGTGCCTGCCAGCACCGCGAGGGAGTGCCTGCCGCGGGAAGAGATCGGACCCCGAACCGGAAGACTTGAGCGGGAAGTTGCAAGTTGCAGCGGCAAGTTCTTCTTTCGCGCGGCACGTCCTGCCGCTGCGCCGAATGCCCCGCTGCGTTTCGAAGCGGCGCCGGAGGGCGCGCCGCGCGCGGCGGCTTCGCCGCGGCGGGACGCGCGGCTACGATGCCGGCCCCATGACGCGACGCGATCGGGATCGGAAGGCGGCGGCGCCCGCTCGGCGACCGCGCCACGCGCAGCCGCGCGGGCGCTGGCTCACGCGCGAGCGCGCGTGGATGCTCGCGCTGGTCGCGGCCGCGTTCCTCGTGCGGCTGCCCGGGATCGGGGCCGGCCTGCCGGCGATCTACGAGGAGGCCTATCCCTACAAGCGCGCGTGGATGATGTGGGGTTTCGATCGCGGCGGCGGCTTCGATCCGAACCCGCACTTCTTCCGCTACCCGAGCCTCGTCCTTTACCTGCAGCTCGCGGGGCAGGCGCTCACGCGCGCGTGGCTCGACCTGACGGGCGCCGCGCGCTCGGTCCTGGAGCTGCAGGCGCTCGCGATCGCCGATCCGACGCCGTTCGTGCTCGTGGGCCGCGGGCTCATCGCGCTCGCGGGGGCGCTGGCCGCGTGGACGACGTGGCGCGCGGCGCGCGCGGCGAAGCTCGGTGCGGGCGCGTGGGTCGCGGGCGTCGTCGTGGCGATGAACGCGGCGCTGATCGCGAAGTCGAAGCTCATCGAGGTGGACGTGCCGCTCGCGCTGTTCGTCGCGTGGGCGCTCGAACGCGCGATCGCGCTGCGCGAATCGCGCACGATCCGGAACGCCGCGCTCGCGGGCGTCGCCGTGGGGCTCGCGACCTCGGCGAAGTACACGGGGGCGGCGGCGTTCCTCGCGCCGCTGCTCGCGTGCTTCGTTCCGCGCCGCGCGGCCGCCGACGGCGCGCGACGCCGGGACCTCGCCCCGCTCGCGGCGCTCGGCGTCGCGCTCCTGGCCGCCGCGCTCGCGTTCGCGCTCACGTCGCCTTACGTGCTGCTCGATGCGAAGTCCGCGCTCGCCGACCTCGCGGCCGAGCGCCAGCACCAGCAGTTGGGGCACTTCGGCGATGCGGGCAACGCGGCGCTCTACTTCGTGCGCTCCTGGTTCACCGACGTGGCCGGCTGGCCGCTCGCCCTCGCGGCGCTCGCGGGGCTGCTCCTCGCCGCGTCACGCGCGATCGGCAACTGGGCGTGGGTCGCCTTCGGCGTGCCGGTCGGGTTCGTCGCGGCGCTCTCGAGCACGCGCGTCGAGGCGGACCGTTACCTGCTGCCGCTCGTGCCGGTCGCCGCCGTGTACTCCGGCGCGCTCGTGGACGCGCTGCTCGGCACGCCGCGGCTCGCGGCGCTCGCGCCGCGCTCGCGCGTCCTGCTCGCGGCCGCGTGTGCGGCCGTGCTCGCCGCGCCGTCCGTGCCCGCGCTCGCGAAGAGCCTCGCGGGCCGCGGGACCGATCCGCGTACCGAGGCGAAGCGCTGGATCGAATCACACGTGCCGTCGGGTTCGATGATCGTGAGCGAGGCGTACGGACCGCCGCTCGTCGGCGCGGTGGACCTGATCGAGTACGACGAGTCGCTGCGGCGCGCGCTCGTCGCGAAGGGCTACGGCCGGCTCGTCTACGCGCGCCAGACGCTGCCTTCGTTCCAGGTGCTGCCGCGGCGCTCGGCGCGCTTCTACGACGCGCGACTGTGGCGCGACGCCGACGCGTTCGTCGTCACCGAGTCCGTACGCTCGCGCTATGCCGCCGAGCCCGATTCGTTCGGGCCGCAGCTCGCGTTCTACGACACGATCGCCGCGCGCTTCCCCGTGAAGCAGGAGTTCCGCGCGCCCGACGGCTCGCTCGTGCTCACGCTCCACTGGCACGGACGCGCGGACGACCGCTTCGCCGACCGCGAGCCCGCAGGTCCGGACTCGACGCTGCTCGCGCTCGGGAACGCGACGGGCGGCGAGGCGTACACGTGCTTCACGTGGGGCGCGAACTACGAGGCGTTCCGCAAGTGGGCGGCCGCCTCGCGCGCCTACCAGATGTGCCTGCGCTATCCCGCCACGCCCGAGCGCTACCACACGCAGTCGGTCGTGCGGCTCGCGAGCCTGCTCCTGAAGGCGGGACGCCCGGGCGATGCGGCGGGGTTCCTCGACGAGGTGATCGCGCGGCCCGTGGACGAGGGCGAGGCGGCCGCGCTCGCGCGGATGCGCGCGCAGATCGCGGCGCCGCGCTGATCCGGCGGCGGCGCGCCGTGGCGCACGACGTCTGCGCCTCGCGCCGCATCGCGTGCGGCGCGCGTGCCGCTCCGTGTGCCGCCCGGGCCGCGCTTACGCCGCTCGGCGCGCCGCGACCTCGACGACTTCGCGCCGCGAGATGCCGCGGCCCTTGAGCCACGCGACGTACTCGGCGTACGCCTCTTCGAGATCGCGCACGGCGTTCTCGACGCGCGCGGGGCGCTGGCCCGTGATGCGGCGCTCGCGCCGCGCCGCCTCGGCGATGACGCTCGGCGAGACGCCCGGCAGGTTCACGACGCGCGCGTTCTCGCGCGGCTGGATGCCTGTCGGGCCCTTCGTCGTGTGCGTGACCGAGCCGCCGTCGTCGTAGCGGCTCCACGCCTCGTAGAACACGCCCGCGACCGGATGGTCGTAGACGGACGCGTAGAGGCCGTTCGCCGAGTCCGCGAGCAGCTGGATGCCCATGCCGTGGAGTTCCGGGATGCGGAACGTGCCGGCCGACACGAACCCCGCGCTTTCGAACTCGCGCGCGATCGCGGCGACGGGCGCGGCGTTGTCGAGCGTCGTGGCGTCGGCGGGCTCGAGGTGGATGCGGTCCGCGGTGCGCGCGAGCGCGGCGTCGCCGATCGCGCGGCTGAAGAGCGCGGCGAGCACGAGGCGCGGAAGCGGCGTGAAGAACAGCACGATCACGAGCGCGATGGCGACGAGCAGGACGGCGTTCATGGCGGGCCCCCGGAGTGGTCGGCGAGGTTCGCTCCGGTATCGGCCATCCGGCCGGTGCGGCTTCAGCGCGGAGTGGCGGCGAGCGCCTCGATCGCGTCGGCCGCCGCCTCGGCGCCGCGCCGGCCCGGATCGCGGCGCTCGCGCGCGCGGCGCTCGCCGCCGCCTCGGGCGAGCCGAAGCAGGGCGCGCAACGCGGCCTCGGCCCGTGCCGCGTTCCAGCGCGGGCGAGGCACCACGCGCGCGAGGCCGAGGGCTCCGCGCGCGCGGCGTTGTCCGGCTGGTCGTGCGAGTAGGGGACGACGAGCATCGGGCGCCTGAGCGCAGCGCCTCGGCCGTCGTGCCCATGCCGCCCTGGTGCACGATCGCCGCCGCGCGCGGGAACAGCGCCGCGTAGCTCGCCCACTCGGCGACGTGCACGTCGCCGCCCGCGGGGACGCGGACGCCCGTGTCGCGCCCGACGAGCAGCAGCGCGCGGCGCCCGAGCGCGCGCGCCGCCGCGAGTCCGTCGTCGTAAAACGCGCCCGCCGCGTGGACCGCGCTGCTCCCGAGCGTGAACACGACGGGCGGCTCGCCCGCGGCGAGGAACGCCTCGATCGCCGACGTGAGTGCTGCGGGTGCGCCGCCGTCGTAGAACGGGAAACCCGTTGCGAGCGAGGGCCGAGGCCAGTCGGGCTGCGGCGGACCGAAGACGGGCGAGAACAGCGCGAGATGGAGGTGCGGCGAGAAGCCGCCTTCAAACAGCGGGTGCGCGCGGTCCGCGAGGCCGAGACGACGGCGCAGCGCGCGAATCGGCGCGATCCAGCGCGCCGTCGAGAGCCGGCCGAGCGCGTGGAGCAGGCGCTGCGGGTGCGGCGCGAACCGTCGCAGCGCGGCGAACGACTCGCTGCCGGGATAGAGGCTCGGGTCGGTCTCGGAGAACATCGAGAGCGGCGCGAGGGCCGCCGAGGCCCACGGCCGTCGCGCGATCTCGGCCGCGGCGACGGCGCCGAAGGCGAGCGGATGCGTGAGCAGCGCGTCGTGCGCGCGGGCGAGCGACAGCGTCTCGTCGAAGGCGCGCTCGACGAACGGCACGAACAGTTCGGTGACGACGCGTTCCGAGCCGCGCGGTCCGTCCATGTAGCGGTGCATGTCGGCGCGTCCGCTCGAGAACAGGTCCACGAAGTCCGGACCGATGGAGCCGAACGCGAGTCCGGCGCGCGCGACGTCGGCTGCGAAGTGCGGGTGCGTCGCGACCGTGACCGCGTGCCCGCGCGCGACGAGCGAGCGCCCGATCGCGAGATAGGGGTGCAGGTCGCCGTGCGAGCCGAAGGTCGTGAGGAGGAGGCGGTGGGGCATCGAGAACCAGCGCAGCGGGGAGAACGGTTTGGTGGCGCGGCGCTCAAGCTCGCATCGGGGCCGTGGTCGCCGCGCGCATTCGCGCCGACCCCGGGGACGAAGCGAGCTTCGTCCCCGGGGCGGGCACGGCGCGACTCGGTGGCGTTCGTTCCGGGATCAGCGCTTCGGGAACATGTAGAGCCCGCCGACGGCGAAGAACAGGCTCGCGAACATCGCTCCGAGAATCCGATCCCTATCGCTCATTCGACTCGAGCTGAACAGGGCCGGGACGAGAGTCATCGTCATCAGCGGAACGTAGGTGTCGCGAGTGATTCCCCACCAGATCAATGCGAGGAGCACGGCGGCGGCGAGTGCCTTCAAGAACGGTCTCATGTCAGTGCCTTCGATATTGAGCACGGAGATCGGCGGCGCGAGGCAAGTTGTCGTCCCCCGCTACTTCGCCGATCTGCGCTCCCCGAGCCGCGAGATCTTCACGATGCAACTGTCTCCTGACTGCTTCCAGGTGAGCCGCCAGCGTTGCGGCTTGCCGGGCGTGACCAGCGTCGAAGTCGTGTCGCGGCGCGCGCGGATCCCTATCCCCTCCGCCCTGAGGGACAGCGTTACGGCGCCTGCGTTGATCGGAACGAGCCGCAGTTCGCAACCACCCTGCTCGATCAGGCTCTGCGATCCTCCGGCGCGGTAGTTCATGTCGTTGCCAATCGAGAAGGAGTGCCAAGTCGGCGGCGGGCTTGACGCGGCGTAGATCGAGTCCTGCCGCTGCGCCTCCTCCCATGCCGCCACGTCGGCGCTATCGGAGTCTTCCGGGCGGGGGTTGGGAATGCCATCCTCCCAGCCGGATTGACCGATGCATCCATTGATCTGTTCGATCGCTCCTTCGCGCGTCCACCCCGACCGCCGCCCATCTCGGTCGATGAGCACGGCCTCGACCGCCCAGCCATGAACGCTCACGTTGACCCGGGTGAACTTCGTCGGCGTGGTCGTCGACACGCTGCCGATCGACGCACACGCCGCGGCGCCAAGGAGCCCAAGAACCATCATCCACGCCCCAACGCGAGTCTTCAGCGACATGCCACACCTCACCGGAGGATGACGAACCGCACGACTTCCGAGCCACTTCGCAACCGCGCCAGGTACACGCCGGCCCGGTGTGACCCTTCGCGCCAGTCCCAACGCACCACCCGATCCCCGGGCGCCACCTGTGCCACGCCCACCCGCCTCCCGCCCGGGTCGAACACCACGATCGCGTCCCCGGCGCCCGCCGGCGCGGCGAGCACGAACTCCACCGGACCGGTCGCTGGATTGCGGCGCACTGCGAGGCGGATGCGATGCGCTGGCGTGACCGGGGGCTCGACGCCGAGCGGGCCGAGGTAGCTCACCGCGACCGTCCGCGCCGCTGCCGAGTAGTGGAGATCGTAGGCGGCGCCCACCGGCACCACCGCCGTGTCCCCGGCCGCGTCGGTCGAGAACACCCCGGCATCGTCGTGGGCCGAGACGTTCAGCGCATGACCCGCGTCCGCGTAGACGCGCAGCAGGTAGTGCCCGTCCAGCGCCTCCGCAACGTCCAGATCGTAGCCTGTCTGCCGGTCCTCCCAGTCGTCGCCGTCGTCGTGCTCCGAGCCCACATCCATGACCCAGGCGTCGGGGATCTCCGTAATGTCCTCGTCTGTGCCGGCGTCGCGCAGCAGGCGCCGACCCAGCGGATCCACGAGCTCCACCCGCCGCGTCCCGTTCGTGAGCACCGACAGGCTTGGCGTGCCGGTGCCGGCCACGGCGGTGGCCCCCGACGGCTCAGGTCCGGGTGCCGGCTCGACCCAGCGCGCCAGGCGAAACCGGTTGTCGTAGTTGGCGAGCTTGCCAGTGATTCTCCGGGACTCGATCAGCCGCGTGAAGTTCCGAGGGTCGTAGGGGTCCTTGATTGAGTAAGTCCCCCGCGCCGAGCCGTCCGGCCGGAACGATGGCATCCAGCCGTCGGCGACCACGAAGTGGCCGTGGCTGGCGAGGTTGAGCTGCACGGGGATGTTCCTCACCAGCAGGCTATCGACGTGAGCCGCCAGCCCCGGCGAGTCAACGACCTGCTTGCTTACAAGGCGCGGGCTCTGCGGCAGCCTTCCGGTAGATCATTCTCCAGTACACGCGCCCCCTGTCACCCTCGACCACCGGCGTCGTTGGATTGTGCCGTGACGGGACCAGCACCGCCAAACGGAGGGACGTGTCCCTGACCACGAAAGTCGCCAGCGGATTGACGTAGTTGCCGCGCTCGACGAGGAAGCGGTCCCCGACCTTGAGCCGAGTGTCGTCCTCGGTGTAGGGCCGATACCGGACCGTGTCCCCGGTCGGGGACACCCACTTGACGATGCACACCTCTGACGCCTTGTACCCCTTACTCCGCTGCAGGTGCGCGTTGAGGCTGTCCACCGTGCAAGGGAACCCTGCGTACGTGTAGCACATCGCCATCGACGCCACCTGACACGCCGTCCCGTCCGTGAGCCGTCGCGTGCCCACCGGCTGGCTGCCGAACAGGTAGCCGCCGTGGTCCGTGCCCGTGACCTGCGATATCCGCTCGAGCGTGTCCCCCTGCGCGTTCTTGACCTTGAACTGCGGCCACAACACGAGCCCGCTGACGAGTCCGGTCGCGCTCGTGATGTGCGTGCTGTCGAATGCCGTCGTGTGCGAGGCGAACGTCACGCTTTGCAGCGCCGCGTCGCGCAGCGTGTCGGGGATGCTGAAGGTCTGGACGTCGCTGAAGACGTTGCCGACCCCGCCGTTGCTCGCCTGTGCGCAGAGTGGGAAGACGCCGGCTGTCGCGGGTTGCGCGACGAAGAAGGGATCTCCAGGCACGACCTGGTCCGACCAGTTGCGGACGCGGTACCAGAGGTCGAACGGATAGCCACCGCCTGAACTGACGTCGTAAAGGGTTCCCGTTCCCCACGTCCTTCCATCGCCGAAGGTGAATGAGGCCGTGAGCACCGCGAAGCCTGCATCCTCTCCATCGGTCCAGTCGTTGGCCGTGACGATCGCGCCGACGCGGTTGGCGAAGGTCTTTGGCGGCAGCGTGTAGGTCACCGAGCCGTTGAGGCCGATGGAGACGCCCTGCGACCGAGTGCTCCTGATGAGAATGCTGTCGGTGCCGCCGATGGCGCGGACGAGCAGCCCGTCGAGGAAGGTCGGCCATGTGGTGTGTCCGCCGGCGGCGTAGCCGGTGCCTCCGCTCGGGGACAACAAGGGAACCTGCTTGAAGGCCGACGCGGCGTTCGACGGCGTCGCGGCGAACGTCGGGCGCGCTTGGCCGCACAATCCGATCGCCCCGACGACGATGATCGCGATGGCTCGATGAGTGAAGGGCCGCGGCGTGCGAAGGCGGCGAGGATCGGGACTGCCGTCAGCGGCATTCGAAGTTGAGCGTTCGCGAGAGCGAGAAGGAGCGTTGGAGGGAATCATCGAGGGCCTCCAGGAGAGAGGGGTGAGGCCGGTGGCGCGCGTCCGACGCTCGAACGCGACGCGGTGACTCCTGGTCGCGCGAGCGCAAGGGTCAGACGGAATGCGGGTGATGTCGAATGCGATTCGAGGCATCCGCAAACCCGACGGAAGTTCCTTCCGAGTCAGTGCAGCGGCGTTCGATCCGCGGCGGGCGGCGCCTGCAAGTCGTCCGCCGCCTGTCCCGTGATCGCGACGCGCAGCGAGTCCGCGGGGGGCAGCGCGTCCGGCGCGAGCCAGCCCTTCGCGATCATCGCGCGCCCGATGAAGTGCATCTGCGCGCGCTCGAACGGGCGCAGCGCGCCGTCCGCGTCGAGCCGGTACGTCCACTTGTTCGGCGACGGGATCACGGTGGTGAGGAACAGCGCCTGCTCGATCGTGAGGCGTTCGGGTGTCGTGCCGAAGTAGTACGCGGCCGCTTCGCCCGCGCCGTGGATGCCCGGGCCCCACTCGATGATGTTGAGATAGATCTCGAGCAGCCGCTCCTTCGTCACGCCGGTCAGGTGCTCGAGCACCCACGCGAGCACGACCTCCTGACCCTTGCGCGACAGCGTGCGTTCGTGGCCGAGGTACAGGTTGCGCGCGAGCTGCATCGTCACCGTGCCGGCGCCGCGCGCGTAGGCGCCCTGCCGCAGGTTGTGCGCGATCGCGAGTCGCACGGCCTCGGTGTTGAACCCGCGGTGGCGGAAGAAGCCGCCGTCCTCGTTCGCGAGCACGGCGTGCACGAGGTTCGAGTCGATCGCGGCGAGCGGACGGTAGTAGGGATTCGAGCCGTCGAGGACGCGCGTCACGACGTAGTGGCGCGGCAGGTGGATCCGCGCTTCGAACGGTTCGTCGAGCGTGGCGAGCCGGAGCTGCGTGCGCGCGCCGTCGAGCTGGAGACCGTGCGGCACGACGCGGGTGTTGAAGGTCGCCGAGTCGGGCTCGGCAAGATTCACGGCCGCCTCGAGCGCGTAGTCCCACGTGCCCGTCACGCCGACCTCGAGCAGGGGGCCGAGCACGGCGCTCGGCAGGCTCGACTTGAAGCGCCGCTCGTCGAGTCCGTCCGCGGCGAGCCGGAAGCGGAACGCCGGGCCGTCGCGGCGGACCTCGCCCGAAAGCGCCCAGCGCATCTCGCCGACGTGGAAGTGCGTCGAGTCGGCGAGCCGCACGACACCCGCGCGCCGGTCCTGGTGGAGCGCGCCTTCGAGGCCGAGCCGCAACGTGTCGGTGCGCGCGGCGTCGAGCGCGGGCAGTGTGACGCGGCCGCGGGCCGTGAGCCGGTCGTCGTGCGTCCACTCGAGGCGGCCGTCGAAGCCGAGCGGCTGCTCGCCGTCGTAGCGGCCGTTCGCGGTCAGCGTCACGGCGTCCGCGGCCGGCTCGAAGAGGAGCTGGTGGAGGAGCAGCTTCCGCGGCGGCGTCGCGAGCGCGCCGCGGCGCGGCGACGACTCGGAGTCGGGCGCGAAGGCGACCTCGAGGTTCGTGATCCGCACCGACGGCATCGCGCGCGCGGGAAGCAGCATCGTGTGCACGAGGGATTCCGCCGCGCGGCGCACCTTCGGCGCCGCGGGGCCCGACTCACGCCGGCCTGCGGGCCGCTCGTTCGCCTCGCCGAGCGGGTCCTCGTCGGATCGGCGCCGCGCCGCCACGACGATGCGCGCGTCGTAGAGCTCGACCTCGGAGGGCTCGATCCGCCCGGCGAAGAGCGGCAGCAGCTTCACGCCGACCGACAGCTGATTCACCGTGACGAGCGGTTCGCCGCCCGCGAGCGGCGTGGCCGCGAGCGCGCGCACATACACTTCGCCGTCGAGGCCGAAGCGAAGCGCGCTCCACGAGACCGCGAGTCCGCGCTCGGCGGCGCGTTCGCGCAGGACGCGTGTGGCGAGCGCGGGAACGAGCGCGTTCGCGACGACGAGGAACACGAGGAACGCGCCGAACACCGCGGCCGCGGCCCACAACAGCCGCCGCGCCGTGCGATCGCGTTCGGCCGCGCCGCTCATCGTCGAGGTCTCCCGGCGCGTGCCGTGGCGGAGCCGAAACGCCGAGCCCGGCGAAGTGCCGGGCTCGGTGAGGATCGGCGCGGGGCGTCCGCGCCGCTCAGCCGACCGTGGCCTTCTGCCCCGTCTGCCATTCGCGGTAGATCGCTTCGACGTCGTTCACGAACGACGTGTGGCGCGGCACCCAGCCGAGTTCGCGGCGCGCCTTGCCCGCGTTCGGTCGCTGGCTCACGAGCAGCGCTTCGCCGTAGTGGCCGAGCGCAGCGACGATTTCCTCGCGCGGCCACGGCTTCGCCGTCGCGCCGGTGACGCGCGCGATCGCGGCCGCGATGTCCTTCACCGTGTGCGCCGAATCGTCCGACAGGATGTAGCGCTCGCCGCCCTTGCCGTGTTCGAGCGCGAGCGCGTAGCCCTCGGCGACGTCCTCGACGTGCACCATGCCCCACACCTGCGAGCCATCGCCCGCGTACGTCACGGTGCCGTGCTGCTTCGCCTCGGCGAACATCGCGCCGAGGATGCCGCGCGATCCGCCGTACACGATGGACGGGCGCAGCACGACGGTCGAGACCTCGAACTCGGCGAGGTCGAGCGCCACGTCTTCGTGGGCCGCGCGCCACTTCACGAGTTCGATCGGCTGGAGCGCCGCGGTCTCGTCCACCGGCGCGCCGTGCGTGTCGCCGTGCACCCACAGTCCGCTCGTGTAGAGCAGCCGGCGCACGCGGCCGTCCTGCGCGCCCGCGCGGATCGTCTCGAGCGCGAGCTGGTCGGCGCCGGGCGTGTCGCCGCCGTCCACCGCGGCGTGCACGACCGCGTCGCAGTTCTTGAGGTCGCCGAGCACGATGTCGGAAGAGTGAAGGTCGCCGACGAAGGCGCGCGCGCCGAGTGCGCGCACGATCGCCGCGCCCTCTTCGGTGCGCGTCAGGCCGTGGACTTCGTGTCCGGCCCGGACGAGGCGCGCGGTGATCGCCGCGCCGAGATAGCCGGTCGCTCCGGTGATGAAGATGCGCTGAGGCATTCGGGCTCTCCGTCGCGAGGGGAGGTGGCGAGCGAGTGGTCGCGGCCCTCGTTCGCGGGATTAGATAGCACGGCGGCGCGCGGGGTGCGAACCGCGCCGCGCCGGCGTGCGGGGGCTCAGGCGCGGCGCGGGCGCAGGGGGGCGCGTTCGCTCGCCGAGGCGGCGCCGGCGAGCCATGCGTCCGCCTCGGCGCGGTCGCGGAACACGCGGACGGACCGGAACTGGGACTCGGCGAACACCGCGAACATGCGCACGAGCCCGAACATCGCGTTGCGGGTCGCGACGATCGCGCAGTGCCGGAGCGGCGTCTTCGGCTTGAGCCGCTGGATCAAGCCGACGACTTCGTGCAATTCGGTGATCTTGGGGAGCGTTCCGAGCTCGCTCATGTCGAGCAGCACGTCGGGCTCGCGCGGCAGGGCCGGGTCGCGCTCGAGCGACTCGAAGTGACCGACGACGTCGGCGAACGTGCAGTCGCCGAAGCAGCGGGTGCGGATGAGGGCGCGCGAGGCGTCGATCTCGTAGGCGACGGGCACGGAGGTCTTTCGGCGCGGAGGGCCGGGTCAGGCCCCGCGATACGTACAGCGCGCGGTGCAGGTCTCGTGGACGGTGATCTCGGAGAGCCGCGGGAGCATCGGCGCGAGCCGGCGCCACAGCCACACGCACAAGATCTCGGACGTCGGGTTCTCGAGGCCCGCGACGTCGTTGAGCGTGCGGTGGTCGAGTTCGCCCTTGAGCAGCGGCTCGACGACGGCGGTGATGTCGCCGAAGTCCTGGAGCCAGCCGAGCGCCGGGTCGATCTCGCCCGCGATGCACACTTCGACGCGGTACGAGTGGCCGTGGAGCCGCGCGCACTTGTGCTCGGGCGGCACCATCGGCAGCCGGTGCGCCGCTTCGAAGCGGTATTCCTTGCGGAGTTCGACGTGCATGTCCGGTTCGTTGGAGGTGTCGTTCGCGGCGCGGCGACGCGCGTGCCGCCGCGTCGTCAGGGCGCCGCCGCGCGGGCGTAGCGCGTGGGATCCGAGACGCCGGCCTCGCGGAAGCCCTTCTTCCGGAGCAGGCAGGAGTCGCAGTGGCCGCAGGCGCCGCCGTCCGCGGCGGGATCGTAGCACGAGTGCGTGAGCGCGTAGTCCACGCCGAGCGAGGTTCCGAGCCGGATGATGCCGGCCTTGTCGAGCGTCATGAGCGGCGTGTGGACCGTGAAGCGCGCGCCGCCGTCGCCCGCGCGCGTCGCGAGGTTCGCGAGCGATTCGAACGCGCGCACGAACTCGGGACGGCAGTCGGGATAGCCCGAGTAGTCCACGGCGTTCATGCCGGCGACGAGGTCGCTCGCGCCGAGCGTCTCGGCGAGGCCGAGCGCGATCGCGAGGAAGACCGTGTTGCGCGCCGGCACGTACGTGACCGGGATGCCGCGTCCCATCGCGGCCTCGTCGCGGTCCTTCGGCACCTCGATCGCGTCGGTGAGCGCCGAGCCGCCGATCGCGCGCAGGTCCACGCGCACGCAGCGGTGGCGCGCGGCGCCGAGTGAGTCCGCGACGCGCTCGGCGGCGGCGAGCTCGTGCGCGTGCCGCTGGCCGTAGTCGAACGCGAGCGTGTGGCACTCGAAGCCGCGGCCGCGCGCCCACGCGAGGCACGTCGCGGAATCGAGCCCGCCCGAAAGCAGAACGACGGCGCGGTTCACACGCCCCTCCGCGCGCCCCACATCCAGACGTGCAGGCGCGGCCCGAGCCGCACGCCGAGCCGCTGGCAGGCGGGCGCGAGGACGCGCGCGCGCGCCTTGAGCGCTTCGTCGGTCAGCCCCTCGGGCATGAGCAGCGTGCGCGCCGGCGGGACCGCGTGACGCGCGAGCAGGCGCTCGGCGTCGGCGAGGTCGGGATCGTCGCCGACCACGACCTTGAAGACGGCGTTCGGCTCGGCGATCCACGCCGCGGCGTGCCGCCAGGTCTCGTCCGCGCGCGGCGTCGCCGACGGCAGCTTGGGCGAGACGTTCCAGTGGAGCCGCGCGTGCGAGAGCGGCGGCGGCAGCACGCCGCTCGTCTCGACTTCGACGCGCGGCCAGCGTTCGAGTGCGGCGGCGAGCAGCGCGCCGATGCCGGCGTGTTCGAGCGGCTCGCCACCCGTCACGACGACGAGCGGTGCGCGGCCGAGCGCTTCGGCGCGCGCGAACGCCGCGTCGAGTCCGAGCGCTTCGCCGCCCGCGGCGTCCCACGTGTAGCGCGAGTCGCACCACCGGCAGCCGACCGTGCAGCCCTGCACGCGCACGAAGTGCGCGGGCGTTCCGGCGGACGGGCCCTCGCCCTGCACGGAGAAGAAGATCTCGCTGATGCGGTACGGCGGCGCCGACGTCACGGAGCGTCGAACTCTCCGGGCCGGAATTCGCGCACGGTTTCGATCGCGTTCGTGAACACGTTCACGCGGTCGCGCTTGTGGGCGGTCGGGAACCACAGCCCGTCGTGCTCTTCCCAGCCTTCCCACGTGTACGCGACGGGCGGCGGCGAATCGCCCTGCAGCACCATGCGCCAGCCTTGGACGCGGTGCGTCTTGCGATCCACGTCCACCCAGTAGTGGTCGCCCGGCGTCTCGCCGACCTGCTCGAAGCTCAGCGCGAGCACGTCACAGCGGCCGCTCGAGTCGCGGCCCGCGCTCTCGAGCGTCACGCCCGGGTCGCGCAGCTTGTACGGCATGAGCATCCAGTACGTGTCGTTGATCCACAGCGAGGTCGCGCGCGCGATCAGCTTCTGGAGCGAGTCGCCCTCGATCGCGACGCCGTTCATCCACGCCTTGCCCTGTTTCGTGTTCAGGTTGTGGAGGATCACGAACGCGTCGCCCGCGCGCGTCTTGCCCTCGACGCGGTGCCAGCCCGTGTGCTTGTTCCACGCGTGGCGGCGCGAGCTGCGCACGGTGTCGCCGACCGACGAGCCGAACGACCAGCGCAGTCCGGGCAGCGCGTCCCAGCGCTCGCGCCCGCCGAGCGAACGCATCACGGCGTCGGCGAGCTTCACGGCCGCCGGGTCCGAGGGCTTCGCCGCCGCGCGCGACGCCGCGGGCGCGAAGCCGAGGCAGAGAACGAGCGTCGCGAGGGCGAGCGCGGCGCCGGAGCGAGTCGGTCGCCGGGTCATGCGCGCCTCAGTGCCCGCCGCCGGGCGGGCGAAGGTCGAATTCCTTGTGGCAGTTGAAGCACTTCCAGTGGAACGTCGGGGCGCCGGCCGGCCACGACACCCAGTCGTTGCGGCCGCAGCCGGGGCACGAGATGCGCGTGCGCGGAGCGGCGCCGGCGTTCGCGGGCGAGGTCGATTCGGACATGCGGGACTCCGGGAATTGAGGTGCGCGGAACGAACGCGGCGCAGTATAGCGGCTCGATCCCCGGGGTGCGCGGGGGTGCGAGCGCAGCGCCTCAGGCGCCGCCGAGGATCTCGGGCAGCCGGGTCGAGAACGCCGAGCGCGGCATCACCTCGTCGGTTCCGGCGCGGCGCGCGCGCTCGCGCAGTTCCAGGTCCACGTGCGAGTGGAACCCGATGATGCGGATCCCGCGGGTCTCGTCGTTGGCCTTGAGCACGCGCACGACTTCGAGCGGATCGCCGTCGCCGTGCAGGTCCACGAGCAGCAGGTCCGGCGGTTCGTTGCGGCACGCCGTGATCGCGCGGTTCGGCCGCAGCTCCTCGACGACGACGCCGAGCTGCGACGCGACCGCTCCGATCCGGGACATGAAGAAGAGGTCGGGGACGAGGGCGTAGACGCGCATGAGGGATGCCGCGAGCGGGGGTGGGCCCGAACGCGAAGGCGGGAGACTAAGAGCAGGCCTGCTCGAATGCCAGTGATTCCGGCATCTCGGACGCGTGCGCGCTCGCGCGCGGTGTCCCCTGTTCAGCCACGCGCGCCCTCTTCCTTGAGCGTCTCGGGTTCGATCCCGCGCACGGCCGGCAGGCGCAGCGCCGCACGAAATCCGACGAGGCTCAGGCCCCCGCACAGCGCGAACACGACGGCGGGACCGAATGCGTCCACGAGCGCCCCGCCCGCGAGCGGCAGCAGCGTCGCGACGCCGAGGAACGTGTTCATGAGGCTCACGAACGTCTGCCGCCGGTTCACGGGAGCGAGTTCGATCACGAGGCTGCCGTACGCGACGAGCATGCCGCTGTGCGCGACGCCGCCGAAGAACGCGATGCCTTCGAGCAGCGGAATGGCGGCCGACGGCGGCAGCGCGCTCGTCGCGAACCCGAACGCCTCGGCGCCGTGGGCGAACAGCGCGACGAGGCTCGCGAGGATCGCGACGCACGCTCCGGTGAAGGTCGCGACGCGCATCACGGCGCCGTTGCCGCGCTTCGCAGAGAGTCGCGTCCACACGAGGTTCGCGAGCACGAAGCCCGCCGCACGCCTTCGCGCAGCACCGCGAGCGGATGCTCGGCCGACGGCGCGGGCGGCAGGTCGGGTTCCTGGATGCTGCCGAAGAGCGCGTAGGCGACCGACACGATGACGGCGGCGAGCGCGAACAGCAGGCCGAAGCGCAGCGCGAAGTCCGGGAGCTTGAGGATCTCGCGCACGACGAGGCCGACGAGCGCCGTGAGCGTTCCGCCCCAGAAGAGCCGCGCCGAGAAGTACGCCCCGAGCTTGCGGCGCGGCACGGTGCGGCCGACGACCTCCATGAACGGCAGCGCGCCGACGCCGGCCCCGAAGCAGTAGACGCCGTAGCACGCGAAGAACGCGGCGAGCAGCGCGCCCGGGCGGTCGCGCAGCACCCAGATGAGCGCCGCGAACGCCACGAGCGCCGCGCCGCGCACCACGGCCGCGCGGCGATAGAGCGGCAGCACGCGGCGCTGCTTCGTGACGTACGGCGTGAGCAGGAACTGCGGGCTCAGCCAGCCGATGTCGCCGAGCGCCGTCGCGAGCCCGATCAGGGCGCTCGAACTCGTGAGCCCCGAGAGGAACACGGGGATCACGGTGCCCGCGTCCATGAAGCCCTCGCCCGACTGGTAGAGCGCGCCGTTCGCGACGCCGAGACGGTAGTTGCGCTTCGCGATCCGCGCCGGGTCGTCGGCGTCCGCCGGGGCCGCCCCGCGCGCGCCGCTCATCGGCGCTTCCGCGCGAGGCCGAGGTACGTGACGCGCGTGCTGCGCGTGAGCACGGGCGCCGGCCGCCACGCGATACCGGACTGGGCGACGACGCGAGCGCCGCGGCGGCGGAGCTTCGCCGCGAGTTCGTCCGGGCGGATGAAGCGATGGAAGTCGTGCCGGCCGCGCGCCGTGCGGCGCTCGACGTACTCCCACCGCCAGACGATGCGCTCGAACGCCTCGAGCGTGGCGTTGTGCGTGAGGTAGCCGAACGAGCCGCCCGGCGCGAGTGCGCCGAGGCAGGCGTCGAGCGTGGCGTCGAGGTCGTTCACGTGTTCGAGCACGTCCACCGCGAAGACGACGTCGAAGCGAGCGCGCGCGCGGAAGGTCTCGGCGAAGCCGACGCGGTAGTCGATCGCGAGGGCGAGTTCGCGCGCGTGCGCGCGCGCGACGCGGATCGTCTCCGCCGATGGATCGAGCGCCACGACGCGCGCGCCGGCGCGCGCGAGGTCCTCGGCGAGGATGCCGCCGCCGCAGCCGACGTCGAGCACGCGCAGGCCTTCGAGGGGCGGCAGCCGGCGCCGGAACCACGGGAAGCGGATGCGCTCGAGGCGCTGGAGACCGCTGTCGGGCCGGTACCAGTGCCCGGGGTCGTCGCGCGACAGCTCGTCGTACTTCGCGTGTTCGGGCAGGTGGCGCTGGTCGCGTTGCGGCATGGGTCGCGCAGTCTATCGGGCCGCGTTGCGTGCGTCGACGCGTGGCGCAAACGAATCGCCCGGCGCCGGAAGCGTCGGCGCCGGGCGATCGATGTACGGACGACTAGCGGTAGAGCGACTTCAGCTTGCCCCAGGTCGCGCGCGTCGCGGCAGTCGACGGCGGCGAATCCCACTTGCCGTTCGGATGAGCGCTGTAACCCGTCGGCGTGCAGCCGCCGACGCGAACGCACCAGTTCCCGCTGAAGTTGGCTTCGGCGTTGCCCATCGCGGCGAACAGCGTGCCGCCCGTGAAGTGATAGCGGGCGACGAACGAGCCGTTGGGCTGGAGCGAGCCGGTCTGCGACACCGACGTGGTGAAGCCGCAGAGCTGGCCCGTGAGGAGCGCCGTGCCGTCCTGGAAGTAGCCCGGGACCGCCGGGCCGCCCGGCAGCGGCATCGCGCCCGCGAGCGGGGCGTTCTCCGGCGAACCTTCGTAGATCGCGAAGGCGCCGCCGTTGTAGTTGGTCGTGTAGAACGTCGTCGGACCGGACGGCGTCGCAACCGTGCCCACCGACACGAGCCCCGAGATCACGAACGTGTACTCCTTCGTGGGATCGCTGGGCGTGAGGAAGGCGAGCGGCGACTGGAACTGGTCGATGATGCCGACGATCGTCAGGTTGCTCCCGGCGGACGAGTTGAAGCCGACCGGGTTGTAGTTCGTCTCGTACGCGAACGCGTTCGCGTCGAAGTTGATCATCGGGCTGCTCGGGCTGCCGAGCGGGGGGCACTGGGCCGAGGCCGAGGCGGCGAACGCGCCCGCCGTCAGCACGGCCAGGACCGCCGCAACCCCGATCTTGCGCTTCAGCATGAGGACCTCCATGGCGTCACGGTCGCGAGGACCGCGTCAGGGTTGTGGGTCAGCGGTAGAGCGCCTTCACGGCACCCCAGGTCTTGTGCGTCGTCGGCGTCTTGCCCGGGATGCGGCACTCGCCTTCGACCTGGTGGTCGTAGCCGGCGGGAATGGACGGATTGGGACCCGCGATGCCGCCGAGGATCCAGCCCGCGCGCTGACCGACCGGCACGTAGATCAGGTCCGGACCTTCGTCGAGCGTCATGTCGCCCGAGAAGTTCCCGGTGCCCGAGCCGAAATCGAACACGAGCACGAAGTTGTCGAGGTCCCCGCCGAGCCGCATCGAACCGTCGATGAACGTCGAGGGCGAGGTGGCGTTCGGCGGGTTCACGCCGTAGGTCGCCGCGGTGTAGCCGCTGCCGCTGTAGTCGTCCGCGTAGTAACGGCCGCGCGCGTTGTTCGCGAACTGCACCGTCAGGAACGGCGACGAGAAGAAGCGCGACTGCACCGACGCGTTGAAGACGTGGAACGTGTACTCGAAGCTCCCGAAGTCGATCCACGGCGCGATGATCGGTCCGGCGCTCGTCACCATGCCGACCACCTTGTAGCCCTCGCCGATGTCCAGGTACGTGCCCGGATTCGTGTCGGGATCTTCGTAGTCGAAGCCCGTGAAGCCGATGAGCAGCACATCGGGGTCGTTCGCGAACACGGGGCTCGCGAGCGTGAGCGAGGACAGCAGCGCACAAACGAGTAGCAAGGCCTTACGCTTCATCGGCCACCTCCTGGGGGGCTCAGGTGCAGAGCTGGATGCGAGTCTCGCGGCAGCCTCGCCTGATGCGCCCGTGGCGACCCCCGATCAACACGGCCGGATGATCGGGGAGAAGGGGAAATAGAACACGCCCCGTGGGGTACCGGAGCGTCGTTCCTCATGACACGGTTCCTCGACCGCTGCCTACGGTCGATTCGAACGCACGCGAGTATCCCCGCGCCCGGAACGCCTTTCAAGGCCCAATCGCCTTGCCGATCATCGAACTTCGCGTTGCCGGAGAATGGTTTAGCCGCGCCTACCGCGCACGAGGACTCGAAGCGTTCCGAACCAGGCGACGAACCCGATCCCGGCCGCCGCGGCGAGGGCGATGGGGCGGAGCGGCAGGCCGAGTCCCCGGGCGCCCGACCCGAGTTCGACGAGGAGCCAGCTCGTGACCTGGGCCAGCATGAGCCCTGAAGCCGTGAGCCGGCCGGCGAGGGTGAGCATGCGCCGCGGGTTGGTCCACCGGAGGTCTCCGAACGCCGCTCCGGCCCAGAGGCCGAGCAAGGTCGAGAGCGCGAGGGCGGGAATCGCCCCGCCGAGCGATTCGAGCCAGCCCCGGAGGCCGAGCCGCCCGGCAAACGCGAGGACCACCGACACCGTGAGGAGCAGCCCCCCCGCGAGCAGCGTGGCCGAGGCGAGCTTGGCCGCGAGCCAGCGCCCGGGCCGGACCGGGGCGAGGCGCGACCACGTGAGCCCCGCGCGTTCGAACGGGATGCTGCGCGCCGCGATCTCGTAGCCGAGCCCGACCGCGAGCGTGACGAGCATGATGCGCGCGAGTTCGCCGCCGCGCGCGACCAGGAGCGCGCCGCTCGCGAGCGGGAGCAGCGTCCAGAGCAGCGTGGCGACGACGACGTCGCCGAGCACCGTCCACTCGCGCGTGAAGAGCCGCCGGTCGCGCGCGAGCGTCGCGCGCACGAGCCCCGCGGGCCCCGCGCCGGGAGGCGCTGCCGGCACGCTCGGCGCCGTGCGCCGGTCGCCGCGCGCGCGTGCCGGCCGGCAGCGCGCGCGCGAGCGTGCCACGCGAGCGCGGTCGCGGCGAGGAGTGCTGCGCCGCAGGCCGCGGCCGCCGCGACGTCGCCCCGGCCGAGCGCCGCGAACCCGTTCGCGGTCCACGCGCCGGGCGACCAGGCGATCGCGCCGCGCGCGCGGTCGGGGTACGCGAGCGCCGCCTCGAGCGGGCGCTCGCCCAGGTCGCCGAGGCGCGGCACGAACAGCACGTTCGCGATCCACACGACCGTGAACGCGAGCGTGCTCAGGAACGCGAGCAGCTCGCGCGCGCGCCGGGCCGGCAGCAGCGCGAGCAGCGGCGAAGCGGCCGCGACCCCGGTCGCGAGCGACACCGCCCAGAGCAGCAGCAGCGCCGGCGGCACGAGCAGCACCGCGAACGCCGGTTGTCCCGGCAGGCGCGCGAACACGGCGAGCGCCGGGAGCGCGATCACGAGCAGCGGTCCGAACGTGCGCGGCAGCGCGTCGAGCAGCTTGAGCGCGACGAGCGCTCGCGGGCGCACGGGCGCGCGGCGCAGCAGCTCGAGGTCGCGGTCGAGCAGCAGCGTGCCGACGGCGCCGTCGAGGTCCGACAGGAGCATCGAGACGAGCGCGCTCGTCAGCACGAGGCCGAGCGCGGTCGCGAGCGCCGCGGAGCTCGCGCCCGCGGCCACGAGCGTCGCGAACACCGTGCGGAATCCGAACCAGGACAGCGCCGTCATCACGCCGAGCAGCACGAGCACGAACAGCGATGCGCGTCCGCGGCGCGCGACGCCGGCGCGGCCGCCGGCGAGGGCGTGACGCGCGAGCGCGACGCGTCCGCGCAGCACGCCGCCGACGTTCACGCGCCGGCCGTGAGCTCGAGGAACACGTCCTCGAGTGTCGCGTCGCCGCGTGCGCCGCGCAGCTCGGCGAGCGTTCCCGAAGCGAGCACGCGGCCGCGCTCGAGGATCACGACGCGGTCGCACAGCCGCTCGGCGACGTCGAGCAGGTGCGTCGAGACGAGCACGCCGAGCCCGCGCGCCGTGCGCTCGCGCAGCAGGTCCTTGAGCGCGCGCGCGCCGCGCGGATCGAGACCGCCGAGCGGCTCGTCGAGCATCAGGAGCGGAGGATCGTGGAGCAGCGCCGCGATCACGGACACCTTCTGGCGCATGCCGAGCGAGTACGACTCGAGCAGCTGGTTCGCGGCATCGCCGAGTTCGAGCCGCTCGAGCAGCGCGCGAGCGCGCTCGCGGGCGAGGGGCGCCGGCACCTCGTAGAGCGCGGCGATGAAGTCCAGGAACTCCTCGGCGCTCAACAGTTCGTAGAGGAACGGATCGTCGGGCACGAAGCCGAGCCGGGCCCGGGCTTCGAGCGGCCGATCGAGGAGCGGCGCGCCCGCGATCTCGATCGCCCCGGCGGCGGGCCGGAGCAGGCCCGCGCACGCGCGCAGCGTGCTCGTCTTGCCGGCGCCGTTCGGGCCGAGGAACCCGACGATCTCGCCCGCGCGGACTTCGAGCGACACGCCGTCCACGGCCGTGAAGGCGCCGTAGCGGCACACGAGATCGCGGACGACGAGCGGGGCGGACATCGGACGGTCCTCCGGGGCGGGATCGGGGTCGGCGGGGGCGCAGCATAGCAACCGCGTGCGGAGGCGGCGGCCCTTCCTCCGCAGGTTCGTCCGCAGAAGCTGCGGAGATCCGCGCCCGGCCGCGGGCGCCGCGTTGCGTCGGCGCCGGCGCGAATCACGCGCGGAGCCGCGATCCACGCGGTCGAAACGCGTGCCGGGCGCGCGCGGGCCCCCGGTGGCACGGCCACTGCTCTACCGATCCCACGTCGAACACAACGCAACCTCGGACGCTCCGGTCCGCGGCAGGCTTCGAGCAAGGGGACTGCGCCGAAAGGCCGGAAGGAAGAGAGGTCGGCCGCGGATCCGAGCCTCCGAGGTTACTGAAGAATAGAGGTCGAAGCGGGCAGGTCAGGAAGAAGCGATCGAAGTTCCCCCGGTGCAAGCAGTGCCTCCGCAGCAGAGTCCTCCAGGACGAACGAACCCTCGAGCCGGCAGGCTCGGGGGTTCTTCGTCACCCGGGCGTCGCGCGCTATTCGAGTTCGAGCGCGCGCTCGAGCACGTCCTCGTAGCCCGCGGGGAGCTTGCCGAAGCGGCGCCGCGCGGTCTCGATCGAGCGGCTCTCGCGCAGCGTCTCGAGCACCTTTTCGACGCGCGCTCCGACGCGCGCCGTGAGGTCGTCGTCGGCCGCGATCGCGCGTGCCGCGGCCTCGGCGTCGCCGTCCGCCGCGACGAGCGCGCGCAGGATCTCGCCCGTCACGTAGTAGCTGAGCGCCGATCGCTCGGTGATCGGCACGTCGCGGCCGGCGCGCTTCAGCTTCGCGAGCCGGCGCGCTGCCTCCACGAGGTTGAAGCGGCTCGCCCGCGCCTGCTCGAGCACCCACGCGCCGAGCTGCCCGCGCGCGCCCGCCGGCGCAGCGCCGCCGCCGCGCCACGGCGGCGCGTCGCGGTACTGGCGCTCCCACACGCGCTCGAGGTCCTCGAGCGTGACGCGGCCGGGCGTCGCGGCCCGCACGCCGAGCGCGGCGGCGAAGTTCCCGAGCTCGCGGATGTTCCCGGGCCACGCGTGCGTCTCGAGCGCGGCCGCTGCTTCGGGCGCGATCGCCCACGCGCGATTCCCCCCGAGGAAGTGCGCGAGCAGCCGGGCCAGGTCGCCGCGCCGCTCGCGCAGCGCCGGCAGCCGCAGGCTGAAGACGTTCAGCCGGTAGAACAGGTCCTGGCGGAAGCGGCCCGCCTCGACTTCGCGCGCGAGCTCGCGGTTCGTGGCCGCGACGATGCGCACGTCCGCCTCGATCGGCGATTCGTCGCCGACGCGGCGGAAGCGCCCCTCCTGCAGCACGCGCAGCAGCCGCGTCTGGAGCTGGAGCGGCATCTCGCCGATCTCGTCGAGGAACAGCGTGCCGCCGCGCGCGAGTTCGAACGCGCCGCGCCGGTCGCGGTGCGCGCCGGTGAACGAGCCCTTCACGTGGCCGAACAGCTCGCTCTCGATGAGTTCGCGCGGGATGGACCCGCAGTCCACCACTTCCATCGGGCCGGCCGCGCGCTCGGACAGCTCGTGGATCGCGCGCGCCGCGAGTTCCTTGCCGACGCCCGACTCGCCGTGGACGAGCACCGGGAAGCGCGTCGCCGCGACCGCAATCACGTCCTCGAACGCCTCGATCAGCGCCTCGCTCTCACCGACGATCGCGCGCAGCGGCGGATGGCGGCGGCGCAGCGCCGCGAGCTTCGCCGAGCCGCCCGCGGCGGGCGCCGGCGCGGGCTCGGCCGCCCGTTCGTCCGCGGTGCCCGCCGCCGGCGCGGCGTCCGCGACGGCGGCCGGCGCCTGGGCCTCGAAGGCCGCGGGCCGCGAGCCGAGGGCGAGCGTCGCGAGTCCGCCGAGCGATTCGAGCACCGCGAGGTCCTCGTCGTCGTACGGAGCCTCCATGAGCCGCGGGCCCAGCGCGAGGACGGCCGTCACTCCGATCGCCACGACCACCGCCGCGTCGAAGTCCTCGGTGAGGCGTTCGCGCGCGCGCCCGAGCGCGCGACCCCCGCCCGCGGCGAAGCGCGCGACGCGGTTCTTGCGCAGCCATTCGAGCGCTTCCGGCTCGATCGTGAGCGGCAGCCCCGCCGGGAACTCCTCGTCGGCGTGCGCGAAGGCGAGCCGGAACTTGCCGCGCTCGTCGGCGAGGAACATCGCGCCCGAGCGCGCGCCGAAGGTGCCCATGCCCGCGTAGACGACGCGTTCGGCCGCCTGCCGCGCATCGCGTGCGCCGAGCAGGGCGCGCGCGATCTCGTGCAGGTTCTCGAGTTCGGCGAGTCGTCTTTCGAGGGTCTCGCGCGACGGCGCGCGAGACGCGGGGCTGCGGCTCATCGCGTCCTCGTCGGCGTTCGGGTGGCGGCGGACGTTAGCAGAGGGGCGGCGGTCCGGACAGACCTTCCGCGCCGCCCGGCCTCAGGCTCCGAGCGCCGTCGCGAGCTTCGGGAGCGAGACGTCGTAACGGTACCCGACGTTCATGTGGCCGTCGTCGAACTCCTCGTAGTCGTGGGCGATCCCGAGCGCTTCGAGCCGCTTCGCGAACAGGCGCGCACCGTGCTGCAGGTGGAACTCGTCCCTCGTGCCGCAGTCCACGTGAAGCAGCGCGAGCGAGCGCAGCGATTCGGCGTGCCGCTCGAGCAGGTTGAGCGGGTCGTGTTCGAGCCAGCAGCGCCAGTTCGCGCTCGGCGAGCTCGCGGTGACGCGCTCGATCTGCTCTAAGCCTTCTTGCGCTTCGGCTTGCGTGGTATCGCGCCCCTGCCGAGTGCGCCGTCGGCGCGGTGGGCGAAGCGCGGCGGAGGGCCGCGGAGCGATGCGGGGTCCGTGACGCTCGTGATTCTGGAATGGACAGCCTGTCTAACCTCCAGGAAGGCCGCACCACACCTATCGGGGGACCGCCATGACCACCTCGCCGCTGAAGCACCTGTTGTCACTGATCGCCACCCTGCTGCCGTTGCTGGGCGCCGTCACGTCCCGGGCCGACTTCGTGGTCGCGGACTCGAACTTCGCGGCGACGGACTGGTTGGCGACCATCTACTTTTCCAGCGGCGCACCCCCATCACATATCGAATTGGCCTCGGGAAGCGGAGGCAATCCGGGCGCCTTCCGGAGGATGACTCACGGGCTCTTGACGTCATCGTCGGTCGGGATCTTTCACGAGTTCCTGCCCGCTTCCTACGACCCGTCCATCTCGGGCCCCCTCGACTCGCTCACCTATCGGGAGGATCGCGTCGAGTTCTCGCCTCCATTCCCCGGAGCTGCCATCGGAGCCAATCCGGCGCTGATCCAGGGCGGCGTGCACTACTTCGGACCCAACATCACGTTCACCAACACCCTCTGGCAGACGAGCGAGAGCCGAGGGCTGACGGCGACGAGCTTCACATCGGCGGCCGCAACGCACCCGGACTTCGGCAGCACCGGGGGGCCGCTCCGATTCGGCTTCGCGCGAAGCAACACGAGCACGGCCTCCTCAGGACTCGGCACGACGCACGGGATCGACAACTGGTCGTACACGCTTCACACAGCTGCATCGGTCGGCGCGCCGGAGAGTGACCCCCCGACGCGCCGAGGCATGCGAATCCTCGGGCCGAATCCCGGCTCCGGACGGATCGCGGTGCAGCTGTCGTGCGTCGCGGCCAACCGATCCACTGTGACCGTGCATGATCTGTCAGGCCGGCGGATCCGCACGCTCGCCGATCGCGAATTCCCGGCGGGCACGAGCGAGCTCGCATGGGACGCTCGCGACGAGCGGGGCGGCCGGGTGATCAGCGGTGTCTATTTCGTCGTGGTGCGGTCCGATGGCGAAATGGACGCCGCCCGGGTGGTGGTCGCGCACTAGGCTCCGTTTGGAGACTGCACGCGGAAGCAGCTCTCGATGAAGGCGAGCTGAGTCATCGCCAGGAAGTTGACGGCCAGCTTCTCAAAGGGTGTGGCGATCCTCCGGCGCTCTTTGAGCCAGTCGTTGCACTGCTCGACGGTGCTGCGCTTGCGATGAGCCTCGCGATCGAAGCGGACACGGCGATCGTCCGGGCGGCGAGGCCGGCCCGTCGCCGCTGTTGGAGGAAGAAACCGTTCGATGATTGCCCACTCGTCATCCGTGAGTTCGTAGCGCCGCGTCGGTCCTGCCTTCCCAACCCCGCCATCCGTAGCGAGGTGCGGGCCACGTACCCCTTGCGGCAGTCTTCGAACGGAGCCTAGGCCCCGAGCGCCGCCGCGAGCTTCGGGAGCGACACGTCGTAACGGTACCCGACGTTCATGTGGCCGTCGTCGAACTCCTCGTAGTCGTGGGCGATCCCGAGCGCTTCGAGCCGCTTCGCGAACAGGCGCGCACCGTGCTGCAGGTGGAACTCGTCCCTCGTGCCGCAGTCCACAGGTCGCACGGCAGATCGACGCCGAACGGCGGCGTGGCCGGGTTCGGCGAGTAGCTCGCCGCCATGCCGAGCACGTTCAGCACGGTGAAGTCGTCGTGCTTCTTCTGGAGCTTGCGTTCGAACGCCTCGAGCCACGGGCCGACGCCGCCCGCGCGCTGGATCGCAGTGCAGAACGCGGGCACGTCTCCGCGGTAGCAGTAGTCGAAGTAGAGATCGCCGCTGTGGCAGGCGACCGCGCCGAACACGTCCGGATGGCGCATGCCGAGCACGAGCGCGCCGTAGCCGCCCGAGGACTTGCCGGCCACGCCCCGGTGTTCGCGCGCGGCGCGCGTGCGGAACGTGCGGTCCGCCCACGGCACGAGTTCCTCGATCACGTGGTCCTCGTAGCGGCCGGTCGCGCTCGAGTTGAGGTACTGGGAGCCGCCGTAGCGCGTGAAGCAGTCGGGCATCACGAGGATCGTCTCGCCCGCGCGGCCGGCCGCGATCAGCGCGTCCATGCGGTCGTTCAGGGCGGGGGACCAGGGGCCGTCGTTGAGCAGCATCCGGCCGCGGCCCATGAATCCCGTCAGCACGAAGACGACCGGATAGCGCCGTGCGGGTTCGGCGTCGTAGGAGGGCGGCAGGTAGACCGGGACCTTGCGCGTCGCCGGATCGCCCGCGCGGTTGCCGCGCAGCGCTTCGCTCTCGAACGTCTCGATGACCACCCGGCCGCTCTTCATGGGGTACCCCCGCGCCTGCCGTCCCGGGGCCGGAGGCTCCGGCCGGGCCGCAGTGTGCCGCCCCGGGCCGCCGCGGACAACGCCTCGCGCGGGCCCCGCGGCGCACCGATGCCTCAGGTCGGCCGGCCGGCCCGCCGATAACCCGCGATACCCCGCTCTTCTCAGAAGGACTCGAGCATGGATCGCCCGGATGGCAACGTACAGACCCTGACCACGCGCAGCCGCGTGCTCTGGAGTCTGGTCATTCTCATGGTGGCCGCGTTCGCGCTGGCCGTGCCGCTGCTGTTCCTGCCGCTCCTCTCCGACGGCGGCGGCGGCGCCGCGTTCTCGGAACGGAAGAACCAGCTCTACTACGCGCTCTCCGGGCTCGCCGCCGCCGTCGCGATCCTGTGCTTCGTCACGCTCGTCCGGCAGCGTTCGCTCCAGCACCTGCGCGACACGATCGAGGCGCAGGAGCGCGAGCGCGACCTGATCCGCTCACGGCTCAACGAACTCACCGCCCTGTTCCAGGTGTCCACGTCGCTGAACCTCCAGCTGCGGCTCGACCTGATCCTCGAACTCATCGTGCGGCGCGTCGTCTCGACGCTGCGCGCCCAGCAGGCCTCGGTGATGCTGCTCAATCCCGAAACCGGGATCCTCGAGACGCGCGCGTCCTACGGGCTCGAGTCCGAGTTCGCGAAGAACGCCAAGGCGCGGCTCGGCGAGGGCATCGCGGGCTGGGTCGCGGAGCGGCGCGAACCGCTCATCCTGCAGGGCTCGCGCGACTCGAACCCGCACGGGGCGCACTACAAGACCGACCGCAACATCACGTCGGCGCTGTCGCTGCCGCTGCGCGTCGGCGAGCGCGTGATCGGCGTGCTGAACGTGAACCGCATCCACCATCCCGAGCCGTTCCAGGTGCACCATCGCGACGTGCTCGGACTGTTCGCCGAACACGTCGGCGCCGTCATCGAGCGCGCCGAGGCGATCGAGCGCATGAGCAGCCGCGCCCGCGAACTCGAGGCCGACAACCTGCGCCTCGCCGAGGCGAACCAGCTGAAGGACGTGTTCCTCTCGACCGCGAGCCACGAGCTGAAGACGCCGCTCGCGTCGGTGATCGCCTACGCCGAGCTGCTCGAGGAGAACGAATCGGAACTGCAGCCGGCGCAGCGCGAGGAGTTCGTGAAGCGCCTGAAGGGCGAAGCGAGCCGGCTCATGCGCCTGATCGAGGACCTGCTCGAACTGTCGCGCCTCGAGTCGGGGAAGATCGTGCTCCACCGTCGCGAGCTCGCGTTGAACGAGATCGTCACGACCGCGCTCGAGACGCTGAAGCCGCAGGCGGCGCGCCAGCACGTCACGCTCGTGACGCAGCTCGCCTCCGACCTGCCGCGCCTCTCGCTCGACGAGGTGAAGATGCGGCAGGTGGTCGTGAACCTGGTCGGGAACGCGATCAAGTTCAGCCCGATCCGCTCGGAGGTGACGGTCCGCACGCACGTCGAGCCCCGCTGGGTCGTGATCGAAGTGCGTGACCAGGGCCCGGGCATCCTGCCCGAGGAGACGGCGCACGTGTTCGAACTCTTCGGCCACCGCTCGAAGGGGCTGCGCGGCGAGGAGGGGCTCGGTATCGGCCTGCACCTCGTCAAGCGCATCAGCGAACTGCACGGCGCGCACGTCGGCGTGAAGAGCGAGCCGGGTCGCGGCAGCACGTTCTGGGTGCGGCTGCCGCTCGCCGAAGACGCCGCGCTCCCGAACGCCGCCTGAGCCCTCCGCGCGTCCACCGCGGCGGACGCCCGCCTCACGCCGCCGGCTCGGACTCCTCGGGCATCTCGGGATAGTCCTCCGCGCGGAGCGCGCGCACGATGTGCATCGTCGCCGGCAGCGGCTGGAGATCCTCGCGCTCCTCGGGGCCCATTCGCCGGCGGTCGGCGCGAGCGATGATGCGCACGTTCGGACGTTCGAGGTCCTCGGAGTTCGGCGCGATGACGAGCGCGATGCGGCCGTCCTGGATCTCGACGAGCTGGCCGGGCGGGTAGAGGCCGACCGCCTGGACGAGCGCCCACAGCGCGTACGGGTGGAAGCTCGAGCGCAGCGGGCCGAGCACCATGCCGAGCGCCTGGAACGGCGTCACGTTCGCGCCGTGACGGCTGCGATACGCCTGCAGCGACACGTAGGCGTCGGCGACGCTCACGATCTGGGACAGCACGCTCGGCGTCCAGCCCTCGAGCGACGGATAGCCGCGTCCGCTCGCCACCATGTGGTGTTCGAGCGACACGCGCATGCAGCGCATCGTCGTGGGGTTGAGCGACGTCGAGCGGGCGAGCAGCTTCACGCCCTCGATCGGATGGCGGCGCGCGGCCGCGGTCTCGGCGTCGGTGAAATCCTCGAACGAATTCGTGATCTCGTCCGCCACGGCGCTCTTGCCGACATCGTGCAGGAGTGCGGCGACGCCGAGGTCGGCGAGCGCGCGGCGGTCGAGTCCGAGCGCGTGGCCCATCGTGACCGAGACGAGCGTCACGTTCACCGCGTGCGCGTACGTGTACTCGTCGTGGTGTCCGAGCGACGAGAGCCCGACGATCACCGGCTCCTTGGCGAACGCACCGTCCACGAGCGGCTGCACGACGCGCTTCGCGATGCGCATTTCGAGCGGCTGCTGGAGCGCCGTCGGCGCGAGCAGCGATCGCATGCCCTGCACCGCCATGCGGTAGCTCTTGCGGGCGGCGCCCTTCGGGGCGCGGCCCGGCAGCACGTTGACGCCTTCCTTGCGGTCCTCGTCGTGCTCGAGCGGGTCGCGGGGCGCGGGCGCGCTCCCTTCGATCGGCTCGGGCATGTGGATGCCGAGCGGTGCGAAGTCGTCGTCGGGCGAGACCGAAGAGGCGTGCACCGCGGGCTGGACCTTGTCGCAGCCGACCGCGAGGCAGGCCTCGAGCAGCGAGGCGCCCGCATGATCCTCGGGGCTCATGAGCACCTCGAAGAACTTGAGCAGCTCCGCCGGCTCGACGCCGCGCTCGGCGCGCAGGCCGGCGATCTGGCGCATGGCGAACTGCTCGACGAGGAACTTGTGGAATTTCACGTTCGCCGAGCGCACCGGGATGCGGTGACCGTTCAGGAACAGGTCGCCGTCGAGCGACACGAGCACGACGTCGTCCGCGACGCCGAGCACCGCGTTCACCGCCTCGACGAGCATGTCGAACTGCGACTGGAACACGCTGTTGTTCGTCTTGTACGCGCGCCCGATGCGGATCGCGCCGGCGAGACGGATGACGAGCTGGAGCCCGAGTTCGCGCAGGCGGAGGTCGATCGGCGCCATGGGCTGGCCGACTTCGCCCGGGATCGCGCGGCGGCGCGGCAGGCCCTCCACGTCGCGCGGGCCGAGCGCGTTCGGCGGGTTGCGGTCGGGCTCGCTCATGCCGCCGCCTTTCCGGAGCCGAGCGCCACGAGACACGCGGCGCGGACCGGCTCGGACTTGGAGTGGACGCCGCTCTGGAGGATCTCCATCGCCCGTTCGGTGCCGATCTTGAACAGCGTGCGGGCGGCGGCCTCGCGCCACAGCGTGCGGCGCGCGAACAGGCCGGAGAGCTTGAACAGCAGCCGCTCGAGCGCCGGAATCATGCTCTCTTCGGCGATGTCGAGCAGCGTGCTCAGGAACGCGCGCTGGGCTTCCTCGGGCAGGCTGTCGAACTCGTCGTTCGCGATGCGGGCGAGGATCGCGGCGTGCACGCGCTCGTTCTTCTCGCGCGTCAGCATGTGGAGCGTCGCGGCGAGCAGCTGCGGGTCGCGCGACGTCAGCTGCTGGATGAGGATCGGCGTGCGTTCCGCGCGCGAGACGCCGCCGAGCGCGCGCACGAGTTCGCGGCGCACGCGCAGTTCGGGGTGCTGCGACACCGAGCGCAGCAGGTCCACGACCTCGCTGCCGCCGATCTGCCCGAGCACGAACACGACGTTGCGCACGACGAACCAGCGCATGTCCTCGAGCAGCGGCGCGAGCAGGCGCGGTTCGTCGGCGCACACGTAGGTCAGGGCCGAGACGGCGGCGGCGCGGGGGCGGGCGCGCGTACACATCGTCATGATGTCGACGCCGAGCACGATGGCCGGCTCGCCGAGCGCGGCGATCAGGCCGGCGAAGCGTGCGTGGTCGTCGTGGTTCGCCTCGTCGAGCGCCTCGGCGATCGGCTCCGTTTCGAGGTCGGCGAGCAGCGCCGCGACGCGCGAGCGCGTTGCGGTGAGATCGGGATCCAGCTCGCGGAGCAGGCCGAGCGCGCCCGTCGCTTCCTCCCACTCGGAGCGCTGGATCGCGTCCGCGAGCCACGTGGACACGGCGAGCGCGAGCGAGCGGCGCGTGTCGTCGGCGGGCAGCTGATCGATCACGTGCCGGAACATCGGGCCGACGAGTTCCGTCCACTGGATCTCGCGTTCGCGCGCCCACGTCGCCTCGAACCCGGCTCGCGACTCGTCGATGTGCGGCAGCAGCGCCTGGTACGCCTGGACGCTGTTCGACACGACGTCCGGGAGCCGCCAGTCGTCGAACGTGTCGCGATGGAGCCCCTGCGGCCCCTCGAGGGCGCCGAGGCTGCCGCGGATCTCGGAGCCGCTCGGGTTGATGACGAACGTCTGGCCGCGGAATCCGCGCCGCTCGTGCTGCGTGGGACGGCGCGACGAGAGGTAGATCGTCTGCTCGAGCGGGACCGAGTCCACGACGAGGTTCTCGAGGTTCGCCTGCCACAGGATCGTGACGAGGTCGTCCTGCGTGCTCACGCCGTGGCCGACGGCGACGAGGGCGTCGAACAGCGCGTCGTACTCGCGCTGGCTGACCTTCGGCAGGAAGGTGAGACCACGCACGCCGTCGCGATAGAACAGGAACGGCAGGACCTCTTCGGGCCCGGGGATCGCGCCGCCCTCGAGCTGTTCGCGGGGGGTTTGGCGGACCACGACCTCGTCTTCGAGCAGGATGTCGGTGGCGGTGATCTTGAGATCCCACCGCCCGTTGTCCTGCAGGATGCGGGTCAGCTGTTCCCAGACCATCTGCCGCGACTCGGCCCCGGCAGCCGACTGGCCCTGGTAGAGGCGGCTGGTCTTGACCGCACGCGCGAAGAACCGCAGCCACAGCGCGCAGTGCTGCGCGATGGGCGACAGTTCGCGTCCGAGCCCGCCGCGAACGAGCGGCTGGTTCGGATTCTGCGGTTCGGGACTCGTGGTCATGTGCGATCGGCCCGGAGTGCAAAACGACGCGTCGCACGGTCCGGCCGAGCCGGCCCGCGGCGCACGATCGAACCGGAGGCGCCTGCCGGCCCGCCGGTTCACACCGGTTATCGGCCGAGACCGCCGGCGATCTGACCCCGATCCGGACGCCGGATCGCCCGTCGAGGCGGCCCGTCAGAGTTGTCGAAATGGGGCCGGAGCGGCTCGAGATGCCGGCCGGGTGGCGACGAGCGGCCGGGGCGCACGGAGGCGGCGGCGATCGCGGCTCGAAGCTTGACCGGTCGCGAGGGCCTCACGTAGTCTGCCCCGTCCTTTTCGCACCCAACCTCCCTTCCGAACGGAAGATTGGACCCATGAAGCGAACGTTCCAGCCCCGCAATCGCCATCGCGCCAAGACGCACGGTTTCCGCTCGCGCATGGCCAAGAAGGGCGGCCGCAAGATTCTCTCGGCGCGCCGCAAGCGCGGCCGCAAGCGCCTCGTCGTCTAGTTCGCGGCGGCAACCCTTGCTGCCGTGTTCCTCGCTCGCGGTCGGGCTCGTCCCGGCCCGGCTCGCCTCGTCGGCGGTCCACGACCTTCGGTGGAACAGCATGACCGCCCGGCATCCCGAACGACTCTCGCCGCTGCACCGCATGCGCACGGCCCGGGACTTCACCGCGGTGAAATCCTCCGGCACGGCGTTCCGCGGCCGCGGATGCGTGCTGCTCGCGCTCACCCGTCCGGGTGAGCCGACGCGCTTCGGCGTGATCGCGAGCAAGCGCAGCGTCGGGAATGCGCCGCAACGCAATCGCGCTCGGCGCCGGCTCAAGGAGATCGTGCGCCGCCGCTGGCCGCGCGTTCCGCACAACGGCTTCCTGCTCGTGCTCATCGCTTCGCGCGGAACGCTCTCGGCCGAACACCAGGCGCTCGCGAGCGAGGTCGAACGACTGCTCGCGGCCGCGGGCGCGCTCGATCCCGTGACGCCGGCGGTGTCGTGATGCGCACGCTCGCCCTCGGCCTGATCCGCCTGTACCAGCTCGCTCTCTCGCCCTACACGCGCGGCGCCTGCCGCTTCCACCCGTCGTGCTCGGAGTACGCGCGCCAGGCGATCGAACGCCACGGCTGGCGCGGACTCGGACTCGCGATGCGCCGACTCTCCCGCTGCCATCCGCTCGGCTCGAGCGGATTCGACCCGGTGCCCTGAATGGATCGTCGTACGCTCGTTCTCGTCGTCGTGCTGATCCTGCTGTTCGTCTTCTACCAGCCGCTGCTGCGACTCGCCGGGCTCGGCAAATACCTCGACGCCCCGCGCCCGTCCGCGACCCAGACCACGCCCGCGCCCGCGGATTCCGCGACGCCCGCGGCTCCGGCGCCCGCCCCCGCGGCGACCGCGGGCGGCGGACCGGGAGCGACGCTCGGCGTCACGCCGGTCGCGGCGAACTCCGGCGCGCTCGAACGCACGCTTCATCTCGAGACGCCGCTCTACGACGCGGTGTTCTCGTCGCGCGGCGCGCGGCTCGTCTCGCTCACGCTCAAGCGTTACGCCTCGCCGCACGGCGTGACGGGCCGCGCGGGTCAGCGCGTCACGGTCAAGCCCGGCGCCGACGTGCCGCCGGGCGATCGGGTCACGCTCGCCTCGGCGCCGGTGTTCGGCGTGGATCTCGGATCGGGCGCGAACCTGCGCTCGCTCGCCGACGTCGTGTACGAGGTCGAAGAGCGAAGCGGCGCCGACGGCACGGTCAACGCGCTCGTCTTCAGCGCCCGGGATTCGGCGGGTCTCGAGGTGCGCCAGACGTTCGCCGTCCGGGCGGACGACTACGCGCTCGACGTCGCCGTCGAGCTGCGCGGCGTGCCCGCGGCCTGGCGCCTCGCGGACTGGTCGCTCACGACGCGCTCGTGGCCGCTCTTCACCGAATCCGACCTGAGCGCCGACCACCGGCAGTTGCGCGCGTCGAGCCTCGTCGGCAAGGACGTGTCGCGAAAGGGCTCGGGCGAACTCGCGAAGGGCTTCACGAAACCGCTCGAGGGCAACGCGCGCTGGGCCGCGGTGCAGAGCCGCTACTTCGTGAACGCGGTCGCGGTGAAGGACGGGTCCGCGCGCGGCACTCAGCCCGGCGGCGGCTGGCGCCGGCTCACCGACGACGAGCGCAAGATCCTCGGCCCGAAGGCCAAGGCCGACCAGGAGTACGCGACGAACGCGCTCGTGATGGCGATGCCGAGCGAGGTGTCGCCCGCGAACCGCTTCGTGTTGTACGTCGGCCCGCTCGATCACGACCGGCTCGCGAAGCTCGACCTCGAGCTCGAGCACGTCGTGGACCTCGGACCGAACTGGATGGTCCCGGTGAGCGCGCCGCTGCTCAAGCTGCTCGTGTGGCTCCACGGGCTCGTGCGCAACTACGGACTCGCGATCATCCTGCTCGCGACGCTCGTGCGCCTCGTGCTCCACCCGCTCAACGTGACGAGCATCAAGAGCATGCGCGCGCTGCAGCGCATCCAGCCGGAACTCGAGCGCCTGCGCGCCAAGTACAAGAACGACCCGCAGGCGATGAACACGGCGATGATGGCGCTCTACAAGGAGCACAAGGTCAATCCGGCCGGCGGCTGCCTGCCGATGCTCGTGCAGATGCCGATCTTCTTCGCGCTGTTCGCGGTGCTGTTCAACGCGATCGAGCTGCGCCAGGCGCCGTTCGTGGGCTGGCTCCACGACCTGTCCGCGCCCGACGTGCTCATGCAGGTCGCGGGCTTCCCGATCCGCCTGCTGCCCGTGATGATGACGCTGTCGGGGCTGATGCTGCAGCGGATGACGCCGACGAACCCCGATCAGGCCCCGACGATGTACATGATGAACGTGTTCATGCTGGTCCTCCTGTACAACAGTCCGTCCGGACTGGTTCTGTACTGGACCGTGCTCAACCTGCTGACCGCGCTTCAGCAGTGGCTCGTGATCCGGCAGGACGGCGCTCCGATGCCCGTGCCGGCCGCGAGCGGAGGAAACGCTTCGAAGCGCCGGCCGTAGCGCCCGGCGGCGATTCCGCCCGTGACCTGACCCGGCACGGGCATTAGACTGGCGCCACCCAACACGGGTGCGCCGCGCCCTCGCGCCCCGGACGCCTCGTCCGGAACGCCAAGGTCGCGAGACGCGCGCGCCGCGTGCCCGACATCACACCGTGGTTCGCATTCACCGCGCCCAGGGGGAGCACTCGCTCGCACGCTGGCTTCCCTGCGCGGACGCAGGAGAGACACATGGGGCCTCAGGGCCAGATCTTCGAGGGCAAGACCCTCGATGAGGCGGTGCGCAAGGGACTCGATTCGCTCGGTCTGACGCGCGCGGAAGCAATGATCACCATGCTCGAGGAAGGCTCGGGCGGATTCCTCGGATTCGGCGCGCGGCCGTACCGCGTTCGCGTGGTGCCGCGCCCGGGCGGCGCGATGCGCGAACCGCTCGAGGATCGCGGCGATCGCGATCGCGGCGGGCGCGGACGTCGCGACCGGGATCGCGGACGCGACCGTGGCCGCGAACGCGGTCGCGGTGGCCGCGACGATCGTCCGAGCGCCGGCGGTCGGCGCGACGAGCGCGGTTCCGGCGAGGATCGGGGACGCGGGGACGACCGCGGACGCCGCGAGGGCGGACGTGACGACCGCGGCCGCGGCGATCGGCCGCGCCGCGAGGGCGCCGAAGTCGGCGCGGCGCGCGACGACCGTGGTCGCGAGGATCGCGGTCCGCGCCGCGACGATCGTCCACGCGACGATCGGGGCCGTGACGATCGTGGTCGCGAAGATCGCGGACCGCGCCGAGAGGATCGCGGGCGCGAC
>JBGAOA010000085.1:0-14594 GCA_044222065.1 Candidatus Eiseniibacteriota bacterium
CGCCGACGCAATTGTCGTCGGCTCCACTACCCAACGTCCACGACGGAGTCGAAGACGACGCCAGGGTGTAGTCCCAGGTGTCCTTCATCCAGATCTCGCCCGAGCCGTCGGGCTGTACGAACTTCCCGCCGAAGATCCTGAGGTTGCCCTGGTGGTTCACGGCCGAGTGATGCCACCGCTTGCAGGGTCCGGCCGCGGCGTTCCCGGTCCACGTGAGGTTGGACAGGTTCAGCGTCCACACGGTGTCGCTGAGCGCAGGTACGTTGCCGTGCTGACGATCGCCGCCGTACACGGCCATGATCGGCTGCAGGTGATAGGCGTTCGCCGCCGCCCAGATCGCGGCGTGTCCGTGCCGTGGCGCGGGTCCGCTCGAGGGCAGCGGGATCTGCGACCACGTCAGCGCATTGAGATCGAACGACCACAGATCGCTGTAGAGCGCGGTGGCGCTCTCACCGCCGTAGACGAGCATGCGGTGGTTGTCCGCGTCGTACACCGCGGTGTGATGCTTGCGGGCCGCCGGCTTCGTGACTCCGACGTCGGGCTTGGTCCAACGCGGAGTGCCGAGTCGTGCGGCGCCGGCTGGTGTCGCCGCGATCGCGAAGAGCGCGAACGTCGCGACCAGGACGATGGGTGAGCGGACGAGCACGGAAGTGAGGGGTGTCATGGCTCGCTCCTCCGTCGCCGCCAGCGGCCGGAGCGATCCGCCGTCGTGGACAGCACGCCCCATGAGTTCGGCGACGCACGAGACGTTAGGCCGCTGATCCGGGCTCCACAAGCCCGGCTCCCGGCGGCGAGCCAAAGGGCGGTTCGACCACGCCCAAGTCAGCCCGCTACCCCACGCTCGCCGCCCCGACGCTCACGGGATTCACGCTCTCGAGCGTCGCCGCGACGAGCAACCGCAGCCGGTGGAAGTGCGCGAGCGGCAGCACGTGGCCGTCGTGGCCGTCGAGCGCGCGCGCTTCGATCACGCGGCCGTCGGCGCCGAGCCGGACGCCGATCGCTTCGTCGCGGAACCGGTAGCCGTCGCCGTCGCGGTCGAGCACGTACTCGCGCCCTTCGATCCGCGCCCACACGCTGCGGCCGCGCGCGAGCACGACGAGCCCGTCGGCGGGCGCATCGGCCTCGTAGGCGGCGAGCGAGCCGTGGACGCGCGGCTTCACGCGGAACGGGTCGCCGACCTCGGGACAGAACGTGACACAGTTCCCGCACGCGTTGCAGGCGTCGGCGAACACGAGCCACTGCGCCTCGCGCGTCGTCGTGAAGCGCGCGGCGCGCGAGGTGACGCGCCCGCCCTCGATCGCGACCTCGGGCGCCTCGACGTCCGCCGGCGCGAGGTCCACCGCGAAGAACGCGCCGTTCGGGCAGCACAGCACGCAGTTGTTGCACGAAGCGCAGTCGAGCGCCTTCAGCGTCCCGGCGCGGACCGGCGCCACGCGCTGGTGCTCGCCCGCGTGGTAGCGCGGGTCGCTCGCGACGCGCGCGGCGTAGGCCGACAGGTTCGCGAGCGCCGCTTCGCGCACGATCGCGCGCCGCGACACGGCCGCGCGCCGCGCGTGCGCAACGGTCGCGACGTCCACGCGGTCGGCGTGTCCCGAGCGCGCGAGCACGTACGAGTCCACGTCGCTCACGCCGCGCCGCTCGAGTTCGGCGTCGAGCGCCTTCAAGTAGCGGGGGAGCCGCCGGTAGCCCGTGGGCCGCAGCAGGTCCGTGCACGACGTCACGGGCGCGAAGCCGCACGCGACGACGTCGGCAAAGTTCTCGGCGTCCACGCCGCCGCTGAACGACAGCGGCAGCGCGCCCTGCGTCGCCTCGGCAAGGCGGGCGGCGAGCGTGATCGCGAGCGGATGGAGCGGCGAGCCCGACAGGTACGTGTGTTCGCCCGCGAGCCGCCCGCGCGTGTTGCGCACGACGAGCGTGTTCGTGAGCTTCGCGCCGAACGCGCGCCCGCGCGCGAGCGCCGCCTGGCTCAGGCGGCCGAGCATGTCGAGCGTCTCGTTCCAGCCGAGCGTCTCTTCGAACGGCGCGCGGTCGAGTTCCAGGTCGCGCCACCCGAGCCGCCCGCGCAGCAGCTCGTCCACGGCGCCGAATCCGAGCAGCGTGGGGTTGAGCTTCACGACCACGTTGAGCTGATGGCGCTCCATGAGGTGCAGGATCATGGACTCGATCTCGCGCGGCGGGCAGCCGTGGAAGGTCGACAGCGTCACCGCGCGCACGAGCCGCCGCGGCGCGTCCACGTCGCACACCGGCCGCAACGCGGCCGGCAGTTCGTCGCGCAGCCCCGCGAGCACCGTGCTCGCGTCCGCCATCGTCGCGAGGAATCGCTGCACCCCTTCGCTCTGGAGTCCCGCGAGGTCGTAGCCCACCGACGCCTCGAAGTGCGTGTCGGCGGCGTCCGCGACGCCGCGCGCCGCGAGCGCGTGGATCAGCAGCCAGCCAGCGGCGTACTCGCGCGCCGACTCCTCGAGCGACAGCTCCTGCGACCACTCCACGTTGTGACACGCCTCGCCGGCGTCGATGCACGGGCGCGGGATCTCGAGCCGGTCGCGGACCTGCACGGTCTTGAGCTCGAGCGTGCGCGCCCCCGCGAGCCACGCGGCGACGAGGTTCGGGGCGAGCTGCGTGTGCGGTCCCGCGGCCGGGCCGGCCGGCGTCGCCGCGCGCGACTCGCACTGCGGCAGCGCGACGGACAGGTCGCGTCCCGGCTGCGCGCGCCAGAACGAGCGCATCGGGAGCCCGTACACCTGCCGCTCGCGCTCGAGCCCCTGCAGCGCCTCGGTCACGAGCGACGCGAACGGCCGCGGAACGAAGCGCGCGTTCACATCGTCACCATGCGCTTCCACAGGCGCGTCGCCTCGATGCGCGCCTGCGCGCGGATCTCGTCCTCGTCCGCCGTCACGAGCCGGCCGCCGTCGACGACCACGCGGCCGTCCACGACGACGTGCGCGACGGGCGCTCCGGGCGCCGTGACGTCGCGCGTCACGCGGTCGCGCGCGATCGCGTCGGCGCCGAAGTGGGCGGCCGCGAACGCGAGGTTGTGCTCGAGCCGCAGGTCGAGCGCGTCCGGGTCCGTGTCGGGATCGTGGCGGGCCGCGAGCCGGTGGAGCGCCGCGAGTTCCATGCGCAGGTCGGCGGGGAAGCCGTCCGTGCCGACCAGCGCGCGCCGCGCGGCGTGGAGGGAGCGCGCGTAGCCGACGTGGTTGCCTTCGTTCGAGCGCGGATTCTGCGCGAACCACAGGCCGCGGGCCTCGGCCGCTTCGACCTGGCGCTCGTCGAGGTGCACGCCGTGAGCGAGCAGCGAGCCCTCGGGCAGCGCTCCGAGTTCGAGCAGGCGCTCGAGCGGCCCCGCGTAGCCGCGCCGCCGCGCGTCCTCGACGTCGGCGCCGTCCTCGGCGCAGTGGACGTGCGCGGCGAGGCCGAGCGCCGAGCACAGCTCGCCGGCCTCGCGCAGCGTCTCGTCCGAAACCGTGAACGACGCGTGCAGCCCGACGAGCGCGCGCGCGAGCGGGCGTTCGTTCGTGCGCGCGAAGCGCGCGCACTCGGCGAGCCCGCGCTTCGCCTCCTGTCGTCCGCGGTTGCGCTCGGTCGCGCCGTAGCACACGACGACGCGGACGCCGATTTCGGCGCACGCGTCGGCGATCACGTCGAGCGATCCGTCCACGAAGTTCGGCGACTCGTGGTGGTCCACGAGCGTCGTCGTGCCGTGACGCAGCGCCTCGGCCGCGTAGTAGCGGACGCTCGCGCGCAGCGACGACGGGTCGAGCGCGCGGTCGAGCCGCCACCACACGCGCTCGAGGATCTCGACGAAGTTCGCGGGCGGCGCGTTCGGAGCCGGCATCCCGAGCGGCGTGAGTCCGCTGTAGAGGTGCGTGTGGGCGTTCACGTCGCCCGGATGCACCGCCGGCGCCGTCACCGCCACCGCTCCTTCGGCACCGGCGTGCGGATCTTGCCCGCGCGCAGCGCGCGCGCCGCGGGGGAGTCCTTCATCGGCAGCATCGTGCGCCGCTCGCCGTCGAAGCGCGCGAGCGCCGAGGCGACCGCGGCCGCCGTCGGTACGAGCCCGATCTCGCCGAGGCCCTTCGCGCCGTAGGGGCCTTCCGGTTCGGGCGCCTCCACGAGCAGGACCTCGACCTCGGGCATGTCGGCCGCGCGGATCACCCCGATCTGGTTCATCGAGAACGTGACCGGCATGCCGTCCGCGCACGGCAGCTCCTCGGTGAGCGCGTACCCGAGTCCCATGTGCACGGCGCCCTCGATCTGCGCCTCGCACAGCGCGGGGTTCACGGCGCGCCCGACGTCGTGCGCCGCGATCACGCGCTCGACGCGGCCTGCGGAATCGAGCACGACGATCTGCGTCGCGAACGCATAGGTCGTGTGCGTCTTCACGCGCGGGCCGGGCGCGCCGAGCGGCGTCGTGTCCGCGACGACTTCGTCGGCCGCGAACACCTCGCCGACGAGTTCGGGCAGCGTGCGGCCGAGCGCGAGTTCGGCCGCGAGCTTCGTCGCGGCGCTCTTCACCGCGCGGCCCGCGAACAGCGTCGCGCGCGAGCCCGTCGTCTGCCCGCAGCCGAGCGCGAACGTCGCGTCCACCTTCGGACGGAACAGGCTCGACGGCAGGCCGGACGCTTCCGAGGCGAACTGCGTGAGGATCGTGAGCAGGCCCTGGCCCATCTCGGTGTAGCCGTTGTAGAGCGAGATCGTGCCGTCCGATTCGACGACGAGCCGCGCCTTGCCCCACTCGACCGCGCCGTTGCCGAGCCCGCTGTTCTTGAGCCCGCACGCGATGCCGGGCTTGCGCCCTTCGGCTTCGAGCGCCCGCCAGCGCTCGCGGACCGCTTCGAGCGTCGGCCGGATGCCGGCCGCCTTCTCGAGCACCTGTCCGGTCGTCAGCGTGTCTCCGACGTCCACGGCGTTCCGCCAGCGGATCTCCCAGCGGTCGAGCCCCGCGAGTTCGGCGATCGTGTCGAGCGCCGATTCCAGCGCGAACGCCGCCTGCGGCACGCCGAAGCCGCGCATGGCGCCGCACGGCGGATTGTTCGTATAGGCGGCGACCGACTCGAGGTCCACGGCGCCGACGCGGTAGGGGCCGCACGCGTGGCCCGCGGCGCGCTCGAGCACCTTCATGCCGACGCTCGCGTACGCGCCCGAGTCGCCGACGAAGCGGCCTCGCACGGCGGTCAGCCGGCCGTCGGCGTCCGCGCCGACCGTCAGCTCGATCGTGACCGGATGGCGCTTCGGGTGCATGCGAATGGACTCGCGGCGCGACAGCGCGAGCTTCACCGGGCGTCCCGTGACGTGGGCGAGCAGCGCCGCGTGGCCCTGCACGCTCAAATCCTCCTTGCCGCCGAACGCGCCGCCGTTCGGCACCAGCTCGACGAACACGCGCTCCTCGGGGATCGCGAGGATGCGGGCGACCTGGCGGCGGTCGTCGAACACGCCCTGGCCCTGCGTGTAGAGGTGCAGAACGCCGTCCTCGCGCGGCACCGCGAACGCGCACTCGGGCTCGAGGAACAGATGTTCGATGCGCTGCGTGCGCCACGTGCCCGACACGACGTGCGCGCTCTTCGTGAGCGCCGCGTCCACGTCGCCGCGGCGGATGACCGATTGCGAGAGCCGGTTCTCGTGCTTCGGGTTCACGCGCGGAGCGCCGTCGGCGAGCGACTCCTCGGGCGAAAGCACGGGCGGCAGCGGCGCCCACTCGACGTCGAGCAGCGCGGCCGCGGCGCGCGCCGCGACCTCGGACTCGGCGGCGACCGCGGCGACGACGTCGCCGACACAGCGCGCCTCTTCGCCTTCCGCGACGAACAGCGGCCAGTCCTCGTGGATGAGCCCGTTCCAGCGCTCGCCCGGGACGTCGCGCGCGGTGACGACCGCGACGACGCCGGGGTGCGCGAGCGCGCGCGACGCGTCCACCTTGAGGAGCCGCGCGCGCGCGTGGTCGGCGAGGCGCACGGCGCCGAACAGCATGCCGGGCGCCCGGAGGTCGTCCACGAACGCGCGCTCGCCGAGCGCGAGCGCTTCCGCGCGGTAGCGCGGGATGCGAGCGCCCATGCCGCCGTCGCGCGGCGGCGCGTCGACTGCCTCGCCGCGCTTCACGCGCGCGGCGCGCTCGACGGCGTCGAGCACCTTGCGCCAGCCCGTGCAGCGGCACAGGTGCTCGTCGAGCGCCTTCGCGATCTCGGTGCGCGTCGGCTGCGGATTCGCCTCGAGCAGCACGTGCGCGCGCAGCACGATGCCGGGCGTGCAGAAGCCGCACTGGAGCCCGTGCGTCGCCGCGAACGCCTCGGCGAATCGGCGGCGCGAGTCCTCGGGCAGGCCCTCGACCGTCACGACCGTCGCGTCCGCCGCGCGTTCGGCGCCGACCGTGCACGTCGCGCGCACCTCGCCGTTGACGAGCGCGACGCACGCGCCGCACTGGCCGGCCGGGGCGCAACCGCGCTTCGGCGACGTGAGCCCGCACGGACCGCGCAGCAGGTCGAGCAGCGTTTCGCCCGGTTCGGCGCGCACCGTGCGCGCGACGCCGTTCACGGTGAGGCGGACGTCGAACGCCGCCGAATCGTTCGGATGCGCGCGCGACGCTTCCACGACGCCTCCTAGCCGCGTGCCACGAGCGCGCCCGGGTAGCGCGCGAGGAACGCCACCGCGTGCTCGAGTTCGCGCGTGTCGAGGGCTTCGCCGATCTTGTGCGTGTTCTGCTCGATGCCGGTGCCGAAGCCGAACATCGCCGCGTGCGTGTAGCTGCCGGCCGTGATCCAGCGCTTCGAAGGCGTGAGCGCGATGCCGTGGTCCTTCACCGGCACCGGCCAGCCGACGCCGTCGGTCGAGAAGATCCAGCGGTCCACGCGCGGCTCGCGCCGCAGCGACCCGCCCTGCTCGTTCGGCTCGACGACGTTCGGCGTGACGACCGCGCGATACGCGGCGACCGCGGCCTCGATCGCGGGATGGTCCTCGGGCGTCACCCAGCCCATGTAGATCTGCGGGTTGCCGGGCACGAAGCCGCGCCACGTCTTCTGCTCGTACGTCGGCACCGAGACGCGCACCTCGAGCCCCGCCGCGCGCGCGCGCTTCACCGACGCCATGCCCTCGACGTCGGCGAGCGCCGACTCGGGCGACTCGCCGGCCGTGAGGCGGCGGTCGAAGCGGAACGTGAAGCGATCGGGCACCGCGCAGTCGCTCGGCGTCTCGAGCTCGGCCCACGACGCGGTGCGCGTGCCGGGCCCGAGGAACTCGTGCGTCCCGAAGCCCTCGCCGCGCTCGGCGCGCTCGGCGGCCTCCGCGAGGATCGCGCCGCCGTACTCGAGCGGGTTCAGCCCTTCCCACGGCATCGAGCCGTGGCACGAGCGGCCCGTGATGCGCACTTCGATCTGCATGCGCCCGCGCTGGCCGCGATAGATGCCGAGCGCGCCCTTGTGCGCGTCGCCCGAGGAGTCGGTCAGGATCACGACGTCGGGCACGAGGTCCGCGGGAGCGCCGGGCAGCACGCGGCGCGTGAGGTACAGCGGGCCGCCGCCGTCGTTGTCTTCCTCGGCGACCGTGATGAGCCCGCGCACGATCGCGCCCTTGAGCGCGCCTTCGGGCGCGAGTTCGAGCAGGAGGCGCGAGGCGACGATCATCGAGATCACGCCGCCGAGCTGGTCGGCCGTGCCGCGCCCGAACAGCAGGTGCTCCCATTCCGCGTCGGGCGGCAGCCAGCCGAGCTCGCGGCGCAGGAAGCCGCGGTCGAGCTTCGAGGCGTCCGCGAGCCCGTTCCACGGATCGAGGCCGCCGGTCTTCGCGTGCCACACGTCCGGGAGCGGCCGCACCGTGTCGCAATGGCCGTCGAGCCAGATCACCTTCTTCTGTTCGCGCGGCACGCCGTCGGTGCGGTCCTCGATCGTCCATTCGAGGTTTCCGAACGCGTCGAAGCCGAGGTCGTCGGACGTCGCGACGGCGCCGATCTCGACCATGCGGCGGCGCAGGTACTCGAGCCGCGGGCCTTCGTGGTTGCTCAGTCCGCACTGCGGGTCCCCGCCGCTCTCGGCGGGTCGGTTCGCGTAGTCGGCCGGGATGCGCACGGCCTCGCGCAGCAGTTCGACCGCGAGCGGCAGGTCGCGCTTCGCAAGCGCCGCGATGCGCTGGTCGAGGGCGGACGGGGTGACGGTCGCGCTCATCGCCCGGCCTCCTCGAGCCTGCTCGCCAGGTTCTCGACCTTCGACGCCGCGAGCACGGCGGCGATCACGTACGCCTTCCAGTTCGCCTCGCGCGCGACGTTCACCTTGTGCTTCTCCATGACGCCGGGGGAGACCTCGGCGCCGATGTCGGCCGGCAGGCAGTGCAGGTAGAGCGCGTCGCCGCCCTTCGTGAGCCCCATGCGGCGCTCGTCGCAGATCCAGTCGCGGTGCTCGGCGTTGCGCGCGAGCGCGAGCTTCTCGACCTCGCCGAGGCGCGCCTTGTCGCGCTGCTTGTTCGCCGCGACCCGCTCGAGCATGAGGTCGTAGGGGCCCCAGCTCTTCGGGTAGACGATGTCCGCGTTCGCGAACGCCTCGTCCATCGAAGCCGTGGTCGTGAACGTGCCGCCCGACTGCGCGGCGAAGCGCTTCGCGTGCTCGAGCGTGTCGGGCATCAGGTCGTAGCCCTGCGGGTGCGCGAGCCGCACGTGCGCGCCGAAGCGCGTCATCAGCATGATGAGGCCCTGCGGCACCGAGAGCGGCTTCGCGTAGCTCGGCGAGTACGCCCACGACACGGCGATCGTCTTGCCCGCGAGGCCCTGCGGGAAGCGTTCGCGCAGCCACATCAGGTCGGCGAGCGTCTGCGTCGGGTGGTCCACGTCGCACTGCAGGTTCACGATCGGCACGACGCGCGAGTCCTTCGTCGCGGCGAGGTAGTCGTCGATTCCGCGCTTCACTTCGCGCATGAACGACTGGCCTTCGCCGAGGATCAGGTCGTGGCGGATGCCGAGCGCGTGCGCGTTCATGCCGAGCATCGCGCCGGTCTCGGCGGCGGTTTCGCCGTGCTCGACCTGCGTGCTCGAGCCGTCCACGATCACGGGCGCCATGCCGAGCCGGGCGCTGCCGCCCGCCCACGCCGACTTCGTGCGCGTCGAATTGTCGAAGAACAGCGCGTACGCGAGTTCGTTCGGGAGCAGGCCCGGGAGCTTCTTCGCGCGATCGAGCGCCGCGAGGCGCGCCGCGACGGCGAACAGCGTCTCGAGTTCGGCGTCGGACCACTCGCGGGTGAGGAGCAGGCTCTTGCCGGCGAGGCGCCGGACGGCGGCGGGGTCGAGGGGCGCGAGGGCGGCGGCGGTGTTCACGGCGTCTCCTTGAGGATGCGCGTGCCCGCGCGGCCTTCGAAGGCCTCGAGCAGCGCGTCGGGGTGGCAGATCACGACTTCGCGGCCGCCGCCGTCGAGGAACCGCAGCGCGGCCTCGACCTTGGGGCCCATGCTCCCGGGCGGGAACTGGCCGGCGCGGTGCAGCGCGCGCAGCTCCTCGACCCGCACATCGCGCAGCGCGCGCTTCTTCTCGTTGAAGAAGTCGGCGTACACCGCGTCCACGCCGGTCGTGATGAACCAGCGTTCGATCCCGAGCGCGAGCGCGAGCAGCGCGCTCGCCAGGTCCTTGTCGATCACGGCTTCGACGCCGCGCCAGTGGCCGTCGGCGCCGCGCGCGACCGGGATGCCGCCGCCGCCGCACGCGATCACCGTGACGCCGTCCGAGACGAGCCGGCGGATCGTGTCGAGCTGCACGATCGCGCGCGGATCGGGCGAGGGGACGACGCGGCGCCAGCCGCGCTTCGAGTCCTCGACCATCGCCCAGCCCCTGTCGCGCTGGAGGAGTGCGGCGTCCTCGGCCGAGTAGAACTTGCCGACCGGCTTCGTCGGCCGCGCGAACGCCGGGTCGGCCGGGTCCACTTCGACCTCGGTCACCACGGTCGCGACTTCCGCGCGCACGCCGATCTCGCCGAGCGCTTCGCGCAGGTCGCGCTCGATCATGTAGCCGATCGCGCCCTGCGAGTCGGCGACGAGCGAGTCGAGCGGCACCTCGTGCACCTGAGGCTTCGCGATCTCGACGCGCAGCTGCATGAAGCCCACCTGGGGTCCGTTGCCGTGCGTGAGCACGAGCGGGAGGCCGCGCTGGAGCAGTGCGGCGATCGGCCGCACCGCGCGCTGCGTCACCGCGAACTGGTTCTCGACCGTCGGCGGCAGGCCGGGGTCGAGCAGGGAGTTGCCGCCCATCGCGATCAGGATCGGGCGCTGCGTTCCGGCCCGGGCTGCGGGGTCGTCGCCCGCGCGCGTCGCGACGCGGGCCGGCGGGTTGGGACTCGCGCTCACGGAATCGCTCCATGCCCCGCTGACAGGGGCCGTGTCGGTTTGTCAGAGCCGTCGCGCGGCGGTGCGCCGTCCCCGGGTTGCCGGGGGCGGTTTAGGAGCCTCTCGGGCCGCGGTTTGTCGCGCGCGGGCCTCGCAGGCATGGGACTCGCTCGCGGACGGGTCCTGCAGGACTTTGAAGGAAGCATGCCAGTGGGCGGCGCCCGGAAACGCCCGGACGCCAGCGGGAGGACGGGATGGCCTTCGGCTCGTACACCACGCTCGTGCGGCTCGACGACGAACGCCCGCGCGGCGCGATCGCGACCCGCGACGCGGCCGAGGAGCGCGCGTTCCTCGAGTTCGTGCGGCACGGCGTGATCGGCCACGACGCGCGCTTCGTCACCCCCGAGGGCGACCGGCCCCTGCGCTACTTCGACCACGTCGCCTCGGGCCGCTTCCACCGCGCGGTCGAGGACACGCTGAACGAGCACGTGCTGCCGTTCATGGCGAACACGCACACCGAGACGAGCAGCACCGGCCGCCAGATGACGCGCTGGTACGAGGACTCGTTCCGCCGCATCGCGCGCTACGTGAACGCCGACGACGGCGACGTCGTGCTGCCCGTCGGCGCGGGCTCGACCGGCGCCGTGAACCGGCTGATCCAGGTGATGGGGCTGCGCATCCCGAGCGCGCTCGAGGACCGCTGGTCGCTCTCGCGCCTCATTCCCGAAGCCGAGCGGCCGGTCGTGTTCCGCAGCCGGATGGAGCACCACAGCAATGACATCACGTGGCGCGAGACGATCGCCGAGACCGTGTACGTGGACTTCGACGCGCACGGACGCGTGTCGCTCGAGCATCTCGCGGACTGTCTCGCGCGCTACCGCGGGCGCGCGCCGCTCATCGGCACGTTCTCGGCGGCGTCGAACGTCACCGGCATCGTGAACGACGCGCACGCGATCGCGCGCGTGCTGCACCGGCACGGCGCGCTCGCGTTCTTCGACTACGCCGCGGCCGGACCGTACGTCGAGATCGACCTGCACCCGCAGCGCGCGGACGGGACACCCGACGACGAGGCGTCGCTCGACGCCGTGTTCCTGTCCGTGCACAAGTTCCTCGGCGGACCGCGTGCGCCGGGCCTGCTGATCGCGAAGCGCCGCCTGTTCTCGAACCGCGTGCCGGCCGAGCCCGGCGGCGGCACGGTGCTCTACACGTCGCCGACCGAGCACGTCTACCTGCACGACACCTCGCTGCGCGAGACCGGCGGGACGCCGCCGATCGTGGGCGCGATCCAGGCCGGGCTCGCGTTCGACCTCAAGCACGCGGTCGGCGTCGAGCGCGGCCGCGCGATCGAGCGCGGCTACCTGGAGCGTGCGCTCGCGGCGTGGACCGCGCTGCCCGGCGTCGAAGTGCTCGGGCACCTCGACGCCGAGCGGCTCGGCGTCGTCTCGATGATCTTCCGCGGCCTGCACCACAACTTCGCGGTCGCGCTGCTCAACGACTTCTTCGGCATCCAGGTGCGCGGCGGCTGCATGTGCGCGGGGCCCTACGGCCACGAGCTGCTGCACATCGACGAGCGCGTGTCGGTCGCGATCCGCGACCAGCTCGAAGCCGGGCACGGCGGCGTGAAGCCCGGCTGGGTGCGCGTGTGCTTCTCGCCCGTGACGGGCGAGGACGAGTTCCAGGCGCTGCTCGAAGGCGTCGAGTTCGTCGCGAGGCGCGGCCGCGAATGGCTCGACCGCTACGAGCCCGTGGACGAAACGGGCGAGTGGCGGCGGCGCGAAGCCGTCACGTCGCGGAGCGGCGCGTGAGGGCGCGCGTTCCGCCGCTGCCTTGTCGTACCGTCGTCCGGGTGCGCCGCGCCGGCGCCCCGGCCTCCCGCGCCGTCCTCGCTCCGGCGCGTTCACGTTTCCGGGGAATGCCATGTCCATGATGCCCGCCGACCTCGACACCTCGATCACCGATACCACCACCTACGACCGCGCCGTCGCGCACTGCCGCGAGCGCAAGGTGCTGCTGCCGACGTTCGCCGAGCTCGCCGATCCGACGACGATGCCGCCCGCGATCGCCGGCGCGCTCGCGGGCGTGGACCCCGACGCGGCGCACCCCGCGAACCTGTTCCGCGTGCACTGGTGGAACGACGCCACGCGGCGCGGGCGCGCGGCGCTGCCCGAGCACGTCGTGCTGCCCGAGTCGCTCACGGGCGTGAAGTCGCCGATCGTCGTCGCGTTCGGCGACCGCTTCCCGATGATCGGCGCGCACAAGGTGCTGCCCGCGTACGCGTGCCTCGTGCCGCGGCTCGTGAGCGGCCGCTTCGATCCGACGCGGCACCGCGCGGTGTGGCCCTCGACGGGCAACTACTGCCGCGGCGGCGTCGCGATCTCGCGCATCATGGGCTGCCGCGGCGTCGCCGTGCTGCCCGCGGGCATGAGCGCCGAGCGCTTCGAGTGGCTCGGCCGCTGGGTCAGCGATCCCGCCGACGTCGTCCGCACGCCGGGCACCGAGAGCAACGTGCGCGAGATCTACGAGAAGTGCGACGAACTCGCGCGCGATCCGGGCAACGTGATCCTCAACCAGTTCAGCGAGTACGGAAACCACCTCGCGCACTTTTCCTGCACGGGGCGCGCGCTCGAAGCCGTTCACGGCGCGGTCGCGAAGCGGCATCCCGGGCTGCGGGCCGCGGCGTTCGTGTCGGCGACCGGCTCGGCCGGGACGATCGCGGCCGGCGACTGGCTCAAGGACCGCTTCGGCACGCGCATCGTCGCCGCCGAGCCCGTCGAATGCCCGACGCTGCTCGAGAACGGATTCGGCGAGCACAACATCCAGGGCATCGGCGACAAGCACGTGCCGCTCATCCACAACGTCATGAACACCGACCTCGTCGTCGCCGTGTCGGACCGCGCGACCGACCAGCTCGGGCTGCTCGCCTCGACGAAGGCCGGGCTCGAGTTCCTGCGCGGCCGCGGCGTGCCCGAGCCCGTGCTCGGCGGCCTCGCGTCGTTCGGACTGTCGAGCTGGTGCAACGTGCTCGGCGCGATCAAGACCGCGAAGGCGCTCGACCTCGGGCCCGACGAGGCGGTCTACACGGTCGCGACTGACGGCGCGCGTCTCTACCCGAGCGAGTTCGAACGCGTCGCGGCCCGCGACTTCCCGGCCGGCTTCGACGAACGCTCGGCCGGCGAGGCGTTCGCGCGCTGGGTGCTCGCGGCCGACGCGGACCACACGCTCGAGCTGACGGCGGAGGACCGGCGCCGCGTGTTCAACCTCGGCTACTACACGTGGGTCGAGCAGCGCGGCACGTCGCTCGAACACTTCGCCGCGCGGCGCGAACAGGGCTTCTGGCGCGGGCTGCGCGACGCGCTGCCGCGCTGGGACGAGCAGATCCGCGAGTTCAACGCCCGCACGGGGGTCCGCCCCGCGTGAGCGGCCCGTCGCGGCTCGCGTGCGCGGCGTGCGGTCACGCGCCGGACGCGCGCGAGCCGCACCCGTTCGCGTGCCCGCACGCCGGGCGAGACGCGCGCGACCACCGGCTCGTGCGCACGCTCGACCCGGCGCGCGTGCGGTTCGAGGTCGGCGGCGCGGCGAATCCGTTCGTGCGCCATCGCGAGCTGCTGCACGCCTACTGGCGGGCGCGCGACGGCGGCGTGAGCGACGGCGACTGGGTCGCTGCGGTCGAGGCGCTCGACCGCGCGGTCGCGGGCGTCGAGGGGCGCGGCTTCGCCGCGACGCCGCTCGAGCGCGCCGACACGGTCGCCGCGGCGCTCGGCCTGGCCCACGCCGGCGTGTGGCTCAAGGACGACACGGGCAACGTGTCGGGCTCGCACAAGGCCCGCCACCTGATGGGGCTCGCGATCCACCTCGACGTGGCCGAGCGGCTCGGGTTCGCGCGGCGCGCCGACGTGGACGCGCGCGGGCTCGCGATCGCCTCGTGCGGGAACGCCGCGCTCGCCGCCGCCGTCGTCGCGCGCGCGGCCGGGCGTCCGCTCACGGCGTTCGTGCCGCCGGACGCGAACCCGCGCGTGCTCGAACGGCTCGCGGCGCTCGGCACGGCCGTGCGCGTGTGCGAACGCGTCGCGGGAGAGGTCGGCGATCCGTGCGTGCTGCGCTTCCGCGAATCGGTCGGCGCAGGCGCGCTGCCGTTCTGCGTGCAAGGCACCGAGAACGGCCTCACGATCGAGGGCGGCTCGACGATCGCGTGGGAGATCGCGGCCGCGGCGCGCGCACGCGGACTCGCGCTCGACCGGCTGTTCGTGCAGATCGGCGGTGGCGCGCTCGCGAGCGCGTGCGTCGCGGGCATCGCCGAGGCCGCATCTCTC
>JBGAOA010000086.1:0-14196 GCA_044222065.1 Candidatus Eiseniibacteriota bacterium
CGAGGCTCGGAGACCGCGAGAGCTGACTCGTCGCGTTCCTCGCGCGGCGGCGCGGCGCTCGCGGCAGCGCGCGGTGCGGCGAGCCGTCAGCGCGCGTCGGCCTCGCCCACCCGCCCGAAGCCGAGCGATGCCCACGTGCTCTCCCAGTCCGCCGCGTCGCGTGCCTCGCTCGGCACCATGTGCACGGCGCTGACGAGCCACTCGCCGGGCGCGGCGCAGCGAATCCGCGCGACGCCGTCGGCGCCGGTCCGCACCTGCTGCTCGGCTCGGCCCCGGCGATCCTCGCCGCAGGCGAACGGCGACGCGCCCGACGCGAACGGCGCGTACCACGCCTGCACGAGTGCGTTGGCCAGCGGCCGGCCGTGGAAAATCACGCGCATGTCCAGTTGCGCGCGGGCGCCGGGCACGTCGAGCGGAACGAGCTCGAGCGGCAGCCCCATCGGCGCCGTGGATCGCTCGCGCGCCGCGGCTCGATCGGCCGCCGACGCTGCCGGGGACGCCGCGAGCCAGAGCTTCGTGCAGCGCCGGTAGCGCTCGCGCCCGGCACTCGTGTCGCGCGCGGCGCGCCGTGCGGCGAGCGGGCCGTCGAGTCCGTCGGAAGCGAGGTAGTCGTCGAACTTCGTCGCCTCCATCACGTGGCCGGCGAAGTTCGACTCGAACGCGAGCAGCGCGCCCGCGTCGTCGCTCGCGGCGAAGCGCGCCCACACGGAATCCCCGTTCGCGGCGAGCGGCGCCAGATCGAGCGTGCGCTCCGCTCGCAGCGCGAAGCGCACGGTGCGGCGCGCGTCGTAGGGCCTGGCCGGCCCGCACAGCGTCTCTCCCACGCGCGCGCGCACCTCGACCGTGCGGCCGCGCGCGGCGACGTAGTCGCTCGGCGAGAACCAGTGCTCGTGCGCCTTCGAGCGAGCGGGAGACGCCGCGAGAAGCGCGAGCGACAGCGCGACGGCGAACGGACGGCGATGCATGACGGGCTCCTTCGAAGGAAAGGTGGATGCGCGCGAACGGGAACACTACGTCGCGCGCGCCCGATCGGATGAGCCCCGGCGCGCGCGAACGCGTCGCTCATCCGCTCGCCCGCGACCTCCGTAGAGCGCGTGGTACGGCAGCTCGAGACCGGGCGGATTCGACCGCCGCTCGATGGCAGCGACTCGTCGTGCCGGCGGCGGAGACACCGTCGCCTCGCGGCGGGGAGCGGCGCCGAACGGCGCACTCGTCCCCGCGGAACCGTTGCGTGAGAAAGGACCACACCCCATGTACCGCCCACTCCAGAGAGCCGTGCTCGCCGCAGCGCTGTTCGCCGCGCTCGGCGGCGCGAGCGCGCACGCCTCGAGCCACAGCGAGGCGCCGGGAACCTCGAAGGACCGCCTCGCCGACGACACCGACCTGTACGCGTGGGTCGCGCCCGATGCGCCGGACGCCGTGACGTTCGTCGGCAACTGGGCGCCGCTGCTCGAGCCCAACGGCGGGCCGAACTTCTACGGCTTCGACGACGACGCGCGCTACTACATCAACGTGGACAACGTCGGCGACGCCCGGGATCACATCCGCTACGAGTTCGCGTTCCGCACCGTGCGCACGAACGGCGGCACGTTCCTCTACAACACCGGACCGGTGACCTCGCTCGACGACCCCGACCTGAACGTGCGGCAGTTCTGCACGATCACGCGCTGGGACAACGGCGCGCCGACGGTGCTCGCGACCGACGTCGCGGTCGCGCCGAACAACGTCGGCCCGGTGTCCATGCCGGACTACGGTTCGCTCGCTGCCGCCGCGGTCCGCAACCTGCCCGACGGTTCGCGAGTCTTCATCGGACCGCGTGACGATCCGTTCTTCGTGGACCTGGCGGCGATCTTCGACCTGCTGACGATCCGGAAGGTCCCGGGCAACCGCGGCCGCGGCGTGGACGGCCTCGGCGGCTTCAACGTGCTGAGCGTCGTGCTGCAGGTGCCGAAGACGCGCCTCACCTCCGACGGCCTCGCCCCGAACGCGAACAACGGCGTGATCGGCATCTACGACTCGGTCGAGCGCTTCGCGACGCGCACGATCAACGGCGACGGCACGACGAGCGCGAGCGGCCCGGAGGTGCAGGTGTCGCGGCTCGGCATGCCGCTCGTCAACGAAGTCGTGATCGCGCTCGGCGACAAGGACCGCTTCAACGCCACGAAGCCCACGGGCGACGGCGCGTTCCTGCCGTACGTCACCGACCCCGAGCTCGCTCGCCTGTTCACGGCGATCTACGGCATCGCGACGCCGCCCGCGCCGCGCAACGATCTCGTCACCGTGTTCCTGACCGGCATCCCCGGGCTCAACAAGCCCGCGAATCCGGCGCAGGTGCCGTGCGAGATGCTGCGCCTCAACATGACGATCCCGCCGGCCGCGAAGCCGAGCCGCTTCGGCATCCTCGCGGGCGACGTCGCGGGCTTCCCGAACGGCCGGCGCCTGTTCGACGACGTCGTGGACATCGCCGAGCGCGTGGTCGCGGGCGCGACGCCGTTCACGCCGGCGTTCAACGTGCCGCTCAACAGCCAGCTCGGTGACGGCGTGGACTTCAACGACCGTCCCTTCCTGTCGCGCTTCCCGTACGTGGCGCCGCCGCACGGCCCGTTCCGCCACGAGCACCACCCCGAGCAGCGCGGTCACCGTCGCCCGTGGGAGTCGCAGGCCGGGGCGCCGGGATACGACGATCCCTCGAACGACGACTCGGCGCAGAAGCTCGGCGTGTCGCTCGACGACGAATCCGAGTCGCTCGAGGCGACCGGCGGAGACGCGACGACGACGGCGCCGCTCACCGGCGGGCTGCGCTTCGCGGGCGCGAACCCGGCGTCGGCGAGCCGGCTCGAGTTCACCGTGCCGCGGGCCGGGCGCGCGAAGCTGGTCGTGATGGACGTGCAAGGCCGCGTCGTGCGGAACCTGTTCGATCAGGACGCCGCCGTCGGGACCTTCAGCGCGCGCTGGGACGGGCTCACGGACGAGGGCGTCCGCGCCAACCGCGGGATCTACTTCGCGCAGCTCTCGACCAGCGGCCAGACGTTCCAGAAGAAGATCGTGCTGGAATAGCGGTCCGAAACCCGACGCCGCTTCGCCCGCGGGGAGCGGACGGCCGGCGCGAGACGAGCACGCGGCACGGGGTCCGGCGAGCGATCGCCGGGCCCCGTGCGCGCGCGGGCCCCGCGGCGCCACGTCCCCGCCCCGCTCGTCCGCTTCCGACACGGAACGCCGAAGCCCCGGCTTTCCGACCGGGGCTTCGCCAGGCGTCCGAGCACTTCAGTCGCGGTAGAGCGCCTTGATCGCGCCCCACGTGCTCGGCTTCGCCGGCAGCACGAAGTCCACGAGGAACTCGAGCGAGTAGGACTGCGTGATCGCGCTCGTCTGCTGGATCACGAAGCAGTACGTGCCGGGCGTGAGGAACGGAATCGCGAGGTGGTTCGTCGTGACCGAGTTGCTCACGAACGCGGGCATGAGGTTCGCGCCGACGTCGCCCGCGTCCGCGTGAATGCCCGCGAGGAAGCTCGCGGCCGTCGCGCCGCTCGGCACGAAGCTCGTCGCGCCCGATAGGAGGCGCGGCGCTGCTCGGGGCGGGACGCGCGAGCGGTCCGTTCCTCGTCGCGGCGGCCGCGCTCGCACTGCTCGTCGTCGGCATCCACAACTCGTGGGACACCGTTACGCACCTCGTCACGACATCGCGGTCGTCCGATCGCGCGACCGAACGCAGCGATCCGCCGACGACGGCGCGTGCCCCCGAAGCGCCGGGCACGTCGCCCGCGACCTGACGTCGCCGCGCGGGACCGTCAGCGGTAGAGCGCCTTCACGCGGCCCCACGTGCTCGGGGTGACCGCGGTCGCGACGTCCTGGATGAATCGGAACGAACGAATGTCGCCGCGCGCGTTCGCCCCGCCCGTGCCGTCGCCGAACAGCACGCGGTTCGCCGCGACCGCGCCACCGCCGCTGCCGGTGCCGATCAGCACGCCGTCGCGGTACATCTGCCACGAACCGCCCGGCGCCCAGTCGAACAGGTAGTCGTGGAAGGTCGTGTTGTCGAACAGCGCCGGGAGCATGGACCAGCCGCCGGCCTGCAGGAGGCCGACCTTGCCCGCCGTGAGCGTGAATCCGTACTGCACGCTGCCGGTCGTGAACACGAAGCACAGCCCGCCTTCGCCGAACGGAAAGGACGCCGTGCCCGCCGTCTGCAGGCAGCGCGCATTCACGCGGATCTGCTTCGCCTCGGTCGTCGTGATGCCGGTCAGCCGCTGGTAGTAGATGCCGGCGCCGGTGGTGCCGAGGTACTGGCCGATCGTGTTCTGGGCGAGCATTCCGCTCCCGACCGTGAACACGGACGACTCCAGCACGCCGGCGTGCGCACCGGTCGCGACGTAGGTGAAACCCTGCGACGAGGGCAGCGAAGCGAAGTTCAGGGTGAGGTCGAGCGGGGCGGCGAGCGCGGCCGCGGTGGCGAGCAGGGATGCGAAGCTGGTTGCGACGAACGCGATCGTCGGGATGCGACGGAACATGGAGCGGCCTCCGGGGAGTGGAGCGGATTGAGAGCGCGGAAAGGCTAGCATCCCGAGGCGCCTCGACTCCGCAAAAAAAGCGCCGTGGACGGCGGCGGTTGAGCACGGCCAAACACGCGTGCCGTGCCGCTGCACCCCGGCGTCAGCGCCGCTCGATCATCGCGAAGCGCACCATCGTTCCCGCCTGGCAGATGCTCATCATCCCCTTCTGCTCCTGGGCGGCGTAGCGCACCGCGAGGCCTTCCTTCTGGAACGCCGGGTCCTCGACCGGCCACAGCCGGAGGCCGTTCGAGGTCTCGATCACCCACGTGTCCGGACACTCGGGCCCGATGCCCCTGCGAATGGTCCCGGCGCCCGCGTGCGCGCCGTCGGCGTGGATCTCGGTCGTGGCGTCCTCCCGGCAGCCGGCGGCGAGCGCGGCGAACAGGAGGATCGTGAGCAGCCGCCGCATGCGTGGCCTCCCTTCGGTGACGTTCGGATTCTTGAACGCGCGGAGTCTAGCAGCGTCCCGCGCCCGCGCGCCGCGCCGGCGGACCGGGCGGGCGCGGCGCGTTCACCAGCCGAAGCCGATCGAGACCGAGTGCAGGACTCGATCGTCCGACACGTCCTCGTTCCCGAACCGGCGCGCCGTGTAGTCGAGCCTCACGGAACGGCGCGCGTTCGCGCCGAACACGAGCCCCGCGCCCGCGTTCACGCCGCTCGCGACCCCGAGGAAGTCGCCGCCCCCGACGAGGAGTCCGCTCACCCCCGCGCGCGGCACGAGTCGCACGCCGTCGTTCAGCGCGATCGGCAGCGCGAGATCCGCGTCGCCGGCGACGATCGCCGCCGGCACGACGAGCGCGTCGACGGCGACGTCGACCGCGGGCCGGGCCGGAGCGAGTCCGGCGAAGCGCCCGCCGACCTGCGGGTACTGCGCGTGATCGAAGGCGAACGTGCCCGCGTGCAGCCAGCCGTGCACGTCGGCGCCGTCGGCCGCGGCGGGACGCGCGGCGAGGGCGGCGGCGATCAGCACGAGCGCGAGTCCGATCCGCGGGCGCGTCATCGTCCGTACGCCCACGTGTCGCGCCGCACGGCGTAGCCCGCCAGGACCGAGACGCGCTGGCCGTCCTGATTCGTCACGAGGACGACGTTGAGCGGCACGTGAACGCCCTGCACGTCGAACGACCGGCCGGCGGCGAAGAACAGCGCGGAACTCCCGCCCGAGGTTCCGCTCCCGCTCGAGAACGAGGGTCCGAGACCGAACTCGGCGCCCGACGGCAGGCGCACGCCCACACCGATGCTCAGGCTCGGCACGATGCGTCCGAACTCGACGCCGCCGAACAGCGGCACGACCTCGGTCAGGAACTGCGGTCCGCCGCCGCTCGCACGCACGTGGTGTTCGAAATGCCATCCGAACTGGCTCACGAACGGGCCGTAGCCGGGCGGCGCATCGGGCACGTAGGTGAAGCCGACGCGCGGACCGCTCAAGTCCCGCTCCACGAGCCGCTCATTGCCGTCGAGCGACGGCGAGGCCACCGCGGCTTCGGACGTCCGCGGCGCGGCCGGCGAGAGCGCGATCACTGCCGCGACGACGATCGCGGCGCACGAAGGTTGGAGCACGAGTCGCATGGGTTCGCTCCCGGCCGCGGCTCGCAACGTCGGTGCGAGCCGCGGCCCTCGGGTCTCACGAACCGGCGCGCGAGGCCGCGCCGGCGATCGAGCCGCGGCATCCGGCTCCACTGCCTCGTCGCGCCACTTCGGCGGGCGTGACCGCGCGCGCGCCGGCCGTACGACCTAGGGCTGCGGCGATTGCGCCCGCAGCTCGAAGCGGTAACGCGAGGCGCGCGTGAAGCGCTCGCCGTGCTTCTCGACCTCGCTCGCGAGCACGACCGCGTACTGGCCGGGCGTGAGCGGCTCGTTCTCGCGGTCGATGACGATCATGCGGCGCGGCTCGAACTCCCACTGCCGGTACTGCACGGCGAACAGCTGGCGTCCCGCCGCATCGAGCAGCGACACGGTGACGAGCGACGTGTCCGGCACGTTGAGCGGTTTGATGCCGAGCGCGAGGCTCGTGAGCGCGCCCGCGACCGGAATCACGTTGAGCTTGCCTTCGCCCGGGCTCGCGTCTTTCACGGGGCCCGAGAGCGAGCGCGGCTTCGGCGCGATGCGCAGCGTGAGTCCCGTCAACGGTTCGCTCGCGATCGTGCTCGCCGTGGGCCGGATGCCCGCGGGCGCCGAGAGCGGACGGCTGTCGAACTGGCGCGCGCGCAGGTCGAACACGAACACGAGCACGGCCGCGGCGGTCGCGAGCGTGCCCCACGCGAACAGCACGCGTTCGCGCCGCGTCCGCAGCGCGGGATCGAAGCGAACGATGCGCACGTTCGGCGCGGCGGGCGCCTGCGGTGAGGCTGCCGCCTCGTCGAGTTCGCGGCCGGTCTCGAGTTCGGCGCGGAACTCGAGCGCGGGCGAATGCCCGAGGGCCTCGAGGTCCTGCCGGCACTCGGCGCAGCGCTCGAGGTGCCGGCGCACGAGCGCACGCTCGAGCCCGCGCAGCGTCCGCGCGCGCGCGGCCAGCTCGCAAGCACCGCGGGCGGGACGTGCCGTCCGCCCGGCGTGTCGCTCGCGTCCGCGAACGCGTCCGCGTGCGCGCGCACGCCGCGCAGCCGGCGACGTGCGACTCGAGACGCGACGTCTCGTCGTCCGTCAGCAGTCCCGTCCGCCACGCGCCGAGGCGCGTTCTCACCCAGTCGTGCGTCACCCGGTCTTCCATCGGTGCTCCTCACTCCTCCCCGAGGCCCGCGAGCAGCGGATCGCCGCCCGCGCCCGCCGCCGCGCGCAGCAGTTCCACGCAGCGCGACCATTGCTTGCGAATTCCGTCGTGGCTGCGGCCCGTCGCCGCCGCCACGCGCTTCCAGTCCCAGCCGTCGAAATACGCGACCGCGAGGTCGCGGCAGCGCGCATCTCGCGCCGTGAAGTACTCCAGCACCACGAACTCGATGCGCTCGAGCGGATCGCCGAGCGACTCCGCGCGCGCGCGCGGGTCGGCCGCGGTCTCGATCGCGGTCTCGTCCTCGCGCACGAGCGCCGTCCAGCGCGTGCGCCGTCGCAGCGCGTCGATCGCCGTCCGGCGAGCGACCTCGGTGAGCAGCGCCTCGAGGTTCTGGACCCGTTCGCGGCGCAGGTAGCGCAGCAGGCGCACGAGGCACTCCTGAGCGAGGTCGTCGATGAGCCCGTGACTCGCGGGCGGCAGCTCGACCGCGAGCCTGCGGCGCACGAAGTCCGAGGCCTGGTCCCAGCGGACCTCGGCCTCGTTCGCCGCGCCCGCAGGGCCGGCGTCCGGGTTTCCGCGCTCGAGGGATGTCATACCTGACGCACGCAATCAGAGTCGGCGGCAACGCGCAACCGCGTCCGGGGCTTCCGGCGCCCGGGTGCCGCGCGGGCCGCCGGCCCTGAGTGTGCTCGTCCCCCGGTTCGTCGCGCGAACGACCGCCGTGTGACGCGGCGATCGCGGCCGGAATCCGCGGCTTTCGAACCGCCCCGCCGCGGTGCGGTCAGCGCACGAACAGCAGGCGGCGGACGAACGCCCGCTCGTCCGCCACGAGCCGGCACAGGTAGACGCCCGGGGCGAGCGCCGAGCCGTCGACCTCGACGACGTACTCGCGCGCCTCGTGCCGGCCGCGCGCGAGCGTCGCGACGCGGCGGCCGGCGGTGTCGAACAGCGCGAGATCCGCCTCGCCCGCGCGGGCGAGCGTGAAGCGCACGCGCGCGCGGCCGGCGACCGGGTTCGGCTCGATCGGCGCGAGCGCGAGCCCGGCGGGGCGCGCGTCCGAAGCGACGCCCGTGACGAACGACGTGCTGCGCCACACGCGGCGTCCGCCGGCGAGCAGCCGCCCGCTGGCCGTGAGCACGAGCGAGGCGAGCGCTTCGTTCGCCGGAATGCCCGCGCCCGTGTTCGTCCAGGTCGCGCCTTCGTTCACCGACTGCCACACGTGCGTGTCCTCGGCGCCGTAGAGCGTGCCGTCCGGCCCCGCGACGAGCGCGCTCACGTACGGGGCGCTGCCGCTCAGCCGCACCCAGCTGTCGCCGCGATCCACGGAGCGGTAGAGACCGTCGAACGACGCCGGGAACAGCGTCTCGATCACGACGTGGTCGTTCGGCAGCACCGCGAGCGAGCGCACGTTGAGGCCCGAGAGCCCCGAGACGAGCCGCGTCCACGTGAGGCCCTGGTCGAGGCTGCGGTAGAAGCCGTCGATCGAACCCGCGTAGGACTCGCCCTGCGAGCCGAAGCCGAACTGCGACGTCGCGCTGCCGCCGCTCGCGCCGGGAAGCGCGATGGACTGCCACGCGTCGCCCGCGTTCGTCGAGCGGTGCACCTTGCCGTTCCCGGTGTACGTGAGGCCCGCGAGCACGACGCCGCCGGGATGCACGGCGATGCCGTCGCAGCCTTCGGTGACGAGATCGCCGCTCCACGTGAGGCCGCCGTTCGTCGAACGGTAGAGCCCGAGTGCGAAGTCGCTCGCGAACAGCGCGCCGTCGGGCGCGATCGCGAAGCGGCCGACGTAGCGGCCCGGAACGAACGGCGCGACCGGCGACCACGATTCGCCGTCGTCGTTCGACACGTACACGGAGCCGCCGCCGAACGCGTACGTGGGCCCGGCGGGCGAGGCGGCGAGACGATAGACGTAGCCGGACGGCAGGCTCGTCGGCTCCCAGTCGAGCGCGAGCGCCGGAGCGGCGAGCGCGGCGGGCAGCGCGAGGACGAGCGCGAACGCGAACGGAACGCGAGGGATCACGGGGACCTCCGTGGAGGGAGCGAGCACGCACGGTTCGAGGTCGGATCGCGCGGGAGTGTCCGCGAGCGACGGCCCCGCGTCCAGAGGGAAGGTGCCCGGCGTGACGCCTGCCGGCGCGCGCAGTACCGTCGCGCGACCCGGCAGCACCCCGAACCACGTCGATCCGGAGGCTCCCCGATGTTGCGCCCCGTTCTCGCGTTGTGCCTCGCCCTGTCCGCGACGATCGCGTCGCCCGCCCCGCCCGCGCTCGCGGCCGACGGCGCATCGCCCACCCGCATGCTGTGCTCGCCGACGGTGAGCGCGACCCACATCGCCTTCGCCTACGCGCAGAACATCTGGATCGTGCCGCGCGCGGGCGGCGCCGCACGGCAGCTCTCGACCTTCCAGGGCCGCGCCTCCGATCCGCACTTCTCCCCCGACGGCCGGTGGATCGCGTTCACGGGCGAGTACGCGGGCAACCTCGACGTGTACGTCGTCGCGGCCGACGGCGGAACGCCGCGCCGCCTGACGTGGCACCCGAGCGACGACCTCGCGCAGGGCTGGACGCCGGACGGCTCGGCCGTGCTGTTCGCCTCGAGGCGCGGAGCGTGGGCGCCGACGGCGTCGTGGCGCTTCCACACCGTGCCCGCGACGGGCGGCCCCGAGTCGCCGCTCGCGATCCCGCGCGGCTACCAGGGCCGCATCGCGCCCGACGGTCACGCGATCGCCTACCGCATGAACGACTCGTGGGACGAAGAGCGCCGCAACTACCGCGGCGGACAGAACCGCCCGATCTGGATCACCGACCTGAAGACGAACGAGACGGTGACGCCGCCGTGGACCGACTCGAAGGACATGATGCCCGCGTGGGCCGGCGGCAAGGTGTACTTCCTCTCGGACCGCGACGGCGTCGCGAACGTGTGGGTCTACGACCCGACGTCGAAGGCGCTCGCCCAGGTGACGAAGTTCACGGACTTCGACGTGAAGACGCTCGACTCGGGCGCGAACGCGCTCGTGTTCGAGCAGGCGGGACGCGTGCACGTGCTCGATCCCGCGACCGGCGCCTCGCACCCCGTGGACATCGTCGCGAACGGCGACTTCCCGTGGATGCTCCCCCACTGGGAGGACGCCGGACGCTTCGTCGCGAACCTGGCGCTCTCGCCGACGGGCAAGCGGGCGTTGATCGAAGCGCGCGGCGAGATCTTCGCGGCGCCGGCCGAGAAGGGCGACACGCGCAATCTCACGCGCGCGAGCGGCTCGTTCGAGAAGGCGCCCGCGTGGTCGCCCGACGGCAAGTGGGTGTCGTACTTCAGCGACCGCACGGGCGAGTACGAACTCGTGATCGAGTCTCCCGACGGCATCACGCCGCCGCGCTCGATTCCGCTGCGCGGCAAGGGCCAGTACTACACGCCGAGCTGGTCGCCGGACTCGAAGAAGCTCGTCTACCACGACACCGACATGAACGTGTGGGTGCTCGACGTCGCCTCGGGGAAGGCGAAGGTCGTCGGCAACGAGCCGTGGATGGTGCCGTTCCGCTCGCTGCTGCCGACGTGGAGCCCGGACTCGCGCTGGGTCGCGTTCGCCGCGCGGCTGCCGTCGCTGTTCCGCGCGATCTACGTCGCGAACGTCGAGACCGGCGAGTCGCGCGCGATCACGGACGGGCTCGCGGACGCCGCGTACCCGGTGTGGGATGCGGACGGCAAGCACCTCTGGTTCCTCGCCTCGACCGACCTCGGGCTGCGCTCGCAGTGGCTCGACATGAGCAGCTACGACCACAACCCCACGTACGGGCTGTACGTCGCGGTGCTGAAGAAGGACGGCGCGAATCCGCTCGCGCCCGAGAGCGACGAGGACGAGGGCGTGAAGTCCGCCGACAAGCCCGCCACCGAGGAGCGCGGCGCGAAGCCCGGCGCGAAGGCCGAGGCGAAGGGCGAGGCGAAGCCCGCGGGACCGGCGGCCGTGACGATCGACTTCGACGGACTCCAGGGCCGCATCGTCGCGGTGCCGATGGTGACGCCCGGCGCCTACGGACCGATCCGCGCGGGCGCCGCGGGCACCGTGTTCCTGCTCGAGGCGGCCGCCGGCGCGAGCCCGTTCGGCGGCGGCGCGTCCACGCTCCATCGCTTCAAGCTCGGCGAGCGCAAGTCGGAGACGTTCGTGAAGGGCGTCGGCGACTTCGCGGTGAGCGCCGACGGCAAGAAGCTGCTGTACCGAACGGCGGTCGTGCCCGGTCCGCGCGGCGCGCCGCCCGCGAAGGCGCCGCGCTTCTTCATCGTGGACGCCGACAAGGCCGCGCCGAAGCCCGACGACGGCGAACTCAAGCCCGAGTTCCGCATGTGGCTCGATCCGCGCGCCGAGTTCGCGCAGATCTTCGCCGAGGGCTGGCGGAACCAGCGCGACTACTTCTACGTGCCGAACCTGCACGGCACCGACTGGCCGAAGATGCGCACGATGTACGGCGCGTTTCTCGGCGACGTGAACCACCGCGAGGACCTGAACTACCTGCTCGACCAGATGGGCGCCGAGACTTCGATCGGCCACTCGTACGTGTACGGCGGCGCGATGCCCGACGTGCCGGACGATCCCGCGGGGCTGCTCGGCGCCGACTTCGCGATCGAGTCGGGGCGCTATCGCATCACGCGCATCTACGACAACGAGAGCTGGAATCCCGAGCTCAAGGCGCCGCTCGCCGCGCCGGGACTCGACGTGCGCGTCGGTGACTTCGTGGTCGCGATCAACGGCGAGGAACTGGCGGCGCCGGACAACCTGTACCGGCTGCTGAACGGCACCGCGGGCAAGCAGACCGTGATCGAGGTCAACGACCGTCCGACCCGCACGGGCGCGCGCAAGGTGACGGTCGTTCCGGTCGAGAGCGAGCAGGCGCTGCGCACGCGCGCGTGGGTCGAGTCGAACCGCCGCCGCGTGGACGAGCTGTCGGGCGGCAAGCTCGCGTACGTGTACGTGCCGAACACCGGCCAGGGCGGCTACCAGAGCTTCAACCGCTACTACTTCGCGCAGCAGGATCGCGACGGCGTGATCGTGGACGAGCGCTACAACGGCGGCGGCTCCGCGGCCGACTACATCGTCGACGTGCTCGCCCGCGAGTTCGACGGCTACTTCAACAACGTCGCCGGCACGCGCCGGCCGTTCACGAGCCCGGCGGCCGGCATCTGGGGTCCGAAGGTGATGATCGTGAACGAAATGTCGGGCTCGGGCGGCGACTACCTGCCGTACCTCTTCCGCTGGCGCAAGGTCGGCCCGATCGTCGGCAAGCGCACGTGGGGCGGGCTCGTGCACACGGCCGACACGCCGCGCTTCCTCGACGGCGGCGCGATGATCGCGCCGCGCGGCGGGTGGAGCCCACCGCCGACCTGAAGTGGGCGGTTTGTAGGCCCAGGGCGTCGCGCCGGACGTGGACGTCGAGAACTGGCCGAAGGACGTGATCGCCGGCCACGACGCACAGCTCGAGCGCGCGGTCGAGGAAGCGATGCGGCTGCTGAAGGCGAATCCGGTGCGGCGCAGCGACCACGAACCGCCGCCGCCCACGACGGGCCGGCGCCGGTAGCGCCGCGCTCCGAACGCGACGGCCGGAGCCTCGATCGCTCCCGGCCGTCGCCGTCTCGGCGCGCGTCACTGGACGGCGGTCCTCTTTCGCGGCCCCGCTCGCGGCGCTACTTCGCGTTCGCCGCCGCCGCGCTGTCGCGCGCGGCCTGCTCGAGCTCGGCGCGCACGCGCGCCGCGTCGGCGGTGCGGCCGAGCGCCTCGTACTCCGCCACGAGGTCGCGACGCGCGTTCGCGACCCACGACGCCGCGTCCTGCCGCGCGACGATCTCGTAGCCCGCGCGCGTCTCGCGCTCGGCCTCGGCGTAGCGGCGCTCGCGCAGCAGCGTGCGCCCGAGCTTGAGCCGCGCGCCGCCCGCGTAGAAGTGGTCCGCCGGCAGCGTCGCCTGGTACGTCGCGATCGCCTCGCGGAACTGCCTCTCGGCCGTCGCGAGATCGCCGCGGTCGAACGACACGCTGCCCATGTTCGAGGTCGCGAGGCCGATCAGGTAGTGCTTGCCGCCGTAGATGCGGCGGTAGATGTCGAGCATGCGCCGGTAGTACGCGTTCGACTCGTCGTAGCGCTTGCGGTAGAGCGCGAGCAGCCCGAGTTCGTTCAGCGTGGAGGCCACGCTCGCGTGCACGGGACCGTAGATGCGTTCGCGCGCGGCGAGTGCGCGCGTGAGCGGGTCCACCGCCTCGTCGAGCCGCCGCTGCACGACGAGCATGCGGCCGACCATGTTGAGCGCGGACGCGGTTTCGAAGTGCGCCTCGCCGTACCAGCCGCGGTAGATCTCGTACGCGCGCCGGAAGTACGACTCGGCCGCGGCCGCTTCGCCGCGCTCCTGCTGCGTCGCCCCGAGGTTGATGAGGTCGGCGGCCACGCGAGGGTGGCGCTCGCCGAAGGTCGCGCGGTCGAGAGCGAGCAGCTGGCGGTTGAGCGAGTCCGCGACGTCGTAGTGGCCCGCGTAGAAGTGGCTGTTCGCGAGGTCGGTCAGCGTGAGTCCGATCTCGGAGGCGGGCAGCCCCGCGAGCGAGTCGAGGCGCACCGCCGCCGTGAGCACGCGGATCGCCTCTTCGTAGTCGCCGTTGTTCTGGACGACCTTGCCGAGCGTCGTCGTCGCCCGCGCGATCGCCGCGGGATCCTTCGTCGCGCGCGAGCGCTCGAGCCCGAGGCGCGCGAGGCTGTCGGCCTCCTCGGGGCGCGACTGGTAGGCGCGCAGCTCGGCGAGCGCGAGGAACGAGCGCGCGACGTCCGGGTGGCGCTCCCCGAGGCGCTCGCGCCGCACGGCGAGCGCGCGTTCGAGCAGCGAGTCGGCGCGGTCGAAATCGCCGAGCGACAGGTAGGCGCTCGCGAGCGTCTGGAACAGCTCGCCCTGAACGGCGGGCTCGCTCGC
>JBGAOA010000087.1:0-13216 GCA_044222065.1 Candidatus Eiseniibacteriota bacterium
ACCTCGTCGAGCTGCTCGGACGCGCTCACGCGCCGCGGGGCCGCGCGTGAGCGCGCCGCGCTTCCGCGTCCGCGACGCCGCGGCGCTGTTCCTCGAGCGCCAGCATCTCGACCGCCCGCGCGGACGCAGGCTGACGCGCGCGAACCTGCTCGCGTTCGCCGAATCCACGGGCGGCATCCAGCTCGACTCGATCAACGTCGTGGACCGCGCGCACTACCTGACCTTGTGGACGCGCTTCGGCCCCTACGACCGCCGCACGCTCGACCGGCTCGTGTACCGCGACCACGTGCTGTTCGAGTACTGGTCGCACGTCGCGTGTCAGATCGCGATCACCGACTTTCCCGCGTGGCGCCGCAACCAGCTCGGCTACGGCGTGCGCTCGAAGGCGTGGGGCGTGTTCCTGAAGAAGCACGCGAAGACGATCGCGGCGGTCGAGGCCGCGGTGCGCGAGCACGGACCGATCGGCACGAGGCACTTCGAGGAGCCGCAGCGGAAGCGCGCCGCGGGATGGTGGAACTGGAAGCCCGCCGCTCACGCGCTCGACTACCTGTGGATGGCCGGCCGCATCGCCGTGCACTCGCGCGAGCACTTCCACAAGCGCTTCGACCTGATCGAGCGCGTGCTGCCCGCGGCGCTCGAACTCGAGCCGCTCGCGCGCGAGGAGTTCCCGCGCTGGCACGTCGCGCGCTCGCTGCGCGCGATGGGCGCGGCGACGATCCGCGACCTGAGCGCCTACCTGAACTACCCGCGCGTGCCGGTCGCGATCCGCCGCGCGGCGCTGAAGAGCCTGATCGCGGACGGCGCCGTCGTCGAAGTCGAGATCGCGGGCCTCCAGGGGCCGTGGTTCGCGCTCGCCGCCGACCTCGACGCGCTCGCCGCCGCCGGACGCCGGCGCGCGCCGAGCCGCGGCTCGGCGTTCCTCGCGCCGTTCGACTCGCTGCTCTGGCATCGCGAGCGCGCGGCGAAGCTGCTCGGCTACGACTACCGCGTCGAGGTGTACGTGCCGGCGCCGAAACGCAAGCACGGCTACTACGCGCTGCCCGTGTTCGTGGACGGCCAGCTGATCGGCCGCGTGGACGCGAAGAACCACCGCGAAGAGGCGCGCCTGGAACTCAAGCGCGTGCACTTCGAGGACTGGTTCGTCCGCGGCGCCGAGCCGCCCGCGGCCTCGTGGGGACGCATCGCGCGCGAGCGCGGCCTCGCGGCGTTCGCCGACGCGGCGCGCTCGCTCGCCGCGTTCCTCGGCGCCGAGCGCGTGACGCTCGGCAAGGTCGCGAACGCCGCGCTCGCGCGTCCGCTGCGCGCGGCGCTCGACGGCGGCGAGGCGAGCGCTCGCACGATCGCGCGCGAACCCGAACCCGCCGAGGTCGGCTGACGTGGCGGCGAAGAAGCGCGCGGCGAAGCCCGGCCCGGCGAAGCGTCCGCAGCGCCCGGCGGCCTCGAAGCCGCCGGCCGTGGGCTATTCGCAGCGCAGCCGCGTGGACAAGCTCGGCGTGAAGCCCGGGCACCGCCTGGCGCTCCTCGGCGTGGACGACCCGGCGATCCGCGCCGAACTCGCGGAGCGCACGAGCAACGTGATCGAAGGCCGCGCTCCCGCGCGCGCCGACGTCGTGCTGCTCGGCGTGAAGGCGCTGCACGACCTCGACCGGCTCGTGGCGCTGCGCGAACGCATCGCGCCCGACGGGATGATCTGGGCGATCTGGACGAAGGGCCGGGCCGAACTCAAGGAAGACCACGTGCGCCGCGCGGCGCTCGCGAACGGCCTCGTGGACGTGAAGGTGATCGCGTTCTCGGAGACGCTCAGCGGCTTGAAGCTCGTGATCCCGGTCGCGATGCGGAAGCGGTAGGGGCGAGCCCCGCGGCGTTTTTCGCCGCTTGCTCCGCCGGGCCGCCGGCGCGACACTTCCGCGCGTCGGGCCGCCGAAGCCCGCCCGCGCGAGCCCCTCGCTCGCCCGCGCCCGCGACCTCGGTGCGGAGACGATCCCGCGACTCGAGTCAGCGAACGCCGCTCAACACGAGCCCACCCGGCCGCATCGGGGCCCGCCGCCCCGGAGGCAACGTTCATGGTCCGGCGACCCGCTGCGTCGCTCGCCCCGAGCGTACCCGCGCCCCCCGCGCGCGCGCTCGTTCGACTTCCAATCGCTGCGCTGTTCGCGTGCGTCGCGGCGGCGGTGCTCGCCGCGCCAGCGCCCGGGAATTCCGCGGCACTGGGGAATGCGGCCCGCGGCGTGCGCCAGGCGCCTTACGCCTCGAGCCGCCGGGCCGACGCGCCTCGCGTGACGCTGCTCCCCGACACGAGCGTCGTGTGGCCGCAGCCCGGCGAGGGGTCTACCGACGGGCACCGCTGGCAGCAGTTCTCGGTCCTTCCCGACCTGTGGAAGAAGCCGTCGTACGGCGGCGCGAATCTGCCGTGCATGCTGTACGTGGACTGGAACGATCGCCGCGGCAACGAACGCGTGTGGGTCTCGATCGCGGACTCGATCGGCGCGACGGCCGCGACGAAGTGGGGCGCGCACAACGGCTGGCACGCCGCGGGCGGCCAGAGCGTCAACGACCCGGCCGCGTTCGTGAACAAGAACGAGCAGCCGGGCACGACCTGGGACCTGTACGGGGTCAAGGCCGCCGAGTCGCTCAACAGCGGTTCGGGCTCGATCGGTTCGCGCACCGCGCACCGCGAGACGTCGCCTGCTGCGCGCGCCTATCGCAAGGACGCGCGCAACGCCCCGACGATCGAAATGCTCGAGGCCTACTACGAGATCGTGATGATCACGACGGGCGACCTGAGTTCTGCCCTCTTCGGACCGTTCAACGACAAGTCGTCGGACGATCAGGGCGTCATCGAGCAGTGGCTGCTCGGCGCCACGAGCACGGCGCACCGTGGCCTCTGGCTCATCGGCGATGGCGCGATCGAAGCGACGGACGGTGATCCGTGGCTCAACAACTTCTCCGTCTCGCTGGCCTCGAACTCGTACCTGCTCGCCTCGGGCAACACGAATGCGTGCACGGACCTGATCGTCTACTCGCCGATCACGTCGAACGACGACATCTACGGCGTCCGGAACGGCTGCACGTTCACGGACGACGTGCTGAACGTCGAAGCCGGTGGCGCGATGGGCGCCGAATACACCAACTTCGACCACGCGGCTACGCCGTACGTCGCGTCGGTGTATCACCCTGCCGTCGCCCCGAACTACTGGGAGTCCATCGTGGACGGCTTCGACATCGAGAGCCTGCGCAGCCGGTTCTGCGATGGCTCGATCGGTCGCCCGCGGCACTTCATCACCGCGTTCTCGAACGTCTTCAACTCGATCTGTACGGTTACAGGCATGCTGTATTGCTACCTGTGGCCCCCTTGCTGGGGCGACGTCCCCGAGTCCGCCTCGCCGGCGTTCGTGAACGGCCTCTCGCTCCGGAACTCGCCGCTCCTCCGGGGCGAGCTCGGCGTCGCGCTGTCGCTCGCGGCCCCGGACCGCGCGACCGTGACCGTCTACGACGTGAGCGGCCGGCGCGTGCGCACGATCGCCGACCGCCAGCTCTTCCGGGCCGGCGAGCACGTGCTCGCCTGGGACGGCGCCGACGACTCGGGCCGTGCGGTGCCGCGCGGCGTGTACTTCGCGCGCGTGCGCTACGAGGCGAGCGGCTTCGAGTCCGCGCGGAAGACGATCATCGTGAAGTAGCCGCGTGCGCCGGAAGCTCGGCGTCCAGTCCGAGCCCCCGGTGCAGCAGCCGCACCGCGCGGTCGGCGTCGGCTTCGGCAACGACGAACGACAGGTTCACGCGCGAGGCGCCCTGCGAAATCATCTCGACGCCGATGCCGACGCCGCCGAGGAGCGTGAAGAGGTGTCCCGCGAGCCCGACGCGGCGCGGCGCGCCCTCCCCCACGACCGCGACGACCGCGAGTCCGCCGCGCACCTCGACGTGGCCGATCGCCTCGAGTTCGGCGAGCGCGGCGCCGAGCCGTGCCGCGTCGTCCACCGTGACCGAGATCGAGACCTCGGAGGTCGTGACGAGGTCCACGACGATCCGGTGGCGGCCGAACACCTCGAACACGCGCGCGAGGAAGCCGTGCGCGAGCAGCATGCGCGTCGAGGCGATCGTCACCGCGGTGACGCCCTTCTTCGACGCGATGGACTTGACGCACCAGCCGTCCGCGGCGCCGTCCGCGTGCGGCGTGATGCGCGAGCCGGGATCGCCGGGACGCGCGGTGTTGAGCACGCGCACCGGGATGCCGTGCTCCATCGCCGGCAGCAGCGTCTTCGGGTGCAGCACCTTCGCGCCGAAGTACGCGAGTTCGCTCGCTTCGGTGAACGACAGCCCCGGCACGACGCGCGCCTCGGGCACGATGCGCGGATCGGCCGACAGGAGTCCGCTCGTGTCGGTCCAGATCTGGATCTCTTCGGCGCGCACGGCCGCGCCGACGATCGCGGCGCTGAAGTCCGAGCCGCCGCGTCCGAGCGTCGTGATGCGCCCGTCCTCGGTGCGGCCGAGGAACCCGGTGACGACGCGCACGGGCCCCGGCGCGGCGAGCGACGCGGCGAGCCGCGGCAGCGCGTCGTCGAGCGGATGCGCGCCGCCGAAGTGTTCGTCGGTGACGAGCCCCGCGTCGCCCGCGAGCACGGCTTCGGCCTCGACGCCGAGTCCGCGCAGGCCGCCCGCGAACAGGGCGGCCGAGAGTCGCTCGCCGTGCGACAGCGCGAGGTCGCGTTCGGCGCCCGCGAGCGGCCGGCCCGACGCGCGCCACGCACGTTCGTCCCGGAGCCAGGCGGCGGAGGCCGCGGCCCAGGCGTTCGGCGGCACGCCGGCCTCGAGCGCGAACGTCGCGTGACGATCGGCGAAGGCGGCCGCGAGCGCGTCGCGCCGCTCGGGCGCGCGGGCGTACTCGACGAGCAGGTTCGTCACGCCCGAGAGCGCGCTCACGACGACGACCGGGCCGCGGTCGAGCCGCTCGCGCACGAGTTCGAGCGCGACGCGGAAGTTCGCGGGAATGCCGACCGACGTGCCGCCGAACTTGAGAACGATCACACGGGCCTCCGGTCGCGACGCGGCGGGCGCCCGACGGCGCCGCGGCGGCGCGCGCTCGAACGTGCGGCGCACTCTACACGAACGCCGCGCGCTGTGGTTCAATCGCGCGCGTGAAACGACGCGTGTTCCTCATCCGCTCGCTCGCCGCCCTTGGCGCCGCCGTGCTCGGCCGCCGCGCGTTCGCGCAGTCCGGCGTTTCGGTTCCCGCACCGGCCGAGTCGTTCGACACGCTGCGCGTCACGCTGCCCGATTCGACCGCGGAGGCCGCGCCGCCCGCCGCCGTCACGATCGCGGCCGGCGGCGACACGGTGCTCGGCTACAACCTCGAAGCGCACTTCGACGAGCAGCTCGCCGCGGGGCGCACGCGCGACGAGTTGTACGGGCTGTACTTCGCGGGCGTGCGTCCGGTGCTGGAGGCCGCCGATGTCGCGCTCGTGAACCTCGAGTGCCCCTTCACCGAGCGCGGCGTGAAGCTGCCGAAGAACTTCAATTTTCGCGCGCGCCGCGAACTCGTCGAGATCCTGAAGCGCGGGTCGGTGGACGTCGTGACGATGGCGAACAACCACACGATGGACTGGGGCCCCGACGGGCTCGAGGACACGCGGCTCACGCTCGACGACGCCGGCATCGGCCACTTCGGCGCGGGTGACGACCTCGCCGAAGCCCGCGAACCGCTCGTCGTCGTGCGGAACGGGCTGCGGATCGGCTTCCTCGGCTACTACTTCCAGAACGACGAGGACATGCTCGAGCCGCGCGAGCTGTACGCGCTCGCGAACCGCGCCGGCGTCGCCGGCTCCTACACGAGCCTCGGGCCGATGCGGCGCATGCTCGCGGACGACGTCTCGTCGCTCGCGCGGCGCGTGGACGCGGTGATCCCGTACTTCCACTGGGGCAAGGAAGGCAGCTACGACGTGCGCGACTACCAGGTCGAGCTCGCGCACCTCGCCGTGGACCGCGGCGCGCGCGCGGTGCTCGGCGCGCACCCGCACCGGCTGCAGGGCGTCGAGGTGTACAAGGGCGCCCCGATCTTCTATTCGCTCGGGAACTTCGTGTACGGCGGCATCAAGGACCCGCCCGATCCGCTCACGCTGATCGCGCGCCTCACCGTGGACCGCGCGTCGGTGTCCGCCGACGTCGTGCCGGTGCGTTACACGCGCTGGCCCGACGTGCCGTTCCAGCCCTACGTGCTCGAGGGCGAGGAGCGCTCGGCCGCGATCGCGCGCTTCGCCGAGCTGTCGCGCTCGTTCGAATCCACGTTGCCCGCGCTCGCGGCCGGCCGGTAGCATCTTCAGGCCTTCGGCGTCGCGGATGGGCCGCGGCCCGACCGGCCCCCCGATGACCTCTCGCTCCGCACGCCTCGCCCTCGCTCTCGGACTCGTCGCCGTCGTCGCGATCGCCGCGCTCGCGCTGCCCCGCCTCCGTTCCGCGCCGCGCTTCCGCGAGGCGCCCGGACCGTTCCCGACCGACTACTTCGCGATGCAGCGCGAATACCCGGGCATCGCGGTGCCGAACGAGAAGGTGCGCCTCGCGACCGAGCGCGCGCTCTCGACGAAGGCGCCGGCGAACGAAACGAACGCCGGGCTCGTGTGGACGCAGGCGGGGCCGTACAACATCGGCGGCCGCGTAACGGCGCTCGCCGCGCTCAACGGCGGCCGCACGGTGTACCTGGGCTCCGCGAACGGCGGCGTGTTCAAGTCCACGAACTCGGGCGTGAACTGGACGCCGGTGTTCGACAAGACCGGCGTCTACTCGATCGGCGCGCTCGCGATCGATCCCGCGGACACGAACCTCGTGTACGCGGGCACGGGCGAGGCGAACTCGGCCGTGCAGTCCTACGACGGCGCGGGCCTGTGGCGGACGCGCAACGGCGGCGGCAACTGGGAGTACCTCGGACTCGCCGAGACGCGCCGCATCGGCAAGGTCGCGATCGACCCGGCGAATCCGCTGCGCCTGTACGTCGCCGCGATGGGCACGCAGTTCTCGACCGGTCCCGACCGCGGCCTCTACCGCAGCGAGGACGGCGGCGTGTCGTGGACGAAGACGTTCTTCCTGAACGACAGCGTCGGCGTCTGCGACGTGGTCGTGAACCCCGCGCACCCCGAGACGGTGTACATCGCGAGCTGGGAGCGCGTGCGCCACTACACCTACCGCCGTGCGTACGGCCCGGGCTGCGGCATCTGGCGGAGCGCCGACCACGGCACGACGTGGACGCGGCTCCAGAACGGGCTGCCGCTGCCCTCGGACGACGTCGGCCGCATCGGGCTCGCGCTCGCGCCGTCGCAGCCCTCGACGATCTACGCCCAGATCGTGAGCGGCGCCGCGCTCGGCTACGTCGGCCTCGGGCTCTACCGCAGCCTCGATGCCGGCGAGACGTGGACGCGCCGCGACCTCGTCGGCGGCACGTTCGCGAACGCGTTCGGCGGGTTCGGCTGGTACTTCGGCGCGATCGCCGTGGACCCCGTCTCGCCCGGGAAGATCTTCTGCATGGGCGTGAGCTGCCTCGTGTCGGCCGACGGCGGCGCGACGTTCACGAACGTCACGGGCTCGGCGCACGTGGACTTCCACGCGATGTGGATCGATCCGACGAACCCGACCCGCGTCTACGCGGGCAGCGACGGCGGGTTCTTCTGGTCCAACTCGGGCGGCGGCGCGTGGACCAAGTCGGTGGACCTCCCGATCAGCCAGTTCTACGCGAACTCGGCGCACCCGACGGACCCGCTCAAGGTGTACGGCGGCACGCAGGACAACGGCTGCCTCAAGTCCACGGTCGGCCCGCCGAACTGGAGCGCGATGAACATCGGCGGCGACGGCATGGTCGTGCTCGTGGACCCGGTCAATCCGAACACCGTGTTCGCCGAGTACCAGTACGGCTGCTACGGCTCGGGGCCCGCGCGCTCGATCGACAATGGCGGCAGCTTCACGCTGCCGACCGGCACCGTCACGACCGACCGCTGGGGCTGGGTCGCGCCCATCGCGATGAACCCGAAGAACCACAACGTCGTGCTCACGGCGAGCCACCGCGTGTACCGGAGCACGAACAACGGCGTCACGTACTCGGCGATCTCGGGCGACCTGACGCGGGCGATCCCGAGCTCGCTCGTCTTCAGCACGATCACCTGCCTCGACGTCTCGGCGCCCGACACGAGCCTCTACTACGCGGCGACCGACGACGGGCGCGTGTGGCGCTCGCAGAACCGCGGCTCGACCTGGGAGGACATCACGGCGGGCCTGCCGATCCGCTGGGTGACGCGGGTGACCGCCGATCCGGCGAACTCGCAGGTCGTCTACGCGACGCTCTCGGGCTTCGGGCAGGACGAGTCGCTCGCCCACGTCTATCGCAGCGCCGATCGCGGGACGAGCTGGTCCTCGGTCGCCGGCAACCTGCCCGACATCCCGGCGAACGACCTCGTCGTGGACCCGGTCGCGCCGAGCACGCTGTACCTCGCAACGGACGTCGGCGTGTGGGTGACGCGCACGCTCGGCGCCTCGTGGTATCCGCTCGGGCTCGGCATGCCAGTGCAGACGATCTGGGATCTGCATCTCCAGAACGCGAGCCGCACGCTGATCGCGGCGACCTACGGCCGCTCGCAGTGGAAGCTCGACCTGACGGCGATGCCGGTCGCGGTCGAGCCCGCGCCCGCCGCACCGCGGCTCGCGCTCGGCGCGCCGTCCCCGAACCCGGCCTCGGGCGTCGTGCACTGGACGCTCACTCTGGCCGCGGCCGGCGCGGTCCGGATGGCGATCTACGACGTCTCGGGACGGCTCGTGCGCTCGCTCCACGACGGCGCGCTCCGGAGCGGCGAACACGCGTTCGCGTGGGACGGCCGCGACGCGCGAGGCGCTCTCGCGCCGAGCGGCGCGTACTTCGTCCGCGCGACCGCGGGCGGCGCGTCCGCGACGCGTCGGATCGTGCGTTCGCGCTGAGCCGCCCCGCGGCATCGCTCCCGACCGCACGCCGCGCGGGCGATCCGCACGCGACGTCGATTCCGACCGCTCGCCATGCGGCCCGGATTATGCACCGATCGGAGCCGCGTCAATAGAGGTCGGAAACGACCTCGCACCCGGAATTCCCTTTGAAAATGCGGGCGCGACTGCTATACCCACCGGCGGCCAGGGCACTCGACTCCGTGCCCGTCCGTTTTTTGCCGTTCGACCCTTTCAGGGAAAGGAAGGAAAGATGGCCAAGAGCAAGATGATGACGAAGTCGCAGATCGCGGGACACATCGCGGATAAGTTCGAACTCACGAAGCGTCAGGGCACGCAGATCCTCGAGGAGCTCGCGGTGCTCGCGGCGAAGGAAGCCAAGAAGGGCTTCGTGTTCCCCGGCGTCGGCAAGCTCGTCGTCGTGAATCGCAAGGCCCGCATGGGCCGCAACCCGCAGACGGGCGAAGCGATCAAGATCCCGGCCAAGCGCGTCCTCAAGTTCCGCATCGCGAAGGCGATGAAGGAAGCGGCGCTCAAGTAGACCGGATCCACGCTCGAGCCCCGGAGCCGCGTGCTCCGGGGCTCTTCGTTTGCGGCTGCGGCCCGCGCCCGGCGCGGGTGGAACGCCGATGAAGCAACGTGGGGAATCGGCCGATAACGACGGGGAGTTGGCCCACGCCCATCGCCATTCGCCCGACCGGATCAGCCTGCCGATCCAGGATCCCTACGCGCTCGTCGAATCGAGCGGCGGCACGATCGCGTGCAACGACGCGTTCCTCGCGCTCGCGAGTTCGCGCGGCTCGACGCCCGATCTGATGCGCCTGTTCGGAAGCGCCGCGCTCGAGGTCCTCGCGACCGCCGTGCGCGACGGCCACTCGATGTCGCACCTGCCGCTGCCCGGATCCGGCGCGACGCTGCGCATGATGCGCGTGTGCATCCGGCGCGATCCGGAGCGCGGCGTGCTCGGCGTGCTGCTCACCGACACGACGGACGAACTCGCGTCGCGCCGCCAGCTGTTCGAGCGCAACCGCGAACTGCAGGTGCTGAACGACATCGGCCGCGCGCTCAGCGAGACGCTCGACGTGGACGAGTTGTGCCGGCGCGTCTTCGACCAGGCCGAGCGCGTGCTGGTCGCGCGGTCGTTCTACATCGCGATCTGGGATCGCGAGACGAACATCGTGCACTTCCCGCTGTTCATCGAGGAAGACCTGCTGAAGGTCCAGCCCTCGCGTCCGTTCGGCACCGGCCTCACCGAGTACCTGCTCCAGACCGGGCGGCCGCTCATGCTGCACGGCGACGTGTTCGAGGAGTCCGAGAAGCTCGGCGTGAAGCCCGTCGGCCGTCCGAGCCGCGCGTGGCTCGGCACGCCGATGCTCGCGAGCGGCCAGCCGTTCGGCGTCATCGCGATCCAGGACTTCGACGCCGACACGTCCTACGGCGCGCACGACCTCGAGCTGCTCACGCTGATCGCGGCGCAAGCGGCGGCGGCGATCTACAACGCGCGGCTCTACGCGGAATCGCGGCGTGCTTACGAGGAACTGGCCGCGACGCAGCAGAAGCTGATCGAGTCCGAGCGGCTGCGCAGCATCACCGAGACCGTCGGGGCGCTGAACCACGAGGTCAACAACCCGCTCGCGAGCATCGCGGGCAACGCGCAGCTGCTGCTCCGCCACCCGGGCCTCGACGACCCGGCGCGCCACAAGGTCGAGATCGTGCTCGACGCGGCGCGGCGCATCCAGCAGGTGACGTCGCGCATGTCGTCCATCATCCAGGCGACGACGATGCCCTACCCGGGCGGCACGCCGATCCTCGACGTGCGGCGCTCGGTGGTCCGCGACGATCGCGCGCCCGACGCGGCGCGTCCGGCGGCGGCCGCGCGGACGCCGCGCAACGAATAGCGCCCTCGCGGCAACCTCCCGCCCGCGGATCGCGTAGAGTCCGGCCATCCGGCGGATGCGCGTCCCAGCCACTCGCCGCGCGATCGCCGACGCGGCGTCGGTACTCACGAGGAGACGCGGTGGCCACGGGCATCCGCATCGAGCAGCTCCAGAAGACCTATCGCGGCGGCGCGGTGCGCGCGCTCGCCGGCGTCTCGCTCGCGATCGAGCCGGGCGAAGCGTTCGGCATCATCGGCCCGAACGGCGCGGGCAAGACGACGCTGATGGGCTGCCTGCTCGGCCTGTTGCGACCCGACTCGGGACGCATCGAGATCGACGGCCACGCCCCCGACGACCTCGCCGTGCGGCGCGCGACCGGCTACCTGCCCGAGCGCCTCGTCCTGGACCGCTGGATGACGGGCGACGACTTCCTCGCCTACCACCACGCGCTCGCGGGGCTTCCCGCCGGGGGCCGCGCGTCCGAGGCGCGCGACGCGCTCGAACGCGTGGGGCTCGCGCCGGAGGCCGGCCGCCAGCAGATCCGCCGCTATTCGCGCGGCATGCTGCAACGCCTCGGGCTCGCGCAGGCGCTGCTCGGGCGGCCGCGCTACCTGTTCCTCGACGAGCCGATCTCGGGCGTGGACCCGGCCGGCGTGCTGCTCTTCCGGCGCATCCTCGGCGAGCTCAAGCGCGACGGCGTCACGCTGATCGTGAACTCGCACCAGCTCGACGAGGTCGAGCGCGTGTGCGACCGCGTGGCGTTCGTGCAGCGCGGACTCGTGCAGTCGGTCGAGACGCCGCGCGCCGGCGAATCGAGTGCGCGCGTGCTCGTCGTGCGCTGGGCCGGCGGAATCGAAGCGCCGGCGGGCGCGCTCGAGGCCGCGGGGCGCGCGGCGCGCGCGCGCCTGCTCGAAGCGCGCGCGCCGGTCGCGCGCTTCGAGGTGCCGGACGACGCCGGCGCGTCGGACCTGCTGCAGGCGCTGCTCGCCTCGGGCGTGCGCGTCGTCGAGGCGAGCCCCGAGGGCGGTCGGCTCGAGCGCCTGTTCGCGGACGGCGCCCCGCAGGCGCCACCGCCCGCACCGGCCGCCGCCGCGCCGCCTCCCGCGCCGCCCGCGGGCTACGCGGGACCGTTCGCCTCGGGAGGACCCGCCGCGTGAACGCGACGCTCGTGCTCTACACGCTCCGGCAGCGCCTGCTCCAACCCGCGCGCGTGCTCGTGCTCATCGCGCTCTTCGGCTTCCCGCTCCTGTTCACGCTCATGGCGCGCAGCGCCGGCATCGAACTCTTGAACGCCGGCGCGGGCTTCGCGATGGTGCTCGGCGCCGGACTGCTCGGCTCGGACGTCTCGGCGGGCGTGCTGCAGCTGCTGTTCGTGCGGCCCGTCACGCGCACCGAATACGTGTTCAGCCGCTGGGGCGCGGTCGCGCTCGGCGCCGTCACGCTCACCGTGATGCAGGTCGCCGCCGGCGCGCTGATCCTGCAGGCGACCGGCTATCCCGCGCCGCTCGGAGTCGTGGCGCGCCACGCGCTCGAACAGTCGGTCGTGGCGGTGACGGTCGTGAGCGTGATGACGATGCTCTCGAGCCTGCTGCCCGGCATCGGCGACCTCGTCGCGCTGCTGTGCGGACAGGTCGGCTCGATGGTCCTCATGGCGGTCGGCGGCTTCACGCGCCAGGCGCTGCTCGAGCGCACGGGCCGCGAGCTGAACGGCGTCTTCTCGCCGCAGTTCTCGTGGGCGATCGCGTTCGGGGGCGCCTCGCCCTCGTGGTTCCACCTCGCCTCGATCCTCTCGACGATCGCGCTCTCGCTCGCGGTCGCCGTCGTCGTCATGAACCGCCGGGAGCTGTCCTATGCCAATGCGTGAGTCGGGGCCCACGCGCGAGACGCCGCGCTGGCTGCTCGTCGTCGCGGCGGCGCTGCTCGTCGCCCGCGTCGCGACCGGTTTCGTCGAGGAGCGCCCCGGGCCGCACGCCGCGGCGGGTGCCGCGATCGCGTGGCAGCCGCCGGGGAACGAACTCGCGCTCGCGCGCGCGCACGGCCGGCTCGTGCTGTACGAGTTCCGCGCCGACGGGAGCGCGCCGTGCGAGCGGCAGGAACGCGAGGTGTTCGCCGACCCCGAAGTCGCGCACTTCGTCGGCGAGCGTTACGTCGCCGTGCGCGTCACGGTCCGCCCGCGCGAGGACGGCGGCGACTCGGGCGTCGTCTCGAAGCTCGCGGAGAACTACGCGATCGGCACGTTCCCGACGCTCGTCGTCGTGGATCCCGCGGGCGGCGAGTTCCAGCGCCTCGAGGGCTACGAGGGTCCGTTCCGCGCGGCGAAGTGGCTGCGCGACGTCGCGGGGCCGCGCCAGTTCCGCTTCCAGTTCGGCGGAACGCCGCCCGCGCGCGACAGC
>JBGAOA010000005.1:0-86970 GCA_044222065.1 Candidatus Eiseniibacteriota bacterium
GCACCTGATCGATCCGGTTCACGGGCGCGAAGATCATGTGCGTGCGCACGTCGAGCGGCACTTCCTCGAGGTCGCCTTCGTTTTCGCGCGGCAGGATCACCGTGCGGACGCCGGCGCGATAGGCGCCGAGCACCTTCTCCTTGATGCCGCCGACCTTGAGCACGTTGCCGAGCAGCGTGATCTCGCCCGTCATCGCGATGCCCGCGCGCGCGCGCCGGCCGGCGACGAGCGACACGAGCGCCGTGCACAGCGCGACGCCGGCGGACGGCCCGTCCTTCGGGATCGCGCCCGCGGGCAGGTGCACGTGCACGTCGGAGCGCTCGAAGAAGTCCGGGGCGAGTCCGAGCGCCGTGGCGTTCGAGCGCACGTAGGACAGCGCCGTCTGCGCGCTCTCCTTCATGACGTCGCCGAGCTGGCCCGTGAGCGTGAGCTGCTTGGCGCCCGGCATGAGCGAGGCCTCGACCGTCAGCACCTCGCCGCCCGACGGCGTCCACGCGAGGCCGAGCACCGCGCCCGGCCGGTCGAGCCGCGTCGCCTTCTCGTCCTCGAAGCGCTCGGGCCCGAGCAGCTCGCGCACCTGTGCGGCCGTGATCGTGCGCGCGGTGTCCTTGCCCTCGGCGACGAGCTTCGCCGTCTTGCGCAGCACGTTCGCGATCTCGCGCTCGAGGTTCCGCAGCCCCGCTTCGCGCGTGTACTCGCGCGCGAGCTTCGTGAGCGCTGCGTCCTCGAACGCGAGCTGCAGCGATTCGAGGCCGTTCTCGCGCACCGCCTTCGGCACGAGGTGACGCTTCGCGATCTCGAGCTTCTCGAGGTCGGTGTAGCCCGACAGCTCGATCACCTCCATGCGGTCGCGCAGCGCCGGCGGCACGGGATCGAGGTAGTTCGCGGTCGTGATGAACAGGATCTGCGACAGGTCGAACGGCACGTCGAGGTAATGGTCCTGGAACGTTCCGTTCTGCTCGGGGTCGAGCACCTCGAGCAGCGCGCTCGAGGGGTCGCCGCGGAAGTCGGAGCCGAGCTTGTCGATCTCGTCGAGCATGAAGACGGGATTGCGCGAGCCCGAGCGCCGCAGGCCCCGGATGACCTGGCCGGGTAGCGCGCCGATGTACGTGCGGCGGTGGCCGCGGATCTCGGCTTCGTCGCGCACGCCGCCGAGCGACTGGCGGACGAACTTGCGGCCGAGCGCGCGCGCGATCGAGCGGCCGAGCGACGTCTTGCCCGTGCCCGGCGGGCCCGCGAAGCACAGGATCGGCGTGCGGGCGTCGCGCTTGAACGTGCGCACGACGAGGAACTCGAGGATGCGCTCCTTGATCTTGTCGAGGCCGTAGTGGTCCTCGTCGAGCACGGCGCGGGCGTGCTTCAGGTCGAGGTTGTCCTCGGTCGAGATCGCCCACGGCATGTCGCACAGCCACTCGAGGTAGGTGCGCGACACCGTGTACTCGGCCGCCTGCGGCGGCATGCGCTGGAGCCGCCCGAACTCGCGGTCGGCCTCCTTGCGCACCTCCTCGGGCATGCCGGCCTTGTCGAGGCGCTCTTTCAGTTCGTCGAGCTCGCGCTGGTTGTCGTCGCCGTCGCCGAGCTCCTTGCGGATCGCCTCCATCTGCTGGCGGAGGACGAACTCGCGCTGGTTCTTGTCGATGTTCTCGCGCACCGACTCCTGGATCTGCTGGCCGACTTCGAGCACCTGCAGGTCGCGCTCGAGCAGCGCGGTGAGCGCGCGCAGCCGGGCGCTCACGTCGAGCGTCTCGAGCAGGCTCTGCTTGTCCTCGAGCGGCAGCTCGAGCAGCGAGGCGATGAAGTCCGCGAGTCGCGCCGGACCTTCCTGCGACTTGGCGGCCGTCACCGCCTCGTCGGGCACGTTCGGCGACAGCGCGACGACGCGCTCGAACTGCTGCGACACGGTCTTCGCGAGCGCCTCGATCTCGAGCCCGGGCTCGACGACGTCGGCGAGCGGGGTGACGGACGCGCGCAGGTACGGCGTCGTCTGCGTGAAGCGGTCGAGCGACACGCGCGACTGGCCCTGAACGAGGATGGACAGGCGATCGTCCGCGACGCGCACCATGCGCAGGATCACCCCGAGCGTGCCGACGCCGTGCAGGTCGGCGGGCGACGGATCCTCGACCTGGCTGTCCTTCTGCGCGACGACGACGAGCGTGCGGTCGCCGGCCATGACGTCGTTCAGCAGCTGGATGCTGCGCTCGCGCCCGATGTTGAGCGGCAGGATCGCGAGCGGGTAGAGCAGCGTGTGGCGCACGGCGAGCACGGGCAGCTCGCGCGTCCCGGTGCCGGTGTCCGATGGCGCAGGCACGAGGCCCGCGGTGGACGGAACGCGCTTGCCGGCGCCGGGCCGCGCGATCGCGATCAGGCGCCGCCCGGCCGGAGCGCGGCGCGCGCGCGCGGTCGCGATCTCGAGCGCGGACTTCGCGCGCCGCGGCGATTTGCCGCGCTTCGTGGACTTGGGCGCGGCGGCGGACTTGCGGCGCGCGGTCTTGCGGTTTCGCTTCATCGGCGTTGGTCTTTCACGGGGATGTTCGTGGCGGACTCGGAGGCGACGGGCTTCAGGTGGATCTCGAGCATGCCGTCGCGATAGTGCGCGCGGATCGAGTTCTCGTCGGCGGTCCAGGGCAGTTCGACGACGCGCTGGAAGCTGCCGAAGAAGATCTCGGCGAGGTGGTAGTGCGCGCCCTGGTGCTCGCGGGGTGCTGCGCGGTGACCGCGGATCTCGAGCGCGCGGCCCGAGAGCTTCACGCTCACGCGGTCGCGCGGCACGCCGGCGAGTTCGACGATGACGCGCGCGCCGTCGCGGGCGACGACCAGGTCCACCGCCGGCGCCCATGTGGACTCACCGAAGTGCGTCGCGGGCAGCCGCTGGTAGACGAGGCCGTGGAACAGCCGCTCGACCTCGCGCTGGAGGTTGTGGAGCGGATCGTCGGTGGATCGGGACATGGAGAACTCCGTTCGGCCGGAAGGGCGCCCGGAGCCTAGCGCCGCGCGGGGCGCGGCTCAATCGCGGGGCGCGGGCGTGTCGGAGTGCGCGCGCGGCGACGGACGCGTGGGCGCTTCAGATGAGCGCGGGCGTCCGCCGATTCAGTGCGACTGGGTCCAGTCGTGGACCTGCCGGACGACCGTGAGGCTCGCGCGGCGGCAGGTTTCGAGGAACGCGCCGGAGTTCGGCCACGAGTGCCGGCCGCACTCGCACGCGAGCTTGCCGCTCGGCAGTTCCTTCACTCGGCACGGCTTGCCGCCGTGGTCCTTGCAGTACGGGCACATCGGGACGCCTCCTTCGGATCGCGAGCCGGGCCGCAATCTAGAGGATGGCCGCGCGCACCGGCAACCGGCGCCTCAGCGGTACGCGCGCGCGGGATCGGCCGCCGCGGGGGCGAGCACGCCGCCGAGCGGCGCGAGCGAGCCGTCGCCGCGGAAGCGCAGCCGCACGCGCCGCACGGCCGGTACGCTCCGCGCGGCGTTGTCGAGCACGGCGTCGCGCAGGCATTCGAGCTGCGCGCGGTAGTCGCGAAGCCGGAGCGCCACCGAGTCGTCGCCCAGCCGCGCGAGACGTCCCGCTTCCTCGGAGTCCCCGCGCCCGCGCGCCTCGGCCGCCCGCGCCGCCCACTGCGCGCGGATCGCGGTCGTGTCCTCGCGCACCTTCGCCGCGGGGTTCACGACGTCCACTTCGACCGCGAGCGTGTCCACGTAGAGCGCGCGGCCCGCGAGCGAGTCGGCGCGCGTCGCGCGCGGCAGCCGCTTCCAGCGCTCCATCGGCACGCGCACGATCGTCACGTTGATGCCGGATTCCCACGCCACGTTGCGCTGTCCGGTCTTCTCGCGCGCCGTCTCGCCCTCGCTCGCGACGTAGGCCGGATGGCTCGAGAACTCGACCTCGATGCCGGGTACCGCGCTGCCGAGCATGCAGCGCACGGTGTGGCGGCGGACGTGATACGCGCCCTCGTCGTTCTGGTACATCGGCATCGCGATTTCGAGCAGCGCCTCGCCGGTCGCGAACGCGGGCGCGGGGAGGAGCAGGGCGACGAGCGCGAGCGGAGCGGCGGTCTTCATCGGAGTTCTCCCTTCGGATCGAGCAGCGCCTCGGGCAGCGCGTTCGCGCGCGCGATGCGCGCGAACACGTCGGCGCTGTGGCGCCGCTCGCGCGACGCCTGCGGGCGCGCCGGGTCCACGCCGTAGAGGCCGAAGCGGCCGTGCCAGCCGTCGGCCCATTCGAAGTTGTCGAGCAGCGACCAGTGCAGGTAGCCGAGCACGCGAACGCCGCTCGCGATCGCGCGGTGCATCGCCGCGACGAACCCGACGAGCGCGCGCGGGCGGATCGCGTCGTGCGCGTCGGCGACGCCGTTCTCGGTGACGAGCACGGGGCGGCCGGCGCGCGACGCGGCGGCGAGCGCGCGCTCGAAACCCTCCGGGTAGATCTCCCAGCCGAGGTCGTTCACCGGCGCGCCCGCGCGCGCGACGTGCGGCGTGGGCGCGAACGCGCGCACCATCCAGCGCGTGTAGTAGTTGAGCCCGAACCAGTCGAGCGCGCCGCGCAGCTCGGGCACCGTGCGCTTCACCGCCGTCGCGCCCGGGATCGACAGGTCGATCACGCCGTCCACCGTCGCGCGCTCGACCGCCTCGTTGAAGACCTTGCGCTCGAAGTGGGCCACGATCCGGTCGAGCGGATGCCACGGACGCGAGGCCTCGAGCTGGACGTGGTGCTTCGCGAATCCGACGCGCGCGGGCGTCCCGTCGCCGTCGGCGTCCACGCGGTCGGCCTCGTGGATCGCGCGATAGGCGAGCGCGTGCGCCTCGAGCTGGTTCGCGATCACGGTGAGCGCGCGCGAGTCGTCCTTCACGCCCGGCGGCCAGACGCCCTCGGACCAGCCGCGGAACGCGAACACCTCGGGCTCGTTCACCGTGCACCACCAGTCCACCTCGCCGCCGAACTCGAGCGCGCACAGGCGCGCGAAGGCGACGAACGCCGCGATCGTGTCGCGGCTCTCCCAGCCGCCGTGGTCGGCGACCCAGAGCGGATTCGTGAAGTGGTGGAGCGTCACGATCGGCGTCAGGCCGTGGCGCTTCAGCGACGCGAACACGGCGTGGTAGTGCGCGAGTGCGGTCGCGTCCACGCGGCCGCGCTCGGGCTCGATGCGGCTCCACTCGATCGAGAGCCGGTGCGCGTTGTGGCCGTCGGCCGCGGCGAGCGCGAAGTCCTCGTCGAAGCGCTCGTAGTGCCGGCAGGCGTCGCCGCTCGCGACGCCGCCGCGGATCGCGCCGGGCCGCTGCTCGAAGCGCCACCAGTCGTTCGCGCGATTGCCGCCCTCGACCTGGTGCGCGGACGTCGCGGCGCCCCACAGGAATCCGTCGGGGAACCGCCGGTCGCCCACGCCTTCGGGGCTCCGAGGTTCTGTCTGAGAAGCCCGATCGCCGCGTTGCTCGCTCGCTCCTCGCTGCGGAGCATCTTGCCGATGCGCCTCGCTCGTCGCTCGCTCGCGCCTTGCGCTCGGGCTTCTCAGACAGAACCCAGCCGCTTCTCGAGTTCGGCCTCGATGATGCCGCGCAGCGACATCGCGGAGGGGAACCCGAGCGTCGTCATGGCGAGCATCGGCACGTGGCGGATCTCTTCGGCGCTCGCGCCGCACTCGAGGGCGCGGCGCACGTGCGCGCGCACGCCGCTCTCGATCTTCGCGCCGCCCGCGAACGCCATCTTCACGAGTTCGGTCGTCTTGCGGTCGAGCGGGCCGGCTTCGCGCGTCGCGTCGCCGAGCGCCTCGTACGCGTTCACGATTTTCGGGTGCTGGGCGGCCAGCGCTTCGTAGAACCTGGAGGGTTTGCTCATGCGTTCTCCTTCGCGGATGCGAGCCCGCGGCGAGACTATCATGCGTCCTCGTGAACGATCCGCATGCGAATCCGCCGCGCCGCGTCGCCGCGCCGCTCGCGTCCGCGTGGCGCGCGCACGTGCCCGCGGCGTGGTCCGACGCGTGGTGTCCGCGCGCGTTCGACCTCGGCGACGGCGCGACCGAGGTCGTGGAAATCGGCGACGGTCCGCCGCTCGTGCTCGCGCCGCCCGTTCCGGGCTGGAAGGAGGCGTACGTCGCGCTCGCGCCGCGGCTCGCGCGTACGTTCCGCGTGATCACGTTCGACGCGCGCACCGACTTCGGCGGCGCGCCGTCGTGGGCGGCGCTCGAACGCGACCTCGCGCGCATCGCGGACGCGCTCGCGCCCGGACGCTTCGTGCTGTTCGGCCACTCGCTCGGCGGCGCGCTCGCGCAGCGCTGGGCGCACGCGCACCCCGAACGCGTGCGCGGCCTCGTGCTGTCGTCCACGTTCGCGCGCGTCGCGGCGGGCGGCCCCGGCCGCGCGCGGCGCTATCTCGAGCAGCCCGCCGTGCTGCTCGCGCTGCGCGCGCTGCCGGAGCGCGCGGCGTTCGCGCTCGCGCGCCGGCTCGCGCGCTCGTCGCGCTGGGTGTTCGACCCCGCGTGCGACGACGCGGCGCTCGCGATCGTCGTGCGCGGCATCCGCGAGGCGAGCCCGTCGCGCGTCGCGCCGCAGCTCAGGCTCGCGCTCGCGCACGATGCGCGCGCGTGGCTGCCGGCGCTCGACCTGCCTGCGCTCGTCGTGGACGGCGAACGCGACACGCCGCTCGCCTGCCGCGGTTCGGACGAGATCGCGAGCCTGCTGCCGCGCGCGACGCGCGCGACCTCGCCCGGTGCGGGGCACCTCCACCCGCTGTCGGGCGCGGAGTGGCTCGCGGAGCGGATCGAGGCGTGGGGGCGGGCGCTTCCCGCCTAGCGCTTCTTCCGGAACAGCGAGTAGGTCGCGAACAGGTCCTTCGCGAGGTCCATCGGGCGGTCGCCCTGATCCCAGCCGAGCGCGTGGCCCATCGCGCGTGCGGCGGGCGAGTCGTCGCGGTCGAACGCGACGACCTCGAACCCCGCGCGCTCCCAGAGCGCGCGATCGAACGGACAGCGCCCGTCGGCCCACGGGATGTACGGCTTGCCGGGCGGCGCGGGAGCGGGGCAGAGGTTGTAGATCATCACCCAGCCGCCGCGCTTCACCGTGCGCGCGAGCGTGCGCACGTACGCCTCGTCGTCCACGCCGAGATGCACGAGCATGCGCGGATTCACCTTCTCGGCGGGGTGGAGGTAGCCGTGCTTGAGCGTGTTCTTGGACAGGAACAGGTCGTATTCGCCGCCGACCTCTTCCACGAGCGGCGCGTTCGCGGGCCACTGGCCGTCGTGGAGCACGACGCGCCCGGCGAGCTTGCCGAAGCCCTCGACCGCGCCGGCCTCACCGTCGTAGAGCGCGCGCAGCAGCGGGTCCACCTCGATGCCGTGCACGTCGGCGCCGAGCTGCGCGAGCAGCTTCAGGTGTCCGATCGTGCCGTAGCCGAAGTCGGCGATGCGCTTCGCGTCCACGTCCTTGAGGCCGGCGCGCGCGAGCAGCTCCAGCGGGCGCGCGTACGCGAGCGGCGAACCGTAGCGGGTCGTGAAGTAGAAGGACTCACCGAGTGTGCGCGTGAGCGCGCGCGTCCGGGTTGTCTCTGGGAGCGTCGCGAACTCGGCCTCGGTCCAGTAGCGCGTCCGCGCCGAGTCCGAGTGGACGGTGCGCGGGGGGACGCTGTGCAGCAGCGAAGTCCCATCGACGAAGGCGCGTGCGAGCTTCGTCTGGAGGAGCGGCTGGAGCGCACGCGCCTCCGAGCGCAGTTCGGCGAGCGTCGTGCTGGTGTCGGTCGGGATGACGTGGGCGCGTGCGGGTGCGGCGAGCACGAGCGCGAGCAGGGCCGGCGCGGCGAGACGGACGTTCATTCGCGGCACTCTAGCGTGCGCGCTATCGCGAGCGCGCGCGGCGCGCGACCGGCGCGGGGCAATCGGCGTTCGGCGCGGGCGCTGGCCCGCCGGGCGTCAGCGGATCAGGACCGCGCGGCGTACGAGCGCGCGCGCGCCGTCCGCGAGCCGCACGACGTACACGCCGGGGGCGAGCGCGCCGCGCGAGGCGAGGGTCACGCGCTGTTCGCCGCCTGCGTCCGAGGTGACGCGCCGGGACTCGAGCCGGCGTCCCATGAGGTCGAGCAGTTCGAGGTTCGCCGTCGCGCCGCGCGCGAGCGAGAACGCCACTTCGAGTTCGCCGACCGCGGGATTCCGAACCGCGCCGCGCAGCGCGAACGCGGGGTCGAGCGGCACGTCGAGCCACGTCTCGCCGAACGTCGCACCGTCGAGCGCGAGGCGGTAGCCGACGCGCGCGCCGGGGGCGAGGCCCAGGTCGTCGAGGCGCACGCGATGGTCGCCGTCGGGATGGAGCGTGGCGAGCGCGTGCCACGCGCCCGCGTCGATGCGTCGCTCGACCGTGACGCTCGCCGCGTCGCTGCCGTCGAGCCGCCACTCGACGTGCGCAACGGTCGCGTCGCAATGCGCGTCCACGAGCGAGACGAGCGTCGGGGTGGGGAGGAACCACTCGAGCGACCACCAGTCGTCGAAGTAGCGGCTCGTATCGTCGTAGCCGCCGCACAGGACGAGCCGGTCACGCGCCGCGTCGTGGACGAAGGGGAAGAGGTATCGGGCGTAGGGTGACTCGCCGGGAATGGCGACCTTCTCCCAGATCGCGGCGGCGCCGAAGGTGACACTCCAGAACGCGTTCGTCTGCAGCGCGGCGTCGTACCGCTCCTCGAGGACGACGAGGCGATGGCGCGAGCGGTCGTAGACGAGCGGCTGGGTCTTGTGGGTCAAGGGCGGGGCCCCGATCGTTGTGTAGCGCTCGATCCGCAACGTGTCCGCGCCGATCGTGAGCCGCAGCGCAGGGTCGGGCGTGTACGAGCACCACGCCACCGCGTGGTCGGCGTCGTCGCCAGGAAACAGGTCGAAGACGTCGCTGCCGTCGCTGTCGCCGACGAGCACGAGTTGGCGCCAGGCGAGTGCGGGCGACAACGACAGCTCCCACGCACCGGCCGCCGGGCCCCCCGAGGCGAAGCCGCCCATCAGGATCAGGCGATTTCGAGGTGCGTCGAGCAGGAGTCCTGGATAGCCCCGAGGCCCCGGTCCGCTTCCCGAGGGCGTGAGACGGGTCCAAGCGCAAGGATCGCCAAGCGTGAGCGACCAGAGTTCGTCGGAAACCTGTCCATCGGACCAACCGATCAGGACGAGTGCGCGATCGTTGGCCGGATCCTCGATCGCGGAGAACCCGTAGGTGCCGAGCGTCGGATGCGGCCCCGGCGCCGTGACGATCGTGTAGGGCGATGCGTTCGGGTCACCGAGCGGCCGCGCGAGAATCGTGTCCGCGGGTCCGGAGTAGAAGAACGTTCCGCCCAGCAAGAGGACTCGGTCGCGCGCGGCATCGATCACCGCCTCGCCGCCCATGCGGGCGCCGGCCGCCTTCTGCGCGATCGAAGTCCACGCGCCCGTGCCGCCGAGCCCCAGCGCGTAGGTCCCGGACATCGCGGGCCCGACGTCCTGCCATCCGCCGTGAGCGACGATCCGGTCGTTGAGCGGATCGAGCGCCGCCGCGAAGTGATCCTCGAGCAGCATCGGCGAGGGCTCGGCGGGCGTCAGCGTGGCGATCGGGCCGCCGGACGCCGGCACCGAGATTACGGGCAGACCTTCCTTGCCGAGCACGACGTACGCGTCGCGTCCGCGATCGAAGAGGACGCGGGTCGCGGACGCCCACACCGAGGGATACAACTCCGCGATCAGCGTCCAAGGACCGCCCGCATCGGGGTCGTAGCCCCAGAGCGACAGATCGGACGCGACCACGAGCCGGCCCCGCGTGTCGTCGTAGGCGAGCGACGTGGGGGGCTCGTAGAACGGCGCCGCGGCGTTCGGGAGCTGCGTCCACGCGAGCGTCGAACCCAGATCGAGGCTCCACAACTCGCCGCTGCCCGTGAAGCGATGCCCGCGTGCGAGGAACAGCCGTTCGTGCAGGGCATCGAGCGCGACCACGCCGCTCGCGTAGTCGGTCCGCCCCGGGGCGCCCGACGTCGTCAGGGGCAGCCACACGGGGAAGCCCGAAAGGTCGAGGGCCCACACTTCCAGATGCGCGGCGGGGAAGGGAGTGTCCGCGACGTTCGCGACCGCGACGACGCGGTCGTGGACCGAGTCGTAGGCCGCGAACACGTTGAGCGTCGTCGGCGGCAGTTCGCCCGCGACGGCGAGCGGCGTCCAGCGCTCGACTCCGTCGAGCGAGAGCTGCCAAACGCTTCGAAGCGGCGTGTAGGCGCCGCCGACCGCGAGCATGCGGCCCCGGCGCGAGTCGTAGACGAGCGAGTGGAACGAGCGCGAAGGCGGCGACCATTCGCGCCACTGTCCGTCGGACGACGTCGCCGTGGCCTCGACGCCGCGCTCGGAGGCGGCCGACGCGCGCGAAGGCGCGCCGCGCTTCGCCCGCGACTCGCGGATCAGCGCGAGCACGTCGTCGATGCTCTTCGGCGAGCGCGCGAGCCACTCCTCGGGCGTGACGCCCCCGGGAAGGCCGGCCCTGGAGGCTGCGGCCGGCAACAGAATCCCGAGAGCGACGACGACCGCGACGACTCCTCGTCGGGTCCTTCCGAGCGGACAGGAGAGGGGGGGACTCATTTGGAGAACGGCCAGCGCAAGAGGCGGGCCGCGCGCGCCGCGAGACGGCGAAACGGCTGCGCCCGCTCGGACTGCGCGCGCCGGGGCTCGACGGCACCGCGCGCGGATTCGAAGCGCGCGCCTCAGAACTGTCGGAATCCCCGACGGTCCGGCCCGGCTGCGGCATCGGGCGGACGCGTGCTAGCGTGCGAAGCCGATGAACTCCGCCACACTGCGCGCCGCGCTCGCCGACCGATTCCGCGCGCTCCGCCACCGCAACTACCGGCTCTTCTGGCTCGGCCAGCTCGTGTCGCTCGTGGGCACCTGGATGCAGAGCGTCGCGCAGGGCTGGCTCATGCACCGGCTCACCGACTCGCCGATGATGCTCGGGCTGCTCGGCTTCTCGCAGTTCCTGCCCGTCACCGTGTTCTCGCTGTGGGCCGGCGTCGTCGTGGACCGCGTGGACCGGCGGAAGCTCCTGATCCTCACGCAATCGCTCGCGCTGATTCAGGCCGCGACACTCGCCGTGCTCGCGACGCTGCACATCGTGCAGCCGTGGATGCTGCTCGTGCTCGCGCTCGGCTTCGGCACGATCAACGCATTCGACCTGCCGGCGCGCCAGTCGGTGCTGAGCGAACTGCTCGACTCGCGCGAGGACCTGTCGAACGCGATCGCGCTCAGCTCGGCGGCGTTCAATGCGGCGCGCGTCGTGGGGCCTGCGGTCGCGGGCGCGGTGCTCGTGTGGCTCGGCGAGTCCGGCTGCTTCTGGCTGAACGCGCTCTCGTACGTCGCGGTGATCGCTGGCCTCGTCGCGATCCGCCTGCCGCGGCGGAGCGAGCGCACGCCGGCCACGCTCGGGTCGCTGCGCGAAGGCGCGCGCTACGCCCTCGGCTCCCGGCCGCTGCTCCACCTGCTCGTGCTGATCGCCGTGTGCGGCGGGATCGGCTACCAGTACAGCACGCTGCTGCCGGTGTACGCGCGCACGATCTTCCATTCCGATTCGCGCACTTACGGGCTGCTCATGTCGTCGTTCGGCATCGGCTCGCTGTGCTCGGCGATCTGGATGACGCGCCACCACGACCGCTGGGATCTGCGACGGAATCTGCTCACCGGCCTGCTGTTCGCGGGGCTCGGACAAGCGCTGTTCGCCTGGTCGCGCTGGCTCCCGCTCACGTTCGCGATGGGCTTCTTCTCGGGCCTCGGCCTCATCCTCTATACGGCGAGCACGAACACGCTCGTGCAGATGACGACCGCGGACCGCTTCCGCGGCCGCGTGATGAGCTTCTACACGTTCATGTTCGTCGGCACGGCGCCGTTCGGCGCGTTGCTCGCCGGCTCGATCGCGCAGCGTTTCGGCGCGCCGGCCGCGACCAGCGTGTGCGCGGTGCTGCTGCTCGGCGGCGCGTGGTGGGTCGCGCGGCGGCTGCGGTTCCTGCGCGCGGAAGAGGCGGCGAGCGCGGCGCGTGCGCCCATGACCGAGACGCTCGAGTGAGGTCGCGGGCAACGCCGCGGGCCGCGGATGCATCGAAGCTCGAGTCGCGCGGAAGCGATCCGCGCTCGAGGCAGGAGGCGCTCGTGAACCGAATCGTCTTCGCGGCGGCGCTCGTCGCGGCCGCATCCGCGTCGCTGGCCGCGGGTCCGCCGCCGGGCTTCGTGCCCGTGAAGGACCGGAAGCCCGCGGGCTGGGACGTGAGCCTCTGCCCCGACACTGCGACGACGCCGTACCTCGTCGTGAGAGGCCGCGTGCTCGGCGCGGGCGGGAAGCCGCTCGCGCGCGTGAACGTGTACGCGTATCACGCGGACGAGCAGGGTCTCTACGCGACGCCGGGCGAACCGTGGCGCGGACCGAAGTACGCGGCGGTGCTGCGCACGAACGCGAAGGGCGAGTACCGCATCCGCACGGTCGTGCCGGGGAAGTACGAGGGGCCGCCGCACGTCCACTTCGAGGTGTGGGGACCGAAGCTCGAGCGGCGCGCGCTGTGGGTGAACGTGGCGGCGGATTGGGACAGTTCGATCTTCCGCGGGCCCGCGGGCCCGGGCTTCACGCGCCGCACCGGCACGTCGGGCGGGCAGTTGCTCGCACTGCCCGATGCGCACCGCATCCTGCACGCGCAGTACGACCTGTTCGTCGAGCCCGCGATGCGCGTCCCGCCGGCGGCGAGCGGCGCCACCGGGCCGTGAGCGTCATGCCCGCGCTTCGGCCGCTTCGCACGTGCGCAGGTCGTCGACCGGCGCGCGCGAGACGAGCGCGCTGAGGCCGGCGACGAGCAGCGCGCCGCGCGTGAGCTTCGGGCGCCTCGCGCCCCACGGGAACTCGGGATCGCGTGCGGCCTTCTCGACCGAACGCAGCGCCCACAGCGCGGGCAGCAGCACGAACAGCCGGTAGCGCGGCGCGCGTCGTGGCACGAGCTCGAGGTATTCGGGCACGCGCGCGAGCGCGCGGCGGGCGAGCGATTCGAGCCGTGACTCGATCGGCCGGATCTCGGGGCGCTCGCGGCCGACGAGGTCGGCGGGCGTGAGCGAGGCGGCGGCGAGCCAGTCGCCGGGCACGTAGCAGCGACCGCGGCGCACGTCGAGCGGCCAGTCGAGCAGGATGTTCGTGAGCTGCAGCGCCTCGCCGACGACCGGCGCGAGCTCGATCCGGCGCACCTCCTCGCGCAGCGTGCGCGCGCCGGCGCGCGCCGTGAAGAGCTTCGTCAGCATGACGCCGACGCAGCCCGCGACGATCCAGCAGTAGTCGCGCAGCTCGCCTTCGTCGTCGAGGTAGGCGACGGCGGGACCGCGCTCGGCGGCGCGCGCCGAGTACCGGCTCATGCCGCGCGCCATCGTCGTCACGCACTCACCGACGATCGCGCGGTCGCCCGGCTCCAGCGCGCGGTAGACGCGCCACACACGGTCGTAGTTGCGCACGAGCTCGAGATCCTCGCCCCGGGCCGGCAGCGCGCGCGCGCCGTCCACGAGCGCGCGCATCGCGGCTTCGTCGCCGCCGATCGAGGCGATCAGGTGGTCGAAGCGCGCGCGCACCTCGTCGGGCGCGCCTTCCCACGAGTCCTCGAGCGCGTCGGACGTGCGGCACATCAGATAAGCGAGCCGGACGACGTCGCGGAACGATCCCGACAGCAGGCGGATGTTGATGGCGAAGGTGCGGGACACCTTCGGCAACGCATCGCGACAGTAAGCGAGGTCGGCGGCGCTCGATGCGGGCTCGAACATGGCGGCGGAGCCTAACACCCGCGATCCGCGGGCGGCTACGGCCGCGATTCGCGCGGCTTCCGGAGGGGCCGCGAGATTTCGCTTGCGGGCGCTGGGCGAGCATGGGATCTCAAGGGCCTCCCCGCGAAGGCCGATAACCCGGCGGAGATTCTCATGCGCACACGCGTCCTCATCGGCCTCGCGGCACTCGCCGCGTTCTCGCTCGCCCTTCGTGCCGACGCCCATGCCGCGGGTTACCCGCGCATCGGCATCTACGGCCAGATGGACGAGACGGGCTATCCGTTCGTCCACCCTGACACGACGGTGAACGACACCACGCTCGGCGAGCTCGCGCGCTTCGACATGGTGATCATCGACATCACGCCGATCGTGCCGTACAAGCCCGGGATCGCGACCGAGCTGCGGCGCCGCAATCCGAACATCAAGCTGATCGGCTACTTCCTCGTCGGCGACATCTGGGACGCGAACCGTCCCGACTCGGCGAACAACCGTCCCGCGATCTTCAACCACATGATCCGCGACATGGACGGCTACCTCTACAACCAGTCCGGCGGCTTCTACACGCCGGGGCGCGTGAACATCGCCAAGAAGGTGAACGGCCGCTACGTCGTGGCCGAGGCCGTGGCCGACTTCTTCGTGGACATGATCTGGGCGTCGGGCAGCTGGGACGGCCTGTTCCTCGACATCCTGTGCGAGGGCTTCGCGTGGACGAGCACGGCCGGCGAGCCGCTCGACTACGTGCGCGCGGGCTATTCCTCGCTCGCCGAGTTCGACCTCAACTACGGCGCCGCGGCCGACACGATCGGCGACCGCGTGCGGCGCCGCATCGGCCCGAATCCGATCCTGATCGGCAACTGCGGCCAGTGCACGAACTACGAGTCGTTCAACGGCTACATGCGCGAGAACTTCCCGTTCCAGAACGGCGGAACGTGGTACTCGAACCTGTACGGCGATCCGGGCGGCTACCTCATCGACGACCAGCGCATGCGGCAGCCGGCCGTGAACTGGCTCCAGACCGTGCCGACCGGCGTGAACACGCCGCACAGCGCCGACAACAACCGGCGCGTGCGCTTCGGGCTCGGCAGCGCGACGCTCGGCGAGGGCTACTCCTCGTTCAACACGGGCGACCGCCACTGGGAAGTGCAGAACTACCACGCGTGGTGGTACGACGAGTACTGCGTGGACCTCACGACCGGCGCCGCGTCGCTCGACATGGCCCACAAGGGCTGGCTCGGCGAGGCGCTCGGTCCCGCGTACCAGATGATCTGGGTCGGAACGAACCCGGACGCCGTCACGAATCCGGGCTTCGAATCCGACGTGACGAGCGGCTGGTCGTTCTACACCGCGATCGGCGCGACCCGGTCGCAGGACCCCACGACGTCGGCGGTCGGCACGTCCTCGCTGCGCGTCACGATTCCGACGTCGGCCCCGACCGAGTACTTCGTCACGGTCGGCTCGACCGGCACGATCCCGGTGTCCGCCGGCGGGACGTTCTCGGCGACGTTCTGGGCCAAGGCCTCGGCGCCGCGCCCGATCCGCCTCGTCGCCGCGACGAATCCCGGCTCCGTCGCGTTCCGCGACGTGACGATCGACACGACGTGGCGCCAGTACCAGGTCGCGCTCGTCCCGGGCGCGTCGGCCAACGCCGGGCTCGCGTTCTACCTCGCGCAGGCGGCCGGCGACGTGTGGCTCGACGACGTGCACTTCCAGTCCGGCGCGACGACGATCTACCGGCGCGACTTCCAGAACGGCGCGGTGCTCGTGAACCCGTACGGCCAGTCGCTCACGGTGCCGCTCGGCCGCGAGTACCGGAAGATCCTCGGCACCGGCGATCCGTTCACGAACGACGGCTCGACCGTGACGTCTGCGACGGTGAACGGCTCGGACGCGCTGTTCCTGATCGGCGAGGACTTCATGCCGCCCGCCGCCGTGCGCGACCTCGTGCCGTTGAATCCGCCCGCGGCCGCGACGCGCGCGCGGCCCTCCGACCGCCGCTAGCCGGCGGCGTCCTACCGCGGTCGTTGCGGCTCGCGCGGCGTTCGCCCGCGCGGTCGTCGGTGCGCCGGTCGCTGTGCTAGGTTCCCCGCCCATTCCGGCCCACCGCCCATGCCCGCCTCGCCCTTTCGCAACGCGTTCCGACTCGGCGCCACGACCTCGGCGCTGATGTTCGGACTCATCGTCCTCGGTTCCGTGGTCCGCACCACGGGCTCGGGGCTCGCGTGTCCGGACTGGCCGCTCTGCCACGGGCAGCTCATCCCGCCGCTCCAGTTCAACATCCTGGTCGAGTGGTTCCACCGCCTCGTCGCGCTGCTCGTCGGGCTGCTGCTGTTCGCGACCGTGGGCATCGTGCTCGCGCGCCCCGCCACGCGCGCCCGGCTCGGCGCGTTCGCGATCGCGGCGCTCGCGCTGTACTTCACGCAGGCGCTGCTCGGCGCGCTCACGGTGTGGAAGCTGCTGCACCCGACGGTCGTGAATGCGCACCTGGGCTGCGCGCTGCTGCTGTTCGCGACGCTGCTCACGCTCACGAACGTCGCGCGCGCCGAATCCGCGCTCGCACGCACCGCGACGCGCCCCGCGGGGATGCTCGCGGCGTTCGCGGCCGTGACCGCGCTCGTGTACGGGCAGGCGCTCCTCGGCGGCGGCGTCAGCACGAACTACGCGGCGCTCGCGTGCCCCGACTGGCCGACGTGCAACGGCCAGTGGTTCCCGCGACTCGACGGCGCGGTCGGCCTGCAGATGATCCATCGCTACGGCGCGTACGCCGTCACGCTCGCGATCGCGGCGCTCGCGATCCGCGCCCGCGCTTCGGCCGACGCGCGCGTGCGCGCGGGCGGCACGCTCGCCTTCGGACTCGTGCTCGCGCAGGTCGCTCTCGGCGTGCTCAACGTGTTCCTCGGCGTGCCGGTGTGGCTGTCGGCGCTCCATCTCGCGACGGCGACGGCGCTGTTCGCGCTGCTCGTCACGCTCACGACGCGCGTCGCGCTCGCGCCGGCCGGCGCGCGGATCGCGGGACCCGTGGCGGCCGCGTGAGCACCGCGCTTCCGGTCGCATCCGTCCGCCGCTCGGCGCGCGCGTGGGTCGAGCTGACGAAGCCGCGCATCGCGCTGCTCGTCGTCATGACCGGCGTGCCGGCGCTGCTGCTCGCCGCCGGCGGCCTGCCGTCCGCGCGCGTGTTCTTCGGGACGCTCGCCGGCACCGTGCTCGCCGCGATGTCGGCGGCGTGCTTCAACATGTACTACGACCGCGACATCGACGCGCTCATGCGCCGCACCGCCGCGCGCCCGCTGCCCGCGGGCCTGCTGCCGCCGTCGGCGGCGATCGCGCTCGGCACGGCGCTCGGGTTCGCATCGCTCGTGACGCTGCTCGCGTGCACGAACGTGCTCGCCGCGGGAATCGCGCTCGCCTCGATCGTCTACTACGCCGTGATCTACACGGTGTGGCTCAAGCGCGTGACGCCGCAGAACATCGTGATCGGCGGCGGCGCCGGCGCTTCGGCGCCTCTCATCGCGTGGGCCGCGGTCACCGGTGGCGTGGGCCTGTCGGCCGTGCTGCTCGCCGGCATCGTGTTCCTGTGGACGCCGCCGCACTTCTGGGCGCTCGCGCTCTACCGCCGCGAAGACTACGCGCGCGCCCGCATCCCGATGCTGCCCGTGACCCACGGCGAGCCCGAGACGCGGCGCCAGATCCTGCTCTACACGCTCGTGCTCGTGCCGGTGACGCTGGCGCTCTGGCCGCTCGGATTCGTGGGACCGATCTACGGCATACCGGCCGTGCTGCTCGGCGCGTGGTTCGTGCGCGGCGCGTGGACGCTCTACCGCAGCGGCTCGCACGCCGACGCGCGGCGGCTGTTCCTGTTCTCGATCCTCTATCTGTTCGCGCTCTACGTGCTGCTCACGGCGGACGCCGTCGTGCGCTACCTCCTGCGCCTCTAGCGGGCGCGCGCGCGATGGAGGCTCCGGAGGGGCGGAAGCCGGGTCGCGACGCGCTCGCGCTCGGCGCGCTCTTCGCGCTCGCGGCGGCCGCGCGCGAGTTCGCGATCGGGCGCGAGAGCCTGTGGCTCGACGAGGCGTACACGGCGCGCATCGCCCGTCTGCCGTGGGACGCGATGCTGCGCGAGGCGTGGAGCGACGTGCACCCGCCGCTCTTCACGATCCTGCTGCACGTCTGGAGCGCGGCGTTCGGAGCGGGCGAGGGGGCGCTGCGCGGGTTGTCCGCGCTCGCGGGCGTGGCCGCAGTGGCGGCGACGGCGGGGCTCGCGCGCGAATCGTCCGGGCGCGCGGCGGAACGCTGGGCGGCGGCGTTCGCGGCGCTCGCGCCGTTCCAGGTCCAGTACGCGCAGGAAGCGCGGCCCTACGCGCTGCTCGCGGCGTTCACGATCGCCTCGGCGTGGGCGCTCGCCGTGTGGCGGCGCCGGGGCGGCGCAGGCTGGCTCGCCGCGTACGTGGCGTGCGGCGCCGGCGCGGCGTGGACGCACAACGCGTGGTGGTTCGCGTGGCCCGCGCTCGCGGCGTGGTCGCTCTTCGCGCCCGCGGGTACGCCGAAGCGGCGCGGCGCCGCGCTCGCCGCGCAGGCGGCCATCCTCGCCGCGAGCGCGCCGTGGCTGCTGTCGCTCGGATCCAAGATGGCGCACGTCGCGGCGTACCGCGTGCCGCCGGCGACGCCGGTGGCGCTCGCGAAGGCGCTGTGGGGCTGGGGCGGGTCGCTGCCCGCGGTGATCGGTCTCGCGCTGCTCGTCGCGCTCGCGCTGCTCGCGTTCCGGCGCGCCGATGCCGAGTCGCGCCGCGCGATGCTCCTGCCGGCTGGGATCGCGCTCTGCGGCGTGCTCGTGCCGTTCGTCTATTCGCTCGTGCGCCCGCCGCTGTTCGTGCCGCGCGCGCCGCTCGCTCCGGCGCTCGCCGTGCTCGCGCGCGCGGGCGCCGCCGCGGCGAGCGCCCGGCCGCGCGCGCTCGCGCTCGCCGCGGCGCTGCTGCTCGTCGCCGGCGGCGCCGTCCGGACCGCGCGCCTCGTGCCCGAGCGCAACAAGGAGCCGTGGCGCGAGGCCGTCCGCGACGTCGAGCGCGCCGCGAAGCCCGGCGATCTCGTGGTCGTGTGCGCCGGGTACTGCCTCACGAACGCGTGGGACTGGTACCGCACGCGCGACGATCTCGACCTGCTCGCGGTGCCGCGGGCAGGAGAGACGCTCGAAGCGGAAGAACGCGACGGATTGTCAGGCGCGCTCGCGCGGCACGCGCGATCGTGGCTCGTCCTGTCCCACGCGGGAACGAACGACACGCCAGTTCGTCAGATGTTCGAGTCGCGCGCCGGGGCGGTCTCGGACTCGCTCTACTGGTGTGAACCGATCGAGCTGACGGGCTATCCGAGGTGGGTCGGGATCGAGGTGCTGCGCTTCGAGTCGCGCGCGCGCTGAGCCCCGATCCGGGCCCGCGGAATCGCCTCCGCGAATCCGGCGATTCGGTCTTGTGAGGCCCCGATCCATCGTGTATACACCGCAACTCGACTGCCGGCGACGGTCCCTCACCTGCACATCCGAGTGGCACCCGCCGCGGTTCGCAGGCTCCTCTTCTCGCTCACGGACTCCGGCCACGACCTCAATCCGTTCGGAGGCAGCTTTGTCTCGGAAGGCGAACCTCGTTCTGCTCGCGCTGGGTGCCTATGCGGCCTTCGCCGTCGGTTGCGCCCAGGCGCCACCCCCGGGACTCGCGCGCGGTGAGCAGATCTTCGACACCTGCGTGCCGTGCCACGGAGCCGGCGGCCTCGGCGATGCGTCCATCGGCGCCCCCGAGATCGCGGGGCTGCCGAAGTGGTACGTCGAGGCGCAGCTGACGAAGTTCAAGAACGGCATGCGCGGCGCGCATCCGAGCGACCTCGAGGGCGCGCGCATGCGCCCGATGGCGCGCTCGCTCTACCGCGAGGGCGACATCGCCTCGGTCGCGGAATACGTCGCCACGCTCCAGCCGGTGAAGCCGCACGCGACGCTCGCGGACGGGAGCGCGGAGGCGGGAGCAATGCGCTTCACGACCGTGTGCATCACGTGCCATGGGCCGGATGCCGCGGGCAACGAGGCGCTCGGCGCGCCGCCGCTCAACCACCAGGCGGACTGGTACATGCTGCGCCAGCTCGGGAAGTTCAAGAACGGCATGCGCGGCGCGCACCCGGACGACGCCATGGGCGGGCAGATGGCGGCGATGTCGCAGACGCTCGAAGACAGCACGGCGATGCACGACGTGATCGCCTACATCCGCACGCTGCAGAAGTGACGCCGGGGGGACACGCGATGGCCAAGGAAGAAGAGCGCGACGACAACTGGGGCGATTCGATCGCCCGCTACACGTTCATCCTGACCCTGCTCGGCGCGGTGCTGTTCGCGGGCGCCGTGTTCATCTTCATCCTGCCCTAGTCCCGACCGCCCGAGGCCTCCGCGATGATCGACCTTCCCGGACTTTCGACGTACTCCGGCGACATTGATCGGCTCGTCCTGCTGATCTCGATCCTCGTCGGCGTGTGGTTCATCGCCGCCGAGGCGATGTTCTTCTGGCTGCTGTTCCGCTTCCGCGCCCGTCCCGGCGTGCCCGCGATGTACGTCACGGGCAAGGAGAAGCACCTCAAGCGCTGGATCAACATCCCGCACACGCTGATCCTCATCTGCGACGTCGTCATCATCATCGCGGCCGTGCGCGTGTGGGTGAAGGTGAAGCAGACGATGCCGCCCGCCGACGAGACCGTTCGCGTGACCGGGCAGCAGTGGGTGTGGACGTTCGACCAGCCGGGGCCCGACGGGCAGCTCGACACCGCCGACGACATCGCGACGTCCGACACGCTCCACGTGCAGGTCGGGCAGACCGTGCACTTCCAGCTCGAGTCGAAGGACGTGCTCCACAGCTTCTTCGTGCCGGTGCTGCGCCTGAAGCAGGACATCGTCCCCGGGCGCACGATCAACGGCTGGTTCAAGGCCACTCAGCCCGGCACCCACGACATCCTGTGCGCGGAGATCTGCGGCATCGGCCACGGCATCATGGGCGGCACGATCGTCGTCGAGACTCCGGAGCAGCACGCGGAATGGATGCAGGCGCACGCGACGCTCGCGGACGCGTCCGCCCTCCTGAGCGATTCCACCGCCGTCTCGGACGGCGCCGGCTCGAACTGACGGGGAGCACGATGGCCCATCACGCGCACGCCGAAGCCCACGATTCGGGACACGGCGCTCACCACCCGCAGTCGTTCTTCCACAAGTACCTGTGGTCCACCGACCACAAGATCATCGCGTTCCAGTACCTCTTCACGGGCATGGCCATGGCGCTGATCGGCGGCTTCATGGCCTACGTGTTCCGCATGCAGCTCGCCTTCCCGGGGCAGCCGGTGCCGGGGTTCGGTCACGTTTCGCCGGGCGAGTACAACGCTCTCATCACGAACCACGGCAGCATCATGATCTTCTGGGTCGCGATGCCCGTGCTGATCGCGGCGTTCGGCAACTACCTGATCCCGTTGATGTGCGGCTGCGACGACATGGTGTTCCCGCGGATCAACCGCCTCAGCTACCAGATCTTCCTGCTGAGCGTGCTCGTGCTGATCGCCTCGCTCGTCGTGCAGGGCGGCGGCTTCGGCGGCGCGTGGACGGCGTATCCGCCGCTCTCGGCGGTCGCGAAGTACAACCTGACGCCGCTCGGTTCGACGCTGTGGATCGTGGCGGTCGCGCTCGAGTTCGTCGCGTTCCTGCTCGGCGGCATCAACTTCATCACGACGGCGATGAACTCGCGCGCGCCCGGCATGAAGGCGTTCGACGTGCCGCTCGTCGTGTGGATGATCGTGATCGCGAGCCTGCTGTTCATGGCCTCGGTCGGCCCGCTCATCGCCGGCGCCGTGATGCTGCTGTTCGACCAGCACCTCGGGACCGCGTTCTACAACCCGGCGAAGGGCGGCGACCCGGTGCTGTGGCAGCACCTGTTCTGGTTCTTCGGCCATCCCGAGGTCTACGTCGTGCTGCTGCCCGCGATGGGCATCGTGGCCGAGATCATCACGGTGTTCGCGCGCAAGAAGATGTTCGCGTACAAGACCGTCGTCTACACGGTCATCGCGACCGGCGTGCTGAGCTTCTTCGTGTGGGCGCACCACCAGTTCGTCGCGGGCATCGATCCGCGCATGGCGAACGTGTTCACCGTGACGACGGTGCTGATCTCGATCCCGATCGCCGAGATGCTGTTCCTGTACATCGCGACGCTCTACGGCGGTTCGATCCGTTTCACGACGCCGATGCTGTGGGCGCTCGGGTTCATCGCCGAGTTCCTGATCGGCGGCGTCACCGGCATCTACCTGGGCGCGAGCGGCGCGGACATCTTCTTCCACGACACCTATTTCGTGGTCGCGCACTTCCACTACACGTTCTTCCCGATCGCGATCATCGGCGTGTTCGCGGGGCTCACGTTCTGGTTCCCGAAGATGTTCGGCAAGATGATGAACGAGACGCTCGGCAAGATTCACTTCTGGGGCACGATCATCCCGTTCAACTTCATCTTCATCCCGATGTTCATGCTCGGGCTCAAGGGCGAACACCGCCGCATCTACGACTACTCGCACTTCCCCGAGCTGGCGACGCCCGAGATGCAGATGCTGCGCATCGTCGCGACCGTCTCGCTCGTCGTGATGCTGCTGTTCCAGTTCGTCTTCCTGATCAACCTCGTGTGGAGCCTCGCGCGCGGGCGCAAGGCCGAGAAGAACCCGTGGAAGGCGAACACGCTCGAGTGGACGGCCGAATCGCCGCCGCCGCACGGCAACTGGAGCGAACTGCCCGAGTGTCACCGCGGGCCCTACGAGTACAGCGTGCCGGGTCGCCCGACCGACTTCTGGCCCCAGAACGAGAAAGCCTGAGGACCGCCGCGATGAGCGCGAAGACGATCGCCGTCACCCGCAGCGCGATGGGCATCCCTACCGGCCGGCTGGCCGTGTGGTGGGTGCTCGTCTCCGAAATCGTGATCTTCGGAGGCGTGCTCGTCTCCTACATCATGAACCGGCTCGGCCACGCGGACTGGGCCGACCAGGCCTCGCACACGAACATGTGGCTCGGCGCGTTCAACACGCTCGTGCTGCTCAGCTCGAGCCTGTCGGCGGTGCTCGCGCACCAGGCGGCCGAGCAGGGCAACGGCCCGAAGGCGGCGCGGCTGCTCACGTTCACGATCCTCGGCGGCCTCGTGTTCCTGATCGTGAAGTCGTTCGAGTGGACGCACGAGATCCGCGAGGGCTTCACGATCCAGTCCGGCGGCTTCTGGTCGTACTACTACACGGCCGCGGGCCTGCACGCGTTCCACGTCATCGCCGGCATGGCGATCATGGCGTGGGTCGCGACGACGGCGGCGAAGAACCAGGAGCTGCACCGCGTCGAGAACGTCGGGATCTACTGGCACTTCGTCGACATCGTCTGGATCTTCCTGTTCCCGCTGCTGTACATCGCCAAGTAGGGGAGAGCGCATGTCCTCGAACGCGCACGGAGCCGCTCACGGGGCCGCCCACGGCCACCACCGCAACTACGTGAAGATCTGGGCCATCCTCGTCGGCCTGCTCGTCGTGAGCGTCGTGGGGCCGATGACGGGCATCCGCGTCGTCATGCTGATCACGGCGTTCGGCATCGCGCTCGTGAAGGCGTACATGGTGGCGAAGAACTTCATGCACCTCGACGTCGAGAAGCCGATCGTGCACTGGGCGCTCGCGATCGCGCTCGCGTTCATGGTGATGCTGTTCGCGGGCCTGTCGCCCGACGTGATGAAGCACGAGGGCACGAACTGGAAGAAGGAATACGTCGCCTCGCCCGCTCCCGGCGCGCACCACTCGGAAGGGGAGGCGTCCCACGGGCATTGAGCGGGCGCGCACGCCGCGACGGAACTTCGTCGATCACGGCGTCTTCGGCATGGCCATCTTCGTGTTCACGGAGGTCATGCTGTTCGCGGCGTTCATCAGCGCGTTCGCGATCGTCCAGAACGCGGCGCTACCGGGGATGTGGCCGCCACCGGGGCAGCCGCGGCTGCCGTTCGAGCGCACCGCCTTCAACACCGTCGCGCTGCTCGTGAGCGGCGTGCTGCTGTTCGTCGGGCACCGCGCGGCGCGCTCGAAGGGCGTGGCCGCGGCCGAGCGATGGCTGATCGGGGCGATCGTGCTCGGCGCGTTCTTCGTGTTCGCGCAGGGCGCCGAGTGGGCGGCGCTGCTCGGGCAGGGGATGACGCTCACCTCGAGCCAGGTCGGTTCGTTCTTCTACCTGATCGTGGGCGCCCACGCGCTGCACGCGGTCGCGGCGATCCTCGCGCTCGTCGTGTGCTGGGTGCGCCTGCGAGCGGGCCGGCTCACGAGTTCGGTGTTCGGCACCGTCCAGCTGTTCTGGTACTTCGTCGTGCTGATGTGGCCGTTCCTCTACCTGGTGGTGTACCGGTGAGGCGGCTCGTGGCGATCGCCGCCGGGGTGCTGCTGCCGGCCGCGTGCGAGGCGTGCGCGGTGTGCGGCGCGGGTGGAGACCGCAACCGGCTCGCGTTCTTCTGGACGACGGTCTTCCTGTCGCTGCTGCCGCTCGGAATGCTCGCGGGCGGCGCCGTCTTCCTGTGGCGGGCGATGCGCCGCCGCGAACCGGAGCGTCGCGTGGAATCGGCCGTTCGAGCCGACGGCCCGACGTCGTCGTACGCGCCGGCGCCCGGGCCGCGCTGACCGGCGGGTCACGCACCGACGAAAAAGGATCGAGCCCCGGAGGCCTGCGCCTCCGGGGCTCCCTGTTTGGTAGCGGGGGCTGGATTTGAACCAGCGACCTTCGGGTTATGAGCCCGACGAGCTACCAGGCTGCTCCACCCCGCAGCAACGGCGCGCAACTTAGCGATCGAGCGAGGGGAAGTCAAACCGCGCGCCACGAGTTGAGGGCCGTCCAGCGCGCTCGGAACGGTTGCGCCACCTCCGGGCGCTGGCTATTCTGCGCCCCTTCGACCGGGAATCTTCGGCTCACCCGCAGGCCGCACGCGCCGCGGGACGTCACGGGGGTGGAGGCAGAGTGATTCGCAATCGGCTACACGCGCTGGCCCTGCTCGTCGCGGGCCTCGTCGCCGGGACCGCCGGTCAGGCGTTCGGCGCCGCCGACGTCCACAAGTTCAACCTCGTGATCTCGGCGAATCCGATGCAGATCGAGGGCGGCGACTTCACGAAGAACCTGGACTGGCTGAACGACAACGTCCTCGAGCCGCGCGGCCTCAAGGGCTTCGATCGCATCACGTACAACTGGTACTTCGAAGCGCAGATGCGCTACTTCGTGCGCCAGAACGTCGCGCTGAACGTCGGCGTCGGCCAGATGCGCAACAACACGAAGCGCGAGTACCTGCCGGCGCTCCGCCAGGACATCCAGCTGCGCTTCGAGACGTTCGCGGTCCCGGTGCACGCGGGCGCGGCCTACTACTTCACGCCGTACAACCAGGGCGACTTCCAGGCGCGCGCCTACGTGGGCGGCGGTCTGCTCGCGAACGTGCAGAGCCGGATCCTCTACCAGCAGTTCGAGTCGAACACCGACACGACGACGTCGCTCGGTGGCTCGCGGCTCACGGTCGCGCGCCGCAACGCGCCCGGCTTCTACGGCGAGATGGGCGTGCACATGTTCTTCGCATCGCGCTTCTCGGTGATCCTCGGCGCGATCTACCGCAGCGCGAAGGCCGACGACCTCCGCGACCGCGACACCGGCGAGCCGGTGCTCAACCTGTTCGACGGCAAGCCCGCGTCGGTGGACCTGTCGGGAATCGGCGCGCGCCTCGGAGTGGCGATAGGCCTTCCGTAGCGCGCGGGACGCGCGAACGCCCCGTCCGGGAAGCCCGGGCGGGGCGTTCGCGTTTCGGCGACCGCATTCAGCGCGCGAGCGTGTCGGAGGCGGGCGCCTGGATGCGGTAGACGATCTCGCCCTTGCGGGCCATGCCGTCGCGCTCGCGCAGCACGCGCTCGGCGCGCAGGCGGCGCAAATCGGGATCGTCGCGCTCGGCCTCGAGCTTCGAAATCTGGGTGCGCGCCTCGGCCAGCGCGCGCTTCGACTGTGCGCTCTCGCGCGAGAGGCGCCAGATGCGCCACAGGCTGTGGTCGGAGACGAACCCGACCCAGACGCCCCAGACGCCGAGCAGCAGCCAGAGCAGCGGGAGCCGCCTGCGAAGCGGGTCGGGACCGGGGCCGAAACGCGAGCCCCGATGACGCTCGAGGCGACGTACGAAGTCGCTCATGGCATCCGTGCCTTTCGCGAGGGGCCGCGCGCGCTCGCGCGGTGAGCGGCGGCCGGGTGAAGCGATCCGGTGGCCGCGCGAGGCGGCCACCGGTCCGATCGATCGTGCGGGCATCCTGCCCGCGCGCACTCTAGCTCAGCTTGCGGAAGGCTGCACGTCCCGGGTAGTGCGCGTCGCCTCCCAGTTCCTCTTCGATGCGAAGCAGCTGGTTGTACTTCGCGACGCGATCCGTCCGGCACAGCGATCCGGTCTTGATCTGGCCGGCGTTCGTCGCCACGGCGAGGTCCGAGATCGTGACGTCCTCGGTCTCGCCCGAGCGGTGCGAGATCACGGCCGTGTAGTTCGCGCGATGCGCCATCTCGATCGCCGCGAGCGTCTCGGTGAGCGTGCCGATCTGATTCACCTTGACGAGGATCGAGTTCGCCACGCCTTCCCGGATGCCGCGCGAGAGGCGCGTGACGTTCGTCACGAACAGGTCGTCGCCGACGATCTGCACGCGCGAGCCGATCTTCTTCGTGAGCGCGGCCCAGCCGCTCCAGTCGTCTTCGGCGAGGCCGTCCTCGATGCTCACGATGGGGTAGCGACCGCACACGTCGGCGTACCAGTCGACCATCTGATCGCTCGAGAGCTTCTTGCCGCCCTCGCCGGCGAGCACGTAAGCGCCGTCCTTGTAGATCTCGCTCGACGCGGCGTCGATCGCGAGTGCGACCTGGTCGCCGGGCTTGTAGCCGGCCGCCTGGATCGCCTGGATCAGCACCTGAAGCGCCTCCTCGTTCGACTTGAGGTTCGGCGCGAAGCCGCCTTCGTCGCCGACCGAGGTCGAGAGCCCCTGCTTCTTGAGCACGCTCGCGAGCGAGTGGAACACCTCGACGCCCCAGCGGAGGGCCTCGCGGAACGAGGGCGCCCCGAGCGGGACGATCATGAATTCCTGCAGGTCCACGTTGTTGTCGGCGTGCTTGCCGCCATTGAGAACGTTCATCATCGGCACGGGCAGCGAGCGCGCGTACGTCCCGCCGAGGTGCCGCCAGAGCGGGATGCCGAGCGAGGCGGCCGAGGCCTTTGCGACCGCCAGCGAGACGCCCAGCAGTGCGTTCGCGCCGAGCTTGCCCTTGTTCGGGGTGCCGTCCAGTTCGAGCAGCATGCGGTCCACCTCGATCTGGTGGAACGCGTCGTGACCGAGGAGCCGGGGCGCGATCGCCTCGTGGACGTTGCGCACCGCCTTTTGGACGCCCTTTCCCTTGTAGCGCGAGGCGTCACCATCGCGCAGTTCCACGGCCTCGTGCTCGCCGGTCGAAGCTCCGGACGGAACGGCCGCGCGGCCGAGCGCGCCGTTTTCGAGCCTGCAGTCCACCTCGAGGGTCGGATTCCCGCGCGAGTCGAGGATTTCCCGCGCAATCAGCTGGGTGATGAGAGTCATGGCCGGCACGCTACGAGCGGTCCCGGGGACGGTCAAGCGAGGCACCCGCGAGGCCCGCGGCCCGAGCGACACGAAGGCGGCGCGCGCCCTGGGACGTTGCAGAGGGCAATCCTTGACCCCCCTCGGGGCCGCTCCTAATGTGCCCGCGCGTGAAACTCCGGCTCTCCCGCCGGCGTAACGGGGCCTGAGGGTTCGGTGTGGAGCCGCAAATCGAAGCCGAACTCCTCCAGCGGTGCAGGGGCGGGGACGAGCGCGCCTACCAGCAGCTGGTCCGGACCTACCAGTCGCAGGTGTTCTCGATCGCCCTCCGGATGGTTCGAAGCCGGGAGGATGCCGAAGACGTCGCCCAGGAAACCTTCGTGCGCGTCTTCCGTTCGCTCGACCGCTACGATCCGAATCGCCCCTTCGCCGCCTGGCTGTACACGATCGTCTCGAGACTCGCGATCGATCATCTGCGCCGCCGGCGCGTCCGCCCGGTGCCGCTGGTCCACCGCGAGCCCGGGAGCGAGGAGGAACGACTCCTCGACGTCGAGGATCCGGGGCCGCTCCCGGACGAAATCACCTCGAATGCCGAGGAGGAAGCGCGGACGGACCACCTCATCCAGAGACTCCCTCCGCACTACCGCATCGTCGTCATGCTGAGGCATCAACAGGATCTTTCGTACGAGGAGATCGCCGTCGCCCTGAACCTGCCGCTCGGAACCGTGAAGGCCCGCATCCATCGCGCCCGGGCGCTGCTCAAGGACATGATCGAAGGCGAAGCGCCATGAACTGCGTTCATCGAGACCGGATCCACGACTATCTGGACGGACTGCTCGGCGCCGAGGAGGAGGCCGAGTTCCGGGCCCACCTCTCCGAGTGCGAGGACTGTCCCCTGGAACTCGTCGCCCTGGAGCGCGTGTTTGCCGAGGTCGAGCGCGCTCCGATGTTCGATCCTGGCGAGGCCTTCACCGAACGAGTGCTCGACGACGTGGTTCCCGCACGGCTTCGCCGGCGCTGGATCGCGGCGTTCGGCTGGAGCTACGCCGCTGCGCTGATTCCCTGCATCGCGGTCGGCGGACTCGTGGCGTTCCACCCCGGCATCCGGGCGTTCGCCGCCGCGCTCCTCGAGACGCTGTCGCGCGGCGCGCTGCAGAACTTCGTCCTGGGGATCAACGGTCTCGGGTACCTCGCGCTGCGATTCGCCCAGGCGTTCGCGTTCGCCCAGGGCGCCTTCGACCGGCTCTCGCCGCTCGTTCGCGCCGTGCAATCCCTGCTTTCGATTCCGACGGTCGCACTCACGCTCGCGATCGCCGTCGCTTCGTGCGCCGTGCTCTTGCGCTGGATGCGCGCGCGCGACCAACGCATCCGTGGGGAGGTCCCGCATGTCGGCATCTTCGCGTTCTAGCGCAACCGAGCGGCTCCGCCGCGCGGCGCGGTCCCGGGGGCTCGCACTACTCGCCGTGCTCGCGTTCGCGGGCGGCTTCGCCTTCGACGCCTTCGCCGCGACGCCGCGCGCCGCGCGACGGATCACGGTGGGCCCTTCGGGTGTCTCGATCGAAGAAGACGGGGCGCTCGACTCGCTCGCGGTGGACTCGTCCTCGAGCCCCGGCGGATTCAGCACTCGAATCGGAGACAAGCACGTCGGCATCGTCGTGGACGCGGACGAGTCGGACATCGTCCGGCTCTTCAGCGACGTCGAAATCGCGCCGGGCGAGCACGTGGACGGCGACGTCGTCGCCGTCGTGGGATCCGTGCGCGTCGAGGGCGAGGTCACGGGCAACGTGGTCGCGGTCGGCGGATCGGTCGAGCTGCTCTCCGGCGCGCGCGTGCACGGAGACGCCGTCGCGGTCGGCGGCGGGCTGCGCCACGACGAAGGCGCGGTCGTGAACGGCGAGAGCGTATCCGTGGGCATCCTGCCGATCGGACTCGGCATTCCTGCCTTCACGTCCATGATCCTCACCGTCGTGGTCGGCTGGCTGCTGTCGGTGGGGATGGGAATCCTCCTCGCGTGGCTGTTCCCGGAGCGGTTGCGGGTCATCGGCCGCATGGCGTCGCGACGCACCGGCGCTTCGTTCTGGCTCGGACTGGTCTCGATGCCGCTCGCGGCGGTCGCCTGTTTCCTCCTGCTCGTGACGGTGATCGGCATTCCGATCGCGCTCGTGCTGCCGTTCGCCTACGGCGTCGCCGTGTGGGCGGGCACGATCTCGGCGACGTACGTGCTCGGCTGCAAGATCCTGCGCCGCGCCGTGGGCGAAGGCGGGCTGCTCGGACCCGTGATCGCGGGCTCTTCGTTCATCGCGCTGTTCTTCGTGGCCGCCGCGATCACCTCGCAGCCGCCGGGGTTCGCGCGGACGATCGCGCTCTTCCTGCTCGCGTTCGGCGGACTGCTCGCCTTCGCGCTGTCGTGGATCGGGACGGGCGCCCTGCTGCTCTCGCGCTTCGGCTCGGCGTCGCGACCGGCGGCGGAGCCAGTCGCGCCCGCGGCGTTCGGCGCCGGCACGGCGGTCCCGCTCGGATCCTGAGTCCGTTCGCGCCGCCGGCGCTGGGGGAGGCCTCCCAGGGTCGGCGGCGCGGTGGGGAATCCCGCCCAGCATGAGCGCCCAAGGCGCCCCGCGTAGCTTCGGCGGGCTCCGTGATGCCACGGCCGCCACGCCCCGAAGCGCTTGTCGCAAAACGATCTGGGAAGGGCGGGGCGCACGAGCGTCCCGCGAGCTTCGAGCGCATTGCGGTTGGCATGTTTGTGGCCCTCCGTTCCGGGCATGGGATCGCTCGTTCGACTCGCTCGCCGTGCCTCGGCCATCGCCGCCGTTCTCGCCCTGATCGCCGTCACGCCAATCGCCGCCAACGAACTCGGGGCCTCGTCGCCGAGCGCCGGGTTCACCCTTCACGACGCGGACGAGACGCTGCGCGACTACTGCGCGCTCGACGACCAGGGCCGACTCTGGCTCACGCTTCCGGGCGGCACGCGCTGGGAACTCGTGACCTCGACCGCCGATCCCGCGGTCGCGAACCCCGGCGATGGCGCGTTCCATCCCTTCGACCCCGCCGAGGTGCGCGCCGCGCTCGATGAGATCCGGTGTCCGCTCGACGGCGTGGACGCCGAGATCTTCCTGCTGCCGTTCCCCCGTCGTGCGGGCCTCGAATCCGCGGCGGGCCCGGGGCTGATCCTGCTTTCGCCCGGCGTCGCTGCGATCGCGCGCGAACACCAGCACGCCCAGCTCGCTCACGAACTCGGCCACGTCTACCAGTACCGGCACCTACCCGACGGGGACGCGAACGGCTGGCAACGCTACCGCGCGCTGAGGGGCATCACGGACGAATCGCAGTACGGCGCCACGAGTGTTCACGCCAACCGTCCGCACGAGATCTTCGCCGAGGACTTCCGCGCGCTCTTCGGTGGAGCGCTCGCGAACTACTCCGGAACGATCGAGAACGGAGAGCTCGTGCCCCCGGCGCTCGTGCCCGGTCTCGATCGCTTCCTGATCGGACTCTCCGAGCGCGAGTTCATCGCCGCGCTGTCGGCGTGGCCGTCGCCCTCGAGCGGCCCGGTCCGATTCTCGATTCCGCGCGAGACCGACGCGCCGCTCGATCTCTTCGACGCGAGCGGTCGGCGGATCGCGACGCTCGAAGGGCGCCGCTCGGCGGCGGGATCGCTGTGGTCTTGGAGCGGCGCGTCCGACGACGGGCGACTCGTGCACTCGGGCGTCGTGTTCGCACGCGTGCGCGAGACCCACGGAGAGACGCTTCGGCTCGTCGTCGCGCGCTGAGTCGCCCCGCACCGCGGCCGAGAAAGTCCTTGGAGTGCGCGTCGCGCGTCCCTAGAATTCCGCTCCCCCCCGGCTCCGCGCACACCACCCGTCCCCCGCATCAAGGAAGATCGAGCTCATGGACGCGCTGGCGCAGACGCGACGGCCTCGGATCGTCGTATTTCCCCTTCATTCCCTGCTCTTCGGGCTGCTGAGTCTCGCCGCCCTCGGAGCACCGCCCCCCGTGATCGCGGCTCCGCCGGGGGCCCCACAGAAGGTCGGAGGGCCGCTCCCTTCCGAGCCCGTGCCGATCAGCCGGCCGCTCGCCGTGAGCGTGAGCGATCCGGACGGGGACAGCCTCACGGTGCGCTTCTTCGGACGCTCCGTCGCAGGCACGCCACCTTCGGACTTCACGCTGATCGGGCTGCCCGACACGCAGTTCTACACGGCCGCCATGTACGGCGCCTCTCCGGGCATGTTGTACGCGCAGACGTCTTGGACGGTCGCGCAGCGCGTGGCGCGCAACATCCGCTACGCGGTACAGCTCGGGGATTGCGTCGAGCACGGCGAGAACGCCGGGAACCCGATCGAGTGGGCGCGCGCGGACACCGCATTCCGGATGTTCGAGAATCCGGCATCGGCGGCGCGCGTGGACGGATTGCCCTACGGCATGTGCGTCGGGAATCACGACCAGCTCGGCAACTACAACGGTCGCTGGGTGTCGTACGAGCGCTGGTTCGGCGCGCCACGATTCGCGGGTCGGGATTACTACGGCGGGCACTGGGGCGCCGCGAGCGCCAACTGGTTCGAGCTGTTCGACGCGAGCGGCTGCGAGTTCATCGTGATCGGCCTCGACTTCGCCGAGACGCCGAATCCCCCAGTGCTCCACTGGGCGGACAGCCTGCTCAAGGCGTACCCGAGCCGCCTCGGCATCGTCGCGAGCCACTACCTGCTCGAGGTGCCGACGCGTCCGGACACGGTGCCGGCGTTCTCGGCGCTCGGGGCGGCGGCCTACGACTCGCTCAAGGACAATCCGAACCTGCGGCTGTTGCTCGCGGCGCACCTGCTCTCCGAGGCGCGCCGCTCGGACGTGTACGCCGGACGCACCGTGCATTCGCTGCTCTCGAACTACCAGGGTCGTCCGAACGGCGGGGACGGGCGCCTGCGCATCCTCGAGTTCTCGCCCGCGCGCGGGCAGCTTCGCGTGCGGACCTACTCGCCCTGGACGAACTCGTTCGAGACCGACGCGGATTCGAGCAGCCAGTTCACCCTGCCGTTCGACTTCGGCACTACGACCGCGTTCGAGCAGATCGGAAGCGTGCGCGTCGCGTCGAATTCGCAGACCGGGATCTCGTGGCCGGCCCGGCGCCCCGAGTCGAACTACGAGTGGTACGTCACGGCGGACGACGGTCAGTCGCGCATCACGAGCGCGACCTGGAATCTCGTGACCGCCGAAGTCACGCCGCCCGTCGTGCACCTGCTGTCGCCGAACGGCGGCGGGGTGGTCGAGTCGGGCGGGTCGATGGAAGTGCGCTGGACCGCGACGGACAACGTGGGCGTCACGAGCGTGAACCTCCAGTACTCGAAGACCGGCGCGGGCGGCCCGTGGCTGCCGCTCGCCTCGAACGTCGCGAACACCGGCGCGCTGATCGTCACGGCGCCCTCCGTCGCCACCGCGAACGCCTTCGTCCGCGTGCTCGCGCGCGATGCCGCGATGAACACGGCGATCGACGCGAGCGACCAGCCGTTCACCCTGCACGCCCAGGTGGACGCGGGGACGCGGTCCGCGCTCGAGTGGTCGCTCGGACCGGCGACACCCAATCCGGCGCGCGACGCGGTGCGCTTCGACTACGCGCTCGCCGAACCCGGCGGCGCCGAGATCGAGGTGTTCGATCCCCTGGGACGACGCGTCGCGGTGCTCGCAACCGGCGTGCGGACGCCCGGTCGCTATTCGGCGCGCTGGGATGGCGCGTCCGGCGGCGGACGTGCGCGGCCGGGGCTCTACGTCGTGCGATTGCGCGCCGGCGGCCGCGAACTCACGCGGCGATTCGTCTGGCTGCCGTGAAGCGGCGCGTCACTCGATCCCGTCGTCGAACTCGACGGACAGCGCCCGGGCTCGCTGGTCGCCGAAGCCGGCGAAGTTGCGCACGGCGTCGAACATGGATCGCGGCAGCTCCGTGATCGCGCCGAAGCCCTCGCCGCGCTGGGTGTCCACCTCACCCGAAAGCCAGCCCTCGAGCTGCTCCACGTCCTCGACGCTGAGCGGCTGCACGGTGGCGTACACGGCGACGTAGTAGCGGCCGCCGCTCTGCAGCCGCGTCGCGGGCGAGAACTGCATCGCGATCGGACGGGAGAGTTCGCTCCGAAGCGAATCGAGCGAACCCACCAGCGCGATCGGGCTGCCGCGACGCTGCACGCGATAGACGCGCGCCCACGCGTCGAACTGCACGCGGAACTGGCCGTCGGTCGAGGCCTCGAGCTTGTCGAACCAGGCCGTGCGCTTGCGCCAGAGTTCCGCGCGCAGTTGGACGCGCGCGGGCATCCCGCGCGAGAGACTCTCCTCGACGCGCGGAGAAAAGAGGTCGCTCATCCGCGCTTCGACCCACAGCGACTCGCCGACGCGCCGGACGCGGGGCTCGGACAGCTCGAGCGCGCCGAGCGGCCCCGCGACGCACGTCACGACGAGCGTCGCGACGAGCAGGACGAGGGTCCGCGCGGGACCGGATTCGGGGAGCGGGGAGCGCATCGGTCAGAAGGGTCGCTGGAGCCTCAACGAGACGAGGAAGTCGCCGTCGGACGAGCGCTCGACGTCCCAGCGCGCATCGGAGTTGTTCCAGGCGCGGCCGACGTCGACGAACGCGAGCAGCTCGATTCCCGGATCGGAGGATCGGCCGACGTACGGCCACAGGCTCAGCGCGTACTCCGCCTGGGCGAGCGCGAGCTGGTTTCCGCGGAACTCGGAGAAGGCGTGCGCGCGCAGGCCGTCCACGCCGCCCGCGACGAATTCTCGCTGGCGTGGCAGCGTGCCCGATCCGTTCGTGCCGGCGACGGCGCGCACCGAGAACGTCGTCGCGGGCGACAGCCGGAACACCGTGCGGAGATCGGCCAGCGCTCGCGTGTAGTCGAAGTCGCCGCCGAGGCCCGCGCCGCCGCGCTCGAACTCGATCCAGTGGTAGACGCCGGCGCGCGTGCCGCGGGTCCGGTGAACGAGCCGCTCGAGCCGCAGCTGGAACGCCCGGATGCGACCGTCGTCCACCGCCGGGTTCTCGCGCAGGGTCCGCCCCGCGTTCGTCCAGGATCGCGTGCCGCGCCGCAGTTCCAGGCTGCGGTAGTCGTCCGAGCGCACGTGCACGCTGACGGTCGAGAAGTCGGGCACGCGCCACGACAGGTAGGCGCCGAGGCCTTCGCGCTCGAAGTAGTCGCGCCAGTCCTGGCGCCCGAACAGCATCGCGAGCGTGTTCTCGAAGTCCTCGGTCTGCTGCAGGTCGAGATGATCGGTGCGACGGACGAAGCTCGCGCCCACGGCGATGCGTCCCGGCGGGCGCAGCGGCTGTTCGATCTGGAATCCATAGAGCGTGCGCTCGCGGCCGAACGAGTATTCGAGTCGCCCGCCGACGCGCGGATACATCGAGCGCGTGATCTGCCACTGATGGCCGACGCCGAGTCGGAGCTGGTCCACTCGGTTGTAGTCGAGCAGCAGGTCTTCGTTGTGACGCCCGCGATCCTCGGAGCTCGCCGGCGCCGAGACTGTCGCCGCCGGTGGGCGTGAAGCGGAGGATCGCGCTCGTCGAATCCGATTGCGCGCGAGCCGGTGCGAAGGAGAAGGCGAGCGCCAAAACCAGCGCGAGCGGTGCGAGCAGCAGGCGGGCGTTCGGCGCACGGAGCGCCGGAGTCGCGGCGGGACGGGCCTGGGACCGGTCGTTCACGGGATCACCTCGGGGGGACGGAGCGTCTTTCGCGGGGAGCGTCCGCAAGCTCCGTTCCAGATACGCGACGACGACGCGGCGCGGTTTCACGAAGTCCGAACGCGGGGCTCGCCCGGGAGCACTGTGGCGCGCACGCCACGCTCATGGCTCGCTCGCGCCTCAATGCCGGCGAATTCCGTACTTGCGCATCTTGCGGTGCAGGTTCGTCCGATCGATGCCGAGCCCCGCGGCGGCCTGCGTGACGTTCCAGTTCGCGCTCTCGAGCGCGCGGCGGATGGCGTCGGCCTCGCGACGGCCGATCTCGCCGCGCAACCCCACGCCGTCCGACTCCCCGGCGTCGTCCACGAGCCACGGCTCGAGGTCCACGTCGCGGAGCGTATCCCCTTCGACGAGGATCGCGGCGCGCTCCATCAGGTTTCGCAGTTCGCGCACGTTGCCCGGCCACGAGTAGGCCGTGAGAGCCTCGACGGCCTCGGGCGAAAGCGACTGCGGCGCGCGGCCCTCGGCGGCGGCGAAGCGCGCGAGGAAGTGCGCGGCGAGGAGCGGTATGTCCGTCCGTCGCTCACGCAGCGGAGGAACGACGAGCGGGAGCACGTTTAGCCGGTAGTAGAGGTCCTGCCGGAAGTCGCCGGCTTCGACCGCCCCGGGCAGGTCCTTGTTCGTTGCCGCGATCACGCGGACGTCGGCGCGCCCGGTCCGCGTGCCGCCGACACGCTCCACTTCTCCGGTCTCGATCGCACGCAGCAGCTTCGCCTGCGCTTCGAGCGACAGGTCGCCGATCTCGTCGAGGAACAACGTGCCGCCGTCGGCGAGCTCGAGCCGTCCCTTCTTGCTCTGCATCGCGCCCGTGAACGCGCCCTTCTCGTATCCGAACAGCTCGCTCTCGACGAGGTCGCGCGGAATCGCGGCGCAATTGAGCTTCACGAACGGGCCCGAGGCGCGCTTGGAGAGTGCGTGGATCGCCTCGGCGACGAGTTCCTTGCCCGCCCCGTTTTCGCCCGTGATGAGCACGCGGCCCTGCGACGGCGCAACGCGGCGGATGCTCTCGACGAGCGCCTGCAGCGCCGGGCTGCGGCCGAGGAGTCCCGCGAGCGCGTCGTCGGTCACTTTCGGCTCCGGGGCGTTCGCGACGCCGGCGCGGCGGAGCCGGCCGAGCCGCGTGCACTCCGCGAGTGCGGCGAGCAGGCGTTCGGGATCCACGGGCTTCGAGATGAAGTCGAACGCGCCGAGCTGCCCCGCCTGGAACGCGTTGTCGAGCGTCGTCTCGCCGCTCACCATGAGCACGGCCGCCTGCGGCGCGGCATCGCGCAGCCGTCGGAGAACCTCGAGGCCCGACGGGCCGGGCATGCGGATGTCGAGCAGGATCACCTCCGGTGCGGCCTCGTCCGCCACTTTGAGCGCCTGCTCGCCGTCCGCTGCCTCGCGAACGGAATGGCCCTCGTCCGCGAGCACGCCGCGCAGCATCTTCCGGATCGCGGGATCGTCGTCCACCACGAGCACGTCCATGCGGTTCCTCTCGTTCAGCCGCGCTGCGACTCGCCGTCGCCCGCGGAAAGGAGCGGCACGACGAGGCGCGCGCGCGCGCCTCCGCCGCTGCGATTCTCCAGCGTCACCTCGCCGCCGTGCCGGTTCGCGATGTCGCGCACGAGCGGAAGTCCGAGTCCGCTGCCGCGGCGCTTCGTGCTGACGTACGCCTCGAACAGCCGTTCGGCGGAACCTTCGGGCAATCCGGGCCCGCGGTCGAGCACTTCGACGGCGGCGCGCCGTCCCTCGGCGCGCGCGACGATCTCGATCTCGCCGCCCTCGGGGCTGGCCTCGCAGGCGTTGAGCGTCAGATTGTGCAGCGCCCGCGACAGCAGCATCGGATCGCCGCGCACCGGGAGCGCCGTGTCGGCCGCCACCGAGACCTTCACCGCGTGCCCGTCGTGGAGCGCCGCCACCCGGCGAGTGACCTCGGCGAGGTCCACGGTCTCGAAGCGCGGCTCGGGCAGCCGCGCGTACTGCGCGAACTGCTCCGCGAGCCGCGACAGGTGTTCGATCTCGTCCACGATCGCCTCGAGGCTCTCGCGCACCGCGACGCGCTCCGACTCGGGCACGGCATCGAGCCGGCGCTGCAGCCGGTGGAGCGAGAGCCGCATCGGCGTGAGCGGGTTCTTGATCTCGTGCGCCAGGTGGCGCGCGACTTCCCGCCACGCGGCTTCGCGTTCGGCCTGCTGCAACGACGCGCGCGCGCTCTCGAGGCTCGCCGTCATCTGGTTGAACGCGCCTCCGAGCGTACGCAACTCGCGCGCGCCGCGCGGCTGCACGCGCACCGCGAGGTCGCCGCCGGCGACGCGCGCGATCGCCGCGGACAGTTCTCCGAGCGGGCGCGACATGCCGCTCGCGAGCGTGCGTGCGAGCGCCAGCGAGACGATGCCGAGCGACACGACGAGCGCGCCGACGAGAAGCCACACGTAGCGACGCTGAAGCGGAACGAGCACGCCGAGCTGCCGGTAGCGATTGACGCCTTCGCCCACCGCGTCGAGCTTGCCGAAGTACTCCGGCTCGACCCAGAGGCCGGTCACGATCGCCCGCTCGGGGCCGAGGGGACTCGCCGCCGCGAGCGCGCCCGCGCCCGACTGGAGTTCGACGCCGTGAGTCAGTCCCGCGGGAAGGTCCGAACCGAGGTCGATCGCGTCCTCGGGTGCGTCCGGAACGGCCGCGAAGTGCTCGATTCGCACCCAGCGTCCCTCGCGCAGCTCGTAGAGCTGAACGAAGCTCAGGCCCGACGCGCGCAGCTCGGCGCGCAATCCCGCTCGTTCGGCGTCCGAGAGCGTCCGTCCGGGCCAGCGCTCGGCCCACGACTCCGCGTGCGACAGCGCGATCGCGAGCAGCCGCCCGTGGTCGCCGCGGGCGACGTCGAGCGCGGATTCGAGCGCGCTCTGCACGCCCGGGCGGTACCAGCGCTGCGCCGATCGGTCGAGCTGCTGCAGCGTGAACGCGGTGAACAGTGCGATCGGAACCAGCGCGACCGCGAACAGCGCGAGCACCAGCCGCGAGCGGAGCGTCACGTCCGTCGGATCGGGTCCATCAGGCCCCCGGTCCCAGTCCTCCGAGCTGACCGCACGCCGCCCAGATCTCGCCGCCCATCGTCTGGCGAACGGTCACCGCGGGCGCCTGCGGGTAGAGCCGGTGCGCGAACGCCTCGACCGCCTCGGGTGTCGGTCGCTGGTAGGGAAGCCCGGGCACCGGGTTGTACGGGATCAGGTTGATCTTGCTCGGCAGCGCGCGCGCCATCGCGGCGAGCCGGTCCGCGTCTTCGGGGCCGTCGTTCACGCCGCCGAGCAGCGTGTACTCGAGCGTCACGCGGCGCCCCGTTCGCTGGCCGTAGCGTTTCGCCGCGGCGAGCAATTCCGCGATCGGCCAGCGCTTGTTGATCGGCACGAGCTCGTCGCGCAACGCGTCGGTCGTCGCGTGCAGCGAGATCGCGAGTCCCACCGGCAGTCCCGCGTCCGCCAGCTCTTCCATCTGAGGCACGAGTCCGCTCGTCGAGACCGTGATGCGGCGAGCGCCGAGGTTGAGTCCCTCGTCGTCGTGGAGGATGCGAATGGACTCGACCACGTTGCGCGTGTTCGCGAGCGGCTCTCCCATGCCCATGAAGACGATGTTGAATCGGTCCGCTTCCTCGCCGGCGCGCTCGGCCATGGTGAGGATCTGGGCGATGATTTCCTCGGGCCACAGGTTGCGCTTGAGGCCCATCAATCCCGTCGCGCAGAACGAGCACTTGAGCGCGCAACCCACCTGGCTCGAGACGCAGAACGTGAGGCCACGATCGGTGCGCATCGAGACGCACTCGACGAGGGAACCGTCCGAAAGTTCGAGCACGAACTTCACGGTCGCGCCGTCCGGGGTCGCGCGCGCCGTCTCGATGCGCGGCAGCGCGAGGTCGAGGATCGAGTGGAAGTCTCGCCGGAGAGCCGCCGGGAGATTCGTCATGCTCGCGGGATCGCGATGACGCTTGCGATAGACCCACGAGAACAACTGGGCGGCGCGATAGCCCGGAAAACCGCGCTGCCCGAGGTGTTCGGCGAGGGCGGCGCGAGAGAGGCCGAAGAAGTTCGGCGCACGCCCGGATGGGCTGGCGGAAGGGCTCGCGTGGGTCATAGGGGCTCGGGTCTCGGCCGCGCGAAAGCTAACAGAGCAAATTTGTTGCGGTCAACGCGCGCATGATGATATGCATCGCCGTGCAATGAACTCGAAAGCGCTGGATCGTCGTGCCCGGCTGGCGTGCGTGCTCGAGGCGTCGCGATTCAACATCGTCTCGCGACTCTCGGCGACTCGGGGACTTTCCGTGAGCGCGCTCGCGCGCGAGATCGGCCTTTCGCAGTCCTGCACCACTCGACATCTCCAGGTGCTTCAGCGCCACGGACTCGTCCGTGGTCGACGGGTCGGCAAGGAAGTCCGCTTCGAACTCGTCGGTGATCGCCCCGAGGTCGCACTGCTCGCGAGCTGGTTCGACGTCGAGGGGGACGTGCCGGGACCTGGCGATGCGGAACAGCGGACTGTCCGCGTGAACCCGCGCGGGCGCACGCCGACCCGTTCGTCCAACTCGCGCCGCGCGGGTGCCGAGGCCAGCCCGCGATCGAGCGCGGCGCTGGCGCGCGACGGGTCCCGCGACGATAATGCCGCGCTTCCGCCGGACACCCGCAGCGATGCCGAAGGCCAGACTCGTGTTCGTTCGGAGCCCGGGGATCCCGAGGGAGTCGAGTCCGCGAACTCGGAGCCCGCGGGACTCGGAGCGCCCACCTCGGAAGGCTCCGCTTCGCACCGCCGTTCCGACGACATCGAGGATTTCCTCCTGTGAGTGCCGCCAGACCTATGCGTGTTGGTGCAATTGATCTCGGATCGAACTCGATCCGACTCCTGGTCGCCGACGTCACTCCCGGTGCCGATGGCGTGCTCGCGCTCGAAACGGTGGCCCGAGCGGGTGAGCCGTGCCGACTCGCCCGAGGCCTCGACCGTACCGGGCGCATCGACGAGGCCGCCGGGGAGCGGGCCGCCGTACTCGCGGTGGAGTTCCTGCGCCGGGCGCGATCGCTCGGTGCGCGACACGTCGTCTTCGGAGCCACGGCTGCGCTGCGGTCCAGCGACAACGGCGCCGAAATCGCACGCCTGCTCGAGGCGCGGTGCGGCATTCCGGTCCGGATTCTCAGCGGTGAGGACGAAGCGCGGCTGGTCTACCGCGCGGTTGTGTCGCGGCTCGATGCGCCGGTTCGCCGCTCGCCATGCGTCGTTTTCGACATCGGCGGTGGCAGCACAGAGGTTGTCAGCGGGCTCGGTGCGGAGCCGGGGCGCTGGGCGAGCCTGCCCATCGGCGCAGTGAACTTGACCGAGAAGTTCCTGCACTCCGACCCGGCCCATTCGCAGGAGATCGCCGATCTCGAGGCGGCCGTGGATTCCCAAATCATGCATTGGTGTGCATACATGCCGCCGACGACGCCCGTGCTCGCCGGGGTCGGCGGCACCGTCACCTTGCTGGCCGGACTGGATCGCGGGCTTTCGAGCCACGAGCCCAATCTTCTCGAGGGCCACCGAATCCCGATTGCGCGACTGGAGTCCTGGGTGTCGGAACTGGTTGCGGCCCCCCACGGCGTTCGGCTCTCGATGCCGCTGATGGGGGAGGGACGGGCGGACATCGTCGTGGCGGGGGCGCTGGTCGTTCGTGCGCTCGCGCGCCGATTTCCCTCCGAGGCCCTCGTTTGTTCGACTCAGGGACTCCGATATGCGCTCGCGCGAGTGGCGGCGGAGGAAGCGATCGCGAGCGACCCCGGGGATCTCGAACAAAGTCGTTGACCCTCTCCTCGAGCCGGGCGGATACTTCGGGCGGCAAAGCAGGCCACAACCCCTCTTTTCCAGTGCGGCCACGGGTGCTGTCCCGACGGCCGTTTCGTGTATCCGTCGTTCAATGCCAGTGAAGGAGCAGTTCCGAATGCAGAGGTTGCGCAGCCAGCTCCTGATCGCACTGGTCCTCGCGGTCCTCAGCATTCCGACCGTGACCGGGATCGCGCACGCTCGAAAGAGGGTTCTTTCGGACGGCGGCGCGTCTACGTCACTGCCGGGAAGACAGTCCGGTGCGTTCTCGGGTGAACCGGACGGTCACACGGCCCCGCCGCAGAGCACTGCGCCGCGGCTGGGTGCTGGAGTCGCGGGTGGCGAAACGCAGCTGATGGTCGGCTCGAAGAGCCTCGGTCAGTGGTTTCGCTGGGCCGGCACGGTTTGGAAGGTGAGGTACCTGGCGCGTCACTAGTGGTGCAACTCGATCGCGCCACCGCGCCAGTCTGTTCGCCAGACCACTCGGAACGAACCGCCGAGTGGTCCAACCGGGTTCGTAGCACAACGAGGGTTCGTCACAGTGCAGAGAGCGATCCCCCCCGATCTTTCTCGTGCTGACTCGCTCGCGCCGAATTCCGTTCGGCAGCACGAAGCGATCGGTGATCTGCATCTGGCCGCCGACCAATTCGCCGGCGCCGTGGAGGCCTACTCCGCGGCCCTCGCCGAACTGGGCGGCGAGCCGCGTTCGGAACGCGGCCGCCTGCTGCTCCGGCTCGCCGACGCTTCGATTCGCCGTTCCGACCTCGATCTGGCGCTGACCGCGCTCAACGAGGCTCGGGGCATCGCGCGTCAGTCGGGCGACCTCGCCCTGTCCGCACGCGCTTCCGCGTTCTTCGTGATGGTGCACCTCGAGCGCGGCAACTATCGACGAGCGCGCCGCTACGGCCTGTTCGCCTATCGCGTGCTGCGTGGCTCCGACGATCACCGGACCGTCGGCCACGTCGAACTGCACCTCGGCGTGTGCGCCGAGATGCTCGGACGCCGGCCCGAGGCGATCGAGTGGCTGCAGAACGCCGCAGCGACCTTCCGGCGCATCGACGACGTCGAAGGTCTGGTTTGCGCGCTGAACGAACTCGGCATCGTCTACAAGAACATGCGCGAATGGCGTGAGGCGACTCGCTTCCTCGAACAGGCGCTGCGCCTCGACGAGCGCGCCGGGCTGTACGAGCGCATGCGGACGCACAATCAGAACCTCGGCCTGATTCGCTACCGTCTCGGCCAGTGGGATCTCGCGGAGGAGAACTTCCGTCAGTCGTTGCGCATCGCGCGCGAGACCGGGCACCAGGTTGGCGAAGCGATCGCGCTCCTCGCCTTCGGCATGCTGTACCGCCGCCGCCGCCAGCTCGGGCGCGCCGCGGAGCACTACCGTTCGGCGCTCGAGATCGCGGCGCCGCTCGGCGCGTGGCGCGAGGTCGCGCTCGCGCGCGAGTTCCTCGCCGAGATCGAACTCGACCGCGGCAATGGCGCGGGTGCCATGGCGCTCCTAGAGCCCGCGCTCGAGGACGCGAACGCGCGTGCGCCGGAAGGCGACATGGCGATGGAACTGTCCATTCGCGTCGGCATGGCGCATCTCGCGAGCGGCCGCGCGGAGCCCGCGCAGCGTTACCTGCTGGCCGGCCTCGCACTGGCCGAGCAGCTCGGTGATCGCATCGAGTCCGCGATCGCTGAGCGCGCGCTCGGACGGCTCGAGGCGACGCGCGGCAACGCCGCCGCCTTCGAGACGCGCATTCGTTCGGCCGCCTCGTGCTTCGAGCAACTCGGTGAGACCTACGAACTCGCGCTCACGCTTGCGACCTGGGCCGAGGGCGCGTTCCTGCTGCCGACGAGCACACGCCTCAAGCTGCTGCTCGAACCGGTCGGCGACGCGGCCCGACGCGCGGCGACGCTGTTCCGCCAGCTCGGCATCCCATCGCTCGCCGCCGAGTGCTACCTGAACCTTTCGCGGCTCGAGTCCGAACGCGAACACTTCGATTTCGCGCTCGGTCTGCTGGAGCAGGCCGAGTCGTGGCTCGCAGAATCCGAGGATCCCGACGTCGCGGAGCGCGCGGAAGCGCTGCGGCGCGATCTCGAGCGCCAGTACGTCGCAGTCTCGCTCTCGACCTGCAACGAATTCCGTGCGCTCGAAGACGCGAACCGGCTGTTCCGCGAGACCGCGGACATGGATGGTCTGCTGAACCAGGCGGTGCGGCTCGCCGTCGAACACGCCGGCGGTGACCGCGGATTCGTCGCGTTCACGAACGGCGGCGCGCGGCTCGACGTCGTCGCGCAGCACGGACTCGGACGCGAACGTGCGCGCCGCATCCTGCGCGTGCTCGAACAAGTCGGCGGCAGCCGGCTCGCTGAGAACGGTCCTCTGTTCTCGAGCCGAGTCACTGCCGATCCGCGGTTCTCGGTCTCGGTCGTGGACGCGCTCGATGGCGTCGGCTCGCTCGTCTGCGTCCCGCTCAACTTCCCATCGCAGTCGGTAGGACTCGTCTACGTGGATCGGCTCAACGACAGCCTGCTCGGCGCCTTCAAGCAGCGCGAGCTCAACCTGCTCGCCGTGCTCGCGAACAGCGCCGCGGTGGCGATCGTCGAAGCGCAGCGTTCACGCCTGCTCGAAGAGAATCGGCAGTTGCGTGATCGCCTCAAGCCGAGCCCCGGCATGGAGCGGGTGGTCTCTCAGTCCCGTGAGATCCAGAGCATCCTGCAGCTGCTGCAGAAGGTGAGCGACAGCCCGGCCACGGTGCTCTTCATGGGCGAGACTGGGACCGGCAAGGGGCTGCTCGCGCAGGTCGTGCACGAGAGCTCGGCGCGGCGCGACCGCCCCTTCATCCAGGTCAATTGCGCGGCGATCCCCGAGCACCTGCTCGAGAGCGAGCTGTTCGGCTACGTGCAGGGCGCCTTCACCGGCGCGATGCGCGACAAGACCGGGCTTTTCGAGGAGGCCGAAGGCGGGACGTTGTTCCTCGATGAGATCGAGAAGATTCCCGAGACCGTGCAGGCCAAGCTTCTCCACGTGCTGGATCGCAGCGAGATTCGCCCCGTCGGAGCGGCGCGCAGTCGACGCGTGGACACGCGAGTGATCTGCGCGACGGGATGCGATCTCCGCGATCGGATCCGGGAGCGCCGGTTCCTCGAGGACCTGTACTACCGGCTGAACGACATCACGGTGCGCGTGCCTCCGCTTCGCGAACGCCGCGAGGACATCCCGCTCCTCGCGCAGTACTTCCTCACGAGCTTCTCGCGCCAGATGGATCGTTCGATTGCGGGCTTCTCCGCGCCCGTGATGCAGGCGCTGCTCGAGCACACGTGGCCCGGCAACGTGCGTGAGCTCGAGAAAACCGTGAAGCGCATGGTGGTGCTCGCGGATGACGGCGCGACGCTGGACGTGGATCTTCTTCCGCCCGACCTCCGGGAGAGCACGCGGCCGGCGAGCACGGAGCTTCGGGTGGTGAGCCGCACGCTCAAGTCGAACGTCGTGAATCTCGAGCGGCAGCTGATCGCCGAGGCGCTCGAAAGAACCCGCTGGAACAAGACGCGGGCCGCGCGTGAACTCGGGCTCAGCTATCCGACCCTGCTCGCCAAGATCCGGAGCTTCCAACTCGAGCGGCAGCGCGGCGGCTGACAAACAACTGAAGTCTCCGACTAGCAAGTCGCTTAATAGAAATCCCGAAGCCCCGCAGTCACTTAGGCTGCGGGGCTTCGTCATGAAAGCGGCTTGAGGATTTCCGGTGCTTTCGTGGCTCGGAATCCTGCGCTTGTTGGATTTCGCCCATTCCAGTTAATAATTGATTAGCAAGCATTTAGGACATATTTGTGCGACGTCGCCGTTCATGGCACGACGAGTGCCTATACGTGTGCCTCGGAGGGGGGGGACCTCCACAAAATCCAGCAGAGCACCGCTGGAACACGATCTAGGCTAGCCGGCTCTGTAGGGCTCGGTCGAGGGTACGAGCCCCGTCATCCGACAACGTATCGAACCCTACGTCCGGCTAGCTTGGAGTGAATTCAACGGTCCGGGAAGTGGCGGGCCTGGGTGAATCGACGAAGTTCGGTCCCGGTTATCTTCGCGCGATCCCCGCTCTGCGGCTTCCCGGCTTTTCTTGCAGTCGAGACACCGGCTTCACGCGATACAGGCCAGCACTGGGGGATGTCCAGGCTTGTGTCTGCGACCGAGGCCGGTGTCTCACTTCTTGGGCCCCGGCGGCTCCCCGACCGTGCACTGTGGCGCCCCTTGCACACCTGCGTCGCCGGCGCTGCGCGGCACCCCCTGAATCGCGGCGCAAACCGCTCAAAGCGGCCCATTTTCACTGATCTTTCCCGGCCCCGAGCCCCCGCATCTCGCTGGCACGTGGGTTGCCCTCCAAGCGATCGTCCATTTCACGCGAGGAGGACCCATGAAAGCTCCAGTCCTGCTGATCGTCGCCGCCGCGCTGCTCGCGGGCTGTGATGACGATCATGTCTCGGCCCCCCGCGACGTCACCCCTCCGGCCGCGCCGCGGGGCGTCTACAGCGTGACCGGCGATCAGTCCGTGCGGGTCTCGTGGCTCGCGAACACCGAAATCGATGTGGCTGGCTATCGGATCTACCAGGGTCCTTGCGCCACCGGTCCTTCGTGCCCCTACGACCTCGTCGGCTCGACCACCGCCACGACCTACACCGTCACCGGACTTGCGAACGGCAGCACCCGCTACTTCGCGGTTGCGGCGTTCGACCGCGCGGGAAATGAGAGTCCGCTGTCCTACGAAGACGTCTTCGACACGCCGCGCCCTGCCGGATTCGGCGCGACGCTGGGTGATGCGGTGGACGAGCCTGCGATCAGCGGCTGGGACTTCTCCGCCGCCTCGCGCCGGGCGTGGGACCACGCGGAGACCGACGTGTACTTCAGCTACTCCGGCGGCGTCTTCCGAATGATCGCGCCCTTCACGGATACGGACATCCAGGACGCGGGATATGCGGCGAGCCTCGATGCCGTGGACTTCGCTCCCACGAGCGGCTGGTCGCCGACGGGTACGGTCGAACTGATCCCCGGACACAACTACATCGTGTGGACGTACGACGACCATTACGCCAAGTTCCGCGTCACCGCGCTCGGGCCGTCGCCCGCCCGCGTGACGTTCGACTGGGCCTACCAGACCGCCACGAGCAACCGTGAGCTTCGGGCGCGGCGCGCACCTCACGAGGGTCCGCGCGTGCGTCGCGAGCTCGCGCAGCTCACGGGCATCCAATGAACCGGGCGCTCCGCCCCGCCGCGGACGCGACGCGGCCCACGGGCACTGAAGGAACCACCGGGCGCGGCACGACTGCCCGCCGCGCCGGACGCTCCAACCCGCGGGAACTCCGCGGGTCGGTGCAAGGTAGATTGGGCGGTCCGTCCGCGAGGCTCGACCTCGCGAGGAGGCATGCCATGAATCGCACCGTCGTGCTGACCGCGCTCGGCCTCGCCCTCGCGGCCGCCGCCGCGGCTCCGGCCGGGGCGCGTGGCCTCGGCGTCGAGGTCTGGACCGACCGCGGCAACGACGCCGTCTACCAGCCGGGGGAGCGCTTGCAGGTGAAAGCGCGCACCTCGGATGACGCCTACCTGCTCGTCTACGAAATCGATGCCGAGGGCGAGATCCACGTGCTCTTCCCGTTCCGAGGACACCGCGACATGGTCCCGGGACACACGACGCTGCGCGTGCCCTCCGACGACGACGACGTGGACCTCGTCGTTCAGGAGCCGGTCGGTGAGTCGTTCCTCGTGGCGATCGCTTCGGAGAACGGTTTCCGCGACCTGCCGTGGTACCTGCGTCCGTACGACCCGGTCGGCGAGGCCAATGGCTTCGTCGGGCAGACCGAAGACGAAGAAGGTGTCACGAGCGACGGTCGCATCGTGGGCGACCCGTTCGTCGCGATGGAGCGCATCCGGCGTCGCGTGCTGCTCGATCCGGACGATCGCTCGTCCTTCGCGACCGACTACACCACGTACTTCGTGCACAACCAGGTCCGATACCCGCGCTATCTCTGCTACGACTGCCACCGGCCCGGCCGATGGGAGTGGTGGGACGGGTTCGACCCCTATTACACGAGCTGCTCCGTGTTCGACTTTCGGGTGAACTGGTCTTGGGCGTGGGGGCCGAGCTACTGGTTCGGCCGAGTTCCGTACTTCGTGTACGTCTATCGCCCCAGCTGCCCGCCGCGCTATCAGCACTGGGCGGGTTCGGGCACCTGGTACTCCTCGTGGGACGGCTGGCGCCATTGGAACGACTTGTGGGGCACGGGCACGCTCCGGCGCTACAAGTCCGCACCGCCGACGGCCTACGTTCCGCCGACCAAGTTCCGCACCTCCGAGCGGCTGGGTCCCGCGCGCCAGTTGCCTCCGGGCTTCGTTCAGGACAGTCCGTCTCGCCGGTCGTTCGACCGTGCGCTGCCCCCCCGTGGCGGTGTGGCGCGCCGCGACGATCGGCAGGAATCCAGCGGGGAGCCGCGTCGCGAACGCGCCGCGGATCGCGGCTGGGGACGCATCTTCGATCGCACCGAGGTCCGCCGCACGCCGGCCGCTCGCGCGCCGCAGGACGAGGGTTCGTCTCGTCCCGCGCCGTCGACCGACTACGGCCGGGGACGCGAGCGCGATTCGGGTGATTCGCGGCCGGCGCCGTCGTACAATCCGCCGCCTCAGAAGCAAGAGCCGCGGCACGAGCCCGCACGCGAGCCGGCGCGCGAGCCCGCGCGCGAACAGCGCCACGAGCGGGCGCCCGATCCGCAGCCGCAAAAGGCATCGCCGCCACCCCCGCCGCCCAAGTCCGATGGCGGAGGCGGGCGAGGAGGCAAGAGATAATCGTTCGAAGCGCGTGATGCGCGCGGGCGGCGCCGGAGGACCCGGCGCCGTTCCGTCATTCCGATCGAGGGTGCATGAACGTCCGAAACGTCGCGCTGTTCGCATCACTCACCCTCGTCGCGCTCGCGGGCGTCGCGTCCGCTGGCACGCCGGGGTTCGCCTTCCTCGAGACGCCGAGCGGCGCCCGCGCGTCCGCGACCGGCGGCGCAGGCGTGACGCTCGCCGAAGGCGCCGAGGCCGCGTTCTGGAATCCCGCCGCGCTCGATCGCGCGGAACGCCTCGAGATCGCGGGAAGTCACTTCGAGATGTATCAGGCGCTGCGTCACGAGGACTTCGTGGTCGCGGGTCCGGCGTTCGGCGGCGGGATCGCGGCGTCGTTCCGCGCGCTCTATTCCGAGCCGATCGAGGAGCGTGACGATCTCGGCAACCTCGTCGGCACGTTCGGAGCGCACGACCTCGAGTTCGCGCTCGGCTACGGGGCGCGCGTCGCGAACGAGGTGCGCGTCGGACTCACCGGCGCGCTCGTACGCGAGCGCATCGCGGACAAGGCCGCGCAGACCTGGGCCGTGCACACCGGTCTCTCTTGGGACCCGGCACGCTGGCCGGGGCTGCGCCTCGCGGTCGCGGGGCAGAACCTCGGCCCGGCCGGCGCGTTCGCGCTCGATGGCGTGCGTGGCGAGGACGTCGCGCTACCGGCGGCCCTGCAGGGTGGAGCCTCGTACGCGCGCACCGTCGCGACGAGCTGGACGCTGCGCGGGGCGCTCGAAACCCGGCTCACGCGCGGCCGAACGGGGATCGGCATCGTCGGCGCCGAGCTCTCGAATCCCGCGGGGCTCGCGGCGCGCGCCGGCGTGCGGCTGAACGACGACGTTTCGTCGCTCGCGTTCGGCGTCGGCTACCGCGTGTCGTCGCTGCGCCTCGACTACGCCTACGTTCCTTCGCGACTCGACCTCGAGGACACGCACCGGCTGTCCTTCGCCGCACACTTCTGAGGCCGTGCCTCACGCGCTCGCGCGATCGCGGTCTCCGTCCCGGGGCCAGCGCTCGAGCCTGAGTCCCGCAGGATCGAACACGACGTAGCTGAAGTGGCGGATCCAGTCTCCGAGCACGAAGAAGTCCCGGCCGCTTTCGCGCCGTTCATAGGCGTGGTGGAAGTGCCCAATCAGCACTGCGTCGTACCCCGCCTCGAAGCGCGGCTTCGCGACCACGTTCCACAGCTGATCGCCGTCGAGGGCGCGCTCGTCGCGCGATCCCCGCGACCAGCGCGACACGAGGGAGGCGAGCGGGAAGCCGATGTCCGGATGCAGCAGGCCGTAGGCCCCGATGCTCCACGGGTGCCGGATCACGCGACGCAGCACTTTGTAGCCGAGGTCGCCGCGCACGAGTCCGTCCCCGTGATGGATCCACAGCCTGCGACCGTGGCGCTCGATCGTCAGGGCCCCGTCACGAGTGACGATTCCGAGTTCCTCGCTCAGGAACCGGCCCAACCAAAAGTCGTGGTTGCCGTTCAAATACGTGATCCGAATCCCTGCCTCCCGCAGCTGCCGCAGGCGCGACAACGTGCCGAAGTGCTGACGCGGGATCGCAGAGCGGTACTCGAACCAGAAGTCGAACAGGTCGCCGACGATCACCAGCTCGTCGGCGCGTCCCGGGAGGGAGGCGAGAAACGCGTGCAGCCTCGCAGAGCGCTCGGATTCGACGTTCCGAGACGCAGCGCCGAGGTGCGCATCGGACAAGAAGTACAGCGCGCCGCCGGACATGGGCGCGCAGTGTAGCAACCGGGGCTCGCGCGCCCCAACGCCGGGCGCGGTGTCCGGAGGTCCGAGCGCGGTCGGCAGCGCTTCGGTCCGCTCGCGCAGGATGTTTTTGCGGCTCTGTGACAGCCCGCGGACTCCCGCCGCTAACCTCGTCGCACTTCTTCGCCGATCGTTCACGGGCGGCCCGTCTTCGCCGCCGCATCGTCCTCGGACGCCACGTCGTCCGAAACCGGAGGTAAGTCACTCCATGTTCGGTCATCGAGAGCCCGTCACCCGTCCTCGCTCGTACTATGCCGGCGCCTTCGCGCTGCTGATCGTCGGCGTCGTCGTGGGTCTCGGCCTCAGCGCCGGTCTGCGCCTGCAGCCCCAGCCCCAGGCCCAGCTCCAGCTCGCGGCCTCGTCGTCCGCCCTCGCCGGCGGACCCACGAGCAGCCCGTTCGTCGCGGTCGTGGACCGGGCGCTTCCGGCGGTCGTGTTCATCGAGACCCGGAAGCGCGTCGGCAGCTCGTCGGACGATCCGCAGGACGACTTCTTCCGCCGCTTCTTCAACGACTCGCCGCGGCGCCAGCAGGTTCGTCCCTCGTCCGGCTCGGGCTTCATCATCGACAAGGACGGCCGCATCCTCACGAACAACCACGTCGTGCGCGACGCGGAAGAGATCACGGTCACGCTGAACGACAAGCGCGAGTTCAAGGCGAAGGTGATCGGCACCGATCCCGAGACCGACGTCGCGGTGATCAAGGTCGAGGGCGACAACCTGCCCGTGCTGCCGCTCGGCGACTCCGACCGCCTGCGGGTCGGCGACTGGGCGATCGCGATGGGCAATCCGCTCGGCGAACTGCGCGGCTCGGTGACGGTCGGCATCGTGAGCGCTCAGGGCCGCACGAACCTGAACATCTACGGCGGCACTCCGAGCTTCCAGGACTTCATCCAGACCGACGCGTCCATCAACTTCGGAAACTCCGGCGGCCCGCTCGTCAACATCAGCGGCGAGGCGATCGGCATCAATACCGCGATCAACACGAGCGGGCAGGGCATCGGCTTCGCGATCCCGATCAACCTCGCGCGCCACGTCGCGGAGCAGATCATCGCCCACGGCGAAGTGAAGCGCGCGTGGATCGGAGTGCAGCTCGCCGAGCTCACTCCCGAGATCGCCGACGGCTTCGGCATCAAGGGCAACCAGGGCGTCGTGATCTCCGAGGTGCTCAAGAACGAGCCGGCCGAGCGCGCCGGCCTGCACCGCGGGGACGTGATCGTCGAGCTGAACGGGCAGCCCGTCACCGAGCTGCAGAAGTTCCGCCTCAAGGTCGCCGATACTCCGGTGGGCTCCAAGATCAACCTCGTCGTGCTGCGGGACGGCAGGCGCGTTCCGATCACCGTCACGCTCTCGCCGCGACCGACCGACCAGGCGTCGCTGCGCGGCGGCCGCGGCGACGGCGGCGACGACGCTCCCGACAGCGAGCGCCTCGCCGGCCTGCGCGTCCGCAGCCTCAACGACAGCGAGCGGAGCAACGCCGACCTCAAGAGCGGCGTCATGGTGACGGACGTGAGCGAAGGCAGCTCGGGCGAAGAGGCCGGTCTGCAGGCGAACGACATCGTCGAAGAGGTGAACGGCAAGGCGGTCAGCACGCCGGCCGAGTTCTCGCAGGCGTTCAGCGAGGCGAAAAAGGCGAACAAGCGGCACGCCGTGCTGCTCGTGCGCCGCGGCGACGTGACGAACTTCGTGCCCGTGAAGCTCGGGGAGTAGCGGAGGAGACGCCGATTCGGGCAATCTCCGGCATGCGGCAGTCGAGGGAGGCGGCAGGATGCCGCCTCCCGTCGCACCGGACACAGGGAGGTGATCACGCATGAGCGCGACTCGCGCTATCGCACTCGCGCTGGCCGTCGCGGCCGGCGCGGCGCGCGCCGCCGCCGCGGACACGACCTGGCCGAGCGAACCGACCGTGATGTCGGTGCGCTCGTGGACCTCGCCGCTCAACTCGCGCGTCGTGCTCGACTTCAGCGTCCCGGCCACGCCGGTCATGCCGGACTCGGGCGTCTCGCGTTCGCTGGTCGTCACGATTCCGGGAGCGCCGTTCGCGATCGGGGACTCGGTCGCGACGCGACTCGCGCCGAGGGACGGCGCCGTGGACTCCGTCCGCCTCGAGCGCGTGCCCGAGGGCCTGCGGCTCACCGCGTGGTTCGCCGACAGCGTGCGCTTCCGCGCGTTCACGCTACCGCCCGAGCAGGACAAGCCGTTCCGCATCGTGCTCGACGTCGAGCGTCCGGGTGCTGCGGCGGAGGAAGCGCAGCGCCTCGCCGCGCTCGCCGCACAGAAGCGCCGCGAGCGCCTGCGCATCGTCACGATCGACGCCGGGCACGGCGGCGAGGACACCGGAGCCAAGGCGACGCGTCCCTACCGGGGCGTCTACGAGAAGAACATCACGCTCGCGGTCGCCCGCGCGCTCGCGGCCGAGCTGAACCAAATTCCGGGCGTGCGCGCGGTGCTGACGCGTGACGGCGACTACTTCATCCCGCTGCGCGAGCGCTACCGCATCGCCGAGCGCATGAAGGCCGACCTGTTCCTGAGCATCCACTGCAACTCGTCGCGCCGCCGTGGCTCGGGCAGCGGCACCGAGGTGTACTTCCTGTCCATGAAGGGCGCGAACGACCAGGCCGACGCCGACCTCGCCGACCTCGAAAACGCGGCCGACATGATCGGCGGCGTGCCGACGCAGGCCGAGGACGACGTCGTGAACATCCTCTACGACGTGAAGCGCAGCGACGCGCTGCAGCGCAGCCAGCTGCTCGCCGAGTCGGTGCTCGAGCACCTCGGGGCGGAGCGGAAGCTCGAAGTGCGCGGCGTGAAGCAGGCCGGCTTCGCCGTGCTCAAGTCGGTCGAGTTCCCGTCCGTGCTCGTCGAGACCGCGTTCATCAACAACCCGGTCGAGGTGAAGCTCCTGAAGGATCCGGCGTTCCAGAAGAAGCTGGCGAAGCAGATCTCGGTGGGGGTGAAGACCTACTTCGAGCGCGCCGGCATTCCGCTCGGAACCTCGAGCGTCGCTTCCCCGGACGCCGGCGCGACCGCCTCGTCGCGCTGAGCCGCGCCGGAGTCCCGCGCCGGCCTCGCGCGCGGGAACTCGCGGGCGCCTAGCGCCGGTCGGCTTCGGTCTCGGCGCGGCCCTCGCGCCGGATGCGGCCGTCTTCGCGCACGTCGAGCGGGGCGCCGTCCTTCGTCTTCGCGGTGACGTACTGCTCGAGCGCGCCGCGGATCACGAAGCCGGTGTCGACGACGTTGCGTCCCTTCGCGAGCGTCGCGTAGTTGTCGCCGCCCGTGGCCATGAAGTTGTTGGCCGCGACCTTGTAGGTCTTCGCGGGATCGAGCGGCGAGCCGTCGGCGAGCGTGAGCTCGATCAGGCGCTGCATCTCGGGACGGCCGACGTCGAAGCGGAACCGCAGCCCGCTCACCTGCGTGACGCGGCCGTAGCGCAGGCCCTCCTCGAGCGTCGCGCGCAGCTCGGCGCCCGTCAGCTCGAGCGTCACGATCGTGTTGTCGAACGGCATGATCTCGTAGATCGAGCCGCGCGTGATCTCGCCCGCGGGCAGGTCGGCCCGCAGTCCGCCCGGGTTCTGCAGCGCGACGTCCACGCCCGAGGCGGCGCGCATCGCGTCGGTGACGAGATCGCCGACCGCCGACTCGCCGCCGCGGTTGCGGCCGAGCGCCCGCGCGTTCGTGCCGATGCGCCGGCCGGCGACGTCCCGCACGTGCGAGTTCCAGCGCGCGACGCGCTCGGTCCACGCGCTGTCCACCGCGACCTCGTCGCTCCACGTCTGCTGCAGGCGCGCACGGCGCTCGGCGACGGCGCCGGTCGCCCCGTCCACCACGAGGTCGAGCACCGCGACGAACTGGCCGTGCGAGCCGGCGATCATCACCGGCACGCCGTTCACCTCGTCGAGCACCTGGTTGTGGCTGTGTCCGCCGAACCACGCCGTCACGCCCGGGACGCCGCGCGCGAGCCGCACGAGGTCGCCGCTGCGCGCGCGCCGAAGCGAGTCGTTCTCGGCCGGCACGTGGCCGACGCCGAAGACGAGCTTCGAGCGGTCCACCCGGCGCAGCTTCGTGACCGCCTTGAGCGCCGCGAGCGAGTCGTCCTCGAAGCGCAGGTGGCGGACGTACGCCGGCAGCGTCACGGTCGGCGTGTAGCGGTAGCACAGGCCGACGACGCCGACCGGCAGGCCGCGGCGCACGAACGCCGTGTCGGCCCGCACCCACTTTGGCCGGCGGTTCGTCTTGCGCTCGATCATGTTCGCGCCGAGCGCAGCGAAGCGCATCGCGCGCACGCGCGTCTCGAGCGTGTCGGCGGTCCAGTCGAATTCGTGGTTGCCGATCGCGAACGCCTGGTAGCCGAGCGCGTTCATCTGCTCCACCACGGGCACGCCGAACTGCAGGTTCGAGATCATCGTGCCCTGGAAGCAGTCGCCGCCGTCGAGAAGGATCGTGCCCTCGGGATTCTCGGCGCGCAGCTTCTCGACGTGGGCGGCGAGCACGGCCGAGCCGCCGGCCGAACGGCCGCTCCGCCGGTCCGGCGCTCCGGGCAGGATCGCGCCGTGGAAGTCGGTCGTCTCGAGCACGCGCAGCTGCGGCCAGCGCGCGTTCGCGACGATCGCGAGCGCTTCGGCGCGCGTGAGCTCGCGGCGCGAGTAGGCTTCGGGCTCGGCCGCGCCGGGCGCGCGGCGGAGTCCCGTGAGCAGCGAGCGCCGGAACGACGCGCGATCGGCGGCGCGGGCGACCGAGAGGCCGGCCTTCGCCGCGGACATCGCCGCCCAGTCGAGCGCCTGCGGCAGCGTCGCCGGCGCGTGCGGCCGGAACGACTCCGCTTCGGCGCCGCGGCCGAGCGCACCGCGACGCAGCAGGCCGTCGAGCCAGGGCGCGAGCGAATCCGGGACGTCCGTGAACGCGCTCGAGCGGCGCTGCTCGCGCCAGCCCCACGCCCGCGCGAGCCAGTACGCGACCTCGCCGCGCAGCGCCGGCGCGGCGGGATCGAGGCGCACCGTCTCGGCCGCGTCGAGCGAACCGCGCCGCACGAGCAGGTCGACGTAGGGACGCTCGGGCACGAGCGCGTGCTCGGGGACGATCCGCCAGTTCGCGTCGTACTCGGCGTTGATCGTGCGCCGGGCCCGCACCCACTCGACGAGCAGGTCGTGCACCTGCCACGCGCTCTTGCCGACGCGCGGTGCGGCGGCGATCGCATCGTATCCGCCCGCGCCGTTCGCGCGGTAACTGTTCACGACCACGCGCAGCCGGGCGTCGTCGGCGAGCGGCGCGCCGCCGCGCGACAGCCCCACGACGCGGCGGCCCGCAGGCTGCGTCAGGTCGAGCCGGTACTCCACGCCTTCGGCGAGGTCGAAGTTGTAGCCCGGGCGGCCGGGCTCGGCGAGCGGACGCGCGTGCTCGAACGTGTACGTCTGGAAGTACTCCGCGGCGTGCTCGAGCGCGCGCTTCAGCTCGGCCCCGGTCAGCTCCACGACGACGAGCGTGTTGTCGTACGGATAGAGGCGGTACAGGTCGCGGCGGCGGATCGGCCCGCGGGCGAGGCTCGCGCCCGGGTCGGGCAGCGCGGCGAGCGACACTTCGGCTTCGGTCTGCCAGCGCTGCACGCGGTGGATGAGGTCGAGCACGGGGCCGTCGGCGAAGCGGCCGTTCGGCGAGCCGATCGTTTCGCTCGCCTCACCGACGACCTCGCCGAGGCTCGCGCGCGCCGCGTCGTGGTAGGGCGCCGCGAGCGCGACGATCGCGCTGTCGTCCGGCACCGAGTCGGTGATCGCGAGCACGCGCGCGAAGGCGGCGACCTGCCACGGCGCGCCGGCCGCCTCGCGCGTCAGCGTGAAGTCGATGCGGCCGAGCTGCTCGCCCCACTTGCCGGCCTGCGTCACGACCGCACGGCCGGCCCGCAGCGCGGGCACGACCGTGTGCGTGTGCCCCGCGATCACCGCGTCCACGCCCGGCACCTCGTTCGCGAGCCGCCACGCCCAGTTCTCGTTCGGCGTGTCGCCGCCGCGCTCGCGACCGTTCGCCGACTCGCGCTCGAGTCCCGTGTGCGCGAGCAGCACGACGACGTCGCAGCGGCCTTCGGCGCGCAGCCGGGCCGCTTCGGCCGTGGCCGCCTCGAGCGGCGATCGGAACGCGAGCCCGCGCACGAGCCCCGCGTCCTCGAACACCGGTACGGCCGGCGTGCACACCCCGACGATGCCGACGCGCACGCCGCCAAGGTCCCGCACGAACGACGGCGCGTACGGAGCGCGCCCGCCCGCGGAGTCGGCGACGTTCGCCGCGAGCCACGGGAAGCTCGCCTCGCGACGCGTGCGCTCGCGCTCGTCCGGGAGCAGGTCGAATTCGTGGTTGCCGACCGCCATCGCGTCGTAGCCGATGCGGTTCATCGCCGCGATCATCGGGTCCGGACGCGTCCGCGGCGCGGCGCGGTAAACGGTCTCGAGCGGGCCGCCGGTGAGCGCGTCGCCGTTGTCGAGCAGGAGCACCGGGCGGCCCTCGGCCCGCGCGCGTCCGACGAGCGTCGAGATCTTCGCGAGACCGCGCGCCGCCGGCCGGTCGTTCAGGTAGTCGAACGACGTGAGCGCCCCGTGCAGATCCGTGGTGTGCAGGACCGTGAAGCGGAACTCCTCCGCGTTCGCCGGCGCAACGAGGCCCGGCGCGAGCGCGAGCGCCAGCCACGCCGCGTGCACGAAAGCAACGAGCGCGGCGGCGAGGTGCGAGCGGCGGCGCGCGTCGGCCGTGGGAGTGGGGGCGGAAGTCATGGGCGCGCGACGCTAGCACCCGCTCGAAACGAGGGTCAACGACGGCACCGTGCGGCGCCGCGGCCGTCGTGCGCGGGCTTGCGGGCGCCGCACGCGCCTTCCTATAGTGCGCGCCGCCCATGAGCGAGAACCCGATCTGCCCCGACTGCGGCGCACCGAATCCTCCGGACGCCCGCGCCTGCGAACACTGCAACTTTCCGCTCACGCACGCCGACGCGGCGCCTTCGGCCGCGAACGCGGCGCCGGAGCCGCCGCCGGCGGGCCCGAAGCCCGCGACGCCGGCCGAGGAGCCGCCGATCGTCGTCCGCCGGCCGCTGCGCCGCCGTCCGCCGCGCCCCGCCGCTTCTCAGCAGGCGATGTCGCTCTGGCTCTTCGTCGGCGGGTTCGTCGTGCTGCTGCTGATCGGCGTGGCGATCCAGTCGCGTCATCAGGTGGAGTCGCCGACGGTCCCCGGAGCGAGCGAGGAGCAGATGAAGCGGGCCGCGATGATCCGCGCCGAGATCGCGAAGGACTCGGCGAACGTGGACGCGCGCATCGCGATGGGCGACCTGCTGTACGACACCGCGAACTGGGGCGAGGCGATCATCCATTACCGCGCGGGCATCGCGCGCGATTCCTCGCGGGCCACGGCGATCGTGGATCTCGGCGTGTGCTACTACAACCTCGGCCACACGACCGAAGCCGAGAACCTGTTCCAGCTCGCGCTGAAGCGCGACCCGCATCAGCCCGTCGCGTGGTTCAATCTCGGCATCGTCGCCGAGCGCCGCGAGCAGCCGGCGAAGGCGGTCGAGTACTACCGCCAGGCGCTCGCGAACGATCCACCGGACGGCATGCGCCCGGCGCTCGAGCAGGCGATCGCACGCGTCGGCGGCGGCGCTCCGGCACCCGCCCCGTCCGGACGCTGACGCCCGCTCAGACGGGCGGGGCGAGCCCCATCGCGCGCAACGCCGCGGCCGTCGCGGGGCCGATACGATGCGGCTCGAGCGCGACGCGCGCGGCCCAGCGCACGAGGTCCCGCGGCACGTCGAGGTCGTCGAGCGGCTCGAGCCTCGCGACGCGGAGCCCGCGGCGCGCAGCGATCGCCAGCGTCGCCTCGAACACCGAAGGCGTGCTCCACGCGATGCCTTCGAACAGCGCGGGCTCGGGCCGGGCGAGCGCGACGAGCGCGTAGCCGCCGTCGCTCGAGGGCGCGAACGCCGCGTCGTGCGTGTCGAGCGCGTCGAACGCCCGCTCGATCGCCGGTGCGCCGAGCGCGGGGGCGTCCGTGCCGACGATCGCGGCGCGGGCGCCGTTCTCGGTGAGCCGCGCGAACGCGTTCGCGAGGCGCGCGCCGAGGTCGGCGCCGTGCTGCAGCCGCGCTTCGAACCCGGGCGTGACCGCCTGGTCGACCGGCGCGTCCCACCACACCGAGCGCTCGTCCACGCGCGCGACGCGCGCGGCGCTCAACGCATCGTCGAGCAGCGCGGCGTAGAGGTCGCGCGCGAGCGCCGCCGGAAGCGCGGGCGAGAGCCGCGTCTTCACCGCGCCCGCGACCGGGCGCTTCGCGAACAATCCGAGTCGGCGCATCGCGGGCACGCTACGTTGCCGCTCGCGCGCCCGGCAAGGCGCTCCGTGCTCCCGGCGGAAGCGTTTTCCGGGCGCGCGTTCCGCCTCGCGGGCGCGGAGGCGTGTCGTCGTCGCACGCGCGCCGTTCGCGGTTGACACCCGTTTCGCCCGCTGCCTAACCTGCCGCGTTCCGCCGTCCTCGCGCGCCCGTCGCGCCCTCTCCATCCGCACGAGTCCGCACATGAGCGACACCTCGCACTTCTCGTTGATCGTCGTGGGCACGGGCCCGGGCGGCTACGTGGCCGCGATCCGCGCCGCGCAGCTCGGGCTCAAGACCGCCGTCGTCGAGAAGGACGAACTCGGCGGCACGTGCCTCAACTGGGGCTGCATTCCGACCAAGGCGTGGGTCGTGACCGCCCATCTCTACGAGCAGATCCGGCGCGCGAAGGAGTTCGGGATCGAGGTCGGAGAGCCGAAGATCCACTGGCCCACGCTCGTCGAACGCAAGAACAAGGTCGTCAAGCAGCTCACGGGCGGCGTGAAGACGCTGCTGTCGGGCCGCGGCGTCGAGATCGTGCGCGGCACGGCGAAGCTGACGAGCGCGAACCGCATGGACGTCGCGCTGGCCGGCGGCGGCACGCGCGAGCTCAGCGCCGATCACCTGCTGCTCGCGACCGGGGCGGAGGCGACGATGCCGCCCGGATTCGCGCTCGACGGCGAGCGCGTCATCACGAGCAAGGAGGCGCTCGACCTGACTAAGCAGCCGAAGAGCGTCGCGATCCTCGGTGGCGGCGTCGTGGGCTGCGAGTTCGCGTGCTTCTTCGCCGCGATCGGGACGCAGGTGACGCTCATCGAGATGCTGCCGCGCCTCGTGCCGAACGAGGACGACGAGGTCGCCGACGCGCTCGCGCGCGAGATGAAGAAGCAGAAGGTCGCGCTCCACCTCGGCACGAAGGTCGAGGACCTGAAGAAAAACGCGGACGGCACCGTCACGCTCACGATGTCCGGCGGCGCGACCGTGTCGGCCGAGACCGTGCTCGTCGCGACCGGGCGCCGACCGTTCGCGACGGGCCTCGGGCTCGAGGCCGCGGGAATCGCGCGGGGCGATCGCGGAAAGATCGTCGTGAACGACCGCCTGCAGACGTCGGCGAAGAACGTGTACGCGATCGGCGACGTCACCGACATCCAGCAGCTCGCGCACTTCGCGAGCGCGCAGGGCAAGGCCGCGGTCGAGATCATCGCGGGTCATCCGGCGCAGACGAACTGGCGGGCCGTGCCGGCCGCGACGTTCACGAACCCCGAGATCGCGAGCGTCGGCCTCACGGAACGCGAAGCGAAGGAGCAGGGACGCACGGTCAAGGTCGGACGCTTCCCGTTCCGGGCGCACGGCCGCAACATCGCCGACGGCGAGACGACCGGCTTCGTGAAGCTCGTCGCGGACGCCGGAACGGACCAGGTTCTGGGCGCGCACCTCTTCGGCGCGCGCGCGAGCGAACTCGTGCACGAGTGCTCGCTCGCGATCGCCGCCGATCTCAACGCGCACGATCTCGCCCAGGCGATCCACGCGCATCCGACGCTCACCGAGACGATCGGCGAAGCGGCCGAGGACGTGGACGGCCTCGCGGTGCACCTTCTGCGGCAGGAGGCGCGGACCGCGGCGCGCTGACGGGCGCCGGCCGTGCGCCGGGCCCCGCGACCGCGATCCGCACTCTCGATGCCGCCGCTCGTCCGGACTCACGCCGCAGGGCGCGGAGCGCGCGCGTGATGACGTCCACGCTGCGACTCGCGGTCGCGTCGGCGAGCGACGTCGGACGAAAGCGCGCCCAGAACGAAGACCGCGTGCTCGTCGCGGTTCCCGACGATGCCGCCGATCGCGCACGGCACGGCGTGCTGTTGCTCGTCTGCGACGGCATGGGCGGCGCGCGCGCCGGCGAGGTGGCGAGCGCGCTGGCCGCCGAGACGATCGAGCGCGAGTGGAGCGCCGCGCCCGGCGCCGACCGCGCCGCCGAACTCGTGGCGGCGGTCGAACGCGCGAACGCGGCCGTTCACGAGGAGAGCCTGCGCGACTCCGAACTCGGCGGCATGGGCACGACCTGCACGGCGCTCGCCGTCGTGGGTCGCGAGGTGTTCGTCGCCCACGTCGGCGACAGCCGCGCCTACCTGCTGCGCGGCGGCCGGCTCGTCGCGCTCACGTCGGACCACTCGCTCGTCGCCCAGCTCGTTCGCGACGGCCTCCTCACCGCGGACCAGGCGCGCACGGACCCGCGCCGCAACGTCGTGACGCGCAGCGTCGGCGTCTCGGCCAACGTGGACGTCGACGGCGGGCGCGCGCCCCTCGATCTCGAGCCGGGGGACACGCTCCTCGTGTGCTCCGACGGACTGCACGGCGTCGTCGAGGAGCCGGACCTCGCGCGGCTCGCGGCGGGCCCGGACCTGGACGCCGCGTGCCGCGCGGCGATCGCGCTCGCGAACGAGCGCGGCGGACCGGACAACATCTCGATCGCGCTCGCGCGCCTCGAGCCGCTCTGACGCACGCACGCGAAAACGGCCGGTGCGGATCCGATCCGCACCGGCCGTCTTCGCGAGCCCCGCTCAGCGAGCGCGGCGTTCCGTGGGGTCCTGCGCCGGCGGTTCGCCCGTGCTCACGAGCGTGGTCCGGTCGGGCATCAGCGCCGCGCCGACGTCGAGCGCGCCGCTGCCGAGCTTGCCGACCTCGGCGGGCGGCACCCACACGAGCGTCCGCGTCGTCGCCTCGATGCGGGTCTGCACGTTCCCCGCGTTCCACGTGGGATGCACGGCGAGCAGGAGCGCCGCGGTGCCCGCGACGAACGGCGTGGACATCGAGGTGCCGCTCCAGAGCCGCCAGGCGCCGCCCGGGTACGCGCTGCGGATGCCGACGCCCGGTGCGCACAGGTCGAGGTGGCTGCCGTACGAGGTGAAGTCGGCGGGGCGCGGCTTGGCGTGCGTGGCGCCGATCGCGATCGCGTGACTGCTGCTCGCCGGGAACTCCGTCGGGTTGTCGGCGCCCCAGTTGCCGGCCGAACACACGACGACGATGCCGCGCGCCTCGGCTTCCTCGAGCAGCAGCTGGATCGCGTCGCTGCGGCGCAGCATGCCGAGGCTCAGGTTGATCACGCGCGCCCCGTGGTCCATCGCCCAGCGGACGCCTCGGGCGACGTTCGAGATGTCGCCACGCCCGTTCGCGTCGAGCACGCGCACCGGCAGGATCGTCGCGCGCGGCGCCGTGAGCTGCACGATGCCCGCGACGTGCGTGCCGTGCCCGTAGGCCTCGTTGAGCTGCCCGTCGCCGTCGCTGTCCACGTTGCTCGTCTCGTCGGCCGCGTTCGCATCGCCGCCCACGAAGTCCCAGCCCGCGGTGACGTGGCCGTAGAGCGCGGGATGCGAGGCGTCCACGCCGGTGTCGATGATCGCGACCCGGATGCCGTTCCCGTCGCTGACCTCGTGCGCGAGCGCGAGCTGCAGCGAATCGGCCGCCGGCTGCTCCGTGTAGGTCTGCATCGAGCCGAGTCCGTCGTCCGACGCGTAGCTCTCCTGCCGCGACTCGGCGGTCTCGATCAACGAGTTGCGCTCGGCGCTCAGGACGCGCGGGTCGGTCCACATCGCCGCGCACAACTGCTCGCACGTCTCGCCGGGCGGCGGCAGGATGCGCGCGTAGCCGTCGCCGCTCCACATCAGCGTGGCGTCGTAGTCGTAGCAGACCTCGTGCGCGTTGGCGCCCGGCGCGAGCGTCACGACGGCGTCCTCGAGATCGTCGGCGCTGTTCGTGCGCCCCGTCACCGAGGCGCGCGCGGGCGCCGCCTCGCGAGGGAGGACGGGGGTCGTCGGCAGCGAGCGTCCGCACGAGGCGAGCGTCGCGGCGAGCGCGACGATCGCGATCAGGAGCGGACGGGAGCCACGGGAACCGAATCTGGGCGCAACGTTCATGTGGCGGACTCCGAATCGAGACGAGGCATGAGCTGGGAGAGTTTAGAGCCGGTGAAGTCGCCGGTGCTTCACAAAACTTTCGGGCGATTTGGCCCGTGGATCATGGCTCGGGTCCCGGTTCAGCGGGGCTATACGCGCCGAGAACCCCCGGTCCGCCGAGCGCGACGAAGCCGGCCCAGTCGAGCGGATGCTCGCCGGCGCCGGATGCCTCCGCCTGAACCCGGGCGAGTCCCTGGGCCGGGGATCGGCCGGCGCGAAGCTGCCCGTACAACCCGGCCATGAGGCGGCCCGCCGCGGCGTCCTCGACGTCCCACTGCGCCGCGACCACGGCCCCTGCCCCCGAGAGCAGAAGCGTGCGGGCGAGTCCGAACCACTCCTCGCCCGGCCGCACGAGCGCGCGCGCCGTCTGGCAGGCCGAGAGCGTGATCCAGCGCGCGCTCCAGACGACGGAGCCCAGCTCGGCCGCGGGCAGCCAGCGATCGGCGAGCCGCAGCCCCGACAGCTGCGGGGCGGCGGCCTCGTAGGCGCCGTGTCCGGCGAAGTGGATCCACTCGGCCGCGGGGCCGAGTTCGAGGAACCGGCCGGCCGTCGCGTCCGCGCCTTCGAGTCGGCGCGCGGCGGGGAAGAGCCGCTGCAGCGCCTGCACCTCCTCGCGCACCGCGGGCAGGTCGGCGTCCGCGCCGGCCACGATGAGCGGCGCCGCCGTCGGCCGGGTCGCCCGCTTCGGCGCGAGTCCGAGCCGCAGCCCGGGAACGATCGCGAGCGTCGAGGCCGCGGCGAGCGGACGCCCGTCGGGAAGCGGCAGCGCCGCCCACGGAACTCGTGCGAGCGCGGCCGTCGGCGCGATGCAGAGTGCTTCCGGCGCGCGCCCCGCGAGCGCCGGCCACAGCACGAGCGCGGCGAGCCGTTCGAGGTCGTCGCGCGTCGCGCGATCGGCCGCGCGCGCGTCGCGTTCGAGGTGCGCGGCGCTGCGCAACGAGAAGAGCAGGTCGTGCACCGCGCGCTGGAGGCGCGCCTCCGAGACGAGGCCGCGCATGGCGGCGAAGCCGCGCGCGTCGGCGCGGATCGCGGCGAGCCCTCCGTCGGCGACGAGGTAGTCGAGCAGCACGGTTTCGCCCGGGAGCGCGCGGCGGATGGCCGACGCCGTGACGCGCTCGGGGAGCCGACGCGCGAGCGCGCGCTCGAGGTTCGCGGGCAGCGCGGCCGGGGCTTCGGCCGTCTCGGCGCGAGTTCCGCGCGAACGATCGCGCACCGCGCGCGAGGCCGCCCATTCGCGCACGCGTCGCTCGAGCGCACGGCCCGGAGCGAGGCGGGCGCGGGAAGCGAGCAGCGAACGGCCGCGCCCCGCCTCGAGCGCTTCGATCGCCGCCTCGACGCGGCCTTCGCCGAGCTCGAGCGCCGCGAGCGCGCGGTGGGGCCAGCCCCACTCGCCCCAGAACGAGGCGCGCCAGTGTTCGTCGAGGATGCGGGCGGCGAGCCGCTCGGACTCGCGCGCCGCGAGCACGAGCGCGCGCCGCGCGCGCACGTCGCCGCGCGCCGGGCGAGCGCCGCGCGCGCCGAGCGCGAGGTGCAGCGCCCGCGGCGAGGGCCGCGTGCCGAGCCGGCGATCGAGACGGCGCACGGTCTCGGCCGCGCCGCGAACGTCGCCGGCCGCGAGCCGCGAGCGGGCGAGCAGCGCGAGCGCCGCGGCCTCGCGCTCGCGGGCGGACGCGCTGCGGAAATGGAGCGCCGCCGCGCGCAGCAGCGCCGCGGCCGCGAGCGGCTGGCGCGCCGCGTCCCACACGGTCGCGAGTCCGACGAGCGCTTCGCCCGTCCACACCGCGTTGCCCTCGGCGTGGAACGCCTCGATCGCGCGCTCGAGCCGGCGCGCCGCGGCGGCGGGACGGCCGACGCGATGCTCGGCGAGCGCTGCGAACACTTCGGCCTTCGCCAGTTCGTAGCGCAGCCCGAGGGATTCGCAGCGACGGATCGCCTCGGCCGCTTCGTCGAGCGTCTCCTCGTGCGCGCCGAGCCGCACGAAGATCTCGGCGCGGTCGAGCCGCGCGAGCGCCGCGAGCGACGGGTAGCCGCGCGCCTCGGCGTCTTCGCCCGTGCGCTCGAGCGCCTCGAGCGCGCGCTCCGGGCGCTGTTCGAGGAACTCGAGGTAGGCGAGGTTGTAGGACGCGCGCAGCGCGTCGAGCGGGCGCTTCGCGCGCTCCGCCTCGGCGCTCGCCCGCTCGTAGTGCGTGCGGGCCTCGGCACAGCGTCCGAGCAGCGCGAGGCAGTTGCCGACGTTGGCTTCGAGCATCCCCGCGGTGAACGCGTCGCCCGCCCGCCGCAGCAGGCTCTGCGCCTCGGCGTATTCGGCGATCGCGCGCTCGGGCAGGTCGAGCCGGTGCCAGACGTTCGCGACGTTTCCGAGCAGCCGGCCGAGCGAGACGTCGTCGCCGACCTTCTCGAGTCGGCGCCGTCCGTCCGCCGCGGCGCGCAGCGCGTCGCGGTAGCGGCCGAGGTACATGAGCGCGTCCACGAGCCCGATCGCGCAGCGTCCGCGCTCGCGCTCGTTGCGGGCGCGAGCGAAGTGCCGTTCGGCCGCGCGATAGGCGGCGACCGCCTCGCGCGCGCGCCGCAGGCTGCGCAGCACGTGCCCGCGCAGCCGCCAGATCTCGCCGCGCTCGGCGGGCGAGGCGGCGCGCACGGCGCGCACGAAGTCGCGGCGGAGCGCCGACCACGCGCGATCGGGCCGCTCGCGGCGGAGCGCTTCGACGCGCCGCAGGAGGCGCTCGGCGGGAGCGAGGGTCACGGCCGCTCCGCCGGGCTCAGGGCTCGAACGCGGGCACGCGCCACGCGCCCGCGGGTCCGCGCAGTTCGATCGCCACCGGGCCGCGCGGGAGCGCGTCGAGCGCGAAGCGTCCCTCGGCGTCGGGCCACGCCTCGAAGCGCTCGGCGCCGATCGTGACCTCGATGCGCTGCAGGCTCGGGTCCTCGCCCGTGAGCCGTCCGCGCACGGCGATGCGGTCGCCGTCCTCGCGCTCGCACTCGAGTTCGAGCGACCACGATTCGCCCGCGAACCGCAGGCGCCGCACGTCGCCGACCGCACGCCGCGTCGCCGCCGGGAGCGGCGCTCGGAGCGAGTCGAACACGAGTTCGAGCCAGCGCCCGAGCACGCCGGGCGCGGGCGCCGCGGCGGGCACCGGACGGAACACCTCGAGCGCACGGCGCGTCACGTGGTCGGGGACGTCGGCGAGCCGGTCGGCGCGCATGCGGTCCACGACCGAGGCGAGGGCGCGCAGCCGCTCGCGGCAGGCGGCGCACGGCGCGCCGAGGTGCGCCTCGACCTCCTCGAGCTTCCGGCCCTGGAGCCGGCCCTCGAGGAAGTCGAGAGCCACCTCGGCGGACAGATGTCCGCGCCTCCCGCGTGTCATGGCGTGCCTCTCCTTCACGATCCGGCCTCCCGCCCTTCGGGGGCCTTCCGTCGTCCACGAGCAGAGGTGCGGCCGGGGGGCCCCGTGATACCGCCCGGCTCCGATTCGAGCGCATCGAGCGCGTCCTTGAGCCGCTCGAGGCAGCGCGCCCGGGTCGGGCCGATCGAGCCGACCGGCATCCGAAGCCGCTCCGAGACTTCGCGATAGTCGGGCGCCGGGTCCCGGTAGTAGAGGAGGTCCAGCAGCGACCGGCAGCGCTCCGAAATCGCTCCGAGGGCGAGCCGGACGCGCATCTGCCCTTCGAGGGCTTCGAGCGGGGCGCCGAGCTCGGGACCCTCCGCCGCGACGGTCTCGAGCGTGCCTTCGTCGCCCTCGCGCAGCGCGTTCTCGCGGCGCCGCCGCAGCGCGGTCGCGAACGCGATGCGCTCGGTCGTGCTCGCGAGCCAGCGGCAGAGCGCCCGGGCGTCCCGCAATCGCGGCAACCCGCGCACGAGCGCCGAAAAGACCTCCTGGAAGACGTCGCCGACGTCTTCGTCGCCGAGCCGGTAGCTGCGCGCGACCGCGTAAACGAGCCGCTGGTAGCGGCGCACGAGCGCCTCCCACGCCCGCGCGTCGCCGTCGAGACAACGCTGGACGAGGCGCGCATCGAGCTCGGGGTCGAGCGCCGGCCGTTCGGGCAGCTTCACGGGCCGAATCTAGAGGAAAAATCCCGGGCCGTGTATCAGGGCGACCGGACCGCGCACCTCTCGCTCCGAAGGCCGGCCCGAGGGCCGGCTCCGGCGGAGGCTGCGCACCGGCAGGGACCGGAGCGGCCGCGCCGCCGGGAGATCCGGCGCTCTGGAGGTGGCGATGCGTATCGCGGTGCTGTGCTCCGATCCACGGGTTCCGCTCGGCGGCATGCGGGGACCCTCGGTCCGGCTGCGCGGATTGGCCCGCGCCTGGCAGCGCTCGGGTCACAGCGTGCACGCGATCGTCGCCGCGCGCGGCGACGACGCCGACGTGCGTGCGCTCGAAGCCGACGGCGTCGAAATCCGCGACCTGCGCGTGAACGCCCCCGCGCGCGAGGTGGACTGGCACTTCGCCCGCTGCGAAGCCGAACTCGTCTTCGAGCGACTCGCGCCCGGCATCACGCAGGGGGCGATCGCCGCGAAGGGCTCCGGCCTCGCTCACCTCTACGACGTGGTCGCGACGCCCGAGTGCGACGGCGCCTCGAACGAGGGCGCCGAGCTCGCGCGCTCCGTGCGCGAGGGCCTCGAGGCGAGCTGCGGCGCCGTCGCGGTCAACGACCAGCTCGCGTCGTGGGTGCGCACGCTCGCGCCCGGGCGCTTTCCGGTCCGCGTCGTCGAGCACGGCGCCGGCCCCGACTTCTTCGAGTCCCCCGATCCCGACACCGTCGCCCGGGTGCGCGCGCGTCTCGGCGTTCCGGCGCGCGGCTTCGTCGTCGGCTTCCTCGGCTCGCTGCACGCGGGTCTCGAGCTCGAGCCGTGGGTCGAAGCCGTCTCGCTGCTGCCCGCCGCGCTGCGGACCCGGCTGCTCGTCATGGGTGACGGTCCGCGCCGCAACGACCTGCTCGCCGCCGCGGTTCGTGCCGGCGTGCCGTCCGTGTTCGCGGGCTGGGTGCGCCACGACGAAGTCCCCGCGCACCTCGCGCTGTGCGACGCCGTCGTGATTCCCTGCACGACCGCGGCGGGCTGCCTGTCGCGACAGGCGCTCACCGAGACCATGGCGGCCGGCCGGCCGATCGTCGCGAACCGCGACGGCGAGAACGAGCGCCTGCTGTTCCACGAGCACAGCGGACTGCTCGTGGACGGCGCGAATCGCGACGCGATCGCGGGCGCGCTCGAACAGCTCGCGTGCGACCGGCCGTTCGCCACGCGACTCGGAACCGCGGCGCGCCGCACGGCGAAGCAGCGCTTCACGTGGGACCACGCCGCCGAGACGGTGGCCGAGTTCGGACTTTCGGCCCTCCACGCTCCGGAGGCCTCGAGCTAGAGGCGCGCGACACCGCGCCCGCGTCGATGTGGGACGCGCACGCCGGATCCGCCGGTTCCCGGGAGCGGCCCCCGGACGACCGGTCCCGGAAGCGCGTCCCTTCTGTTTTCCCGCGCTGGCGGCCCGCGCGGGCGAGCCAGTAGAGTGCGCGCCGTCCACCCGCACCCGGAGGCGCGCATGTCCACGAACCCCGTCGCGTTCGCGTGCGCTCGCCAGCGTCCGCGGCTCGCAGCTCCGCCCGCGTGAGCCGCGCGGTCTCGGGCACGCTGGTCCTCGCGCTCGTCGCGCTGCTCGCGCCGGCCGCGCTCTCGTGGGTGGCCTATCGCGGCGTGCGGGACGCGCTGCAGGGCGAGTTCGAGCAGCGTCTCGTGGGCCTCGCGAGCGCGACCGCCTCGCAGATCACCGCCGAGGACGTCGCCGATGTCCACCTGTTCGGCGACGAAGGCGCGGGCTACGGTCAGCTCCAGGTGCAGCTCGAGGAGCTGAAGGCGACGAACGCGCTCGCGAACGCCTCCGTGTTCGACACGGCGCGCACCCGGCTCTACGACTGCAGCGGCCCGGGGCTCACCGGCGAATCGACGCCGCTCGACTCGCTCGCGCGCTCGGCCGTGGACGCCGCGCTCGCGGGCCGCCCCGCGGTGTCGGGCCTGTACGCGGGACCGGGCGGCGCGCTGCGCGCCGGCCTCGCGCCCGTGCTCGGCGCGGGCCGCGTGGCGGGCGCCGTCGCGGTCGAGGCGACGGTCGGCTACCTGCCGGTGCTCGACCGCTTCCGCCGCACGCTGCTGCTCGCGCTCGCGACGATCGCGGCCGGCGTCGTGGCGCTCGCCGTGCTGCGCATCCGGGTCGCGCTCGCGAGCGAGCGGCTCGAGCGGCGCCTCGCGCGCGCCGAGACGCTCGCCGCGATGGGGCGGCTCACGGCCACGCTCGCGCACGAGATCAAGAACCCGCTCGCGATCATCCGTGGTTCCGCCCAGCGCCTCGGCCGCCTCGAGCCCGAGGCCGGACGCATGGCGGGCTTCATCGTCGAGGAATCGGACCGGCTCTCGCGCACGGTCGCGCGCTACCTGCAGTTCTCGCGTCCGGACGAAGGACCGGGCGGCGCGGGGGACGCGATCGCGGCGCTCGATCAGACGCTCGCGCTGCTCGAGGGCGAGGCGGGCGCGCGCCGGATCGCGATCGAGCGTACGGGGGAGCGCGGTCCGGGCCCCGTGCGGCTCGACAACGAGTCCCTGAAACAGATTTACTTGAACCTCGTTCTGAACGGGATGGAGGCGATGCCGGACGGCGGCACGCTGCGCGTCGAAGCGCGCTGCGGGCCGCGCGAGGTCGAGGTCTCGATCGCCGACGAGGGGCCGGGGATTCCGCCCGAGCACCTGACGCAGCTCGGCAGCGCGTTCTGGACGACGAAGGCCCAGGGTTCGGGGCTCGGGCTGTTCCTGAGCCGCCGGCTCGCACGCACGGGCGGCGGAGAACTCGAGTTGCGCAACGCGGGCACGCGCGGAGCGATCGGAACGCTGCGGCTGCCGAGACGGAAGGAGGAGGCGACGTGAAGCGAATCTCGCGGAGCGTGCTCGCGCGGCTCGGGCTGGCGCTGGCGGTCGCGTCGTTCGTCGCCGGCTGCAAGCGCGACGAGGTGCACGTCGAGTCGAACACGTTCTGGGAAGGCTCGATCAACAACCGCATCACGATCAGCGGCTACGGCGACAAGACGTACGAGATCCACGGCACGCTCGGATGCGTGAAGGTCGTCAAGCAGCGTCCGGACTCGCTCTACCTGCGGCTGCGGATCAACGACCGGCCGGGCGAAGCCACGAGCGCGCCGCTCGGCAGCCTGTTCCAGTGCAAGTGAGGGCCGTCCGCGCGTGAAGGTGCTGATCGTCGACGACGAGATCAAGATCGCGGAACTCACCGCGTCCGCGCTCGGCGACTTCGGCTTCGACACGGCCTGGGTGAACGGCGGCGACGCCGCGCTCGAGCGCCTCGCCGCGGAACCGTTCGACGCCGTCGTGACGGACCTGCGCATGAAGTCCCCCGACGGGCTCGAGGTGCTGAAGCGCACGCGCGAGCGCTGGCCCGACGTGACGGTCGTGCTGATGACGGCCTACGCGACGCTCGAGACCGCGCGGCGCGCTCTGCGGCTCGGCGCGTACGACTACGTGGACAAGTCGGGCGACTTCCACGAGGAGCTGAAGACGATCCTCGAGCGCGCGGGCCGCGAACGCGCGCTCGTCTCCGAGAACGCGCGCCTCGCGAGCGCCGTCGACTCGCTCACGAAGGGGCTCGCGACGATCGTCGGCGATTCGCCCGCGATGCAGCAGGCGACCGACCTCGCGCGCAAGGTCGCCGCGACCGACGCGACCGTGCTGCTGCGCGGCGAGAGCGGCTCCGGGAAGGACCTGTTCGCGCGCGCGATCCACTTCGCGAGCCGCCGCGCGGGAGGGCCGTGGGTGAAGGTGAACTGCGGCGCGCTGCCCGAGAACCTGCTCGAGAGCGAGCTGTTCGGCCACGAGAAGGGCGCGTTCACCGGAGCCGTGCGCCAGAAGCCGGGCCGCTTCGAGGACGCCTCGCGCGGCACGATCTTCCTCGACGAGATCGGAGAGCTGCCCACGAGCCTGCAGGTGAAGCTGCTGCAGGTGATCGAGGAGAAGACGTTCACGCGCGTCGGCGGCAATCAGCCCGTCTCCGTCGACGTGCGCATCATCGCGGCGACGAACCGCGACCTCGAGGCGATGGTGCGCGAGCGTCAGTTCCGCGAGGACCTGTTCTTCCGGCTCAACGTCTTCCCGGTGCGGCTGCCGCCGTTGCGCGAGCGGCCCGGCGACGTGCGCCGCCTCGTCGCGCACGTGCTCGAGAAGCACGGCGCCTCGGCGGACAAGCTCACACGCGTCGCGATGGACGCGCTCGAACGCTATCCCTGGCCGGGAAACGTGCGCGAGCTCGAGAACACGCTCGAGCGTGCGCTCATCCTCGCCGGCAGCGACGCGATCGAGCCCGCGCACCTCTCGTTCGCGCGTCCCGAACTCGCGGGCGCGCCGGCCGCCGGGGCGGGCGCCTCGTGGGTGCCGCGCATTCCCGCCGAGGGGCTGTCGCTCGAAACGCTCGAGCGAGAACTGATCCTGCAGGCGCTGCAGCTCGCGGGCGGCAACAAGAGCCAGGCCGCGCGGCTGCTCGGGCTCACGCGCCGCACGCTCTACTCGCGCATGGAACGCCACGGGCTGCGTCGCCCGGGCGAGGACGGCGCCGACGAACCCGGCGACGCGCAGGAGGCCTGAGGTCACGCTATGGATCTGTTCCGCCGGCTCGTGCTCGACAACCTGGGGCTGAAGCTGCTCGCGCTGCTCATGGCCGTGCTCGTCTACCTGAACGTGTACACGGACCGGCCAGCCTCGATGCTGCTCACGTTCCCGCTGCAGTTCACCGGCCTGCCCGACTCGCTCGCGCTCTCGGGTCCGATCCCGGCCGCGGTGCAGGCCGAAGTGCGCGGGACGGGCAAGCAGCTCATCCGCCTCCGACTCACCGAGCCGCAGGTGCGCCTCTCGCTCGAAGGCGTGGGGCCCGGACGCTTCGAGCGCGCGCTCACGAGCGAGGACCTGCCGCTCGCGGGCTACGAGCGGCTCGAGGTCGAGCGCCTCGTCGGCCCGCGCACCGTCGAGCTCGAACTCGAACGCCGCGCGCGGCGGGCGCTGCCCGTCCTCGTCGTGCTCGACGGCCCCTCGGCCGCGCGCACGAACGCCCGAATCACGTACGAGCCGGCGGCCGTCTTCGTGTCGGGACCGGCGCAGGCGATCGCGGATCTCGACACCGTGCGTCTCGCGGGCCTTCACGTGGACGGCCGGCGCGACACGGTTCGCGCCGATCTCGGTCCCGAGGCGCTGCCGGACTGGTGCGTCATGGATCCGGCGACGGTCCGCGTCACGGTCGCGCTCGCGCGCGCGCACTGAGCCCCGAAAGGCGGCGGGCGCCCCGGTCTTGCGACCGAAGCGCCCCGCGTGACTGGAGGCGGGTGCACGAGCCGCGCTAGGAGATGGCAGGCTCGAGGTGGGACGCGACCCGCGCATCCCCGCCGATCCCCGAAGAGGGCAACCGGTGTGCCATGCGGCCTCGGCGATGCGCAACGCGTTCGGGCCGCGCCAATCGCGGCCGCACGCGCAGGGGTGCACGGCGTGGGCGAATCCACCCCGCTCGTTCCGAGGCGAACCGCACGCGTGCGGCTTCGGCTTGCACGGTTCCGGCGGCGCGCGATCAGGGGATCACGCGCTTCGAGCGCGAGGCCTCCCACGGTTCGGGCGGCGTCGCCCTCGCGGCGTCGAGCGCGCGCCGCAGCGCGCCGCGCCGCTCGTCGTCGCTCGCGCGCTCGAGCAGCTTCTCGATCGCGAGAACGTGCGCCGTCGTGAGGGCCGCCGCGGCTTCGGTCGCGACGTCGGGACGCACGCCCGTGCCCTCCCAGTTCGTCTTCGAGACGGGGTTGCGCGCGCGGCCGTTCGAGACGAACGCCGCGAAGTGTTCCGACAGCCGGACGAAGCCGCCGGGGTTCGCGCCGCCGGCCGTCGTGTCGCCGACGATCGTCGCGCGCGCACGGTTCTGCAGGTTGTAGGCGAACTCCTCGGCCGCCGACGCCGTGAGCCCGCTCGTGAGCACGTACACGTCGCGCTCGCCGAAGCGCGGGCCCGGAACGACCGGCAGCGTGTGGTAGGACTCGACGTACTCGGCGCCGCCGTCCCGGATGACGAGGTCGTTGAGGTGCACGCGCTCGCCCTCCGGGAAGAGGTAGCTGCACAGCAGCTGCACGACCGAGGGTTCGCCGCCGCCGTTGCGGCGCACGTCCACGATCAGCGCGTCGCAGTTCGCGAGGAACCGCATCGCCGCCTCGATCGCCTCGCCGGCCTGCGGGGCCGCGAACTGGAAACTCCGCACGTCGAGGTAGCCGACGTTCCCGGGCAGTCGCGCGACGCGTTCGAAACCGTAGTTCGTGCGGCGGGCCAGATCGCGCACGCGATCGAGTTCGGCCGCCGGCGGCGGGCCGTCACCCTGGACCGGCAGCGGGCGCTCGCGGTACGCGACGCGGAAGTGGCGGTCCTTGCCGACCGCCCGCAGCACCGACGTGAGCGAGTCGGCGAACGCCTCCGAACTCGAGAGACCGTCGAACGCGCGGCGCTTCTGCAGCGCGCGGAACTCGCGCTCGAGGGTCTTCGCGACTTCGGGGAACACGTAGCGCTCGTGCAGCGCGCGTACGAGCGAGTCGACGACGGCGGCGCGCGTCGGCGCGTCCACGGGCAAGTCCTTCTGATCGGGCGACGGCGGCGCGAACTGCGCCAACGCGGCGCTCGCGACGAACGCCGGGGCGAGCGCGGCGAGCCGCGCGAAGCGGAGGAGGTTCACGATCGATCCTCGTGCGTGGGGGTGAGCGGCGGGCGTCGCGGGCGTGCCGCGCCCGGGGTGCGCGTGAGGCCCGGGTGCGGCCGCACGACGAGCGGTGGCTGCGCACGTTCGACGGCGGCACCACGGACGGGGTTTCACGCGGCGATGCCACTTGGAGCGCGCGCAGGGTGCGCGCGGATGGACGCCCGGCGCGGCGCACACGACCGGCGCCGCCGGCGCGCCGACGAGCGCGGAGCGCGGTTCGAGCCGCTAAAACCGCAGCCGGAACCGCGATTCCGCGCTTGACCCTGCCCGCGGCCGCTCCTAGAGTCCGGTCCGTTCGCAGCGTCGCCCGGCACCGGGCGGCCGCGGCGAACCGCGGCGGGACTCGCTCTCACTCCTCCCGCCGTGCACTCGCGGTTTCGATCGCCCCGAAATCCCGCTCACCGAGTCGCAGTTCGCTGCCGAACATTGAGGATGACGTTCCGGCCCCTCTGAGGCCGGAAGCCGCGCTTCGAATCGCTCGCTCGCGTCTCGCCCCCGGCGTGGCTCCGCCGCGCCACCCACGACCCACTGAGGCCACGCGGAATCGTTTCCGCCCCCACGGCCACGCCGTCGCTCCCGCGCCTTCGGCGCGCCGTTGCGGCGGAAACACTCCTCTTCGAAGGCGAACCTCCGATGGAAACCCAGGCGACGCCGATGATGGAACTCACCCAGCTCAAGGGCATGACCATGTCCGAGCTGCTCAAGTTCTGCGGCGAGCTCGGCATGGAAGGCACGAGCGGGCTCCGCAAGCAGGAACTCATCTTCAAGATCCTCGAGGCCCAGACCGAGCGGAACGGCCTCATCTTCGCCGAGGGCGTGCTCGAGATCCTGCCCGAGGGCTACGGGTTCCTGCGCTCGCCGATGTTCAACTACCTGCCCGGCCCCGACGACATCTACGTGTCGCCCTCGCAGATCAAGCGCTTCGACCTGCGCACCGGCGACACCGTTTCGGGGCAGGTGCGGCCGCCGAAGGAGGGCGAGCGCTACTTCGCGCTGCTGCGCGTCGAGGCGGTGAACTTCGAGAGCCCCGAGGCGGCGAAGGGCAAGATCCCGTTCGACTCGCTCACGCCGCTCTATCCGAGCGAGAAGCTGAACCTCGAGAGCAAGGACCGCTGCCTGGAGACGCGCATCATCGACCTGCTCTGTCCGTTCGGGAAGGGGCAGCGCGCGCTGATCACGTCGCCGCCGAAGGCGGGCAAGACGATCCTGCTGCAGAAAATCGCGAACGCGATCAGCGAGAACCACCCCGAAGTCGCGCTGATCGTGCTGCTCATCGACGAGCGGCCCGAGGAAGTGACCGACATGCAGCGCACGGTGCGGGGCGAAGTCGTGTCCTCGACGTTCGACGAGCCCGCCGAGCGCCACGTGCAGGTCGCCGACATGGTGATCGAGAAGGCGAAGCGGCTCGTCGAGCACAAGCGCGACGTCGTGATCCTGCTCGACTCGATCACCCGGCTCGCGCGCGCGCACAACACCGTCGTGCCGCACTCGGGCAAGATCCTTTCGGGCGGCGTGGACGCGAACGCGCTCCAGCGGCCGAAGCGCTTCTTCGGCAGCGCGCGCAACATCGAGGGCGGCGGATCGCTCACGATCATCGCGACGGCGCTCATCGAGACGGGCTCGCGCATGGACGAGGTGATCTTCGAGGAGTTCAAGGGCACCGGGAACAGCGAGCTCGTGCTCGATCGCAAGATCTCGGACAAGCGCATCTTCCCGGCGATCGACATCAATCGTTCGGGCACGCGCAAGGAAGAGCTGCTGATGAGCGCGGAGACGCTCCAGCGCGTGTGGATCCTGCGCAAGTTCCTGAACGAGCTGAATCCCGTCGAGGCGATGGAGTTCCTGATGTCGCGCATGAGCGACACGAAGACGAACAAGAAGTTCCTCGAGAACATGAACTCCTGAGTCCGCGCGTGCGCCGGACGGTTCCCGGGAGGCGCTCGTGACGGCGAACCGCACCGCCGCCGCCGTGCTCGTGCCGGTGTTCCGCGACCGCGAGGGCCGCGCCCGGCTGGTGCTGATCGTGCGCGCCGAGCGCGGCGTTCACGGCGGTCAGCTCGCGTTCCCGGGCGGCGTGCGCGAACCGGGCGACGCGTCGCTGCTCGAGACGGCGCTGCGCGAGGCCGCCGAGGAGATCGGGCTCGCGCGCGAGCGCGTCGAGGTGCTCGAAGCCCTGCCCGTCTTCGAGACGCGCTCGACGGGATTCGCGATCGCGCCGTTCCTCGCGCGCATCGCGCCCCCGCACGCGTGGCGCCCGGCGCCCGACGAAGTCGCCGGCGTGCTCGAGCCCGCGCTCGACGAACTCGCCGATCCCGCGGCGCGCGGCACGAGCCTCGAGCGCGTCTCGCTCCGGCCCGATCCGATCGAAGGCTGCGCATCGTCGAACCTCTGCTCGAGCGCTGGACGAACGGCGAACTCGCGGTGTGAGTCCGGACGATCGGAGTGCTCGGACACGGACGCCGTCGACAAAGTGACGAAAACCGGAAAGTCCTTCCGGTTGGACGCGACGCAACGCACTTGGGCCTTGCACTGCCGTTTCATCGCGGCGGATGCTGGCGCAGTGCGAATCGCGTGAAGCGCTTCACACGCCGGTGATCGCAGTCGCGCTGGCCGCTTCCCTCCCCCGGCCGTCGAGCGAAATCGCGCGCTGCCTTCTCCGGCATCGTTCGCCGTACGCCGTGCTCTCCCAGGCCGCCGTGCATTCGCGCCCACGCGCGAGGACGGGCGGTCCTGCTCCACGGGACGACCGCTTGAACCCTGCGCTGGATGCCGACGTTCGTCACGATCCGAACGGAGTGGTGCGCGAGTACGGTGATGGCGCGCTCCGCCTGCTCGGATGCGATGTCGGGGGCGATGCCCCGCGCTTGCTGCTGGAGTGCGTGACCGCCGAAGACCGCGAGCGCGTCGCGAGCGCCCTGCAGCGCGCAGCGCTCGGCGATGCCGTCGGTCCGTTCCGCGCGCGGCTCGTCGCCGCGAACGGAACCTCGTGCGCGATCGAATGGACCGTGCGCGCCGGTCGCGACGCGCGCGGCGAGATCGTCGAACTCGAGAGCGCGTGGCGCGAGCTCGGCGCGTCCGACGTGGCGGACGCCGGTTCGGCGCGACGCACGCGCCACAGCGACGCGGGCGTGCTCGAGCGCAGCGCGAGCCTGCGCCAGATGCTCGAAGCGATGCCGCACGCCGCACTGCTCGTCGCGGACGACCTCCGGATCGTGGCGGCGAACGAAGCGTCCGAACGGCTGTTCCTCCGGACGCGCGCGGAGCTGTGCAATCGGAGCGTGCCCGAGATCGTCCCGGGGTTCCGGAGCGAACGCGACGAAGCGCGCGCCGCGACTCCCGAGACCGGCATTCGCGGCGACGGCACTCGCTTCCCGATCGACGCCGCCGCGCGGCCGATCCGGACGCGCGAGGGCGTGCTGACGCTCGTGACGTTCGCCGACCTCTCGCCGCGGCGGCGCGCCGAATCGGAGCTGCTCGAGAGCCGCCAGCGGCTCGCGCTCGCGCTCGAGGTGGCGCACATGGGCTGGTGGGAGTGGGATCCCGAGAGGGACCTCGTGTTCTGCAGCGAGGAGTGCGCGCGTCACTACGGCAGCGCGCTTCCCGGATCGAGCCTCGACGAGTTCCTGGAGCGGCTGCATCCCGACGAGCGCGCGGCCGCGTTGCTCGCGATCCGGAACGCCGAACGGACGAGGGGCTCGTTCGCGTTCGAAGCCCGGACGACGCACTCCGGCGAGCGCGCCGCGTGGCTCCGCCACGTCGGCCAGTGCCTCGAATCGGCGCCCGGGCGCGCACCCCGCGTGCTCGCGACCGTGACGGACGTGACCGAGCGACACGCGACCGCGGAGGCCCTGCGGCAGCTCGCGGAATCGCGCCAGGTCGCGCTCGACGTCGCACGGCTCGGCACCTGGCAGCACGACATCGCGAGTGATCTCTTCACGGCGGACGGGCGCGCCCGGGAGCACATCGGCCTCGACCGCGAGGAAGTGCCGTTCCCGGTGCTGCTCGCGACCGTGCATCCGGACGATCGAGCGCGCATGGGAGAGGCCGTGGCGCGCGCCCACGCGGGGGAGAACGGCGGACGGGTGACGACCGAGTTCCGCCACGTCAGTCCCGACGGCCGGGTGCGATGGCTCCAGGTCGAGGCGCGGATCGAGTTCGAAGGCGAGGCGGACTCGCGGCGCCCGATCCGCGCGATCGGCACGACGCGCGACATCACCGAATCGCGGCGCGCGGAGGACGCGCTACGGGAGCGGTACCGGCTGCAGGCCCAGCTCGCGCGGGTCGCCGAGACGGCGCCCGGCGCGCTGACCTCGTTCGCGATCGGTCCGGACGGCCGCGAGTACCTGTCCATCGTCGGGCCTCACGTCGAGCAACTGTTCGGCTACACGGCCGAGCAGCTCACCGACGCGCCTTCGCGGCTTCGCGAGCGCATTCACCCCGACGATCTCGAGCGCAGCTACCGGACGATCCTCGAATCCGCGCGGACGCTCGAGCCGTGGCGCTGCGAGTACCGCGTTCTGCACCCGACGCGCGGCGAGATCTGGGTCGAGGGCCACTCGCAGCCCGAACGCCAGCCCGACGGCGGCACGCTGTGGTCGGGGTTCTTGCGCGACATCACCGAGCGCAAGCACGCCGAAGAGCAGTTGCGCACCTCGCGCGCCCAGCTCATCGCCGCGCTCGAGGTCGGCCGCATGGGCACGTGGATCTACGACGGTCCCGCGACGCGCATGCAGCTCGGCGTCAAGCTCCTGAGCCTGTTCGGAGTTTCAGCGGAGGAGCCCCAGACGGTGTCGTTCCAGCGCTGGCTCGAGTTCGCCCACCCGGACGACCGCGAACGGATCTCGCACGACTTCCGCGACGCGCTCGAACGTTCGACCGACCTGTTCCAGGAATTCCGCGCGCTCCACGCCGACGGCTCGACGCGCTGGCTCTCGCTTCAGGGGCGCATCGAACGCGACGCGCAGGGCGGCGCCGTGCGCGCGCTCGGCATCGGCCGCGACATCACGCACCAGAAGCTCGCGGAAGAGGGCCTCGTGCGCGCGCAGAAGCTCGAAGCGCTCGGCACGCTGGCGGGCGGCATCGCGCACGACTTCAACAACATCCTGTTCGCGATCGGCGGGAACATCCAGCTCACGGCCGCGGAGCTGCCCGAGGGACATCCGTCGCGGCGCACGCTCGCCGAGGTCGAGCAGGCCTGCGCGCGGGCCGCGGGGCTCGTGAAGCGCATCCTCGCCTTCAGCCGGCCGCATCCGCCGCACCGGGAGACGCTGCGGCTCGGCCCGGTGCTCGACGAGGCGATCCAGCTCGTGCGCGCGACGCTGCCGGCCATGATCCAGATCCGCACCCGCGTGTCGCCCGACCTGCCGCCCGTGCTCGCCGACTCGAATCAGTTCCACCAGCTCGTCGTGAACCTCGTGACGAACGCCGCGCACGCGATCGGTTCCCGGCCCGGAGCGGTGGACGTGTCGCTCGACGCGGTCACGGTGGACGAAGTCGCCGCACGCGACGTCGCCGGGCTTCGAGAGGGCCGCCACGTCGTGCTCACGGTGCTCGACGACGGCGTCGGAATGTCGCGCGCGACGCTCGAGCGCATCTTCGACCCGTTCTTCACGACGAAGCCCCCGGGCGAGGGCACCGGGCTCGGCCTCTCGATCGTGCACGGCATCGTGCGCGGGCACGACGGCGCGATCGCCGTCGAGTCCGCGCCGGGCGCGGGGGCGAAGTTCCGGATCTACCTGCCCGCGGTCGACTCCGAGGTCACGGCGCCTCCGCGGCCGAACGAGCGCGTCGCATCCGGCGGGGGGCGCCACCTGCTCGTCGTGGACGACGAGGAGATGCTCGTGGCGCTCGCGGTGCGCATGATGGAACGGCTCGGCTACCGCGTGACCGGAATCCAGGATCCCGCGCGCGCGCTCGTCGCGTTCCGCGCCGATCCGGCGGGCTTCGACGCCGCGGTCGTGGACTTCTCGATGCCCGGCATGTCGGGCATCGAACTCGCGCGGCACCTGCTCGCGCTGCGATCCGACCTGCCGGTGCTGCTCACCTCGGGCTACCTCGGCGCCGAGGACGAGCGCTCGCTCACGACCATCGGCATTCGCGCCGTGGTGCCGAAGCCGTTCACCGCCGAGGCGCTCGGCGACGCGCTCGCTCGACTCTTCGCGAGCGCCTGACGCGCCTCACGGCGCGGCCCACTCGGCCCGCGGGTTCAGGAAGAAGCGCCGCAGCGCGCCGCCCGTGCGCGCATCGGCGAGCCGCCGGTCGATGCCGTAGAGATCGGGGCGGAACTGCACCGTTCCGCTCGAGTCCACCCACGCCGTGCGGTACTCGAAGTCCACGGGCACGCGGCGCTTGAGCGGCACGCGCCGCCACGTGAGCGTCTTCAGGTACGCATCGAGCGAGTCGGGCTCCTCGAGCTTCGTGCCGCGAAGCAGCCAGAGCGCGAGTCGCGCGGGATCCTGCACGCGCACGCAGCCGTGGCTGAACGCGCGTCGCTGCGCCTTGAAGAGGCCGCGCGCGTTCGTGTCGTGCAAGTACACGTCGTATTCGTTCGGGCACATGAACTTCACGAGCCCGAGCGGGTTCTCGCCGCCCGCGGGCTGGCGCACGAGGAACGGGAACGAGTCCGACGCGAGCGTGCTCCAGTCGACCGATGCGGCGGTGACGAGCTGCGGGATCTTGCGGTCCACGCGCCACACCTCGAGGCCCTGCTTCGAGACCGCGCCCGTGTCGCGCTTGAGCGCGGGCAGGATCTCCTCGGCGATGATCCGCTTCGTCAGCGTCCACGTCGGATTGAGCTCGAGGAACGTCACCGTGTCGCTGAAGATCGGCGTCGGGTGAGAAGGCTTGCCGACGACGATCGCGTGCGTCTCGATGATGCGATCGCTGTCGCGCACGGCGAGCGCGAACCCGGGCACGTTCACCTCGATCCGCGGCTCCAGGTAGGGCCGCTGCCGCCAGCGCAGTCGCTCGAGGTTCCAGACCATCGTCTCGATGCGCGCCTCGATCGGCACTTCGAGCTGCCGGCTCGTCGCGGTGTCGAGCTTGCCGCTCGCGAACAGGCCGTGACGCCGCTGGAAGCGCCGCAGCGCGTCGCGCAGCGCGTTCGGCCCGCTCGCCGACGAATCGAGATCGCCGCAGGCGGCGAGCCGCGCGGTGAGCCGGTCCGCGACTTCGGCCTCGTCGCCGCGCTCGGACCACGCCGGCCAGCCGCCGCGCGCCGCGATCGCGCGGTAGCGGCGGAGGGCGTCGCGCAGCGCGCGCGCGTCGGGGGAGGGCGCGCCGAGTGCGTCGATCACGGCGGCGAGCGAATCCGAACCGAGCGCGCGCACGAGCCGCTCCGTCGCCGCCTGGTCCGCGCCCTTCACGCGCCAGCCGGGATCGAGGCTGTCGCGCGCGACGCGCCCGTGAGCGAGATCGAGCCCGTAGCGCAGCAGCGCCCGCGCGAGCGCGACGTCGAAGTGCGCGAGCCGTTCGGGCTCGGGGCGCGTCGCGCCGAAGCCTCGTTCGCGGAGCGAGGCCGCCTCGCGCACGAGCGCGGTCGCTCCGTACTGCGAGGGCTCGAGCCCCTGGCTGCGCGCCGCGAGCAGCAGCTGGATCGCACGGTCGGCGGCCGTGGTCGGCCCCTGCAGGTCGCACCACGCCGGGTGGTGATGGCGGTGCCGGTAGAACTCGCGCACGCCGCGCGCGGCGCCGCGCGCGCCGGCCTCGGCGTCGCCGCTCGTCGCGGTCGCGCCGCTGTCCATCGGTGCGACGACGTAGGCGCTCGTGTCGGGACCAGAGGCCTCGGCGAGACGGTGGATTTCGGCGATCAGCGGTTCGTCGGTCGGCGGTGCGCAGCCGTATGCGATCGCGAGGACGGCGGCGACGAGCGCGGCGCGAGCGGGAAGGCGAGACAGTCGTGGTGTCAGGGGACCGATCCGAGATGGGGATGCGAGGGGAGGGAACGGGACTGAGTTCGACCTGACCGGCGCGCAGGATGCCACAGGACAGCGGCGATCGGGAGGCTGATATGCTGCGCGCCCCTCGCACGGTGCCGCGCCGCGACCGCCGACCCGAACCGGAGATCCGAATGCACGCTCACGACGCGCGCGCCGAGCGCGCGCTCATCCTCGACGCCGCGGAGCGCGCCGCGCGCTATCGCGAAACGCTGCCGACGCGCCGCGTCGGCCCCGATCCGGCCGCGGTCGCATCGCTCGGCCGCCTGCACGTGCCGCTGCCGGAGGCGCCGGGCGATCCCGCGCAGGCGCTCGCCGAACTCGATGCGTTCGGCTCCGCCGCCGCGATGGGCACCGGCAGTCCGCGCTTCTTCGGCTTCGTCATCGGCGGCGCGCTCCCGGCGACGGTCGCCGCGAACGTGCTCGCCGCCGCGTGGGACGAGCCGTGCGGGCTCTGGAACATCAACCCGGCGGTGTGCGAGATCGAAGCCGTCGCGCGCGGCTGGCTGCTCGGCGTGCTCGGCCTGCCGGCCGAGACCGGCATCGGCTTCACCACCGGCGCCACCGTCGCGAACTTTACCGCGCTCGCGGCCGCGCGCCACGCGGTGCTCAAGCGCGCCGGCTGGAACGTCGAAGCCGACGGGCTCTTCGGCGCCCCGCCGATCCACGTCGTGATCGGCGCCGAGGCGCATCCGACGCTGCGGAAGTCGCTCGGGCTGCTCGGACTCGGCCGCTCGCGCGTGACGATCGTTCCCGTCGACGGCCAGGGCCGCTTCCGCGCCGAGGCGATGCCGAAGCTCGAGGGCCCGGCGATCGTGTGCCTGCAGGCGGGCAACATCAACACGGGCGCGATGGATCCGTTCGACGAGGCGATCGCGCGCGCGCACGCGGCCGGAGCGTGGGTGCACGTGGACGGCGCGTTCGGCCTGTGGGCGCTCGCATCGCCCGCGCTGCGCGACGGCGTGCGCGGTCTCGAGCGCGCCGACTCGTGGGCGACCGACGCGCACAAGTGGCTCAACGTGACGTACGACTCGGGGCTCGCGTTCTCGCGCGATCCGCACGCGCTGCAGGCCGCGATGGCGATCACCGCCGAGTACCTGCCGACGGACAGCTCGCACCGCAATCCCTCGGACTTCGTGCCCGAGCTTTCGCGCCGCGCGCGCGGCGTCGAGGTGTGGGCGGCGCTGCGCACGCTCGGCCGCTCGGGGGTGGCCGACCTCGTGGACCGCTGCTGCGCGCACGCGCGCCGCTTCGCCGACGGCTTGCGCGCCGCGGGCTTCGAGGTGCTGAACGACGTGACGCTCAATCAGGTGCTCGTGAGCTTCGGCACCCCCGAGCAGACGCAGCGCACGATCGAGGCGATCCAGAAGGACGGCACGTGCTGGTGCGGCGGCACCGTGTGGCAGGGAAGGACCGCGATGCGCATCAGCGTCTCGGGTTACTCGACGACGACCGCCGACGTGGACCGGAGCCTCGAGGCGATCGTGCGGTGCGCCCGGGCGTTCGGGGTGGGGGCCTGAGCGCCGGGCCCGGAGTGCACCGCCGGCGCCCCGGCGGCATCCGAAGCGCTCCGTTTGAACCGGGCCGGGCCGTTCGGGCATACTCCCGCGCTCGTTTGATCCCATACCCAGGCGGAGCGCTCGGCGCGTGATCGCGACCGGGGAACGCCGCCGTGGCGGAGAAGGTCCCATGAAGGCTGGCATCCATCCGGTTTACGAACTGCGCACGTTCCACTGCTACGGCTGCAGCACCGAGTGGCAGACCCGCACCACGCTGGCGCCCGGAACGAGCGACGGCAAGGTTCACCTCGACATCTGTTCGCACTGTCACCCCTTCTTCACCGGCAAGCAGAAGCTGATCGACAAGGCCGGCCGCGTGGATCGCTTCCTCAAGCGCTACGCCAAGAAGGGCGCCGACAAGACCGCCGACAAGTCCGCCGAGTCCGCGAACAAGTAGCGACCCTCGCACGGCTTCCCGCGGGTTCACCCCGCCGGGAGGCCGTGCGTCTTTTCAGGAGCTGCGATGCCGTTCCTTCCCGTCGGCGGCCAGGCCGTCATCGAGGGCGTGATGATGCGCTCGCCGTCGAAGGTCGCGGTCGCGGTGCGCCGTCCCGACGGCACGCTCGGCTACCTCGAGAAGCCGTTCTCGTCGGTGACGCGCCGCGTGAAGCTGCTCGGCCTGCCGGTCGTCCGCGGCGCCGTGTCGCTGTTCGAGACGCTCTACCTCGGCATGACCGCGCTCAACTTCAGCGCCGACGAAGCGTCGAAGGAAGAGGGCGTGGCGGCGGCGAAGCCGTCGGCGTGGCAGTCGGTCGCGCAGGGAGCCGTCGTCGTGTTCTCGCTCGGTCTCGGGATGCTGCTGTTCGTCGTGCTGCCCGCGCGCCTCACGACCTGGCTCGGCTTCCACGACCGCATCGGCTTCGGACTCGTGGACGGCGCGTTCCGCCTCGCGGCGTTCGTGCTCTACCTGCTCCTGATCAGCCAGTGGAAGGAGATGGCGCGCGTGCTCGGCTTCCACGGCGCCGAGCACAAGACGATCCACGCGCTCGAGGCGCGCGCGCCGCTCACGCCCGAGAGCGTGCAGACGTTCTCGCGCTTCCACCCGCGCTGCGGCACGACGTTCCTGTTCATCATCGTGCTCGTCAGCATCGTGGTGTTCACGTTCCTCGGGAAGCCCGCGCACCTGCGAGACCACCTGACGCGCATCGCGTGCATGCCGCTCATCGCCGGCGTCGGCTTCGAGTTCATCCGGCTCTCGGGAAAGCACTTCGACAAGCCGTGGGTGAAGGCGCTGACCTGGCCGGGCATGCAGTTCCAGCGGCTCACGACGCGCGAGCCCGACCTCGAGATGTGCGCCGTCGCGATCGCGGCGATCGAGAAGGTGCGCGACGACGAGACCGTGCGCGCGCTGGAGGCCGCCGGCGGCGAGGGCACGCGCGAGGTGGCGTTCATCCAATGAGCATGTGGGAGGCGCTGAAGAAGGTCGAAGCGCGCTTCGCCGAGCTCGACACGCTGCTCGCGAATCCCGCGGTCGCCTCGGACCCGCGCAAGCTGCGCGACCTGTCGCGCGAACGTTCGCGCCTCGAGGAGACGATTCGCACGCTCGAGGACTACCGCCGCGTCGAGCGCACGGTGCGCGACGACGAGGAGGCGGTCGCGAGCGGCGATCCCGAACTCGCCGAGCTGGCGCGCGCCGAGCTGCCCGAGCTCGAGGCGCGCCAGTCCGCGCTCGAGGAGACGCTCAAGAAGCTGCTCGTGCCGCGCGATCCCGACGACGACAAGAACGTGATCGTCGAAATCCGCGGCGGCGTGGGCGGCGAAGAAGCGGCGCTGTTCGCCGCCGACCTCTACCGCATGTACACGCGCTACGCCGATCGCAAGGGCTGGAAGCAAGAGGTGATCAGCGCCACGCCGGCCGAGGCCGGCGGCTACAAGGAAATCGTGTTCGGCCTGACGGGCGAGGGCGTCTACCGCGAGATGAAGTTCGAGTCGGGCGTGCACCGCGTGCAGCGCGTTCCGGCCACCGAGGCCTCGGGCCGCATTCACACCTCCGCCGCCACCGTGGCCGTGCTGCCCGAGGTCGAGGACGTCGACATCGAGATCCGCGAAGAGGACCTGCGCGTCGACGTGTACCGGTCGGGCGGCCGCGGCGGCCAGGGCGTCAACACGACCGACTCGGCGGTGCGCATCACCCACCTGCCGACCGGCGTCGTGGTCACGTGTCAGGACGAGCGCTCGCAGATCAAGAACCGCGCGAAGGCGATGAAGGTGCTGCGCGCGCGGCTCTACGACGCGCGGCTGCAGGAAGCGCAGGCGAAGTACGCCGCGCAGCGCCGCTCGCAGGTCTCGACCGGCGACCGCTCGGCGAAGATCCGCACCTACAACTTCCCGCAGAGCCGCGTCACCGACCACCGCATCAACCTGACCCTCCACTCGCTCGCGAACTTCCTCGAAGGCGACCTGGCCGAGATGACCGATGCGCTGGTGGTGGCCGACACCGCCGAGCGGCTCGCGGCGCTCGGCGCCGAAGCGAACTGAGCCGCGCTGTCGCGCGCGTGCGCGGCGGCGTGTCCGGCGTGGACGGCGGCGCGAGGTCGCTCGGTGTGGAGACCGGCGATTGCGCGCGGCACGCGCCCTGCAGCGGAGACGCGGCATGAACGGGAGGGACGCGGCATGAGCGACGGCGGACGGATCGAGCGCGCGATGGTGTTCGCGGGCTGGTCGCTCGCGGTGCTCGCGCTCGCGGGGCTCGCGCTGCTGTGGCAGCTCGACCGCTCTCGCCACCGCGAGGCGCCGCGCTGGCCCGCGCCGGGAGCGGTCGCGCTTCGCACCGCGCCGCCCGGCGGGGCCCGCCCCGTCGAGACGTGGGCGGTCGTCGTCCACCTCGGGTGCGCGGCGTGCCGCACGAGCCTCGCGGGCGTCGCCGCGACGCGCGAGCGGCAGCGCGCGCCGATCCGCGTCGCCGCGCTGCTCGTGGACGAGCCGCGCTCGCCCGCACGCACGGCGTGGACGCCGCTTCCCGCCGAGGACGTCTGGTGGGACGCCGGGCAGCGATGGCGGAACGCGTGGGGGCGGCGCGCCTACGGAGAAGTGCTGTGCTTCGATTCGACCGGCGCCTTCGTGCGCGACCTCGGCCCGCTCTCGGAGCCCGTCGCGAATCGTTGAGCGGCGCCGCGGCGCGGCGCCCGGAGTCACCCGCCCCCGCGGAGCGAGTGACGTGCAGCATCGAAACGAGTGGCCCCCGCAGCGGATCACGGGCATCACCGTCGTCCTCGTGACGGCCGCTCTCTGGGGCGCGGCGTCGGCTCGCGAGCTCCCCGCGGCGCTGAGCCGCTCGACGACGCCCGCCGTGGGGATCGCGGCGTTGCTCGCCGCGCTCAAGCTCGGCGGCTTCGCGATCGAGTCCGCGTACTACGCCTTCGCCGCGCGAGCGTGGGGCGCGCGTCCGCCGGTCGCGCGCGTGTTCGTCAGCGTGGCGTTCTTCTCGCTCATGGACCTCGTGCGCGGCTGGCTGCTCACGGACGCCGCGGCGGGCCTGCCGCTCGCCCTGCGCGCCGCGTTCGCGGGCGCGGACGCCGCTCACAGTGCTGCGGGCCGGACCGGGTTCTCGGCCGCCTTCGGTTCGTTCGGCGTGCTCGTGCTCGTGCGTCTCGTCGGAACGGCGGACGCCGTGCGACGCCTCGGCGGCTCGCGCGCAGGGCCGCCCTTCGCCGCGGTCGCCGCCACGTGGCTCGCGACGCGGCTCGCGATGTGGTGGGGCATCGACCTGCTGCGCGGGGCCTCGCGCCTCGGCGGCGGCTAGCTCGAAGCAAGGCCGCGTCGTGATGCGAGGCCGCGAAAGGAGGTGAACCTCGTGAGTCGATTCAATCGTCTCGCCCGCTCGGCCGTGCTTCCGCTCGCGCTCCTGCTGCTGCTCCCCGGCGGAGCGTTCGCGGCCGAAGCCGGGCCGCCGGTCGTGGACAGCTGGACGCGCGCGCTCGGTTACGCGGGCTGCGCGGTCGCGATCATCGGCGCCGCTTCGACCGTCATCGGAATGATCGGCGCGGGCATCGTGTGCGCCAAGGTGCTCATCGCCGAACTCTGATCACTTGCCCCCGCGAGGGCTTCAACATGCATCGAATCCGGAAGTGCGCGGCCGCGCTGTTCCTCGTTCTCGCCGTCGCGAGCATCGTCGCGATGGCGCCCCCCGCGGAAGCCCGCGCCGTCGTCGGCGGCGCGGCGAGCGTCGCGCAGCCGACGAGCGTCGTCGGCGCGCTCGCGGCCGCGGGCTGCGGGCTCGGCATCCGAAACGCGCCGTGGGTCATCGGGGTCGGCGGGGTCGGCATGACCGCGGCCGTGATCGGCCTGTGCGTGCTCGCGCTCATGGACGCGGTGGACTGACCGCCGCGACGGCCGCGTTCCACCGCCCCCCGCGAAACGCCCCCGCCGTGAGGTGATCCGTGAACCCGTTCGGGCCGTGGTTCCCCGTGTTCGGGGGCTGGTGCTGGCTGCCGCCCGGCTGGCTCTTCCCGAGCGACGAGCCGAAGTTCCCGTAGCGAACCGCCGGGGCGGTCGCGCGCGTGGCCGTGCCGCGCGCGCCGCCCCCCGCGCAACGAGGGTCCGGAGCGCGCGTGCCGTATGCTGCGCGCGTGACTCCGCACACCGTATCGCAGGCGCTCGCGCGCTCGATTGCGCGTCTCGCCGCGTTCGACAGCGCGGCGAGCGACGCCGAGGAGCTGCTGAGCCGCGCGCTCGGCTGCACGCGCGGCGGACTGCGTCTGCGCGCCGCCGAGCCGCTTTCGCCCGCGGCCGAAGCGACGCTCGAGCGCTGGCTCGAACGACGGCTCGCGCTCGAGCCCGTGCAGTACGTCACGGGCCGCGCGGCGTTCCGCCATCTCGACCTCGCCGTGACGCCCGCCGTGCTCATTCCGCGCCCCGAAACGGAACTGCTCGCCGAAGCGGTGATCGACGAACTGCGCGCGCACGCCGCGGATGGGGCCGCGCCTCGCGTGCTCGACC
>JBGAOA010000088.1:0-12815 GCA_044222065.1 Candidatus Eiseniibacteriota bacterium
GACGGCTTCCTGCCGTCCCCTCTCTCACGCTCCGCTCGCTCCGCCAGTCCCTGGCTCCCGCTCGCTTCGCGACGGCCCGGCGCAGGTACTGGCGCGTCCGCTTCGCCTGCGTGATGACTTCGCGACGGCCCGGCGCAGGTACTGGCGTGTCCGCTTCGCCTGCGCGTCACGGCGCGACAGGCCAGCGCGCGTGCCGCTCGGACCGCTTCGCCTGCGTGATGACTTCGCGACGGGGAGCGAGGGGTGGTTTCGTCCCTCGGCGAGTCGCGCAGATTGCACGATTGGAGCGAGAAAGCAGACAAGACGGCAGGCCGGACTCCAGAACGCGGCGGACACGCCGAAAGTCAGAGATGGACTCCTCCGGCTGCAGCCGTCGCGCCGCCGGCGCCGTGGACTCCGGCGCCGGCGCAGGCGCGCGTGTGGGTGGCGTGAACGCGAAGGAACACCATGAAGATCGATCAGCGGCACTGGACGCGCCGCGACGGATGGAACGACGCGGGGCGTGACGGCGAGGATCGCGATGCGCACCTCGTCTTCGTGTTCGGCGGACGGCAGGACCTCCAGGATCCTCAGTGGCTGAATCGCATTCGGGAGCGCAGCCCGCGGGCGCGCGTCGTCAGCGCGAGCACTGCGGGTGAGATTCGTGGCACCGAAGTTCACGACGACACGATCGTCAGCACCGCGATCGAGTTCGCGGCGTCGGACGTGCGCACGACCTCGACACGCGTGACGAACGCGGCCGAGAGCGGCGCCGCCGGCCAGCGTCTCGCGCGTGCGCTTCCGCACCCCGGACTGCGCCACGTGCTCGTGCTCGCCGACGGCATCCGCGTGAACGGCAGCGAGCTCGCGCGCGGACTCCGCGACAACGTGCCCGCCGGCGTCGTCGTCACGGGCGGCCTCGCGGGCGACGGGGCGCGCATGGAGCGCACGGTCGTCGGGCTCGACGGCGCTCCCGAGGAAGGGCAGATCGTCGCCGTCGGCTTCTACGGCGCGCGGCTCTCGATCGGATACGGCTCGCTCGGGGGCTGGGATCCGTTCGGACCCGAGCGGCTCATCACGCGCTCCGAGGGCAACGTGCTGCACGAGCTCGACGGGCAGAACGCGCTCGAGCTGTACAAGGTCTATCTCGGCGAGCACGCCTCGGGGCTGCCGTGGACCGGGCTGCTGTTCCCGCTCGCGATCCGCATGCCCGACCGCCCCGAGACGCTCGTGCGCACGATCGTCGGCATCGACGAGACGGCGCACACGATGACGTTCGCGGGCGGCGTGCCGCAGGGCGCCTACGCGCGTCTCATGAAGGCGAACTTCGACCGGCTCATCGAGGGCGCCGCGGGCGCCGCCCGCGGGTGCGCCCGCGCGATGTCGGCCTCGGCGCCCGAGCTCGCGCTGCTCATCTCGTGCGTCGGACGCAAGCAGATCCTCAAGCAGCGCGTCGAAGAGGAGGTCGAGGCCGTGCGCGACGTGCTCGGCCCTTCGACCGCGCTCGCGGGCTTCTACTCGTACGGCGAGATCTGCCCGCATCTCGCATCGGCGAAGTGCGAACTCCACAACCAGACGATGACGATCACGACGTTCCGGGAGACCTGAGTCCCGTGCACGCGCTCCTCTTGCGACAGCTGCTGCGCTGCCGCGGCAGCGAGGACGCCCCTCCCGAGGACTGGGACCGCTTCGTGCGCGCCGTGAACGAGGCCTACGCCGAGAGCGACTCGGACCGCCAGCGCCTCGAGCGCACGATGGAGCTCATGTCGGCCGAGCTCATCGACCGCCACGCGCGGCTGCGCGCCGAACTCGAAGAGCTGTCGAACGTGCAGGCCGCGCTCAGGGAGAGCGAGTCACGGCTTCGTCGCGAGATCGAAGAACGCAAGCAGGTCGAGGTCGAACTGCGTCTCAAGCAGAAGCTCGAAGCCGTCGGCCAGCTCGCGGCCGGCATCGCACACGAGATCAACACGCCGATCCAGTTCGTCGGCGACAGCGTCGCGTTCCTGCGTGGCGCGCTCCAGGACTACCGGACGCTGCTCGAGCGCTATCGGACGCGCCTCCGGACCGCCGGCGACCTCGACGTCCTCGAGAAGGCGCGCGTCGAGTTCGAACGCCACGAGCGCGACGCCGACCTCGAGTACCTCGACACCCAGGTGCCGAAGGCGCTCGCTCGCGTGGAGGAGGGCACGCGCCGCGTGATCTCGATCGTGCGCGCCGTGAAGGAGTTCGCGCACCCCGACGAGCGGGAGTGCGTGTTCGCGGACCTCAACGCCGCGATCGAGAGCACGCTCACGGTGACGAGCAACGAGTACAAGTACGTCGCCGACGTCGTGACCGAATTCGGCGCGCTGCCCCAGGTGCGGTGCCGCATCGGCGACCTGAACCAGGTGTTCCTGAACCTGATCGTGAACGCGGTGCACGCGATCGCCGACGCCGGAAAGTGCGGCCACCCGGGGCGCGGCCGCATCGTGATCCGCACCTCGCACCAGAACGGCGAGGTGCTCGTCTCGGTGTCCGACAGCGGCTGCGGCATCCCCGAAGGGATCCGCGACCGGGTCTTCGACCCGTTCTTCACGACGAAGGAGGTCGGCCGCGGCACCGGTCAGGGACTCGCGATCGCGCGCACGATCGTCGTCGAGAAGCACGGCGGGGCGCTCTGGTTCGAGACCGAGTGCGGCGTCGGAACCACGTTCTTCGTGAAGCTGCCCGTCGTCGGGGAGGGCGAGAGCACGTGCGCCGCCTGAGCGAACGCCGCCGGGTGCTGCTGCTCGACGACGAAGTCGCGGTGCTCGACGCGCTGCGCGTCGCGTTGCACAAGCGTCCGTACGACTTCGTCACGGCGACGTCCGCGAGCGACGCGCTCGAGGCACTGCGCCGCGAGAGCTTCGACGTCGTCGTCGCCGACGAACGCATGCCGGGCATGTCCGGTTCGCAGTTCCTGGCGATCGCGCGGCGCAACTACCCCGCGGTGATGCGCATCATGCTCACCGGCCACGCGAGCTTCGACGCGGCCGTGCGCGCGGTCAACGAGGCCGAGGTGTTCCGGCTGCTCGTGAAGCCGTGCCCGGCGACCGATCTCGCGACGGCGATCCGGCTCGCGATCCTGGTCAAGGACCTGCGCGAGGCGTGCATCCTCGCGTTGCGCGCCGCCGGAGCGAACGAGGAGCTGGACGAGCTCGAGCGGCTGAATCCCGGACTCGCGAGCGCGATCGGGCACGAGCCCGCGTGGGTTCCGCTCGGCGCCGCTCCGGAAGCGCCCGCGGACGACGCGTCGTCCGAATCGCGACACGACGACGCGGCCGCCTGATCGAACGCGCCCCACGCCGCGATCGTCGCGACGCGCAATTCTCCCTTGACGAAGGCGCGCGCCGGGCGTTCGATGCGCGTGCGGCGAGGGTGCCGTGAAGACCCGACCCGCGACATCCACCGCCCATTGACCCAGTGGGCTCGGCCGAATGCGGAACCTCTGAGGGGAACCGCTGGCCGGAACGAGAAACCGACGCCGTTCGGGACTCAGGCCGGGACTGACCCTCCTGCGCTGCCGGAGCCTCGAGCGGCGTCCGGCGTTTCGCGGGCGTCGCGCGCTACAGGCCGAGGTCGTCGCGCACCGCGAGCATCGCGTCGCGAACGAACGCGATGTGCTCCTCGAGCGGCACACCGAGCTCGGCGGTCCCCTTCGCGATGTCGTCGCGATTCACGTTGCGCGCGAAGTCCACGCGCTTGAGCTTCTTCAGCACCGAGTCCACTTCGACGGCGTCGAGCTTCTTCCCCGGCTGGACGAGCGCGCAGGCGACGAGGAAGCCGCTCAGTTCGTCGCACGCGTACAGCGCGCGCGCCATGTCGGTGTCGCGCGGCACGCCGGTGTGCTCCGCGTGACCGAGCACCGCACGGCAGACGTCCTCGGGCCAGCCCTGCGCGCGCAGCACCTCGACGCCCTTCACGGGATGCCGTTCGAGATCGGGGTGGCGCTCCCAGTCGAAGTCGTGGATCAGCCCGGCGAGCGCCCAGCGCGCTTCGTCGCCGCCGAGTCGGCGCGCATACGCGCGCATCGCGGCCTCGACGGCGTAGCAGTGCTTGCGCAGGTTGACGTTCGCGACCCATTCGTGGAGCAGCGCGAGCGCCTGTTCGCGCGTCGGCAGCGATTCGGCGGTCATCGGGAGCCTCGGGACGAAGACGGGCGGCGCACCGGCGCCGCCCGCGGGAACGCGATCGCGGGGACCGCTACTTCTGGAAGAACTCCTTGTTCTTCTGGATGAAGCCCTTCCACTTCTCGGGAATGCCGTTGTCCGGGAAGATCGCCTGCACCGGGCACGCGGCTTCGCACGCCTGACAGTCGATGCACTCGTCGGGGTGGATGTAGTACTGGTCCTCCCCTTCGTAGATGCAGTTCACCGGGCAGACTTCGACGCACGACTTGTCCTTCACCCCGATGCACGGCTCGGCGATGATGAACGGCATGTAGGAACCTCCGGGAGGATCGCGGTGGCGCGCGCCGCGCGCTCACGAGTGTGCGAAAGCGCGCGCGAGTCTAGCCTGAACCCTCCGCGGGCCGCTACTGCCGCCGCGACCCGCCCGCCTCGGAGCGACGCGCGAGTCTTGACCGTCTCGCGCGGCGCTCCTTAGAGTCCGCGCCTCCTTCCCTGCTTTCCCTCCCGAGGCCCGTGTGTCCGACACCAAGCCCTCGATCGCCAGCCTGCGCATCGACCGCAGCGAGTCCGCGCGCCCGAATTCCGGCGGCACGGGACGGTGGCTGCTGGTGTTCCTCGCCGCGCTGGGACTCGCGGTCGCCGTTTGGTTCGCATTGCGGCCGCGCGAACTCGCGGTCCGCGTCGGCACCGCGCAGGCGACCGGCGGCGGCACGGCCTCGAGCGCTGGCATCAGCGCGAACGGCTACGTCGTGGCGCGCACGAAGGCGTCCGTCGCCGCCAAGATCCCGGGGCGGCTCGAGTTCCTCGGCGTCTCCGAGGGAACGCGCGTGCGCAAGGGCGACGTGATCGCGCGGCTCGAATCCGGTGACTACGCCGCGCAGCTCGCGAGCGCGCGCGCGACCGTCGCGCAGTTCGAGGCGCAGCTCGCGCAGGCGCAGCGCGACCTTCAGCGCGCGGAAGCGCTCCGGAAGGACCGGCTCAACTCGGACTTCGACCTCGAGAGCGCGACGACGCAGGTGCGCGTGCTGCAGTCCCAGCGCGACGCCGCGCGGGCGCTCGCGGAGCTCGCCGCGGTGAACCTCGAGAACACGCGCGTTCGCGCACCGTTCAACGGGACCGTGCTGCGCAAGGACGCCGAGGTCGGCGAGATCGTCGTGCCGTCGTCGGCCGGAGGCGGCCTCACGCGCACCGCGATCTGCACGATGGCGGACCTCGGCACGCTCGAGGTCGAGGTGGACGTGAACGAGGCGTACATCGCGCAGATCGAGAACGGGCAGCGCGCCGCGATCACGCTCGACGCCTACCCGGACACGTCGTTCGCGGGCCGCGTGCGGCAGGTCGTTCCGACCGCGGACCGCCAGAAGGCGACCGTGCTCGTGAAGGTGTCCATCCTCGATCACGACCCGCGCCTCTTGCCCGAGATGGGCGCGCGCGTCGTGTTCGTGCGCGACGCATCGGCCCCGCAGGTCGCGGCCGCGCCGCGCCGGGTGACGATTCCGCGCGCCGCGCTCGTGCAAGGCGCGGATGGCGCGTGCGTGTGGGTCGTGCAGGACGGCACGGTGCGATCGCTCGCGGTCGAGCCGGGGCCGGAGCGGGGTGAATCGGTCGAGATCCGCAGCGGACTCGAAGGCGGCGAGAGCGTGGTGCTCGATCCCCCGGCGGAACTTGCGAACGGCCGCAAGGTGCGGCCCCTTCCCTCTTGAGGTCCACGATGGCGTCCATCGAAGTGGCCGACGTCCACAAGGTCTACCAGCGCGACGCGCAGCGGATTCCCGTCCTCGCAGGCGTGTCGCTGCGCGTCGAAGAGGGCGACTTCGTCGCGCTCATGGGGCCCTCCGGCAGCGGCAAAACGACGCTCCTCAACCTGATCGGCGGCATCGATCAGCCGACGAACGGCACGATCCGCGTCGGCGACACCGAGATCTCGCGCCTGCCGGCGCGCGCGCTCGCCGCGTGGCGCTCGCGGCACATCGGCTACATCTTCCAGCTCTACAATCTCATTCCCGTCCTGAACGCGCTCCAGAACGTCGAGCTGCCGCTGCTGCTCGTGAAGGGCATGAAGGGCTCGGAGCGCAAGGAGCGCGCGGCGAACGCGCTCAGGCTCGTCGGGCTCGGCGACCGGATGACCCACTTCCCCCGCCAGTTGTCGGGCGGACAGGAACAGCGCGTCGCGATCGCACGCGCGATCGTGAGCGATCCGTCCGTGCTGCTCGCGGACGAGCCGACCGGAGACCTCGACCGCAAGTCGGGCGAGGAGGTCCTCGCGTTGCTCGACCAGCTGAACCGCGACTTCAAGAAGACGATCGTCATGGTGACGCACGACCCCCACGCCGCGGAGCGCGCGCACCGCATGGTGCACCTCGACAAGGGCGAGCTGTCGGCCTGAACGGAGAACCGATCTCGTGCTCCAGGTCGTGATGGTCAACCTGATGCGCAACAAGCTGCGCACGCTCCTCACGCTCGCGAGCGTGTTCGTGGCGCTGTTCCTCTACAGCTCGCTCGGCGCGATCCTCGACACGTTCAAGGCCGCCGCCGACTCCGGCAGCCGCGAGCGACTCGCCGTGCGGCACGCGATCTCGCTCACGAACTTCCTCCCCGGCAACTACAAGGAGCGCATCGTCGCCGTGCCGGGAGTGAAGCGCGTCTGCACGCAGACGTGGTTCGGCGGCATCGATCCGGTCGAACCGCGCGTGATGCGCCAGCGCTTCGCCGTGGACGACGACTTCTGGCCGATGTACCGCAAGGATTTCGAGATCGTTCAGTGGTCGGAGCCGCAGGTTCCGGTCTCGTTGCCGCACGATCAGGACCCGCACCTCGCGGCCTACTTCCTCGAGCGCAACGCCTGCGTCGTCGGCCTGCAGTTGTTCGAGAAGCGCGGCTGGAAGCTCGGACAGACGATCCACCTCGAGGGCACGCTGTTCCGCGGCACCTGGGACTTCGTGATCCGCGGCGTCTACGAACGCCGCGAGGGCGGCACGTGGAACGAGGATCTGATCCTGTTCCACAACGAGTACCTGCGTGAGAAGGGCCTCGGCGGCAGCGACCTCGTCGGCGTGTTCAAGGCCGAGATCCCCGATCCGTCGAAGTCGGCGTCGATCGCGGGCCGCATCGACGCGCTGTTCGAGAACTCGGACAACGCCACGAAGACCGAGAGCGAGCAGGCGTTCGGCGCCGGGTTCATCAGCATGTTCGGCAACGTCCCCTTCGCGCTGCGCCTGATCGGCTTCGCGGTCGTGTTCACGATCCTCGTCATCTCGGCGAACACGATGGTCATGGCGGTGCGCGAACGCACGAGCGAGATCGCGGTCATGAAGACGCTCGGATTCTCGGACGGCCAGATCTTCGGCATGGTCGTGATGGAGGCCGCGATCATCACGACGGGCGGCGGATTGCTCGCCGCGCTCCTCGCGAAGTTCGGCCTCGATCGCGCGCCGTTTCCGATCTTCAACCAGCTCACGATCACGTGGCCGACGGTGCTGACGGCGATCGCGATCGCCGTCGTGCTCGGCGCCGTGAGCGGCTTCATCCCGGCCTGGCAGGCGTCGCGCCTGCGCATCGTGGACGCGCTCCGGCGCGTGGACTAGGAGACCGCCGTGGCGCTGCCGCTCGTCTACAACGTCCGCAACGTGATGCAGCGTCCGATCTCGACGCTCACGACGGCGATCGGGATCGGGCTCACGATCGCCGTGTTGCTCGCGGCGCTCGCGCTCGCCGAAGGCTTCCGCACGGCGCTGCGCTCGTCGGGCTCGCCCGACAAGGCGCTCGTCCTGAGCACCGGCGCCGATTCCGAGGTGATGAGCGGGTTCTCGCAGGAGGCCGGCGACATCCTGCGCGGCCATCCCCGCGTCGCGACCGGCGCCGACGGCCGGTCGCAGGTCACGCTCGAGATGGTCGCGACGACGAACCTCGCGCGACTCGGCCAGACCGGATCCTCGAACATCCGCGTGCGCGGCGTGGACGTGAACACGATCGGCGTGCGCGTCCGGCCGACGATCGTCGCCGGCCGCATGTTCTCGCCCGGCGCCGACGAGGTCGTCGTCGGCCGCGCGATCTCGAGCCGGTTCGCGAACTGCCGCGTCGGCGACCGGTTGAAGGTGCAGCGCCGGCAGCTCGCGGTCGTCGGGCTGTTCGACGCCGGAGGCGCGTCGTACGAATCCGAGGTGTGGGGCGACGCGGCCGTGCTGCGGCCGCTCTTCCACCGCGACGGCGGCTGGCAGGTCGCGCTCGTCACGATGAAGGATCCGTCCGAATTCGAGGCGTTCAAGCGCGAGCTCGAGTCGGATCCACGGCTCGGCTTCAAGGTGCAGCGCGAGGATCGCTTCTACGCCGAGCAGTCCCAGGGCGTGACCGCGCTCGTCACCGTGCTCGGCGGGTTCATCACGGTCATCATGGCCGTCGGTGCGCTGTTCGGCGCGGCGAACACGATGTTCGCGAGCGTCGGCAGCCGCACCCGCGAGATCGCGACGCTGCTCGTGCTCGGCTTCCGTCCCGGAGCCGTGATGCTGTCGTTCGTCATCGAGTCCGTGCTGATCGCGCTCGTCGGCGGCGTGCTCGGCTGCCTGATCGCGCTGCCGATCAACGGCATCACGACCAGCACGACGAACTTCCAGTCGTTCAGCGAGGTGGCTTTCCGCTTCCGCGTCACGCCCGCGATCCTGCTGCAGGGGCTCGTCGTGTCCGTCGTGCTCGGCGTGCTCGGCGGCCTGCTGCCCGCGCGCCGCGCCGCGAAACAGAAGCTCGCGGCCGCGCTGCGCGGCGGCGTCTAGTCGCTACTCCTCGACGCCCTCGGCGATGCGGTTCAGCCGCTCGCGCGAGGGAATGACGAAGCGGCGCTCGCCCGAGACGAGCACGTCCTCGCGGCCCCAGCGCGACAGGACGCGGATCGCGCTCTCGACCGTCGTACCCACGAGGTCGGCGACCTCCTGGCGCGAGAGGTGGATCGGCAGCTCGACGCCCTCGGGCGTTTCGCGCCCCATGCGCTCGGCGAGCGTAATGAACAGCCGCGCGATGCGCGACTCGACCTTCTGCCCGCGCATCTCGTCGAGCTTGCGCGTCAGCGACATGACCATGCGCGTCAGCTCGCGGATGATGCCGCGCGCGAAGTCGGGGTAGCGGTCGAGCAGCTCGAAGTAGTCGCGGCGCGGAAGCAGCAGAGCGCTCACGGGCTCGAGCGCGATCGCCGCCGCCGGGTAAGGCATGTAGTTGTAGACCGCGATCGCGCCCAGGCTCTCGCCCTCTTCGAAGATCTCGTAGATCACGTCGCCCTGTTCCATCTCGCGCACGATCTTCACGCGCCCGCGCAGCAGGATCGTGAGCGCGTCGGACGGATCGCCCTCGCGCCACAGGTAGTCGCCGCGCGCGTACTCGCGCACGGACGCGAGCCCCGCGAGCTGGCGCTGCACCTCGGGCGAGAGCCCGCGAAAGATCGGGATGGAGCGGATCGCGGAGACGACGCGCTCCGACCTCAGGTCGGAATTCACGGAGCCCTCTCGGATCGCCATATGACGGCCGTCATACGGGCGCGGGCACGGGCCGCGCAACCGGGGCCCATTCCTACCACTTCGGGCGGCGGCGCGCCCCACGAAATCCCGACCGGCAACTGCCCGCGATCAGGGTGCGGGCCTCCCGGACCCCCGATGCTGCCGTCGGCGATGCGGACACGGGGTCCGCCGCGAGGAGCCGACATGGACCGCCTCACCATCTTCGAACGCCTGCGAGCCGATCACGCCGGCGTCCTCGCCGAGCTGGACGCGATCGAAGCGCTGCTCGACGAGGCGCGCGCCGCCGCGACCGCGACGGGCACCGCGGGGCCCGAGCCGCTGCGCCTGCCGCTCCGCGCGCTCGAACGCCTGAGCGGCTTCGCGGTCCACCTCGAAGCGCAGTTCGCGACCCACCTCGCCGCCGAGGACGAAGTGCTCTACCCGGCGCTCACCGCGAGGCTCGACAACGGACGCGAACTCACGGCGCCGCTCCACGCCGAGCATCGCGAGCTTCGCGCGATGCTCGCGACGCTCCTCCTCACGCTCGCGCGCCCGGCCTCGGCGGCCCGCGACGAGCAGCTCGCCGTGCAGGCCCGCGACCTCGTGGACCTGCTTCGCATTCACATCCGCAAGGAGGAGGCGCTGCTGTTCGGCGTGGCCGAGCGCCTCCTGCCGCCCTGCGATCTCACCGAGCTGGAGGCGCGGCGCGAGCCGTCCGGCGCGCCCGCCAACGGCTCGTCCCACCCGAAGAAAGGAAGTGTATGAGTCCCCGCTCGCTCGCTCCGCTCGCGATCACGCTCGCGTTGCTCGCCTCCGGCTGCGGCTCCAAGCCGCAGGAATCCTCGTCGCCCGCGCCGTCCGCGTCCGCTCCGTCGCCGGCCGCGACCGAGATCCCGGCCGTGTCGCCGTACGACTCGGGGCCGCGCGCGGGCGAGTCGCCCGTGAACGCCGCGCTCGCGGAAGCCGGCGAGAAGCTCTTCCAGACGAAGGGCTGCTCGGCCTGCCACACGTGGGGCAAGAAGATGTCCGGACCCGACCTCCACGGCGTGACGTTCCGCCGCACCGCGCAGTGGATGGAGAACCAGATCCTCCACCCGGAGGTGATGGTGAAGACGGATCCGATCTCGCGACAGCTGTTCGCCCAGATGGCGTTGCAGATGCCGAATCAGGGGCTCAAGCCCGACGAGGCGAAGTCGGTCATCGAGTTCCTGAAGAAGAAGGACCACGACGCCGGGCTGACGAAGCCCGCGCAGTGAGCCACGAGAAAGGAGCAAGACCCATGAAACGCGGAATCACCGTTGCGCTGGCCGCCGTCGCCGCCGTCTGGATGCTGTCTCAGCTGCCGGGCTGCGCCGGATCGCGCGGCGGTTCCGCCGCGGGCGGAGACGCGGCGCAGAAGGTCTACGTGAAGCCGGGCGAGCACGACGCCTACTACGGCTTCCTGTCGGGAGGTCACCACGGAAACATCTACGTGTACGGCTTCCCGTCGTGCCGCCACATCACGACGATCCCGGTGTTCACGCCCGAGCCCGCGGTCGGCTACGGCTACGACGAAGAGTCGAAGGCGATGCTCGGCGGCCGCACGTGGGGCGACGCGCACCACCCGGGCCTGAGCGAAACCGACGGCGACTACGACGGTCGCTGGCTGTTCATCAACGACATGGTGAGCGCACGCATCGCGCGGATCGACCTCGGCGACTTCAAGACGAAGCAGATCTTCGGACCGATCCCGAACCTGTCCGCCGCCCACGCGTGCCCGTTCCCAACGCCGAACACCGAGTACGTGTTCGCGGCCTCGCGCTTCTCGGTGCCGGTGCCGAACCGGTTCGTGAAGATCGAGGACTACGGCAAGGACTTCCGCGGCATCATCGCGGGGGTCAAGGTCGAGCCGAAATCGGGCACGATGTCCCTGGGCTTCGAGATCCTGATGCCGCCGTTCGACTGGGACCTCGCGGACGCCGGCAAGGCCGTGAGCCACGGCTGGGAGTTCTTCACCTGCTACAACAGCGAGAGCGCGTTCGACTCGCTCGAGGTGAACGCTTCGCAGAACGAGATGGACTACGTCGCGTGCGTGGACTGGCGCGCGGCCCAGAAGGCCGTGGACGAGGGCAAGGCGAAGACGATTGCCGGCGCCCCCGTGCTCGATCCGCAGGAAGTGAAGGGCATCGTGTACCTCGTGCCGGTGCCGAAGAGCCCGCACGGAGTGGACGTGAACCCGACGGGCGAGTACATCTGCGCCTCCGGCAAGCTGCAGGCCGAAGTGACGGTGCTCAGCTTCAAGAAGATCCAGGACGCGATCGCCGCCGCGAAGTTCGACGGCGAGCGGCTCGGCGTGCCGGTGCTCAAGTACGAAGACTGTCTCGAGGCGAAGGTGCCCGTCGGCCTCGGACCGCTGCACACGCAGTTCGACGACAAGGGCAACGCCTACACGTCGTTGTTCCTCGATTCGCAGATCGCCAAGTGGAAGGTCGGCGCGCCGTGGAACGTCGAGGACAAGATCGACGTCTACTACTCGATCGGCCACCTCATGGCGTCCGAGGGCGACACGCGGCATCCGACGGGCGACTACGTCGTCGCGCTCGACAAGCTGTCGAAGGACCGCTACCTGAACGTCGGCCCCACGCATCCCGAAGCGGCCCAGCTCATCGACCTTCGCGGGCCGAAGATGCAGCTCCTGTACGACTTCCCGACCTACCTCGAGCCGCACTACGCGCAGATGATCAAGGCCGAGAAGCTGAAGCCGTTCACCGTCTACCCGATGGAGCAGAACAACAAGCCCGGTTCGATCAAGCGCGCCGAAGACGTGCGCGTCGAGCGCAAGGGCAACCGCGTGGACGTGTACGGCCTCGCGGTTCGCACGCATTTCGTGCCCGACATCGTGCGCGTCGTCGAGGGTGACGAGGTGTACTTCCACATCACGAACCTCGAGCAGGACGACGACATCGCCCACGGCTTCGGAATCCTGTGGTCGAGCTGCAACATGCAGATCGAGCCCGGGGAGACGAAGACGATGCACTGGAAGGCCGAGAAGGCCGGCGTGACGCCGTTCTACTGTTCGAACTTCTGCAGTGCGCTGCACCAGGAGATGCAGGGCTACATCGAAGTCCGGCCCCGCGGCTCCTCGGTCTCCGCGGTGCAGCGGCCGGACGCGAAGCAGCTCGAACAGATGGCGACGCTGCTCAAGAACTGACCCGCGCGGGCGGGCCGG
>JBGAOA010000006.1:0-87128 GCA_044222065.1 Candidatus Eiseniibacteriota bacterium
CCATAGAAGAGGGTGGACGGCCAGTTGCCGAGACTCGTTTGCGTCGTCTGCGTGACGAGCGGTGCGCCGTACTCGGCATCGAGCGCGCCGTCCACGACCACGGCTTGGGCCACCTGGGAACAGAGCGACGCGATCGCGATCGCGGCGAGGGAGCGGCGAAGGACGAACATGGGAATCTCCAGGGTGCGGCGGGTGTCGCGGGCAGTTTACAACGCGACAGCGCGGTTGCGCCGCCGCGACCGGACGGACGCCGAGGGCCGAAGCGGGACTTGCCGGTCCCTCGCACCGCTGCAACACTGCCGCGCATGTCTGCCGCAGCCACGCCCGGCGAGCGCGTGCTCGCGCTCTGGCGAACGCTCGCGCCCCTGCCGTTCGGGCGCGCTCTCTTCATGTTCGCCTTCGGGCGCATGGTGCCCTACAGCGGCGCGCTCGGGGCGCGCGTGCTGTTGCTCGAGCCCGGCCGAGTCCGCGTCGAGCTCGGCGATCGCCGCGGCGTACGGAACCATCTGAACTCCGTGCACGCGGTCGCGCTCGCGAACCTCGGCGAGATGGCGAGCGGGCTCGCGATGACGACCGCATTGCCCGCGGGCGTGCGGAGCATCGTCGTGTCGCTCTCGACGACCTATGCGAAGAAGGCGCGCGGCACGCTCGTCGCCGAGTCGGTCGTGACGGTGCCCGCGTTCGAAGGGGACGCCGAGCACGACGTGCGCGCCGAGATTCGCGATGCGGCCGGCGACGTGGTCGCGGTCGTCACGGCGCGCTGGCGGCTCGGGGCGGCGGACCGGCGCGTGCGATGAGTGCGTTCGGATCGCACGCGTGACCGCGCTCGCGCTCGACACGCCGCTCGCGCGGCACGCCCGCATCGAGGTGCCGCTCATCGGCGGCGCGATGTACCCGTGCAGCAACCCCGAACTGGTCGCCGCCGTGTCGGAAGCGGGCGGCATCGGCATCGTGCAGCCGGTGTCGCTGACGTTCGTGCACAAGCTCGAGTACCGCGCGGGGCTCCGGCGGATCCGGTCGCTCACCGCGAAACCCATCGGCATGAACGCGCTGATCGAGAAGTCGTCGAAGGCGTACATCGACCGCATGCGCCGCTGGGTGGACGACTCGATCGAGGAGGGCGTGCGCTTCTTCGTCACCTCGCTCGGCAATCCGCGCTGGGTGTGCGACGCAGCGCACGCGGTCGGCGGCGTCGTGTACCACGACGTGACCGAAGCGAAGTGGGCCGCGAAGGCGGTGGAGGGCGGCGTGGACGGCCTGATCGCCGTGAACCGGCGCGCGGGCGGCCACGCGGGGGCGAGGAACGCGGAGGAGCTGCTCGCCGAGCTCGCACCGTTCGGCCTGCCGGTCGTGTGCGCGGGCGGAGTCGGCGACGAACGCGGATTCGTCGAGGCGCTGCGTCTCGGCTACGCCGGCGTGCAGATGGGCACGCGCTTCATCGCGACGACGGAGTGCACCGCGAGCGAGCCGTACAAGCGCGCGATCGTGAACGCGATCGAGGACGACGTCGTGCTGTCCGAACGCATCACGGGCGTGCCGGTCGCGATCCTGAACACGCCGTGGGTGAAGCGCTCGGGGCTGCGCGTGAACGCGTTCGAGCGCTGGATGCTGCGCGGCCGCCGCACGAAGCACTGGATGCGCACCGTGTTCGCGCTGCGATCGGCGTGGCTCATGCGCCGCGACGCGTACGACCCGCGCGAGTCGCGCGACGTGTGGCAGGCGGGGAAGAGCGTCGCCGCGATCCACGCGATCGAACCCGCGGGCGAGATCGTGCGGCGGTGCGCGGAGGCGGTGCGCGCGGCGCGCTGAGTCACGCGTCGCGACTCGAACGATCTGGGAATTCACGACGGCGCGCCGTCTGACTATCCCCAGATGTTCGCGAAGTGTCCGCGACCGGCCGCGCCGCGAGTGCGCGGCCCTCACGTGCGGGCACGATTCTCCGTGAGTCGCCCCCAACGATCGGAGGCGCCCGTGCGCCGAGGTCCGTTCGTGCTCGCGCTGCTCATCGCGTGCCTGGCCGCCCGTGTGGTGCTCGCCGCGAGTGTTCCGCCCGAGCCGTGGTGGAACGCCGTATCCGAGAGCGAGCGCTGGCCCGAGCAGTGGAGGCTCGACCACACGCGTCCCGTCACATCGCCGGTCGTCGTGCTCTCCGACGCGGTGCTCGTCTGCGACTGGTCGGGCGTGATGCGTTGTGTCGCGCGCGCGAACGGCGAAGTGCGCTGGACGCGCTCGTTGCCAGGCACCGTGCGGGGCGCGCGTCTCGCGAGCGCGGCGGATCTCGTGGTGTTCGGGGTCGGCGATTCTCTGGTCGTGGCACTCGGCGCCGCGCGCGGAGAGGTGCGCTGGACGTTCGACACCGCGGGCGCGGATCAGTTCTCGTACGAGGTCGCCGTCGACGATTCGGTCGCGGTATTCGGATCGTCGAAGGACTCGCTCTACGTCGTGCGCCTCGGCGACGGCCGATGCGTGGCACGCGTACCGATCGACGGCCGTGCGCACGGACGTCCGATGCTCATCGCCGGCGATGTCTTCTTCGCGACGCAGGATCACCCGACGGGGAGCGCGCTTCCGGAGGGGCGTCTCGTCCGCATGCGCCGATCGACGGGGGAGATCGTGTGGTCGCGCGCCCTTCCCGCGGACGGACGGTTCGAGGGTGGCGCATCGACAGGACCTGTCGGTGACGGGAACGCCGTCCTGGTCGCCTCGCACGCCGGTCAAGTCTACGCATTCGACTCGGCCGACGGACGCCTGATCTGGCGAGTCTCCGTCGGGAGCCCGGTCATCGCGAGCCCGGTGCTCGCGAACGGTGCGCTCGTCGTCGGGACGTTGTCGCCCTCATTGCGGGCTCTGGAAGCCGACACGGGTGAGGTGCGCTGGACCCTCGACTCGGGCGGAAGCCTGCTGCCCGGGAACGTCAGCGCCGACGAGGGACGGGTGTTCTTCGCTTCCGCGGGCGGAAACATCGCCGTCGTGTCGGCGAGGACGGGACGGGTGCTCCATCGCTGCGGGCCGGGGTTCGCTCCCGTCCATCGGGACCGAACACTTTTCTACGGAGGACTCAACGACCGAATGGGTGTGTATCCGCTGATCGCGACGCACCGTCCACTCTCTGAACGCTGAGGAGGTCGCTATGCCGAAGCCGAGGAAGATCGCCGCACTGTTCGTAGTTCTCGGGCTGCTCATCACGCCGGCGGTTCTGCTGAGCGGATCGCTCGCCGGCTCCGTGCCGCGTCTCATCGGGAAGAATCCCGGCGCGACGCCGAACCTGGTGATCGACGAGATTCCGGAAGATCCGCCGCCGGGTGGGGATCCTCCTCCTCCTCCTCCTCCTCCTCCTCCGTCCGTCTACGCGACCATGACGGTTCAGGACCCGACGCCGGTCTCCGACCCGACCGTGCTGCGCATCACGATTTCGAACGATGCGAACGGAAACGTGGTGGCGCTCGACGTGCGGGACAATACGGGTCGCGTGTACTCGTCGCTCGACGAGCCGACCCTGCGCGCGCTCGAGAACTTCGACTTCGACATCCCCGCGGGGCTCTGGGACGACCACGTGATCCAGATCCCCGACTCGCCGACCGAGCCCAGCGGCGCGACCTCCACGACGCTGCTCGGGCGAATGGACGGCGGGCAGCCGCGCATCGCGCGTCTGGCCGGCACCACCAACGGTGTCGCGGACACGCTCTTCTTCGACGGTCAGGAGGCCGTGATCATTCGCGGCACCCTGGAGCGCAACTGAGGGAGGAGACCATGCGACTTCCCGTGTGGATGAAAGCACTCGTGGCGTCGGTCTTCCTGCTGCTCGCGCGCACCGCCGCAGCCGAGGCGCCTCACGACTATCTGATGGTCCACGGCATCCGTGAAACCGAAACCGCTTGGAACGTCGGGCAGAACAGCCTGCTCCCGAACACGCTTCTCGGCCGCGCTTCGAGCTTCCAGCTCGGGATCTACGACTGGCGCCGCCGCCTCACCGAGGAAGCCACCGAGATGCGGGATCACCTCGCGCCGACGCCGCGCGATCTCACGGCGATCGCCTACAGCCAAGGGTCGATCGTCTCGCGCACCTACATCCGCCAGTTCAACGCCGATCCGGCGTCACCGCACATCGGCTCGCTCGTCACGATCGGCGGGCTGCACCAGGGCGCGCCGATTCTCAACCACCTCGTGTACGGGGCGCGATCACTCGAGTTCTACGTCTGTGCGATGGCTTCGACGTTCATCGTCGCTGCGCCGCCGCAGGGCGTGTACCTCAACCCCACGAACGGCACCTGGTACATCAAGGTGACCGCGCGGAACTGGAAGCAGGGTTTGTTCGCGGCCGGATTCATCGGCGGCATGAGCTGGGTCCACACTGCGCTCAACGGGATGGTCGACCCGGTGCTGTGGGCGCCGGCGCGACAGGATCTCGTGCCCGGATCCGCGCTCATCAACACGCTCAACGCGAACGTGGACTGCGAGCGCACGGTGAATCGCGCGGGCATCACCGGCCGCGAGCGATTCCCGCAGCTCTATCGGCTTCTCGGTCCCGCCGTGTACCAGAACGATCCCGGCGAGAACGACGTCGCGCCATTCGTCGCGGCGCAGATCGCAAACCTGCTCGACCTGCTCGCGGCCCGAAACCTCCTGAACTGGATCAACACGGGCAACATCGCGTACTACGACAAGGCGTTCGACTATTTCGCGCGCGCCTATCTCATCCGCTGTGCGCCGACGGGCTGGAACATGAACGTCGTGGGTTCGATGGACAACGACGGCATCGTTCCGACGTCGAGTCAGGCCTACCCGGGCCTCGACGATCCGCGTTTCCAGGTCGTGCTCGACGGCGTCAACCACACGGGCTACCGCGGTTCGAGCGTGACGACGAACGCGGTGCTCAACGTGCTGACGCTGTTCGACCCCGCGACCGCGAATGCGCTGCCTGCGGTCCCGACCGCACTCAGCCCGACAGGAGGCGCGGGAGTGTGCACGGCGACCTCGCTGCGATTGTCGTGGGCGAGTCGGTGCGACCGCTACGCGTACTCGGTGCAGGTCGCGACCGACGCGGCCTTCACGACCGGTCTGCGCGAGTGGTCGGGCGTCCCACAGACCTATCTCGACGTGACCTCGCTCGCGCCGAACACCGTTCACTACTGGCGGGTTCGCGCCTCGATGGGTGGACGTGACGGCGACTGGAGCCCGACGGCGTCGTTCCGCTCGACGATGCCACCCTCCGTCACCGGGTTCACGAACAGTCTGATGTACGGCACGTGGGAGGGCGAGACCTGCACGAAGACGGTGAACTACACGCCGACAGGATGCGGAGAGACGATTCGCTGGCGCGTGACGAATCCCGCGAGCGTGAATTATGCGATCGGCTTCTATGGAACGACCGCCGTCTGCTCGAATCTCGGCATCCTCAGTCCCTACACACTCGGGGTGGAGTGCACGATCACGAACGTCGCGGGCACCACCACGGCGACCTCCGGGTTCGCGCTCAAGGTCGGCGCCCGGCCTGCGGACGGCGGCTGCCCGTTCGTCTACGAATGGACGCCGCTCGGATTCGTCGAGGACAACAACGTCCTGCCACAGGTGGATCGGAATCCGTCGGCGCGAGGCGCGCTTGCCGACTACTACCGTCTGCGGATGACGCCCGACGAGCGCGACGGTCTGCTGACCATCGCGCTGGGTGAGAAGGGCCGGGAGCGGAGCACGTTCGATCGCGTGTCCCTGCTCGCCGTGGACCATCCGTCCGGGACGCGTCTCGTGGTCGGCGATGACGGTGCGATGGTCGCGGTGCGCTCGCTCGGCGTCGCGAGGGTGGAGCAGAAGACCGACGCCGGCACGCTCCATCAGCGTCTCGACGGCTCGCAGCCCACGGGCGAGCTGAAGACGAACGCCGTCGCGCGCATCGACTGGGACACCGATGAGGCGGCAGCGCCCGAGTTCGCGCCCAGCCGCGGCGTCCTGATCAAGGGCGTCGCGCCGGCCAAGCAGTCGCCGAATGCGGTCGTCATCGTGGACGCCGAGGGCGAGGCGCAGTCGGGGAGCTTCCGGCACCGCACGTCGGACGCGTTGTTCCGAGTCCCCGACGGACGAAGCGCCCTCGATCTGCGATTCGTCCATCCGGCGTCACTCGAGTCCGGGGAATGCGTCGAGATCGTCGACGAGCACCCCTCGATCCGGGAATTGAAGCTCGCGCGTGCGGTGCACCTCACGGCCGGCGATGTCGGCGACGACGTGGCTCGCCGTGACGACCGCGTCGCGACGCTCGTGCCCGGCGGGCGGATCGAGCTCGGCTTCGAACCGCTTCCCGCGGAGGACGGCTTCGAGCGCTCCTACGTGCTGCGGGTCGAGGGCCGCTACGAGCACCTGTCACCGGAAGAGGCCGGCGAAGTCGTCGCGTCCTCGAATCTCGGTGCGCCCGACATGGCGCTCGCTTCGAAGGGCTCCGGTCGGGATCTCGTGCTGTCCGCCAGGGTCCCGGGCGCGGGAGATGCGCGCCTGACGATCGTCGACATCGGCGGGCGCAAGGTCACGGAGTGGGATCGCGTTCCGAGCACCGGCGGGGAGTTCCGCGTGGCCGATCGCACGCCGCTCGAGCCGGGCGTCTACTTCGCGCGGCTGACGTGGGAGGCGGCCGATCACAACCGCATGGAGCAGCGCGCGATCAAGGTGGTCGTCGTGCAGTAGCGCGCGTGGCGCCCGACGCCGATTCGGGCGCCGGGTCCAATCGCACGCGAACGGCGCGAGCCCTCGTCCCGGCGGGACGGGGGCTCGTCGCTCGTCGCTCGTCCCCACGGCCGGCGCGCGCTGCAGTGACCCGCGCGCACGTTCGTCACCACCGGTAGCCGAGGAGGTTCCAGTACGCGAGCCACGACAACGACGCCAGCGAGCACGCGATCGCGAGCGCGGGAACGAGCCCCGCACCGCCCGTTCGGCTTCCGATGCCCGCGCGCACGTACACGGCGAGACACACGATCGTCGCGCCGCCCGCGAGGAGCGGCAGCGTGAGCAGCGCCGGCAGCGCCGGAGGCACGAGGTACTCGAGCGAACCGAACACGCCGGCGATCGCGAGCGCGAGTCCGACGAGGCTCACGAGGTTCGCCGCCGACACGGCGATCAACGTGCGGCCGATCCGGCGCGCGACGACGTCCGGAAGAGAGGCGTCACGGGCTCGGCCCCGGTTGCGGAACACGCGCACGGCGGAGCCGATGAGATGAGCGGTGAACCCGAGCACGCACAGGAGTAGCCATCCGATCTGCACGCCGGGCGTGCCGTACCACGGTACGCGCTCGAATGCGCGCGCGATGGATCTCGCGGTGAAGAGGTACGCGACGCGCCCGTCCGCGCTCGCACCGAAGGTCAGCCGGCCGTCGCCGTCCTCACGCTCGAAGACCTCGGCGCCGATCGGGAGATAGCGCGCGCCTCCGAACGTCAGCGCGCCCTTCGCTCCCTTGCCGACGACGACTTGCCGGGTGAGCGAGACGAGCTTGTCGAGCGTCGAATGGGCGTGCCGCGTGTCGACGTACGTGCCCTGCCCGATCGCCGCGATCGCCGCCGAGAGCGAGTCGTCGCGCGACGAGGGGGTGTCGTTCACACGGGGGAATTCGCGGGCGAAGAGCGCGTCGAGGATTTCGGCGCGCGCGTCGCCGCCCCCGCGGCTGTTGAACGCCATGAAGACGCCGAAGCGGCGCGCCGGGACGAGGCCGAGCAGGCTCGCGAACCCGGCCGCGTCGCCGTCGTGCCACAGCACGCGTTCGCCCCCGATCGTCCGCTCCCAGAACCCGAATCCGATGCCGTCGAGCATCGGGTGCTGGGAGAACTGCCGGCGGTGCATCGCGTCCACGCTCGCTTCATCGAGCACGCGCCGGCCGTCGACGAGACCGCCTTCGAGGTGCGCGATCAGAAAGCGCCCCATGTCCGCTCCGCTCGTCGACAGCATGGAAGCCGGCCGCGTTCGCGTGTAGTCGATCGACTGCGGTTCGGGCGGCGCACCTTCGTAGCCGACGGCGAGCGATCCGACCGAATCCGGAACGAGCGCGAAGCTGCTGTGCGTCATTCCGAGAGGCGCGAAGACGTTCTGCTCGACGTAGCGCTCGAACGGCATTCCCGAGGCGACCTCGACGAGGTAACCCGCGAGCGCCATGCCGTGGTTCGAATACGCGATCCGCTCGCCCGGAGGACGAATGCGCGCCGGAAGCCGTCGCGCGAGGTACTCGCCGAGCGGCTCGACGTCCGCGGCGCGCCACGCCTTGCGCGCGACATTGCCGTCGTCGAGGCCGGACGTGTGCGTCAGCAGATCGACCAGCGTGATCGGCCGCCCGAACGTTTGCCGTATCTGGAATCGCTTCAGGTAGCGATTGACGTCGGCGTGGAGGTCGAGCCGGCCCCGCTCGACGAGCTGCAGCGCCGCGGTGGCCGTCACGAGCTTCGAAACCGAGGCGACGCGGAACACGGTGCGTTCGGCGTCCACCGGGACGCGACGCTCGAGGTCGGCGAATCCGTAGCCGCGGGCGTAGGCGACGCGCCCATCGCGCACGACGACGAAGACGGCCCCCGGGACGCTTTGCTTCTTCATCTGCGCGGCGAACAACGAATCCGCGAAGCGGGCGAACGACGCGTCGTCCGCCTTGGCGGCGGGCGGAAACAGAAGGCACGCCACGGCGGCGGCCGCGATCGGAAAGCGCGATCGGTGCATGGGGTGCTCCTCACGGGACCGAGCCGAACACGGGTCTGCCGCGTGGCAGGGGGAGTCGCCCTTCGGCCCGGGTGAGAAGTTGGATAGGGCAAGCGATGGAATGGTTGAGACGGCGGTCCGGCTCGCGAACCGAACGGGGGAACGAACCTCGCCGTCGCCCTGGCGGCCAGAGCTTGTTTTCGTCTCGCCCACGGGCCGCTCGAGTCCGCTACGATGCGCACGCCACTCCTCTCGCCGATCCGCACGCCCCGGAGGAACCCATGCCCCCGAAATCCCGCCGCACACGCGCCGAAGCCGTCCGCACCGTCGCCGTCCTCACCGCCGCCCTGTCGCTCGCCGCAATGGCGCCCGCCGGTGTCGCCCTCGCGAAGGCCGCCGCTTCCGACCCGTTCGCCGACATCCGCCGCGAGATCGCGGCGCGGCACGAGACGTCCGTGAAGCGGCTGCAGGACTGGATCGCGCTGCCGTCCATCGCGGCCGAGAATCTCAATTCCGCCGAAGGCGCCGAGTACATGGCGACGCTCGCGCGGGACGCGGGCTTCCAGAACGTCACGATCGTTCCGACCGACGGCAAGCCCGGCGTGTTCGCCACGCTCGATGCCGGCGCGCAGAAGACGGTCGGGCTCTACTTCATGTACGACGTGAAGCAGTTCGACCCCGCCGAGTGGACGTCGCCGCCGCTGGAATCGCGCATCGTGGACAAGGCCGGGTTCGGCAAGGTGCTCGTCGGCCGAGGTGCCGTGAACCAGAAGGGGCCCGAGGCCGCGTTCCTCGCCGCGCTGCATGCAATCCGCGGCGCCGGGAAGAAGCTGCCCGTGAATCTCGTGCTCGTCGCCGAGGGCGAAGAGGAGATCGGCTCGCCGCACATTGGGCAGATCGTGCACCGGCCCGAGGTCGAAGCGGCGCTCCGCCGCTGCGTCGGCGTGTTCATGCCGTCGGCCTCGCAGGACCCGGACGGCGTCGTCACGGTGAGCCTCGGCGCGAAGGGCGTCGTCGAACTGGAGCTCGTCTCGAGCGGCGAGACGTGGGGGCGCGGGCCCGGAAAGGACATCCACTCGTCGCTCAAGGCCATGGTGGACAGCCCGGCGTGGCACCTCGTGAAGGCGCTCAACACGCTCGTCTCGGAGGACGGGAACACGATCACGATCGACGGTTACCCGACGCCGCGCCCGGTCTCGGACGAAGAGCGCGCGATGATCACGACCGCGGTGGGACGGCGCAGCGAGGAGAAGGCGAAGAAGTCGCTTTCGGTGCGGCACTGGATCGACGACCTGTCGTGGGTCGACGCGAACGTGCGGCTCGAATCGCAGCCGACCGTGAACATCGAAGGGCTCGTCGGCGGTTACACGGGTCCGGGCGGCAAGACGATCCTGCCGCATCGCGCGGCGGCGAAGCTCGACCTGCGTCTCGTGCCCGACATGCGCAAGGACGCCGCCGTCGAGGCGCTGAAGGCGCACCTCGCGAAGCGCGGCTTCGGCGACCTCGAAGTGAACGTCACGGGCGGCTACGACCCGACGAGCACCGCCGCGTCGTCGCGGCTCATCCAGGCGCAGGTCGCCGTGCTGAAGCGCGCCGGCCTCGATCCCGTGCTGTGGCCGCGCAACGCCGGCTCGTATCCGGGCTACGTGTTCACGGGCGAACCGCTGAAGCTCGCCTCGGGACACTTCGGCCTCGGCCACGGCAGCGGCGCGCACGCGCCCGACGAGTACTACGTGATCGAGTCGTCGAATCCGAACGTGCAGGGCTTCGACGGCGCGACGCTGTCGTTCGCGCAGTACCTCTACGAGCTGGCGAAGTAGCGAGTCGTGTGTGCGACGCGTGCCCGGTGCGTCGGCCGGGGGCGCATCGCGCATTCCGGGCTTGTTCGAGCTCGGACGATCCGCCATCCTCGCGCCGCGCGCAGGGCGCAACCGGTCCGTGGACAGGGATCTTCCCACCTGACGCTTTTCGAGTCGTCGCTCGCTACGAACCTTCTGCCCGATCGTACGGACATGGGCGCACACGGAGGCTCGTAGTATGTCCGGCCACGACCACGATTCCTCGTTCCCCTCGTTCGACCGCCTGCGCCAGATCGCGAAGAAGCTCGTGCGCGATTGCCGCGCGGGCGACCCCGCCACGCTCGCGCGCGTGCGAGCGCAGTTGCCGCGCCTCGCGGCGCTCGATTCCGCCGCTGCCGCCGCGAACGTGCGGCTCGCCGACGTCCAGCACGCGCTCGCACGCGAGGCGCAGGTCGAGAACTGGGCCGCGCTCAAGGCGCTCGTTCATTCGCAGGAGCCGCTGATCGCGCAGGTCGCGCGATTCCTGCGCGCGATCGGTCACGGCGACGGCGCCACGATGCGGCGCGTGCTCGAGACCCATCCCGAGGTCGCGCGCAGCAGCCTCTTCGCGGCGTGCGCCGCCGTGGACCGCTCCGCGGTCGAGGCGTGGCTCGCGCGCGACGCGACTCACGCGACCGCGCGCTTCGGCGACACCGGCTGGACGCCGCTCGACTGCCTCGCCGCCTCGCCGTTGTTCGACGCGGACGACGTGCATCGCGCGGCGTCCGTCGCGATCGGGGAGCGGCTGCTCGCGCTCGGCGCCGATCCGAATCACGCGACAAAGCCTCCCGGCGGAGGCGAAGGCGCGCTCACGGCGCTCTACCGCGCGAGCGAGCTCGGAAACGCCGGGCTCGTGAAGTTGCTGCTCGAGCGCGGCGCGAACCCGAACGACGGCGAGTCCGCCTATCACGCGGCCGAGCGCAATCACCGCGACGTGCTCGAATTGCTGCTCGCGCACGGCGCCGAGATCTCGGCCGCGCACCAGCCCTGGAACAACACCGTGCTCTACTTCCTCGCGGGCTACCGGAGCGAGCATCCGAGGGCGAGGGACGCGACGCTCGGCATGCAGTGGCTGCTCGAGCACGGCGCCGATCCGAACGTGCCGAGCTACGACCATCGCGAAACGCCGCTGCACCGGCTCGCGGCCCACGAACGGGGCACCGACGCGGTGCGCCTGCTGCTCGATCACGGAGCGGATCCGTTGCGACCGCGCGCGGACGGCCGCACGCCGTACGACCTCGCGATGCGCGCCGGCAACGAGCCCGTCGTGGCGCTCCTTCGCGAGCGGGGCGCGCCGGCGGCTCCGCTGCGCCCGGTGGACGAGCTGCTCCACGCGTGCGCCGTCGGCGACGGCGCGCGCATCGAGGCGCTGCTCGCCGCGCGTCCGGAGCTTCGCGATGAGCTTCGCGCGAGCGAGCCCGGAGCGCTGCACGCCGCCGCGGAACTCGGGCGCATCGAAGCTGTGCGCGCGCTCGTCGGGCTCGGCTTCGATCTCGCGTACGAAGGTCCGTGGGGCGGAACGGCGCTGCACTGGGCGGCATGGCACGGGCGCGTCGAAGCGGTGAGAGGACTGCTCGAACTCGGCGCGCCGGTGAACGTGCGCGACCACCGCTACGGCAGCTCGCCGATCGCGTGGGCGGCGCACGGTTCCGCGAACTGCCGGTCGGCCGACGACGAGTACATCGCGATCGTGGATCTGCTGCTCGAGGCCAAGTCCGAGCGGGAGCCGTCGTTCAACCGCTGGAACGAGGCGCCGGAGTCGCTCGCGAGCGATGCGGTGGCCGACCATCTGCGCGCACGCGGATTCGCTCCGGAGGCGTGACGACGATCGTCGAGGAGCGGAAGCGGTGGCGGGCCGGCGACGGCCCGTTGCCGCGGCCGCCATTGCCGAGACGCCGAACGCGCGTTCTGCGCAACAAAGACCCATGAGCCCGAGCCACGGCCCGCGGGCAGCGACGAGTCCTCGCGAAACGCCGCATTCGTCCGTCCAACAGGGAGAGGCCGCCGTCACGGCGACGGCGAGCTGGCGAATCCGAACTTGGGAGATCGACGATGAACGTCTGGGACGAAACGCACGTGCCGGCCGCGGCCGAGCACGCAAGGCAGCGGCGACGGTCACTGCGTGTCACGAGCCTCACGTGGGTCCTTGCGGCGCTCGCCGCATCACCCGTGTGTGCGCAAGTCGAGGACGATGGATGCAGGCGTGTGGCGCCGGTCGAGCTGTACTACACGAGCACGTTCCAGGGGCAGGATTCTCCGGCGGTTGCGATCGCCCGGGCGAAGGACATTCTCGAGTACGTCTCCAAGTTCTACGTCAACGAGATCAACCTGCGATTCGAACTGATCGGCGAGCCGACGATCGTGCCGTCGCACGTCGTCTGGGCCGGCGAGTTCAGGTCGGACTCGAGTTTGAATCGGTTCAAGCGGTGGCGGGGGCCGTCGCCGGGGCGACTCAAGCTCCTTCTTGCCAAGGGAGTTTCCTACGGAGATTCCTTCGATGAAGTGCGCCGTGGCATCGGCGACACGGGAGAACCCTGCGGCGCCGAACACGGCTTCGCGATCGCCGGCGGTGATTGGGACGAGGAACGGATCGTGGTGCTTGCGCACGAGATTGGACACAACCTCGGAGCGTGGCACGACAACGACTGTGCGTGGCGAACGACCGGGCTGCTCGACACGAGTCGCTCGACGATCAACGAGGGTGGGCTGCCCTGCTGTCTGATCGTCGATCCGGGATGTGACTCGCCCCCTTGTCTGGAGCTTTGCGAGGAATGCGTGCCCGAATGCAAGCGGCACTGTGACAACACGTGTCGCCCCGCAACCTACTTCGCGTCGACGCTCATGAATCCATCCGCGAGCGAACTCGAGCTCGGGCCCATCATCTCCACGTGGTTGCGACGCAAGGTCGTCGAGTGTTGCTTCACCTCGGAGTGCGCGGGGCCGCCGCCGCAGGAGGATCCCGGTGATGTCCTTCGAGCGTCCTCGCTTCGTGTCCACTCGGCGACGATCGACGGCCAGCGAGTCCGCGTGGACTTCACGACTCCGCACCGGGCGACTGTGACGCTGGAAGTTCTCGATCTCGGAGGTCGCAGGCTGGGAATGCTTCCGCGCATCGACCGGGCGGCCGGGCGTCACTCGCTCACGATCGAACTCGCGCGTCGTCCCGCTCCGGGCGTCTACTTCGTCCGCGTGAGCGACGGTGCGCGCGGCGCGCGGCAGCGGCTCCTGATCCGCTGACCCCCCGCAGCGCGTCGAATCCCGCAGCCCGCGATACCGGTATTCGAGGGCGGCGCGCCTAGCGCGCCGCCTTCACTGCGGCCGCGCCCTCGGCCCAGGCGCGTACGGCGCCGCACAGGACTTCGCGCGGGTCCACGCGATGGTTCCAGAGCCGGCCTTCCATCGTCTGAGTCGGCACGCGCGTGTCTGCGAGCACCGAGAAGTCCTGGAGCTGGGCCGGGAGGTCCGAATTGCCGACGCCGAAGAACGCGAGCGGGCGCAGCCGGTACATCATCGCGATCAGTCCCGCGCGGCCCTCCAGATCGATGGTCTGAAAGTCGCCGTGGGTGGGCGCGAAGATCACCGCGGCGGGACGGCGGCGGATCGAGCCGATGAGCGAGCGCGGGTGGTCCTGATCGATGAGGACGACTTCGATCTGGTGCTCCGTGTCGATCGGCAGCGACCACGTCAGCGCCTGCGGATTCCGCCGCAGCGCGTTCGCGACCTGTCCCTCGCCGAGCGGCGCCGACATCGCCGACAGCGCCTGCACGCCGCATTCGAGGTCGGTGACGAGCAGGCATCGCCAGGACTGCATCGGCTTTCCGGCGGGCGGCCACTGGCGCAGCTGGTCGCGCGTCAGGATCTGCAGCTCGCCGAGCGCATTCGGTTCCGAGACCGTCGCGATGATGGACTCGGCGAGCACGGCGGACGGTTCGGCCGGCGGATCGAGCACGTCTTGGTCCTCGGGCTCGTCGTCCACGATCGGGCGCGGTTTCGGCTTCGCGCCCTCGGCGCCGGCGTTCGCTTCGTCGAGGCGGCGGGCGGCCTCCATGACGAGCGCGGGCACGGTCTGGAAGATCGTCACCGGCAGTTCGCCGTCGATCACCCAGTCGCCCGGGCTGAACTCGAATTGCGCGTCCTTGTGGGCGATCAGCGTGTAGATCGCCTCTTCGCCCTCGACGTTTCCGATCACGGCGTGCGTGATCCGGCCCTGCGTGAAGTAGACGTGCCCCTCGCCGTGGCGCGTGAGGAACGTCAGCCGTCCGGTCGCCGCGGCGACCTCGAGCAGTCCGACGAGGTCGGTGAAGTCGAGCGCGGTGAGGTCGCCCGAGAGCGTGTAGCGGCGCCCCGAAAGCCGGCGACGATGCTCGCGCTCGCTGCGCAGGTTCGCCCGGATGCGTGCGGTGATCTCGCGCAGCGAGCCGGGAAGGCCCATGCAGTCGCGCGCCCCGGCATCGAGCAGGTCCGAGATCGCGGTCGGCCCGTGGTCCTCGGCGAGGACGAGCACGGGCACCGTGCGCAGGCGGCGGTCCTCGCGGCAGCGCTTCACGAACTGCAGCGCCTGCGGGTCCATCGGGCGCGCGTGCGCGACGATCAGGTCCACGCGCGTGCGCGTCAGGATCTCGATCGCCTGCGTCGGTTCGGACGCCGTGTCGAAGGCGCAACCCAGTCGCTCGGCGACGAGCGGAGGCAGTTCGCTCGAGAGCGACTCGTCCGAGGACAGCAGCAGCACCCGCGAGTCGGCGAGGCCGTGAGCGTCGTGCGCGTTCGGGCTCATGCCGAGTGCGGCGTCGGGCATGCGCGCTCGGGCGACACGCGAATGCCGAGCGGCATGGAGTTCGCGGCGTGTCGAGTCGCCGAACGGAGGTCGAGTGCGGGTGCGCGCATGGATCCCGGTGAAGAGAGACGGAACGGAGCCCGGAGTCGCCGAGGATCCGCGACCGGGCGCCGGAAGGGTCGAGTTCACGTCAGGTATCGTCCCGTTCGTCGCGTCGCTGGAGTCTGCGCTGATCGGGGGGAGGAAGCCCGGCGCGGCCCGTTCCGCCGTCACGGGAGGGGACGCGGGCATCCTCTTCTTCCGAAACAACTTGCCCCGCGGCCGGCGACCGACCCGGTGTGCGAGGTCCCGCCGCCTCCCGCGCTCCGAACTCCGCCTCGCGCGGAGCTCTGCTTCCGTGACGAATCGCGCGCTCGCGAATTGACTTGAGCGAGCCCCGCCCTCGGTCGGGCTCACCGTGGCCCTCACGCCGTCCGGCGCGGGCCGGTCCCTTGCCCCCGCCGCCCGCCCGCGGCGCACGAGGAGCGCGTCATGAACGCAAGGCTCTCTCTGGTCACGCTCGCTTCCCTCTCGACGTTTGCCGCCGCTGCGATGGCCGCCGATGCGACGAATCCGCAGGCGGCTTCCGTGATCCTCAAGCCCGCGCCCGCGGCGACGACGGAACGGGCTCAGCCGGCGCCGTCCGCGACGACCGGCGCTGCGGTTCGTCCGGCGCTCACCGCCGACCAGAAGGTGCTCGAGAACGTGCTCGAGCGCGGCCAGGCCGAGATCGCCGCGCTCACTCAGAGCGCGCAGGCGATGCCGGAGGGCGCGGCGCGGCTCTCGATCGAGCGCAAGGTCGTCGAGGCCAAGCTGCGCTGGCGAGTCGAGTTCCTGCGCACGCTCGCGGGACAGCAGCGCGCGAAGGGTGAAGTCGCCGCCGCGCAGAACACCGACGCGCTGATCGACCAGCTGCTCCATCCGAAACCGCTGCCCGCCCGCAACGAACCGCAGAGCCCGAATCGCTCCGGCGCGGTCAAGTGAGGAGACGAGCCATGAGGACCTCGCAGCGAACCTGGTTCGCGGCGGTGCTCGCGCTCGTCGCGCTGGCCGCCGCGCGTCCGCTCCACGCCGAGAGCGTGGACGGAGCCCGCGCTCCCGCATCCGAAACGACGACCAAGTCCGATGCCGCCCCGAAGGCGTTCTCCGTCGCGCGGGGCGTATCGGTTGAAGCGAATCTCAAGACCACGACGCTCGCCGCGCTCGACATCGCGCCGCTCCTCGCCGAGGACGAGGCGAAAGAGAAGGGCAATCCGCTGCGCACCGGCGTGAGCCGCGATCTCAAGCTGCGCGCCCCCGAGGGCGGCTGGACGAAGGCGCCCGACGGCTGGATCTGGGCCGTCGAAGTGCGCTCGACGGATGCGAAAGCGATCCGTCTCCACTTCACGCTCATGGACGCCGCCGCCGGCGTCGAAGTGCTGAGCTACTCGCCGGACCGGCCCGACGATCTGTCGCCCGTCTACGGCGGGCGCGGCCCGCTCGGCGACGGCGACTTCTGGACGCCGTTCGTGGCGGGCGACCGCATCCGCGCCGAGTGCTTCGTGCCGGGCGAGTCCGCGACGCCTCCGGCCAAGGTGCCGTTCACGATCGATGCGGCGCTCCACATGTACCGCTCGCCGTTCGAGGCCGTGGGCAAGGGCTCGGGCGACGCGATCGAAGAAGGCGGCTGTCACAACGACGTGATGTGCTTCCCGGCGTGGGGCCTCGAACGCGACGCCACGGCGCGCATCGACTTCGTCGTTGGAGGCAGCGGCTTCCTGTGCACCGGGCAGCTGATCAACACGCTCATCACCGACCTCACGCCCTACTTCCTGACCGCGAACCACTGCATCTCGAGCAACGCGGTCGCGAACACCGCCGTCATCTCGTGGAACTGGCAGACGAGCTCGTGCGGCGGCTCGGTGCCGGCGTTCGGCTCGCTGCCCACCTCGAGCGTGTGCACGCTGCTCTCGAACGGCGCGACGTCGGACTACTCGCTGCTGATGGTCGAGGGGACGCTTCCCGGCGGCCGCGGCTGGGTCGGCTGGAACTCGGGCGGCGTCGGCTTCAACACGTCCGTCACGTGCGTTCATCACCCGGACGGCGCGTTCAAGCGCATCAGCTTCGGCGCCACGCAGCTCATTCCGTTCTGCGGCGGCACGGCGTTCGATCACATCGGCGTCGGCTGGGGGAGCGGCGTCACCGAACCGGGATCGTCGGGCAGCGGCCTCTACAACAGCTCGACCCACCAGCTCATCGGTCAGCTGCACTGCGGCGCCTCGAGCTGCTCCAACCTCGGAGGGCAGGACTCCTACGGCGCGTTCTCTTCGACCTACGGACCGATCTCGGGGTTCCTGAACGCCGGCAGCGACGACGGCTTCGAGAACAACGACGCTTGCGCGTCCGCCTGGGGCCTTTCGAACGGCGGCTACGGCGGCATGATCGTGAAGAGCGGGGACGAAGACTGGTTCTCGCTGGCGGCCGGCCCGAACGCCCAGGTCAGCGTGTCGATCTCGTTCACGCACGCGTTCGGCGACATCGACATGGGGCTCTACACGGCGTGCGGCACGCTCGTCGCGAGTTCGACGAGCACGGGCAACTCCGAGACGATCAACTACACGAACACGACGGGCGCCTCCCCGCTGTTCCTGCGCGTCTACCTGTTCTCCGATACCCGCAACCAGTACAGCCTGAGCGTGAACGTCACGGCGGCGCCGAACCTCAACGCGACGGTGACGCCTTCGGGCTTCAGCTGGCCGATCGTTCCCCGCACGTCGAACGACGCGGGCTTCTTCAACGCGGTGCTGCCTGCGACGCTGAACGGCGACGTCGGCAACACGTGGCTCAACTGGGCCATCCAGCACGAGGGCCCGGGCACGATCGGTCCCGGCTGGGACACGCAGATCAAGCTCGACTGGGGCGCCGTGATCGCCTCCGGCGGTGTCGGCCCGGGTTCCGGCCCGACGTCGTACCAGGCGCTGAACGTCGGCGCGTACACGATCCCCGGCGGACGTCACTCGCTCACGAACTCGGTCGACACGCCGAACGCCGTTCTCGAGTCGAACGAGTCCGACAACGTCTGGACGGGTCAGTACGTGTGGAGTCCGACGCCGCTCGTGGATCAGGCGAGCGCATTGCGCGCGCCCGCGCCGCATCCGGGCTTCTACGCGACCCCGAATTGCGACGGCTACGCCGGATCGGGCGCGTACTGGGGCGCCTTCGGCATCATTCCGCAGGGCGTCAACGACTACGATCTTCAGCTCTTCAACGACTACAGCGGCAGCCTGACGGGATTCCAATCGTCTCTCGTTGGCTCGTTCTGGGGCGGATCAGCGAGCGACTTCGTGATCTGGAACAACAACTGGCTGGGCTTCGGTTCGAGCCGGCAGGCCGGCGTGACGCGCTTCGCGGGCGGCACCGGGAACTACGCGGTGCACCACAGCAACGAAGTGACGAGCGTGTTCGGTGTGCCCACGACGTACGGCAGCTCGTACGTGACGCCGAACATCACGATCGGCGGACAGGAAGTCCTGAAGCTGCACGAGGTCTATCTCGACGCGACGTCGGCGCCCACGTTCGCCTTCACGGTCGAAAACCTCTCCGGCACGGCGCGGCTCAACTGCTCGCTGTACGACCAGGCGGGGACGTACTTCGCCAAGTCCAACTACCTCGCCGCCGGGTTCTCGAGCGGACCGGGCGGGAACGCGACGATGAACTACCTGCCGACGACCTCGGGCTGGTACGTCGTCGCGGTGTGGAAGTCCGACGGCGACGACATCGGCCTCGCGAACACCTACCAGCTCCGCATCGGACCCGCGCTCTCGAACCTGAGCGAGACGATCGCTCCGGAGACCGGGTGGGACGACGTCGTCGTCCCGCGCAACGACGGCACGGGAGGCACGACCGTGTCGCCGACGCTCGACGGTAACGCCACGAACACCTACGCCTCCTGGCTCATCGGGCAACTCGGGCCGAACAACATGCCGGCGTGGTCCACGCAGGTGAATCTCGACGAGGAACTCTGGTCGGGCGTCTACTCGGCCTGGGACGGCAATCCGCCGGGCACCTACTTCGCCATCGCGGCCGGCCCGTACTTCGTCCGCGGCGGACGCCACACGGTGACGGCGTGGGCCGATGCGCCGAGCGCGATCGCCGAGAGCAACGAGTCGGACAACCGTCACGATCGCCAGCTCATCTGGAGTCCGCTCAATCTGCTCGCGGCCACGCCGCAGAGTCGTCCCGCGCCGCCGCACATCGGCTACGCCGGCTTGTACAACGCGGACGGTATCCACCACGCGCACAACACGTCGCTCGCCTGGATCGTCAGCGCCGCGCCCCAGTCTCCGGGCGACGACTACGACCTGTGGCTCGCGACGGACTACGTCGGCAGCACCTCGGGCTACTCGGTCTTCCCGACGTGGTCGTTGTGGGGGGGCAATTCGACCGAATACGTCATCGGCCACTTCCAGGGCACGCCCGCGGACGTGTACCCCGAAGTGACGCGCGCCTGGTTCAACGCCGGGGGCGGCGGCTACTCGCTCGACGCCAACAACTCGAACGCGCGCTTCGGCGGCATCGGCTCGGTCTGGGACGCCCAGTCGCTCCCCGCCGGCCGCCTCGCCGACGTCTACGAGCTGTACATGACCTCGGGCTCGACGGCGTTCATCACGCTTCGACGTCTGACGGGCACGGGCGCGATGAACTTCGAGGTCTTCTCGGGCGCCACCGGCACGATGAGCGGCCGCGGCGGCGGGCAGTTCGGGATGCCGAACACTCCCGACGTCTCGACGGTGTCGTACACGGCGAGCGTAACGGGCTACCACCCGATCGCGGTGTTCCGCGACAACGGCACCGACTCGGGCACTCCCGTGACGTACAAGCTCGTGACTTCGACCGTGGACCCCGTCGGCGTCGGCGATCCCGAAGGACCGACCGACCTCTCGTTCGCGGGCGCGCTGCCGAATCCGGTTCGCGGCAGCACGCGGTTCAGCTTCTCGCTGCGCGAAGCGGGCGACGTGCAGCTCGCGCTCTTCGACCTCGGCGGCCGCCGCGTGCGCACCGTCGTCTCGGGAGCGCGCGGCGCGGGACACCACGACGAAGCATGGGACGGCCGTGACGACAACGGCCGCCCGGTGGGCGCAGGGCTCTACTGGGCGCGTCTCCACGCCGGCGGGAAGTGGTTCACGAAGCGCGTGACCGTTCTGCAGTGACGGGGTGCCGCGCGGGGCAGCCGCCCCGCGTGGCGTCGAATCGAGGGCCCGGAGGTCTCCGCTCCGGGCCCTCGCTGTTATGTTCGCGCCCGAGGCCCGGACGGGCGGAGGACCCGCGCGTCGCCGGGCGCCGAATCGGAAGGGGAGGAACGAGCGTGCCGCGCTACGTGGCGCTCCTCAGGGGCGTGTATCCGCAACTCGTGAAGATGCCGGATCTCCGGCGCTGCTTCGAGGCGGCGGGCTTCGAGGACGTGCGCACCGTGCTCGCGAGCGGCAACGTCGCGTTCGATGCGCCCGGCCGATCGCCCCGCGCGATCGAGCGCGGCATCGAGGCGGCGCTCGATCGGCGCCTCGGACGATCGTTCCTCACGCTCGTCCGGACGCGCGACGCGCTCCGTGCGCTCGTCGAGTCGGATCCGCACGCGGACTTCCGGCTGCCCGCGAACGCGAAACGCATCGTGACGTTCCTCGCGGCCGCACCCGCGAGGGCGGCGAAGCTGCCGCGAGTGGAGGAAGGCGTCCACGTGCTCGCGGTGCTCGGCCGCGAGGCGATCCTCGCCTACGAGCCGCATCCGCGCGGCCCGGTGTTCATGCGCGTGATCGAGAAGACCTTCGGCGACGCGGTGACGACGCGCACGTGGGACACCGTGAAGCGCTGCGCGCTCGCCTGAGCGAACGACGGCCGGCAACGCGCTTCCGCCGTGCGCGAACTTCCCGGCGACTTCGCGCAAAGACGGGCATCACAACCGCACTCGCCCCGAAATCTTCCACGCGTTTGCGATCCGGTCCGCCACGACCCGAAGGAGTGTCCCGTGCGCTTCCCGCTGCCGACGTGCCTTGCCGCTCTGGTGCTGTTGTTCCATGCGACGTCCGCGCACGCCCAGTGGACGCGCGTGGCGGACGTGCCGGTCTCGACGATCTACTCGGCGTGGGCGAACGGCGACACGATTGCCGCGGGCTCGGACAGCTCGGCCTACGTGAGCGTCGACGGTGGCCTCACGTGGAAGCACACCGCCGATGTCGCCTCGGGCATCTCGGCCGTGTCGGCGGTGCGCCTGCGCAACGGTCGTCTCTACGCCGGCACGTCGGGGAAGGGCGTGTTCGTGAGCGATGACCTCGGCGACACGTGGATCGCGTTCAACCAGGGGCTCACGGGCGGTCTCTTCAATTCGCAGCTCTTCATCTCGGACCTGCTGCTCGACGGCGACCGGATGCTGGCGGCGACGTCGGGCGCGGGCGCCTACGCTCGCGATCTCACGGCCGGCAACTGGGCCCACTTCGGCGAGGAGTTCGAGCCGAACCAGTCGTCCAACCTGAACGACGTCGCCGCGGGTGGCTCTCGGCTGGTCGCGTGCGGCGGATTCAACGGCACCGTGTTCTGGCGCGACCCGGGCGATCCGGACTGGACGCTCTCGTGGCTCGAGGAGCGGGGGATTACGCCCGGGCTCGCGGCGCTGACGGCGGCGTGGAACGGTTTCGGCTGGGTCGTCGGCTCGAACATCGGCGTGTACCGGAGCGTGACGGGGCAGGGGCCGTGGACGCTCGGCGGCCCGAACCTGGGCACGCTGCTCTTCACGTCGTTCGCGACGCGCGGGCGCGACCTGTTCGCCGCCTTCCAGTCCGGCTCGAACGCCGTCGTCTCGATCAGCGCCGACGACGGCGCGACCTGGCGCGAACTCGAGACCCTGCCGTTCACGTTCGTGTTCGAGATCGCGCGTTCGGGGAGCGTACTCTACGCCGGGCGCGCGGACGGACTGTGGCGCCGTTCCATCGCCGACGTCTCGGTGCCCTCGGAGCCTCGCGCGCCCGGCCGCTTCGCCCTCGCCGGCGCCCAGCCCGTGCGCGGCGCGGCGCGGTTCCGCTTCGCGCTCGAGACGTCCGGCGACGTGAGGATCGACGTGTTCGATGCCGCCGGACGGCGCGTGGCGACCGTGACGCACGGCGCGTACGGGGCGGGTGCGCACGCGCTCGACTGGGACGCGCACGCGCTCGCGCCCGGCGTCTACGAGGCGCGGTTCCTCACGCGCGATCGGGTCGAGACGACGCGGCTCGTGCGCGTGCGCTGAAGCCGCGAGGCGATTCGGAGACGGCGTCGCGCGCGTTCACGCGAACGCGCGCAGCGCCTTCTCCGCGAGCCGGTCGAACGCCCGCACGCACAGCTCGAGGTGCTCTTCCTTCGTGTCCTCAATCTTGTTGTGGCTGATGCCGTGCAGGCTCTGGACGAACATCATCACGGTCGGAACGCCCGCGCGCGCGACCTCGGCCGCGTCGTGCAGCGGGCCCGACGGCAGGCGGTGCACGGTGCCGCACGTTTCGACGATCGCCTCTTCGCAGAATTGCAGGAGCCGCGGGTCGAACAGCACCGGCTCGATGCTCCAGATCTTCTCCCACGCGACGTCCACGTTCGCCTCTTTCGCGAAACGCTCGCTCGCGGCGCGCGCGTCCGCGTAGAGCGCGGCGAGCGCCTGCGCGTCGAGGTGGCGCTGGTCGAGCGTCAGGCGGCAGTCCTCGACGACGCTCGTCACGATGCCCGGCTTCGTCGTGCACGAGCCGATCGTGCTCACGCCGCCGTGGCGGCCCGTGATCGCGTACACCTCGGAGCCCATCCGGCCCGCGGCGAGGAACGCGTCGCGGCGGCGGTTCATCGGCGTGCTGCCCGAGTGCGCGGCCTGCCCGTGGAACGTGATCGCGTGGCGCTCGACGCCGAACGTCCCGAGCACGACGCCGAGCGGCAGGCCGAGATCGAGCAGCACCGGGCCCTGCTCGATGTGCAGCTCGAGGTAGGCGGCCGCGTTCGCGAGTTCGCGACGGCTGTCCTTCACCTTCTCGAAGTCGATGCCGACGTCCCTCAGCGCGTCCGGCAGCCGCACGCCGTCCTTGTCCACGAGGCCGCGCGCTTCGGCGAGGTCGAGGTTGCCCGAGCACGCCGACGAGCCGAACAGGCTGCGCCCGAAGCGCGCGCCCTCTTCGTCGGCCCAGTCCACGAGACGCACGGTCATCGGCGGCGCATCGCCGTACTGCGCGTGGATGCGCCGCAGCACTTCGAGGCCGGCGAGCACGTTGAGGCAGCCGTCGAGCCAGCCGCCGTTCGGCACCGAGTCCATGTGCCCGCCGATCAGCAGCGCCTTCTCGGAGCGGCCGCGCAACGTGCTCCACAGGTTGCCCGCCGCGTCGGCGTGGGTCTCGAGCGGGAGCGCGGCGAGCTTCGAGCGCAGCCACTCGCGGACCTTGAGCCACATCGGCGTGAACGCGATGCGCTGCGCGCCGTGTTCGTCGGCGGAGAACTGTCGGAGCTCCTTCAGCTCCTCGATCGTGCGTCGGGCATTCACGGAGGTATTCGTCATGCGCGCATCCTAACCTCGACCGCGCCGCCGGGCGAAGGCCGCGGAGCGCCGCGGAGGGCGAGCGATCGCTACGCCGCGCGCTTCGCGGCGCCGGACTCGCCGCCGCCGAAGCCCGAGAGCAGGCTGTCCATTCCGATCTGCACGCGCTCGAGGATCTCGGTCATGCGGTCCCGGTCGTTGAGGCCGAGGTCGAGGAACACGTGCTCGGTCGTGAAGTTCACTTCGCCGCCGTCCCCGCCCACGCCGAGGTGCTGGCAGATGCGGTTCGCGGCGTAGACGAGCCGCGTCGCCGGCGGCACCGCGTGGCCGGCGCGGTACAGGTGGTGCTGGCCCGCCGCCGTGACGATCGGCTCGGGCATTCCCCACTGCTTCAGCACGTGCGCGCCGACCTGCTCGTGCATTTGCGTCACGACGATCTCGGCGGTCTCGTCATCGAGCGGCCGGCCCTGATTCTCGCGCGCGTAGTCGGCGATCGCGTTGAGCAGTGTCGGCACGCCGGTGTCGTGCAGGAGGCCGAGCAGGAACGCGGCTTCGTGACCGCTGCCGGTCGCGAGCGCGAGCGTGTCGCACGCGACCGCCGCGCCGACCGAGAGCTTCCACGAACGCTCGAGCGCCGCCTTGTGAGACTTGGCGGTGAACACCTTGGTCTGGATGGACTCGGTGAACACGAGGTTGCTCACGGTCTTCATGCCGAGCCGTGCGAGCGCCTGCTGCACCGTGTCCACGGGCACGGTCCCCGCGTACGCCGCCGAGTTCGCGATGCTCAGGATGCGCGCGGCGAGTGCGGGATCGGTGAGCACCACCTTCGTGATCTCGTCCATGCCCGCGTCGGGCGATTCGGAGAGCTGCATCACCCGCATCGCGACCTGCGGCAGCTTCGGGATGACGAGCTTGCCGGCCTCGAGCTTCTTGAGGATCGAGGCCTGCAGGGCGTCGACGAGCTTGTCGTCGAGCCCGAAGGAGGAGCCGTCGACGTTGTAGACCGTGTTGGTGGGCGGGCGATGAAGCTTCTTCGGAAGCACGAGTCGTCGTCCCTGAGCGGAGGTTCGTACGCGCGGCCACGGCGGGGCCGCCGGCGGCCACACGGGGTACCCGCAGTCTCGGCGGCCGGCGCCCGGGCTTGAGGGGCGCCGGCGGGGCGTCAGTCGCCCGTCGCGGTGAAGGCCGCCCAGTAGAACGGGTGGAGCGTGAGCCCGCGCGCGCGGCGCGCCGCGATCACGGCACGGCACGCGTCGCGCATCGCACCCCCCGCGGTCGGATCCGGGCTCGCGTAGAACGCGACCATCCACTGGCGCGTCGTCTCGTCCGCGATCGGCCACAGGCTCGCGACCACGCAGCGCGCTCCGGCGAGGTGGAACGCGCGCCGCATGCCGGACACGGCGGCGCGGCTCCAGCGCTCGGCGACCCCCGACTGGCACGCCGACAGCACGACGCGTTCGGTGCCCTCGAGGTCGAGCGTCGAGACCTCGTCGGCCGTGAGCCAGCCGTCGTCGCCGTCGTCCGTGTCGGCGCTCGCGCGATTGGCGCCCGCGAACGCGAGCCACGCCTCGCGCCCGATCCACGGCGAGGCCGGCGGCGCGGGTGAGGGCGGAGTCGCGGGGCGCTTCGCCTTCGCGCGCTTCGTTTGCCCCGACGTCGCGGCCAACTCGCTCACGCCGCCGACGCCGCGCGCGGCGACGAGCGGCAGGCATCGGCGCCCGCCTCCTGCGAGAGCACGCCGTGCGTCGCGACGTGGATCGCGCGCCGGCCGTGCGCGAGCGCGCGGAAGCGCGCCTCGGTCGCCTCGGCGCCGAGCAGCAGTTCCGGCGTCGCCGCCGTGCGCGCCCGGCCAGAGCGCCGCGATCGCCTTCGCTTCCTCGCGCGCGCCCGGCAGGTCCGCGAGCGCGAGCGTTCCGTGCCCGCGGCCGCCGCCGGGAAGGCGCGCCGCGCCTGCGGTCGCGCGCGGCCTTCGGCGGCCGGGCCCGAGAAGTCGGGGTCGCCGACCGCGAGCAGCGTCCGCGATTCCCGACGGGTGCGCCGCGCGACCTGTGGCCGCGCCTGACGAGCACGCGGATCTGCCGATCGGATTCGGCGAAGGCCACGCCCTTCGAAGAAGGAGCGCGAGCCACGGCAGGTCGCGCGTCAGGCTGACGCGACGACGAACACCTCGCGGACTCGCCGAGGGCCGCGGCGAGCGGATCCCACAGGTTCGCCTCGCCCGCGGCGCGCGCCGCGCGCTCCGGCCGCGCGCGCGCCGGCCGCGTTCGCCGGCAGGCGGCGTCGAGAGCCGGGAGAGCCATGCCGAGATGCGCGCCGTGATCGCGTCCAGCGGAACCGAGACGCACGAGGCGCGGGTCCGCGCCGCCGGCGCGCGCAACGAAGGCGAGCAGCTCGAAGTGCTCCTCGCCGCCGGCCGCGGCCACGTGGTCGTCGAGCGCCTCGCCCGGCTGGAGCGCGGCGAGCACCGGCGCGAGCGGCAGAGGGCCGACGCGTTCGCCGCGCGCCGCGGCGAGGCGCGCATAGTCGCGCTCGGCGTCGTCCGCGAGCGCCCGGCTCTCTTCGAACCGCATCCGCGCGCCGGGCGAGCCGTCGTCGAACGTGCCGGCGACGAGCCGCTGCGCGTGACGGCGCGCCGCGCCGACCCATCGCGCATGCGCGGCGGCGAGCGCCGAGTCGCCCGCGACCGACACGCGGCGCCGCGCCTCGATCGCCTCGCGCATGGCCCCGTGGCGCTGCAGCACGGCCTCCCACGCCGCCCGCACCTGGTCCGGCCGCGCCGGTTCGGCGAGCAGCGCGAGCGACTGCGAGGGATCCGCGGCGTCGTCTTCGTGCATCAGCGCCTCGCGGTCCGACAGCCCCTCGATCTCGAAGCGGAAGCGCTCGCGCGCCATGCCCTCGGCGATCGTCGCGTGGCGCCACGCGTCCGCGGCGCGACCCAGCCGGTGCTCCGCCTGGGCGCGCGTCTCGACGGCTTTCGGCCAGTTCTTGCTGCGTTCGAGACCCGTCGTGTCGGCCCACGCGTCCAGGGCGCGGCCGAGGCTGTCGGCGAACGCCGCGTCTGCCGGACCGCGCACGGTCTCGAAGAGCTGCACGGCGAGATCGAGGCGCGTCATGAGCGCCACGTCCGGCGCGCGCGCGGCGGCGAGCAGCCGCGTGCGCGCCTCGGCGTAGCGCCCCTCGTCGAGCTCGAGACCGACGCGCACGATCGTGCCGTAGGCGGCGATCGTCGGATCGGGATCGGGGGTGCGGGCGAGGATCTCATCCGCTTCGTCGAGCAGCGTGCGCGCCCGCGCCGCATCGCCGCCGCGTTCGCACGCGAGCGCGAGCGTGATGCGCTTGTGCACGAGCGACACGTGGGTGGGCGGCAGGCGCCGGGTCTCCATGGCGAGCACGGAGTCGAGGTCCGCCCGGGCCCGCGCGAAGTCGCCGAGCGCGATGCGTGCCGCGCCGAGCGTCGAGCGGTACGAGATCGCATCGGGCGAGGCCTCGCCTTCGCGTTCGACGCACGTCGAGAGCGCACGCTCGCCGAGCTCGACCGCGCGCGCCGGGTTGCCCGCGCGCCGCTCGAGCGTCGCGAGCGCATCGAGCGCCAGCTCGAGTCCGTGGAACGACGAGCGGGCGTTCGCTCCCGCGATGCGGACGGCGTTCTCGAGCTCGGCGCGCGCGCTGTCGAATTCGGCGAGTTCGCCGTACGAGCGTCCGAGTTCCGTGCTCAGCACGCCGAGCCCCGGCGCGTTCGGCCCGAGCGCGCGCTCGATGAGCAGGGCCGAGCGGCGGAACGCCGGGATCGAAGCCGCGTAGTCCGAGCGCGCGCGCTGCGCCTGCCCCTCGCGGAAGTAGAGGTTGCGCAGCACCGAGTCGCTCGGCGGCGCCTCGGCCAGCGCGATCGCGATCGCGCGTCGTACCTGCTCGAGCGCGCGATCGCCGTCCTGCAGGTCCACGCGCAGCAGCGACGCGGTCGAGAGCGCGCGAATGAGGGTGCGCGTGTCGGGCGGGCGCAGCCGTTCGGCGACCGCGATCGCGCGATCGGATGCCGCGAGCACGACGCCGTCCGAGAAGTCGCCGAGCGAACGCCCGTCGAGCGTGAGCCGCGTGAGCGCGCGCGCCAGCTCGACGGAATCCACGGGCGTCTCGCGCTCGATCGCCTCGACGAGCGCGCGACACGCGCGCACGGCGTCGGTCCAGCGGCCCGACGACTCGAAATGGGCGAGCGAGTCCCACGGCGCGGGCGACGCCGGCGGCGCCGCGGCGCCGAGGGCGACGACCGGGACCGCGAGAGCGAGCGCGGCGGCGAGTGCCGCGATGGATCGGAGCGTCACGCGGACTTCCTCCGGGTCGGCACGGAGCGGACCCGTGCGCCGGGCCGCGCCGGCACTATACGGCAGAGTCCGCGTCCGGCCTTGAGGGAAAGACCAAGGGGCGCGGATCTCTCGAGAGCCGACCGCGACGGCGGAGCGGAAACTGCGGTGGACCGCGCTCGTCGCGGGGCGCGCGAGCGGCGCGATTGCCTGCTACTCGCGCTTCACGATCGCGACGACGGCGCGCTCGGCGCCGAGTTCGGCGCGGCACAGGTAGAGGCCGGCGCGAACGGGCGCGCCCTCGTCGTCGCGACCGTCCCAGGCGAGCGATCGCACGCCGGCCTCGACCGGTCCGCGATGGATCGTGCGCACGCGGCGGCCGGCGAGATCGAACACCTCGACGCGTGCGACGCCCGCCTGCGGCGCGAGCAGCGCGATGCGGATCGCGCCCGCGAACGGATTGGGTTCGGCGCGCAGCGCGAGCGTGCGCGGCGCGCTCGACGGCGGCACGCCCACGGTCGGCAGTGCGACCACGTAGGCGTAGTTCGCGGGGAACGGCAGCGCGTTCACTCCGGCCGGCGGCGGGCCTCCCGACGACTGCGTCGCTTCGCCGGCAGGCGCGCTCGGCGGGGAGTCCGGCTCGGGTCCGATGGGAATCACGCCGTACCACACCTGGCTCGAATCGCCGGGCGCCGCGCCGGGCGGCACCGGAACGTGTGCCGTGACCTTCACGTGCTGTCCCGCGGCGAGCGCGAGCGGCGCGCCCGAGTACGAGACACCCCAGCCGCGCGTGTCGAACGCCTGCGGCTGCAGGGTGACCGAAGCCGCGCCGTCGTTCGCGACGTCGAACGTGAGATCGGCGATCTGTCCCAGCTCGGCGCCGGCGTCTCCGTCCCACAGCACGAGCGGCCGCGGCACGCGATTCGCGGACTCGAAGCAGTCGCTCGCCCCGTGGGAGCCCGGACGATTCGACGCGAGGAAGACGCGCTCGAGCCCGATGTCCGCGCTCGGTCCCGTGTCGTCGAGCGGGCCGTTGAGCGCACTCACGTTCACCGGCGATCCCCACGAGGCCTTCACCACGTCGCCGCCCTTCGCGGGCAGCGCGCCGCTCACGTTCTGCGACCAGACGTCGTAGCCGCCGAGCCCGCCTGGGCGATTCGACGCGTAGAGGAGCTGCGCGGGCTCGCCGTCGAGCGCCTTCGACACGCAGGGATCGCGCTCGTCGAACGGCGTGTTCACCGACGCGCCGAGGTTGACGCTCGCGCCCGGGTCATCCGTCGAGTCGATGGGCGCGACGTAGAGATCGAACCCTCCGCTGCCACCGGGCCGATTCGAGGCGAACAGCAGGTAGCCCAGGAACGCGTGCGGGCTCGTTTCGTCGGCGGACGTGTTCACGTTCGGCAGCGAGGTCACCGAATCGAACGTGAGTGGCGCGCTGTGGCCCGCGCGGTACAGATCGAAGCCGCCGGAGCCGCCGGGCCGATTCGACGCGAAGTACAGCTCGGCATCCCCGATCCCTGAATTCGGCGCCAGTTCGTTGAAGGCGGAGTTCACGAGCGGCCCGCAGTTCACCGGACTCTTCCAGCGCGACTCGTCCGAACTCCACGTGACGTACCAGATGTCGTAGCCGCCGAAGCCACCTGCGCGGTTCGAGGCGAAGTAGAGCCGCCCCGCGCGCGAGCCGAACTCGGCGCCATCGGCGACGTCGGGGTCGCGATCGTCGGCCGCGCTCATCGCGGAGTCGCACAGCGACGACGGCGCTTCGAACACCGGCGGCGGATCGAAGATCGCGTCGAAGTGGCCGTCGTCGTGCTCGAAGCTGAACCAGTGCGACAGCTCGTGCTTCAGGATCATGTAGTAGTCCACGGTGCCGATCGGGCACTTCGCGTCGGCGTTCGTGATGAAGCCGTCGCCGTCGGTGTCGCTCGGGTAGCACCAGGTGCGGCCGCCGCCCGGCTCGTCCTTGATCCACAGGATCGCGGACAGCGTGTCGTAGCGCGCCTTGAACTCGACCTTCGCGCCGACGTCGTTCACGCCCTTCTCGAGGTCGAACGACATCAGGCCGAGCGTGTTCGCGGGCACACCGGGAATGAACCCGGACGGTTCGATCGCGACGTCGGCCGCGCCCTCGTCGTCGGTGAACCACGAGTCGTCCGTGATCGGGTCCTTCACGGGTTGACCCGGCGCGTGGAACGGCGAGGAATCGCCGTAGGCCTTGTCCATCGCCTTCTTCTCACCGGCCGACATCGAACGGCTCGACCTCGCGTGATCCTTCGCGTCGGAGAGATCGTGTCGCGGTCCCGCGGACGACACATGATCGTTCGTCTCGTTGCGGTTGCCCGTGCCGTTCGCGGCCGGGGCCTGGTCGTACATCACCCACTGCTTGAGCGCATAGCGCAGGCAGCGCTCCTGGTCGGCGCTCAGGTGGCCCTTGTAGATCTTGAACGGCTTCTTCGGCAGGTGCGCCTTCGCCATCTTCTGGGCGTGGGCGAGCGGCGCGAGCGCGGCGAGCAGCGTGGCGGCGAACAGCGCGTGACGAAGCATGCGAGCGGCGAATCGCATGACGGACCCCCGTGGGCGGCGACCGAGAGCGAGCCGGCATCGTCGTGCGAAGGGGAGACGCGGCGGCGGGCGCGGCGGAGGCTGAACGCGGGGAAGTCTCCGCCCGCCTTTGGCGCGAGGCAATGGGGAAGTTGCGCGTGGCGAGGACCGTCGAGCGGTCCTTACGGGCACCGGCGCCGCGCTACGCCGCGCGGACGATGCCCGCCGCTTCGAGCGCTTCGATCGCCGCGCGCATCGGCTCGACGAGCCGGCGCACCGCCTCCGCGTCGCCGAGGCTTCCCGGGCGTTCGAGCGTGAGGTCGGCCGTGCCGTCGCCATTGTCCACGAGCGACCACGACCAGCGCGGTGTGGAGGCGTGGAGCTGGAGCAGCGCGTCCGCGACGCCGGCGGTGGCGAACATCGCGCGCGCCGCGGCGGGATCGCTCGTGCGCAGCACGAGCGCGCGGTCGAGCGCCTCGTGCCCGATCGTGACGGGAGGCGTGGCCGCGAATTCGAGTGCGGCCGCGGCCGCGCGCGCGCGCGGATCGTCGGCGCGCTCGCGCAGCGCGTTCACGCCGGCGCGCATCGCGTGCGTCGCGAGGCTGCTCACGAGCGCGGGCTCGCGCCCCGAGCCGTGCGCCGAGAAGGCGAAGCCGCCGCGCATCGCGACGCGCGCGCGTGCGCGCGTGATCGGCGAGCGGTGGTTCGACCACGAGCGCACGTCCACCGAACCGCGAGCGACGGGAACGCGGAGTGCCGGCCCGTTCGGCATGCCGTACGTCGGATCGAGCTTCGAGTGGCCGACGACGGTGCCGCCAAGCGTCGTGGCGAGCGCGCTCGCCTGCGCGCGGTCGCCCGGCCGGCTGACGGGAGAGAGGACCGAGAGCAGCGCGCACGGCAGGAGCGGGACCGCCACGACCCAGCGCACCCACCCGTGCGCGAGGATCGCGTCCGCGATGGCGCGTCCGCCGACGTAGTCGAGCACGTGCGGATGGAACCAGACGAGGAGGGCCGCCCAGGTGATCACGCGGAACACGTCGAACAGGACGTAGATGAGCTTCTCGATGCGCTCGTTCTCTTCGGGCGTGCAATTGAGCGCGTGGAAGCGCGAGAGGTGCGGATAGCGCCTCGGTGCGCCGGGCGTGCCGGGGGCGGGGTCCTGGGCGGGCAGCGACATGGGAAGGGTATCGGCCGCGATGCCCTGGGAGGTGAGGCGCGCCACTCGCGGGAGTCGTCGCGCGAGGGGAGTGGGGCGGAAGCCCGGGGGCTGCCGGCGCGCGGGGCCGGCGAAGCGCTATCGGAGCCCGTACCGCCGCATCTTGGCGAGCAGCGTCGTGCGCGGCATGCGGAGCGCGCGGGCGGCTTCGGCGCGCGAGCCGCGATGGGTCGCGAGCGCCTCTTCGATGCGGCGCTTCTCGACGCCGAGCATCTCGGTGCCGAAGTCCGAGGCGTCGTCGTCGCTGCCGCTCAGCGACAGATGCTCGATCCACTCGCCCTCGGCGACGAGCGCCGCCTGCTCGACGACGGCCTTCAGCTCGCGAACGTTGCCGGGCCATCGATAGCGCTCGATCTGCCCGAGCGCGGCGCTCGTGAACTCGAGCCGGCGCCGCTCGCGCTCGCACGCGCGCGCGAGGAATTGCTGCGCGAGCAGCACGACGTCGTCGCCGCGTTCGCGAAGCGGCGGCAGCGTGACGACCCCGTGCGCGAGCCGGTAGAACAGGTCTTCGCGGAACGGGCCGCCGCCCTGGAGTTCGTCGCGCGTGCGGTTCGTCGCCGCGACGATGCGCGCGTCCACGTGCAGCAGCTTGACCGAACCGACGCGCCGCGACTCGCCCGACTCGAGGAAGCGCAGCAGCTTCGTCTGCAGATCGATCGGCATCTCGCCGATTTCGTCGAGGAACACCGTGCCACCGTCGCACACTTCGACGAGGCCGGGCTTGTCGCGCGTGGCGCCCGTGAACGAACCCGACACGTGGCCGAACAGCTCGCTCTCGATCATCTCGCGCGACATCGCGCCGCAGTTGATGGGGAAGTAAGCGCCGCTTCGGCCCGAGAGACGGTGAATGCCGGCGGCGACGAGTTCCTTGCCCGTGCCCGACTCACCGAGCACGAGGATCGGCGAGCGGGAGCGCGCGAGTTTCTCCACGGTGCCGAGCAGCTCCAGCATGCCGGGGCGACGCGTGAGCAGCCCGAAGGTCTCGTACGCCCAGCGCGTGCGCGCTTCGATCTCCGCGGTGGAGCGCCGCGCCACGGGGCGGCGGACTGGCGCGTCGGTCGTCACGAACGACGCCGGCACGCTCGACGGCGGCGTGCCGCCGGAGTGCGCGACGTTGAGTTCGGCGAAGCGCGCTTGTGTCTCCGCGAGCTTCGCCTTCGCGCCCATGCGTTCGAACAGGTCGCGAGCGAGGAGGTACGCCTCGAGCGCGCCGCGCGTGTCGGCGAATGCGCCGGCGTGCGGGCCGCGCAGCCAGTCACCGTAGGCCATCCAGAGCTTGCCCCACTCGTACGGCGTCTCGATGTCTTCGTAGAAAGCGAAGCCTTGCTCGAAGTGCTGCTTCGCTTCACCCGGGCGGCCCACGGCGGCCGCCGCGAGCGCGAGGACGCGATAGGTCGCGGCCTCCTCGTAGCGATCGCCGAGCTCGCGGCAGTGCGTGAGGCCGAGCTTGGCCTCGGCGTACGCCTCGTCGTGACGTGCGAGGAGGTAGAAGCACTCGGCGCGGCGCCGACGAAGCTCGGCGACGATGTCGCCCTTCGGCACGAGCGCCATCGCCTTCGGGAACACCGCGTCGTAGTGCTTCAGCGCGGCTTCAGCTTGCCCCTGCTCGAGGTGCACGTCACCGAGGAACTCGGAGGTGAGGAGGGCAGGGCGGGAGAGGGGAGAACGATCTTCAAGAGCCGCTGTTTCTCTAAGGCTTATGCTGGCGCTCGAGAAGTCGCCCCGGTGTATGTCGATCAGTGCGGTCGCCTGATGAGCGTATCGAACGAAGCGATCATCTGCGTATGCCAGCGCCTGCTGAAGCGCCTTCCGCGCCAGGTTGCTCGCTTCGTCGAGACGCCCTCGCCTCCAGCTAAGCAGCGCGAGGCTCTGATCCACTCGCAAGAGCTGTACTCGATTCTGTAGTTGCTCCCACATGACTGCGGAAGTTCGGAGTTCTTCCTTCGCTTCGCCCCAGTGACACAACTGCTTGCTGATGAGCGCTAGGTTCCGGCGAACGTCAGCCTCAAGTCGAGCTTCCTGAGCACGTCTCCCGGACACCAGTGCCTCCAGATACCAGTTCTTGGCGGACTTCAATTCTCCCAATGTCCAGGCGATGTTGCCGAGTACAAGTGCAGCACGACCCAGTTCCCCAGTGTCAGGCAATTGAAGCAGTCGAGCGTGGGCACGCTGCGCATCGCACAAGGCAAGCGACACCTCTCCAGCTTTCCATCGAGCTGCCGCTCGCCAGACGAGAGGTAGTGCGCTTTGCGCTGACGCCGATTCGAGAGCTACTCCTTCGAGAAGCTCGTCTGCGAGTCGACACGCTTCCTCAGTCCGATTGAGGAAGACCAGTACTTCCAAGCGCAGCAGCTGGAGACGTGCTCGCCCGTTCGCGTTCGGCGAGTGAGAAGCGGCGCAAAGTAACTCAACGGCCTCTTCAAACTCGCCGCTGCCGCACAACCTCATTGCCACATCGCTCGCCCGATCGAGCACGCTAGCGTCTTCCGTTTGACCTGCTGACTCCGCAAGCAGGGAACGAAGAGCAGCCGCTTCGATCAAAAACGTGCTCATCGCGCACTTCTCCGCTCAGACGACACCATCGATCTCGACTGCGGGATCACGACTAGCCGGCCCGGAGCGACTTCGATTCGGACTGAGCCCAGATTGAACGCAAGCGGCCTTGCCGTGCGCTGCGCCCGAGTGTTGGGCTCATCGGGCTCCCCAAACGACCACGGCGCGACGAGCTTCTTCGGCTTCTCTCCTGGATACAGAATGCTGTCCTCGCCCGCGGATGCGATCGTGGGGAGGACCAACCCGGCGGCCAGCATGAGAGCTGCGATCATCGCGGCCCATCGATGCGTGCGCTTCATCACTCGACTCCTCGGAGCTCTCGCTCCACCCGGTGCACTCCGTCGCCCGTCCTGAGCGGAGCGCGCTTCCAAGCAAAGAAACTCCGCCGGGGCACCGGGAGCAACGCCCTGACAGAGCTTCGCCGCGTGATTCTCGGGTCGTGATGAGGGGATCGCATCAGCCACCAGACCTGAGTCAAAGGTCAACGGGACGCGTCGAGGCTATTCGCCCGATCGCGAGCGGGTCAACGACATTTTGGTGCGTGCATCGCGACGCGCACTCGAACTCGGAAAACAATTCCTAGCGCCCGCAGCGCCACGAATCGCGTGTTCGCCGCGCCAATCGGGGACGTCGCGAGCTGCCCTCGCCGCGAGACGTTGTGGCATTCGAGGCTGCCAGCCTGCCAGTCCCCGCGCAGCGATTTCAGGGTCCCGAACGCCACTGAGGCCGTTTTCGCACGACTCCCAAAGGCTCACGCGACTTCGAGCCCCCCCGGCACAGCCCGTGCAGTCCTCGCTCCTCGCACCGTCCGGACCCGTGCGCGTTTGGCGCCCGCGAACCCGGCGACTCGACCTGGACCCGACTGGCCCGCGCGGCCGATGGAGCCTTCGCGATGAGCACGACGCACACCGAGAACCTCAAGTCCGGCTTCATGACGAAGCTCGTTCACGCCGGCGCCGACCACAGCGCGTACGGCAGCGCGGTCACGCCGATCTACCAGACGTCCACGTTCGCGTTCCGGAACGCGCAGGAAGGCGCGGACCGCTTTGCCGGCAAGGCCGACGGCTACATCTATACCCGGCTCGGGAACCCGACCATCCACGCGCTCGAGTCGTGCGTCGCCGAACTCGAAAAGGGCGTGGGCGGCGTCGCGACCAGCTCCGGCATGGGCGCGGTGCAGTCGGTGTACATGGCGCTGCTCGCCTCGGGCAGTCACGTCGTCAGCACGGCGTCGGTCTATGGCCCCTCGCGCGGGCTGCTCGAAGACCACTTCGCGCGCTTCGGCGTGTCGGCGACGTTCGTGGACACCTCCGACGTGAAGAACCTCGAACGCGCGATGCGTCCCGAGACGAAGCTCGTGTACGTCGAGTCGCCCTCCAATCCCGCCATGCAGGTCACCGACATCGCGGCGGCGGCGAAGATCGCGCACGCGCACGGCGCGCGGCTCGTCGTGGACAACACGTTCGCCTCGCCCTACCTGCAGCAGCCGCTCGAACTCGGCGCCGACGTCGTGCTGCACTCGGTCACGAAGTTCATCAATGGTCACGCCGACGTCGTCGGCGGCCTGCTCGTCGCGAAGGACCCGGAGCTGCTCAAGCGCCTCCGCTCGCTCATGATCGCGACGGGCTGCAACATGGACCCGCACCAGGCGTTCCTCGTCCATCGCGGAATCAAGACGCTCGCGCTCCGGCTCGAGCGCGCGCAGTGCACGGCGGGCGAGATCGCGGCGTGGCTCGAGGCGCGGCCCGAAGTCGCGTGGGTGCGCTACCTCGGTTTGCCGTCGCACCCGCAGTACGAACTCGCGAAGCGCCAGATGCGCGGCCCGGGCGCGATGATCAGCTTCGAGATGAAGGGCGGGTACGCGGCCGGCGAGAAGCTCATGAACCGCGTGAAGCTCGCCACCCTCGCCGTGTCGCTCGGCGGCGTCGAGACGTTGATCGAGCACCCGGCTTCGATGACGCACGCCAAGATGCAGCCGGCCGAGCGGCTCAAGGCCGGGATCAGCGAGGGGCTCGTGCGTTACTCGGTCGGCATCGAAGACCTGGACGACTTGGTCGCCGACCTGCGGCAGGCGCTCGAGGGCTGACGGGAGCCGCCCCAGGCGCGGCTCCGCGCCCGCCGTTCAACACGATCGCCTTCCGTCCGATACTTTCCCCGAGCGAGTCTCGCCGTCGGCGGGGTCGTGCGCGGGCGTCGCGACGCCCGCAGGACTCGAGGGATCGAGCCTTGGAACACGCATTCAATTGCCTGCGCGCCTGGGTGGTGACGGCCGACATGGGGCTCGGTCACCAGCGCGCCGCGCACGCGCTCGCGCACCTCGCGCAGGACGGCGTGCTCACGGCCGGCAGCCCCGACGTGACCGATCCGGACGAGGCGCGCTTCTGGCGCCGGCTGACGTGGTCGTACGAGTTCCTGTCGCGCGCGCGGGAAATCCCGCTCGTCGGCAAGCCCGTGTTCGGGCTGCTCGACGCGATGCTCGCGATCCCGCCGTTCTATCCGCTCCGCGACCTGTCGCACCCGTCGCCGAACAATCACATCGTGGATCACCTGATCCGCCAGGGGCTCGGCCGCTCGCTGCTCGAGCGCCTGCACACGTGCACGCTGCCGGTGATCACGACGTTCTACGCGCCGGCGCTCGTCGCCGACCGCGCGCACTCGGAGCCGGTGTACTGCGTCATCTGCGACGCGGACCTGAACCGCGTGTGGGTCGCGTCGAAGGCGCGCGAGAGCCGCATCCGCTACTTCGCGCCGTGCGGGCGCGTCATGCGGCGGCTGCGGCAGTACGGCGTGCCCGACGACCGCATCTTCATCACCGGGTTCACGCTGCCGCGCGCCAACGTCGGCGGCACCAGCATGGAGGTGCTGAAGGCGGACCTCCTCGCGCGCCTCGGCCGGCTCGACCCGCAGGGACGCTTCACGAGCGTCTACGGCGGCACCGTGCGCGAGCTGCTCGGCGAGCGCCCCCAACCCTCGGGCGGACGCGAGCGGGTCACGGTGACGTTCGCCGTCGGCGGCGCGGGCGCACAAACCGAGATCGGGCTGATGCTCGCGCAGGCGCTCAAGCCCGGCATCCTCGACCGGCGCTTCCGGCTCGTGCTCGTGTGCGGCGTGAACCGCCTCGTCGAGCGCGTGTTCACGGAGTTCGTCTCGCGCACCGGCCTCGAGAGCGCGCTCGGAGACGGCGTGCTCGTCGTGCGCGAGGACTCGAAGCCGGCGTACTTCGACCGCTTCAACCTCCTCATGCGCGAGACCGACATCCTGTGGACCAAGCCGAGCGAGCTGTCGTTCTACTCGGCGCTCGGCATCCCGATCGTCATGGCGCCGCCGCTCGGTTCGCAGGAGGACAAGAACCAGCGCTGGCTCATGGACAAGGGCTGCGCGCTGCCGCAGTACACGCCGATCCACGCGCTCGAATGGCTCACGGACATGCTCAAGGACGGCGTGTTCGCCGAGAAGGCGCTCTCGGGTTTCATCAAGAACCGCAAGCTCGGCGTGTACAAGATCGAGGAAGTGCTCGAGACCGGCGCGATGAGCCGCGAGACGCACCCGCTGCGGCGCTGACGCCCGGCGCGAGCGCGCGCACGCGATTCCCTGTCCACTTCGCCACAAGGTCACCGCAATCTCTGGAACTTCCGGGGCCCGCGGGCGGGTAAGGTCGTGGGCGAGCGCGGCGGTGCACGCGGGCGGGGCCCGCGCGCCGCCGTCGCGGGAGGCCGGGCGATCCCGGTTCCCTCACGGCCGCAGGGAGCGGCTCACCGGAGGATGCATGTCCTCGATTCCGTCCGAGGTCGCCGCGGCGCCGAACGCCGGCCGCGATCAGGCGCTGCGCGTCGCGATCCTGTTCCTGCTCGTGCTCGCGCTCCAGATTCCCTCGCTGTTCATGAGCTTCCTCGTCAACGAGCGCCGGCACCGACGCGACGAAGCCGCCGCGGAGATCGCATCCAAGTGGGGCGCGGCGCAGACGATCGCCGGCCCCGCGCTCATCGTGCCGTGGACGCGCCGCTGGAGCGACGTGAACGACAAGGGCGTCCGCCGCGAGCGCGAGTCCCGCGAGCGGCTCGTGCTGCTGCCCGAGTCGCTGCACGTCGCGTCGCGGCTCGACACGCAGACGCGCCGGCGCGGCATCTACGAGGTGCCGGTCTACCGCCTCGACGCGCGAATCGCGGGGCGGTTCGAGTCCGTGGACCTCGCGAAGCTCGGCGTGCCGCCCGAAAGCGTGGACTGGCCGCGCGCGGTGCTCGCGATCGGGATCAGCGACGTGCGCGCGCTGCAGGACCAGGTGCGCCTCGAGTGGGACGGGCGCTCGCTCGCGTGCGAGCCGGGGACCGAGGACACCGCCGAGCTCGGCGCCGGCATCCACGCCGAGCTGCCGCTCGACGGCCCGCCGTGGGGGCGCACGTTCGAGCTTCCCGTGAGGCTCAACGGAACGCGCGGCGCCTACTTCACGCCGTTCGGCCGGCAGACCACGGTCGAACTCACCGGCGCCTGGAAGGACCCGAGCTTCCAGGGCAACTGGCTGCCGGTGACGCGTGCGCTCTCGGACACGGGCTTCCGCGCCGCGTGGAGCATCCCGTCGCTCGGCCGCAACTACCCGCAGGCGTGGCTCACCTCGCCCGGCGGGCCCGAGGCGATCCAGCGGTCGGCGTTCGGCGTGGACCTCGTGCCCGCGATCGACGCCTACCGCCTGTGCGAGCGCACGGTGAAGTACGAACTGCTGTTCTTCGTCCTGACCTTCACGGCGTTCTGGCTGCTCGAAGTGCTCGGCGGCCGGCTGCTGCACCCGATCCAGTACGTGCTCATGGGCGCGGCGCTGTGCCTGTTCCTGATGCTCGAGCTGTCGCTGTCGGAGCACCTCGGCTTCGGCGGTGCGTACGCGCTCGCGAGCGTCGCCGTCGTGGGGCTCATCGCGTTCTACGCGAGTGCCGTGCTCGGATCGCGCCTGCGCGCCGCACTCGTTGGCGCGGGGCTCGGGCTCCTGTACGCGTGCCACTACGTCGTGCTGCGGAACGAGGACTACGCGCTGCTGCTCGGCTCGCTGCTGTTCTTCGGCGCGCTCGTCGCGGTGATGGCCGCGACGCGGCGCATCAACTGGTACGGCACGGCGCGGCGCTGACGCGCGGAACGCTCGGGCGGCGGGCGGCGTCCGGCGCGACGTCCGCCCCGCCGCCGCGCCCGCGCCGTGCGCTCGCGGCGGCCACCGCGGGGCTCAGCGCCAGGAGTACGTGAACACCGCCTGCGCGTAACGGCTCAGCGCGCGGTCGCGCGTGTCCTGCACGTAGGTCTCGGTGAGGCTGCGGTTCACGCTGCGGTTCGCGTCGAGGACGTCGGTCACGGTGAAGCGCAGTTCGCCGCGCTCGCCCTTCAGGAACTTCTTCCCGAGCGTCGTATTCCACATCACGACGTCCTGCCCGTATGCCGAGGGCACGCCGCTCTGCAGCGCGTGCGTCAGTTCCTGCCGCACGACGAAGCCCTTGCCGACGACGGAATTGAAGCGGATCGCGGCGTTGTGGCTGAAGTAGTCGCCCGAGCTGCTCGTGCTGAGCGTGTTGCGCGCGATGTTGTAGCTCGCGAAGTACGACACGGTGAAGTCGAGGTTCTGGCTGATGTTGCTCGACAGCACCGCGCCGCTGCGGAGCGCCCACGTCGTGTTGAGGTTCGTCACGTCGTTGATCTTCGTCGGCGTGCGGTTGTACGACCCGCCGCCGTTGAGGGACAGCACGCTCTTGAGCAGCTTGAGCGGCCGGCTCACGACGCCGAACAGGTTTCCGTTCCACGACTCGCCCAGGTTCACGGGCCGCGTGAGCTGCGTGCCGCGCGCGAGGAACACGCCGTCCACGGTCGTGTCGGCGAGCGCCGTGAACGTCGCGTTCGCGATCGAGCGGGCCGTGCGCGACACGTTCGCGAACACGAAGCGGCTCTTCGACGCCATCGGCTCGGCTTCGGAGAAGCGCAGCGAGAAGTTGTTCGTGTAGGTCGGCCGCAGCGAGGGGTTCCCGGTCGTGAGCGACAGCGGGTTCGAGTTGTTCACGACGTTCTGCAGCTGCCCGATGTTCGGCGCGGCGGCCGACGTGCTCCACGCGAGTCGGAGGCTCCGGCGGTTCGCGAAGTTCCCCGTGAGCGTCACGGAGGGCAGTACGTCGCCGTACGTGCGGTCGATGCGCTGCGCGCCGGGGAAGGTCTGCTCGGATTCGAGCCGCTGGCTCTGGGCCGAGAGGTTCGTGAGCCAGCGCCACGGCCCCTTCGTGACGAGCATCGCGAGGCCGCCGTTCTGCACCACGTTGCGGCTCGCGTACACGTTCGAGAGCGCCGAGTCGGGGCGGGTGTACGCGCCGCTCGCCGGATCGAGCGCGAACGTGCGCGCGTCGGCGTCGCTCTTCGAGAACGACGGGTTGTAGATCGCCTGCAGCTGCACGCTCTTCGACACCGGCTCGGTGAACGCCACGCGCGCCGACCACGAATCCGTCGTCGTCGTCGAGTTCGAGCGCTGGTCGAGCGTGTCGCGCGTCGTGGTCGAGCCCTCGTAGTTCGTCGTGAGCGAGTACTGGCCGCCGCCGCCGTCGCGGTCGTTGCGCGAGGAGTTCAGGTCCGCGCTCACGTTGCGGCCGCGCTTCGCGAAGCGGTGGCGAAGCGTCAGGCGTGCGGAGAGGTTGCCGCCGTCGTTCGTGTCGGTCACGCGGCTCTCCGCCGCGCCGATCACGCCTCCGATCGTGGACAGGTTCGCGGCGGTGCCGAAGTTCGTCGCGTCGGTGCGCTGGAAGTAGGCGCGCGGCTGGAAGATCACCGAGTTGAGCGAGTCCGGAGTCCACTCGAGACGCGCATCCACGCGCTGGTTCGCGCTGCGATTGCCCGTCGTCGTGAGCTGGCGGTAGAACGCGAGCGAGTCCTGCGGCGGCACGTACTCGCGATCGAGCGACTGCAGGTTCTCGGTGTCGGTGTCGTTCACGAACACGCTCGAGCTGACCTGCACCTTCTTGCCCCACTGGCCGACGTAGTTGAAGCCGCCCGAGTGCGTCGTCGCGATGCCCGGCTGCTGGTCCACGAAGAAGCTGCTCGGATCGAATCCGCCGCCACCGCCGCCGCCCATGCGGATCATCTGCGGGCGGCCGCCGCCGGGACGGAAGCCGCCCGGACCGCCGTGCATGATGATGCGCGGGCCGCCGCCGCCGCCGCCCGAGCCGCTCATCGAGCCGAACAGGTCCTGCGGCGAGAAGTTCCGCTGGTTGATGTTGTTCGAGAGCCCGATCAGCGTGAAGCGCGTCGCGCCGCGCACCCAGGTCGCGTTTCCGCCCGTCTGGTAGCGCTCGTCGTCGCCGCCGCCCGCGTACACCTTGCCGAACGTCGCCTTCTGGTCGCGCAGGATGAAGTTCATCGTGCGCTGCGACTGCGTGTCGTCGAAGCCGCTGAACTCGGCCTGGTCGCTCATGCGGTCGTACACCTGGATGCGGTCCACGACCTCTGCCGGCAGGTTGCGCATCGCCGCCGTCGGATCGCTGCCGAAGAACGGACGCCCGTTGACGAGCACCTGCTGCACGTTCTCGCCCTGCGCCTTCACCTGCCCGTTCTCCAGCGTCACTCCGGGCAGCTTCTGCACGAGGTCCTCGGCCGTCGCGTCGCGATGGGTCTTCACCGCGCTCGCCCGGTACTCGGTCGTGTCGGCCTTCTGCGTCGCCGGCGCCGGCGACTCCTGCACCGTGATGGGCGCGAGCTCGATCGAACGCGGCGCGAGCTTCACGTCGCCGAGGTCGTGGTCGGGCTTCGTCACGCGCACGACCTGGTGGAGCGTCTCGTAGCCGAGCCGGGACGCCTCGAGCCGGTAGCTGTGCCTGCCGAGGCCCTTGAACTCGAACGCGCCGTCGTCACCGCCGGTCGCGCGCCGCACGTCGGACGTGTCGGCGAAGTTCGTGAGCTTGATCGCGACCCCGGGCACGGCCACGCCCGTCGACGCGTCCTTGAAGCGGCCGCGCAGCCTCGTGGTCTGGGCGGAAGCGAGCGAGGGAAGGACGAGCAGCGCGCAGGCCGCCACGAGCCAGTGGGAGCGGACGGGCATCACGGGTTCCTCGATGGAGAGCGACGGATTCGGAAGCCGGGGACTCTAGCGGAACGCGCCGGCGCACGTCGCGCCGGCGTGCGCCGCGATCGCGGACCCGGCGACCCGCCGGCGGCCGGTCGGGCGAGTAGACGCGACGGAGCGTGGCAGGGTTGGGTCCCCGGAGGATGAACGCGGCCCGGAACGCCGCGGGCGCGGGAGAGGCCTCCCGCGCCCGCGCGCCGTTCCGGATGCGTCGCGACTCAGGCCGTCACGGGCTCCGCTTCCGCCGGCGAAGGCTCGAGCACCGGCTCGAGCGCTTCGTCGCGCGCGTGCGTCTTCGCCACGACGGTGTAGATCGCCGGGACGACGAACAGCGTGAAGACGGTGCCGATGATCATGCCGGTCACGAGCGTGATGCCGATGCTGTTGCGCGCGCCCGCGCCCGGGCCGCGCGCGATGATGAGCGGCAGGTGGCCGAACACGGTCGCCGCCGTCGTCATGAGGATCGGACGGAGTCGCGTCGCGGCGGCCTCGGTGACCGCGCGCCCCTTGTCGAGCCCGGTGCGCTGGAGCGTGTTCGCGAACTCGACGATCAGGATGCCGTTCTTCGCCACGAGCCCCACGAGCGTGATGAGTCCGATCTGGCTGTAGATGTTGAGCGACGTGAAGCCGAGGAACGTGAACAGCAGCGCGCCCGTGAGCGCGAGCGGCGCCGACCCCGTCATGATGACGATCGGGTCGCGGAAGCTCTCGAACTGCGCCGCGAGCACGAGACCGATGAGGATCGCCGACAGCAGGAAGACGGGCAGGAACTTGCCGCCCTCCGTGCGCAGCTGGCGCGACTCGCCGGCGAAGTCGACCGTGTAGCCGGTCGGCAGGATCTTGCGCGCCTCGGTCTCGAGGTACGTGAGCGCCTGGTCGAGCGGCACCGGCGGCGGGATCACGCCCTGGATGCGCACCGCGTTCAGCTGCTGGAAGCGCTTGAGCTCGCGCGGCTCGGTCGTGGTCTTGAGCGTCGCGAACGTGGACAGCGGCACGAGCTTTCCGCCCGGGCCCGTCACGTACACCTGTTCGAGCTGTTCGGGCGTGAGGCGCTCCGCGCGCTTGATCTGCGGGATCACCTTGTAGCTGCGCCCCTGGATGCTGAACCGGTTGACGAAGTTTCCGCCCAGCATCGTCGAGAGGTCGCGGCCCGCCTGGCCCATGTCCACACCGAGCGAGCGGACCTTGTCGCGATCGAACACGACCTCGGCCTGCGGCTGGTCGAACTTCAGATCGGTGTCCACGTACATGAACATGCCGCTCGCGTACGCCTTCTGGACGAGCTGGTTCGCGATGTCGGCGAGCTGCTTCGGCTCGGCCGTCGAGGCGATGACGATGTCCACGGGGAAGCTGCCGCCGCCGGGGAGCGCGGGCGGGGTCACGGAGATCACGCGAATGCCGGGGATGCGCGACATCTTGCCCGTGACTTCCATGTTGATCGCGGACGTCGGGCGCTTCCGCTCCGACCACGGCTTCGTGACCATGCCGCCGAAGCCGCCGGTCGGGAACGTGATCTGGAACGTGTTCTTCATCTCGGGCGTGGACTTGTACGCCTCGAACATGCCGGTCGTGAACAGGCGCGTCTGATCGAGCGTCGCGTTCGGCGCGGCCTGCACGATGCCGAACACGACGCTCTGGTCCTCGGCCGGAGCGAGCTCCTTCTGCGAGAACATGTAGAAGGGCACCATCAGCAGCACGACGATGAGCCACAGCGTGAGCACGACCGGGCGGTGGCGCAGCGTGCCCGCGAGCGCGCTCGAGTAGCCGTCGCGGACCTTGTCGAACTGGCGGTTCACGAAGCCGGCGAAGCCGCGTTCGCTGTCGCCCGCGCGCAGCAGCCGCGACCCCATCATGGGCGAGAGCGTGAGCGCCACGATGCCCGACACGATGACGGCGCCCGCGAGCGTGAACGCGAACTCGCGGAAGAGCGAGCCCGTGAGGCCGCCCTGGATGCCGATCGGCGTGTACACCGCGGCGAGCGTGATCGTCATCGCGATGATCGGCCCGATCAGTTCTCGGGCGGCGAGGATCGCGGCGTCGAACGGCTTCCGGCCCTCGTGCACGTGTCGTTCGATGTTCTCGACCATGACGATCGCGTCGTCCACGACGAGTCCGACCGACAGCACGATCGCGAGCAGCGTGAGCAGGTTGATCGTGAAGCCTGCCACGTTCATCAGGAACACGGCGCCGATGAGCGAGATCGGGATCGCGACGACTGGGATCACGAGCCCCCGGACCGATCCGATGAAGAGGAAGATCACGACGACGACGATGAGCAGCGTCTCGGTGAGCGTCTTCAGCACCTCGTGGATCGCGTCCTCGATGTTCTCGGTCGCGTCGTACGGGATGCCGGCCGTCATGCCCACGGGCAGCTCGGCCTGCACGTCCTTCATCGCCTCGCGCACGCGGTGGATGACGTCGAGCGAGTTCGCGGTCGGCAGCACCCAGATGCCCATGAACGTCGCGGTCTCGCCGTTGAAGCGCACTTCGGTGTCGTAGTCCTCGGCGCCCAGCACGACGTCGGCGACGTCGCCGAGCCGCACGATGTCGTCGCCTTCCTGCTTCACGATGAGCTGACGGAACTCGTCGGGCGTCTTGAGGTCGGTGTTCGCGACCAGGTTCACCGACGTCATCGTGCCCTTCGTGCGTCCGAGGGCCGAGAGGTAGTTGTTCTGCGACAGGGCGGTCCACACCTGCGTCGGCGACAGCCCGCGCGCCGCCATGAGGTTCGGCTTGAGCCAGATGCGCATCGCGAACGTGCGGCCGCCGAGGATGTCGGCGCGCTGCACGCCGCTCACGGCCGAGAGCCGCGGCTGGACGACGCGCACGAGGTAGTCGCTGATCTGGTTCTGGTCGAGGTCCTTCGACGCGAACCCGAGGTACATCGAGGCGAACTCGGAGTCCGCCGTCTGCACTTCGATCACGGGCGCCTGCGCCTCGGGCGGGAGGTCGTTGCGCACCTGAGCGACCTTCGCCTGGATCTGGGTCAGCGCGGCGTTCGTGTCGTAGTTGAGCTTCAGGTGCACGGTGATCGTGCTGACGCTCTGAGCGCTCGAGGACTCCATGTAGTCGATGCCGTCGGCGCTCGCGATGACGCGCTCGAGCGGCGTCGTGATGAAGCCGCGCACGAGATCGGCATTCGCGCCGACGTACACGGTGGACACGGTGACGACCGCCATGTCGCTGCGCGGGAACTGCCGAACGCTGAGCGAGCGGATGGACTGGAGCCCCGCGATCAGGATGACGAGGTTGACGACGATCGCGAGGACCGGCCGGCGGATGAAGAGATCGGTGAACTTCATCAGCTGTCTTCCGGCTTCGGCGCGGCGCTGTTGCTCGGCGTCACGGCGTTGTTCACGACGACGGAGGCGCCGGTGCGCAGCTTGAACACGCCCGACGTCACGATCTCCTGTCCGGCCTTCACGCCGTCGAGGATCGCGACCTGGTCGCCGCGCGCCGGGCCGATCTTCACGAACTGCTGGCGCACGCCCTTGTAGGACTTGCCGTCCGGACCCTTCATGTCCTCGATGATGAAGACCGAGTTTCCGTAAGGCGCGTAGTTGATCGCCGTCGTCGGCAGCGCAACGACGGGCTTCGCGCTGCCCACGACGACGTGCACGGTGACGAACATGCCGGGGCGCAGCGCGCCGCCGACGTTGCGGAACGTCGCCTGCACTCTCACGTTCCGCGTGTCGCCGTCCACGACCGGGTTCACCGCCGTGATGCGCCCGGACGCGAGCTCGCGCTCGCCGTCCTCGCCGTGCGCGTGCACGACCGCCCCCGTCTTGAGATCGCCGACCTGCTGCTGCGGCACGGCGAAGTCCACGTAGATCGGGTCGCGCGACTGGAGCGGCACGATCGGGTCGCCGCTGTTCACGTACTGGCCGAGGTTCACCTGACGGATGCCGGCCACACCCGAGAACGGCGCGCGGATCGTCTTGCGCTGGATCGTGGCTTCCACGCCGGCGACGGTTGCCTCCGCCTGACGGAACAGCGCCTCGACCTGGTCGAACTCGGCCTGCGCGATCGCCTGCGTGTCGAGCAGCCGGCGCGAGCGGTCGAGGTTCGCCTTCGCGAGCTGCAGGTTCGCCTGTGCCGCCGCGAGCGCCGCCCGTTCCTGGCGCGTGTCGAGCGTGACGAGCGTCTGTCCCGCGCCGACCGGCCGTCCGGACTCGAACGCGATGCGGTCCACGACGCCCGGGAGGTCGGCCGCGAGCGTGACGCCCTGCACGGGCTCCACGGTCCCGACGGCTTCGAGCGTTCCTTCCCAGCGGTCCTGCTTCGCGACCACGGACGTCACGCTCTCGGGCGGGGCCGACCACGACTTGCCGGCCGCGATCGCGGCCTGGATCTGCTGGAACTTCACGAACCCCAGGATGGCGACGACGATGAGGACCGCCGTCAGCATCTGGAACATGCGCTTGCTCATGAACGATGGATCCCCGCTAGCGGAGGGTGGAGGAGGAGAGGGTGGCGCGTGAGGCGGGGCCACCGCTGCGGCGACCGTCCCGGTCCCCTGTGCAAGAGGGTGCGGCGCGGGAGGCGGAGCGACGCGTCAGTCGAGGTGCGCAAGCCCTAGGGATGCGCGCCGGTGGAGCCGGATTCGGCCCGGATCGGACTCCTTCTTCGTCCGGGCGGGCACCGCGCCGGAGCGAGCGCGGAACTCTACCACCGGAGGCCGCGCGATCGGAGGCCGGAATGGACGATCGCGGGCCCGCCGCAGCCGAACGCCGAACGAACCCGGAACGCCCCGCATGGCCGCATCTGGGGTAGGGCCGGTAGAGTGCCGCGCCGGCCCGCTCCGTCGCCGAGTCCGACCCGAGGTGAACCCGCGTGAACGTCGCTTCCGAATGGTGGCTGCTCCGGCACGGCGAGACCGAATGGAATCGCGCGGGCCGGCTCCAGGGGCGCGACGATTCGCCGCTCACGGCCGATGGCCGTGCGGCCGCGGAGGCGCTCGCTCGCGCGTGCGCCGGCCTGGGCGCGGCGCGGCTCTGGACGAGCCCGCTCGGACGCGCACGCGCGACGGCCGAACGGATCGGCCGAGCGTGCGGGCTCGATCCCGAGCCGCACGAGGCGCTCGCCGAGATGTCGTTCGGCGAGTGCGCGGGGCTCACGCTCGACGAAGTGCGCGCGCGCCATCCGGGCCTGTTCGACGCGCGCGCGCGCGACCGCTGGCGACACCGCTGGCCCGGCGGCGAGAGCTACGAGGACGTGTGCGCGCGCGTGCGCGCGTGGCTCGATCTCGCGGGACCGCTCGCGAGCGCGAAGCCGGCGATCGTCGTCGCGCACCAGATCGTGAACCGCGCGCTGCTCGTGGCGCTCGGCGCGTGCGCGCGCGATGCGGCGATGGCGAGCGAGCAGTCGGCGAACGTGATCGTGCGGCTCGAGGCGGGCGGCCCGCTCGCGCACGCCCGGCTCGACGCCGCGGAGACGTCGGCCGCCCTCGCGTGGCGGCCGGGAGCCCCCGCGGTCGCCGACGGCACCGACGCGGCGCTCGCGACCCAGCGCCTCGTCTGAACGACGCGCGGTCGGCGCGTTTCGGGGTTGTCGGACGGCGGCCGGCCCCGCTAGCTTCGCCGCTCCCGGCGTTCCTCGCGCCGTGGTCCGGAGGTCTTCTTGTCCGACGCCCCCAAGCCCGCCGGCGCTCTCGAATCCACGGCGTTCCTGCTCGACCGGGTCCGCGGCGGGGACGATCGCGCCCGGGAACGCCTCGTCGCCCGCTTCCTGCCGCTGCTTCGCCGCTGGGCTCAGGGCCGGCTCCCGGCCCGCGCCCGCGGGCTCGCCGACACCGACGACCTCGTGCAGGTTTCGCTGCTCCGCGCGTTGGAGCACGTGAACGACTTCGAAGTCCGTCGCGAGGGGGCGTTCCTCGCCTACCTGCGCCGCATCCTCGTGAACGCCCTGCGCGACGAAATCCGCCGTTCGACCCGCCGCGCGAGCGAACCGCTCGACGGGAGGGACGTCGCTTCGCCCGACGCCTCGCTCATCGAGCAGCAGATCGGCCGGGACGTCGTCGAGACCTACGAGGCCGCGCTCGAGCGGCTCACGGAAGCGCAGCAGGAGGCGGTGATCATGCGGCTCGAATTCGGGTACGGCTACCCGCAGATCGCGGAGACGTTCGGTGACACGACGCCGAACGCCGTGCGGATGCTCGTCTCGCGCGCGCTCGTGCGGCTCGCCGAAGAGATGGAGAAGCACCGTGACGGATGACGCGCTCACCGAATCGGCCGGCCGCATCGCCGACGGGCTCGAGGTGGATTGGGAACGGCTGCGGCGAGAGTCGCCCGAGGCCGCGTCGCGGCTCGAGGCGCTGACGCAGCTCGAGCGGCTCGCCGGCGCCTGGCGCGCGGCCGGCGCCGTGCCGGACGACCGTCCCTCCGAGCCCGCACTGTTCGCGTGGGGCGAGCTCGAAGCGCGCGAGCGGCTCGGCGAGGGCAGCTTCGGCGAGGTTTATCGCGCGTTCGATCCGGCGCTGCGCCGCGAGGTCGCGCTCAAGCTGCGCCGCGCCGACGCGAGCGAGTCCGGCACGCGGCGCGCGCTCGACGAAGCGCGCCACCTCGCGCGCGTACGGCACCCGAACGTGATCGCGATCCACGGCGCCGACGTGCACGACGGTCGCGTGGGCTTCTGGACCGACCTCGTGCTCGGCCGCACGCTCGACCAGGACCTGGCCGAGCGCGGCCCGTTCGGCGCGCGCGAAGCGGCGCTCGTGGGCTGCGATCTGTGCCGCGCGCTCGCGGCCGTGCACGCCGCCGGGCTCGTGCACGGCGACGTGAAGGGCGCGAACGTGCTGCGCGAGCACGGCGGACGCATCGTGCTCGCGGACTTCGGCTCGGGCCGCGACGCCGCGTCCGCGGGCGGGGGCGCCGTCGCGACCTCGCCGCTCGCCGCGGCGCCGGAGCTGCTGCGCGGCGATCCGCCGTCCGTCGCGAGCGATCTCTACGCGCTCGGCGCGCTGCTCTTCCGGCTCGCGAGCGGCCGGCATCCCTACGAGGCGGCGACGCTCGACGAGCTGCGCGCGAAACACGAGCGCGGCGAGCGCGCCTCGCTGCGCGCGCTCCGGCCCGACCTGCCGACGTCGTTCGTCGCCGCGGTCGAGCGCGCGCTCCAGGCCGCGCCCGCGGACCGCTTCGCGGACGCCGGCGCGTTCGAACTCGCGCTCGAGTCGTCGCTCGCCGCGCCGTCGGGCGTGTCCGCGGGCGCGCCCGCCGCGCCGCGCCGTTCGCACGCGCGGCTTCGCGCGGGGCTCGCCGCGGCTGCGGCGCTCGTCGCGGTCGTGCTCGCGGGCTCGCACTGCGCCGCTTCGGCGCGAACAGGCGCGCGAGACGCCGGCCTCGCCGCCGCTCGCCGCGGGCGAACGCGCGCGGGCGACGCCGGGGCGCCGCGCCCGGCGCCGCCGGCCGCGAACCTCGCGCCGCTCGCGCCGCCCGGCGCACACGTCACGTTGTGGCGCGGTCGCGACGGCGTGCGCACGCCGCTCGCCGACGGTGACGCGGTCCGGCCGGGCGACCACCTGTGGCTCGAGTACCGCGGCGACGAGCCGCTCCCCGTCTACGGGCTCGACGAAGACGACCGCGGCGAGACGTTCGCGCTCTTCCCGGTGCGCGGCACTGACGTGGCGAATCCGCTGCCCGCGCGCCGCGCCGCGCGGCTGCCCGGGTCGCGCGACGGCGCCCCTTTCGACTGGGTCGTGACGAGCGCGGGCGGTCACGAGCGCCTGCTCGTCGTGGCGTCGCGCGTCCCGCTCGCGGCACTCGAGAATCTGCTCGCGGCGGTGCCGGCGGCCGATGCCGGCGCGCCCGTCGCGTACGCGGGCGTGCCCGAGGGCGCGCTGCTCGCGCTGCGCGGCATCGGCGGCATGGCGCCGTCGGCGGCCGACGCGCGCGACGGCCGGCTCGCCGCGGTCGAGCGGGCGCTCGAGTCGCAGCGGAGCGCGGGCTACTGGGTGCGCCACTTCGTGCTCCACGCGCCGTGACGCGCGGTCGGCGCGCGTTCGCTCTTTCTCGCGACCGCCCGTGCCGATAGTCTGACGACATGCGTGCCCGACTGCTCCCGACCCTGCTCGCCGGACTCGCGCTCGTCGCGAGCGTGGCCGATGCGAAACCGCGCGCCGCGGCGCCCTTCGACTCGGCCTTATTCCGGAGCGTGGGGCTGCGCGAGCCGTTCCGGCCCTTCGCCGCCGCCGCGCGCTTCGGCAGCGTCGACAGCCTCGCGCGGCTCGAGCTCGGCCGGCTCACGGCCGCCCGTACGCGCGATTCGCTCGTGGTGGCCCGTGCGCTCGTGGACGTCGTCGAGACCGGGTGCCTGAACGGACGTGCGCGCGAACCGCTGCTGGCGGCCCAGCTGCAGCGCGCGCTCGCGATCCATCGCGCCCATCCGGGGCCGGATTCGCTGATCCTCGCGCGTTCGTGGCGCGTGGCGGGCGAACTCGCGCGGCGCAACCGAGACTTCGACGAAGCGCTGCGGCTCGCCAACGCGGCGCTGCGCGTGTTCGAGCGCGCGCTGGCGCCGATGGACCTCGACGTCGGATCGGCCTCACGGCTCGTCGCCACGATCGGGACGAACCTCGGTCGAGGCGACTTCGAATCGCCGGCGCGCCGGGCCGTCGAGATCGCCGAGCATCATTTCGGCCCCGGTGACCCGCGAACGCTTCCGGCGCTCTCGACGCTCGCGGGCCAGCAGAACGTGCGCGGCGACCAGGTGCACGCGCTCGGCACGCTCGAGCGCGTGCTGGCGCTCGCCGAGCGCGCCTATGGTCCCGAGCACACCGAGACCGATCGCAGCCGATACAACGTCGCGGTCGTGGCGATGCGCGTCGGCGACTACGTGCGGGCGCGCGCGCTGCTCGATCGCGTCGTCCGGTCCGAGTCCGGACGCGCGCGCGTGGATTCGGCGCGGCTCTCGAACGCCGTCAGCGCGTACCTCGAAGTGCTGAACGACCTCGGCGACTTCGACGAGGCGCTCGCGCTGCACGGGCGCTTCGGCGATGCCTCCGAGCGCGGCCTGCCCCCGGGCGATCCGGATCTCGCGCGCTACCGTCACCAGCTCGCGCGCACTCTCGTGGGCTGCGGACGCGCGCGCGCGGCGATCGCGCTGTTCGACAGCGCGATCGTGACCGAGGCTCGGATCACCGACAGTCTCGCGGCGCTGCCGATCTTGTTCGAGCGCGCCGCGGCGTTCCGCATCGCGGGCGACGGCCCCGGAGCGCTGCGCGCGGTGGATCTCGCCGGGACGCTCGCCGACCGGGCGGGGGAGCGCGCGCCCTCGTACCACGAGGTCGGACTGCTGTGGGCGCGCTGCCTCGACGACGCGGGCCGCCCGCGCGAGGCGGTCGCGCGGCTCGAGTCGTCGCGCCGGAGCGCGGAGCGCGCGCTGGGCCCTCGCAATCCGATCCTCGCGCGGATCCTCGGCGAGCAGGCGCGCGCGCTCACCGCCCTCGGTGATTCGCGCGCGTTCGGCGTCGCGCTCGAAGGCGCCGACCAGAGCGCGGAACTGCTTCGCACCGCCGCGCGCGGCTTCCCGGACCGCGAGGCTCTGCTCTACGCGAGCGGCCTCGGGCTCGGGCTCGATCCGCTGCTCGAGGTCGCGGCCGGCGGCGGGCTCGACGCCGCCCAGCGCCGCGCGGCGCTCGACCGCGTGGTCGCGGCGCGCTCGCTCGTGCTCGACGAGGTCGCCCGGCGCACGCGCGCGGCGCGGGCCGCGCGTGATCCGCGCGCCCGCGCACTGCTCGACTCGCTCGGCGAAGCGCGCGCCGTGCTCGCGCGCTGGCTCGTGCGCGCCGAGTCGGGCCTCGGCAGGATTCGCTGCGCCGCGAGGCGCGCGTGCGCGCGGAGCGGTTCGAGCGCGAGCTCGCCGCGCTCGGGCTCGAGCCGGCGTCGTCGGCGACGGGCTCGCCGCTCGACCGGCTGGCGTCCGGCGACGCGCTCGTCTCGTTCGTCGAGTACGCGGCACCCGCGGGCGGGTCCGCGACCGAACGCCGGCTGCTCGCGTTCGTGACGCGCGCGGGGTCGGCGCCGGCGCTCTTCCTGCTCGGCCGCGCTCCTCACCGTGGACTCGCTCGTCGCGCGCTGGCGCGGACGTCGCCGCGGGCACGGGCGCGAAAGACCTCGCGGCCGCCGAGCGCCGTGCGCGCACGAGCGGCGCCGCGCTGCGCGCGCGTGTGTGGGACCCGCTCGCGGCCGCGGTCGCGGATGCGGGGCGCGTCGTGCTCGTCCCCGACGGCGCGCTGCACCTCGTGGATTTTTCCGCGCTGCCGTCCGCGGCCGGCGGGTACCTCGCGGACCGTCCGGCGCTGCTCGCGCGCCTCGGAGCCGAGCGCGATCTCGATGCCGTGCCCGCGGACGACGCGGGACGCGGGCTGCTCGCGCTCGGCGGCGCGGACTTCGACCTCGAATCCGGCGGCGACGCCGGGCCGGCGGCGCTCCGCAGTGGGGGAGTCGCCTGCGAGCGCTTCCGCGACGTGAAGTTCTCCGCGCTGCCCGCGACGCGGCTCGAGGTCGGGGACGTCGCCTCACGCTGGCGCGCCCGCGGCCTCAAGGCGACGGAGCTCACGGGCGCGGACGCGAGCGAAACGCGTCTCAAGCAGCTCGCGCCGTCGTGCGGTGCGCTGCACCTCGCGACGCACGGTTTCTTCCTCGGCGGCGAGTGCGCGCGATCCTCGTCCGCGACGCGCGGCATCGGCGGGCTCGCCCCATCGGACGCGGTTGCGGCGAGCAGCGCGACGCCGAACGCGGCGAACGCGCTCCGGCTCGCGGGGCTCGCGCTCACGGGCGCGAACCGGCGCGGTTCGGGCGCCGGCGAGGACGGCGTGCTCACGGCGGAGGAGATCTCGGCGCTCGACCTCTCGGGCGTCCACGAAGTCGTGCTGTCGGCGTGCGACAGCGGTGTCGGCGACATCGCCGCGGGCGAAGGCGTGCTCGGGCTTCAGCGCGCGTTCCGCATCGCCGGCGCCCGCTCGCTCGTCATGAGCCTGTGGCCGGTCGAGGACGCCGCGACGCGAGCGTGGATGGACGCCTACTACGACGCGCGGCTCGCGGGCGGCGCGGGCGTCGCGGCGTCCGTGCGCGCGGCGGACCGCGCGCGGCTCGCCGCGCTGCGGCGCGCGAAGTCGCCGACGCCTCCGCACCTCTGGGCGGGGTTCATTCCGCTCGGGGAGTAAAGCGCGCGGGCGTCAATCGACGCGCACGCCGAGCCGGTGGGCGAGCGCCCGACGGCCCGCTGTGATGACGAGCAGGGCGCGCGTGCCGCGGCCGATTCAGCGCATCGGGGCGGCTGCGCTCGTCGCGCCGCCGCCCCGCTCGTTCGCCTCGCGAAGACCGCTCAGGCCTTCACGTACTTGTCCGCGACGTCGAGCGCCTTGTCGATGCCGGCGAGCCCCTCCCGAGCCTCCTCCGCCGTGATCGTGCACGGCGGCGTGACCTGCAGGCGGTTGAAGTGCGCGAACGGCCACACGCCGTTCGCCTTGCACGCGCCCATCAACTCGACCATCGGCTTCGCGTCCGCGCCCGCGGCGTTGAACGGCACGAGCGGTTCGCGCGTCTTGCGGTCGCGCACGAGCTCGATCGCCCAGAACACGCCGAGACCGCGCACTTCGCCGACGCTCGGGTGCTTCGCCATCATCTTCTGCAGCTCGGGGCCGATCACGTCGGCGCCGATCCGGCGCGCGTTCTCGACGATCTTCTCTTCCTTGAAGATTCCGATGCTCGCGACGATCGAGGACGTGCCGAGCGGATGGCCGCTGTACGTGAGCCCGCCCTGGAACGAGCGGTCCTTGAAGAACTCGGCGATCTTGCGGCTCAGGATCACGCCGCCGACCGGGACGTAACCCGAGTTCGAGCCCTTCGCGAACGTGATCAGGTCCGGCGTCACGTTCCACTTGTTCACGGCGAACCACTCGCCGCAGCGGCCGAAGCCCGCCATCACTTCGTCGCAGATCATCTGGATGCCGTGCTTGTCGCACAGCGCGCGCACGCCCGCGAGGTAGCCGTCCGGCGGAACGAGGATGCCGTTCGTGCCGACCACGGTCTCGAGCAGGATCGCGGCGACCGTGTGCGGCCCCTCCACCATGAGCACGTTCGAGAGGTGTTCGAGCGCGCGCTCGCACTCCTCGGCCGGCGTCGTCGCGTGGAAGGCGGAGCGGTAGAGGTAGGGGCCCCAGAACTTCACCGCGCCCGGCGTCGCGGGCTCGTTCGCCCAGCGCCGCGGATCACCGGTGAGGCCGATGCTCGTTCCCGTCGCGCCGTGGTAGCTGCGGTAGGCCGACAGCACCTTGAGGCGTCCGGTGAAGCCGCGCGCGAGTCGCACCGCGTTCTCGACCGCGTCGGTGCCGCCGTTCGTGAAGAACACCATGTCGAGATCGCCGGGGGCGAGCTCGGCGATGAGCCGCGCCGCTTCGCTGCGCATGTCGTTCGCGTGGAACGGAGCGATCGTGCACAGCCGCGCGGCCTGCTCCTGGATCGCGGCGACGAGCTTCGGGTGCTGGTGCCCGATGTTCACGTTGACGAGCTGGCTCGAGAAGTCGAGCCAGGTGTTGCCCTTGTCGTCCCACATCCGCGAGCCGAGCGCGCCGGCGATCACCGTCGGCTGGAGGGCGGATTGGACGGACCACGAATGGAAGACGTGCTTGCGATCGTTGGCGAATGCGGACGCCAGATAGGGCGAGGTGCTCGTTTGAGTGGGGTTCATGGCGGGGGAGAGTAGGACAGCGCGCGCGACGAGGAAAGGCGGCGGCGCGCGCCCTCCGCGCGATCTTCCGACCGAGTGTCCCCCGCGTGACGGGGAATGCGTTGAGGGAGTGGGCGCGTTCGCCCGTTCCCGCCATCGCCCGCTCCGGAGGTGTCCCCGATGCGCCCGACGATCCCGCTTCGCCGCACGTTTTCCTTTGCGCTGTTCGCCGCGCTCCTCGCCGCGTCCCCCGCCCGCGCCGCCTTCGTGGACACCGGCTTCGACGTTCCGCTGCTCAATCCGACCGCGTCGGCGTGGGGCGACTTCGACCGGGACGGCGATCTCGACTTCGTGCTCACCGGCCAGGACGGCACGCCGCCGTACACGCTGCGCGCTTTCGTGTTCCGCAACGACGCCGGCGCGTTCACCGACGCCGGCGCGGGCCTCACGGGGCTCGCGAACGCCGCGGCCGCGTGGGGCGACTACGACAACGACGGCGATCTCGACCTGCTGATGTGCGGGAACTCCTCGTCGCTCGGCGACGTGCCGACGACGCGGCTCTACCGGAACGACGGCGGCGCGTTCACGAGCCTCGGCGCCGCGGGACTTCCCGAGGTGCGCTCCGGATCGGTGGCGTTCGGCGACTACGACCGCGACGGCGACCTCGACGTGCTGATCACGGGCTATCGCACGGTGCCGAGCTCCTCGCTCGTCGGCGCGATCTACCGCAACGACGGCGGCGTGTTCACCGACGCCGGCGCCGGACTGCCGCCGCTCTTCTACTCGTCGGCGGCGTTCGGCGACTACGACGCGGACGGCGACCTCGACCTCGCGATCCAGGGCACGAATTCGTCGGTGAACCTCACCCGCATCTACCGAAACGACGGCGGCACGTTCACGAACATCGCGGCGCCGCTCGTCGGACAGGAGGTCGGCGACGTCGCGTGGGTGGACTTCGACGGCGACGGCGACCTCGACTTGTCGTCCACCGGGTTCGACGGCGCCGTGGAGGGGACGCGGCTCTATCGCAACAACGGCGGATTCACATCCGTCGCGACCGGGCTGCCGGGCGCTTCGCGTGGCGCGGCGTGGGGCGACTTCGACAACGACGGCGATCCCGATCTCGCGCTGACGGGCATCGGCACGACGCCGTCGCTCTCGCGCATCTACCGCAACGACGGCGGCGGCGCGTTCGCCGACATCGCCGCGGGAATCGCGGGGACGCGCGCGTGCACGCCGGCGTGGGCCGACTTCGACGGCGACGGCGACCTCGACCTGCTGATCGCGGGCGGCGACGGCACGGGCGTGCGGAAGCTCTACCGCAACACGGGCGCGAGCGTGAATCACCCGCCGCAGCCGCCGTCGACGCTGATCGCGACCGAGTGCGTGGACGGCGAACTGAAGCTCCGCTGGGGCGTCGGATCCGACCTCGAGACGGCGGGGCCGGGGCTCACCTACAACCTGCGCGTCGGCACGACGTGGGGCGGGAACGAGATCGTGTCCTGTCCGGCCGACCCGGCGAGCGGACAGGCCCAGCTCGCGCAGCCGGGCAACGTCGGTCACGCGACGAGCGTCACGCTGGCGCTGCCGCCCGGCACCTACTACTGGACGGTGCAGACCGTGGACGGCGCGTTCCTCGGTTCGGACTTCGCGCCCGTGCACGTTGTGCAGGCGCCGTCGGTGGACGGCGCGTGGAACGCGGCCGAGGGCCCGCCCTCCGTCACGCAGTCGCTGCAGACCGGGTTCGGCGATGCGTCGCTCGGACTGCCCGACTTCGCGAACGGCTCCGAGCTCGACGGCGCGTACGCGCGGCTCGACGACTGCGCGCTGCACCTGTTCCTGCCGGGGAACCTCGAATCCAACTTCAACAAGCTCGAGCTGTTCTTCGACACGCTGCCCGGCGGCCAGAACCAGCTGCGCGGGGACAACGCGAACGTGGACTTCGACGGACTCAACCGCATGGGCGACGACGGCAGCGGGAACGGGCTGCGATTCGATCCCGCGTTCGAGCCGGACTTCTACGTCACGTTGAGCGGCGGCGACGCGGGCGGCGACTACACGCTGTTCGCGAGCTGGGCGGAGCTGCTGAGCGCGGGCGGCGGACTCGGACGCTACCTCGGCAGCACGACGCCGCCCTCCAACGGCGCGCTCGCCGGCGGCGACAATCCCGACGGCATCCTCGCGACGATCGACAATTCGAACACGGCCGGCGTGACGGCCGGTACGGGCGGCGCGTCGGGCTCTGGAGTCACGACCGGCGTCGAGCTCGTGATTCCGCTCGCGTCGCTCGGAAACCCGACGGGCTGCTTCGAGGTGTGCGCATTCGTGAACGGCTCGGGGCACGACTTCGTCTCGAACCAGGTCCTCGCCCCGCTCGTCGCTCCGCAGGGCAACCTCGGCGAACCGCGCAACGTGGACTTCGGCCGCTACGCGGGAGAGCAGTGGTTCTCGGTGTGCCCGGGCGCGACCGCGGACGTTCCGGCGGGCCCCGCCGCCTCGGCGACGCGCGGACGACTCTCGGCGTTCCCGAATCCGATGCGCGCGTCGTCGCTCGTGCGCTTCGAACTCGCGCGTGCGGGGGAGGCGAGCGTCGAGCTGTTCAACGTGCAGGGGCGGCGCGTGCGGCGGCTCGTATCCGGCGCCTTCGACGCGGGTCCGCACCAGGCGCTCTGGACCGGCACGGACGACTCGGGCCGCGCGCTCCCGAGCGGCGTCTACTACGCGCGTCTCCTCGCGCCGGGCGAGCGCGCGTCGCACGCGCTGATCCTGCGGCGCTGAACGCAGGCACGGGCCGCCGCGCCGATCGCCGCGCCGTGCCCGCCGCCCGAAAACGCCAGAGGCGGCGTCCTCGCGGACGCCGCCTCGGCGTGAGGTGGTACCTCGTGCGAACTAGACCTTGCGCACGTTCGCGGCCTGCAGCCCCTTCGGGCCGCGGGTCACGTCGAACTCGATCGCTTCACCCTCGGCCAGCGTCTTGAAGCCGTCGCCGGCGATCGCGGAGAAGTGGACGAACACGTCGTCCCCGCCGTCCGCCTGCGTGATGAAGCCAAAGCCCTTCGCCTCGTTGAACCACTTCACGGTGCCACGTGCCACTTGAAGCTCCTGTTGAATCCGGATCCGAGGATCCGCACTTGCCGCGGAATCACGCCCGCGGCCGCGTCCGGTCGACTTGACCGTGTCCCGATCGCTGTCCGGATCGCCGCCCACAAAAAAAACCGCCAGAGGTCTCTGGCGGATCAGAACGTGGACGACACATCCCATACAACCGAAGACGCGCGCAGTATCGTCCATTCGGCGCCGAAACGACAGCCGATTTCGAGCCCCCGGCGGGGGGCGGACCGGAAATCCGGAAAATCGCCAGCGAAAGCGTGGAATTCGGGTGCGGGCCCGGCCCGGGAATTCACGCCTCCGGGACCTTCCGGAGGCGCGCGCACCCGGTCCCGGCGGGGACTCCGTCGCGTCCGGGCGAATCCGCTTGCGGCGTCCGTGGCGGCTCGCCGAACCTGCCGGCCTCGTTCCGGCCGTTCCGCGCCACCACCGAAGGGGAGTCCTCATGACGTCGCTCCGTCTCGCGTTCCTCGCACTCGGCGTACTCGCGCTCGCGGCTCCGGTCGCCGCCGACGAGTCGGCCGGCTTCGTCGTCCGGCTCGGCCGCGACACCACCTCGGTCGAGCGCTACACGCGCAGCCCGAACCGCATCGAGGTGGACCAGGTCGGACGCGCACCGCGCGTCCTGCGCCGGCACGTCGTCTACGAGTTCACGAACGGCCAGATCACGTCGTTGACGCTCACGGCCACGCCGGCCGGCGCGACGACGCCGGCGCAGACGGTCGAGGCGAAGCTCGGTCCCGATTCGCTTCAGATGACGATCCGCACCGGGAACGCTCCGCCGCAGACGCCGAGCATCGCGCTGCCCCCGCGCACGCTCGTGCTCGCCAACGCGACGCCGTGGCCCGTGTACGAGGGCGAAATCGCGAAGCTCGTCCGCTCGAAGCGGGACACGGCCTCGTTCGCCGGCTACTTCGTCGGCGCGCCCAGCGTCGTTCGCTTCGGCCTGCGGCGCCTCGGACGCGACACCGTCGCGCTGACGACCGATCGCGGCGACGAGTACCGCGCGCGCGTGGACAAGGACGGCGTCGTGCTCGGCGTCGCGCCGGTCTCCGGCACGCAGAAGTTCTCGCTCGAGCGCGTCGCCGCGCCCGACATCGACGCGGTCGCTGCGGCGTTCGCCGAACGCGAGAAGGCCGGCGGTGCGTTCGGCGCGCTGTCGCCGCGCGACACGGTGCGGGCGACGCTCGGCGGCGCGTCGCTGCTCGTGGACTACGGGCGCCCGGCGCGCCGCGGGCGGAAGATCTTCGGCGAGGTCGTGCCCTACGGCGAGGTGTGGCGCACCGGCGCGAACGCCGCGACGCAGTTCCGCACCGACAAGGCGCTCGACTTCGGCGGCACCGTCGTCCCGGCCGGCTTCTACACGCTGTGGACGCTGCCGACCGATCAGGGCTGGACGCTGATCGTGAATTCCGAGACCGGCCAGTGGGGCACCGCGCACAAGGCCGAGCGCGACGTCGCGAAGATCCCGATGCAGGTCTCCGCCGCGGGCGAGCCCGTCGAGAAGTTCACGATCCAGCTGCGCGACTCGGACGACGGCGGCCTTCTGGTGCTCGAATGGGACACCGTGCGAGCGAGCGCCGCGTTCCGGGTGCAGCCGTGAGCGGGCGCGCGCGGCGCTGAAGCGGCGCCGCGCGCGGGACGTCGCGCGCGGCGCCGCGAGGGCTTGACCCGCGAAGGACGCGCGCGGATTCTCGGCCGTCCTTCGGGGACGCGCGAACGCCGCGCGCCCCGCCGTCGAGGAGGCCCCCCATTCCGCGCGAGTACGAGCCGTCGGGTTTCTTCGCGCTCCGCGCGCCCCTGTTGCCGTTCACGGACTGGCTCGCGTGGGGCGACGGCGCCTCCGCCGCGGACGCATCCGAGGGCGCGTGGCGCGCGGCGCGCGACCGCGGACGCGCGTGGCTCTCGAGCCGTCTCGAGGACCCCGTCGTGCGCGAGGCGATCGCGCTCGCGTCGCCCGACCTCGATGCGCGCATCGGCGCCTGGCGCGCCGATCCCGACGCCGAGCCCGGCGTCGAGGCGGGGCTCGTCAAATACGTCTCGCGCGCGTGCGTGCGCGCGACGCCGTTCGGCACGTTCGCGGCGACCTCGCTCGGCGCGCTCGGGAGCACGACGCGCCTCGCCTTGCCCGCGCGCGACGGATCGCGCCGCCACACGCGGCTCGACATGGACTTCCTGAGCGAGCTCGTGGCGCGGCTCGCGTCGGACCCGGAGGTGCGCGCGCGCGTGCCGTTCGCGCCGAACTCGAGCCTCTACCCGGCGGGCGACGCGCTGCGTTACGCCGAGGCGCGCCGCGTCGCCGGGGCGCGCGCGTACTTCCTCGTCGAGGTCGAGGCGAACGACGCCGTCACGGCCGCGCTCGAGGCGTCGAAGGGCGGGGCGACCCTCGAGGCGATCGCGCGCGCGCTCGCCGATCTCGGCGTCGCGCTCGAGGACGCGCGCGAGTTCGCGGGACAGCTCGCCGACGCGCAGCTGCTCGTCGCCGACCTCGGCCCGCTCGTGACCGGCGCGGACGCGCTCGAGGACCTGATCGCGCGCCTCGCGCGCCACGCGCCAGAGCATCCGGCTCACGCGGGCCTGCGCGAGGCGCGCGCCGCGCTCGCGGCGCTCGACGCGCGCGGACTCGAGCGCCGCGCGCGTCGTACGACGCACTCGCGGAGCGGCTCCGAACGCTCGCGCCCGTCGATCCGGCCCGGCTCGTCCAGGTGGACCTCTATCGCGGTGGCGATCCGCCGGAGCTCGACCGCGGCCTCGTGCACGAGCTGCTGCACGCGGCGGAGACCGTGATCGCGCTGTTCGCGAAGGGGCACGCCGATCCGCTCGCGGCGTTTCGCGACGCGTTCGAGCGGCGCTATGGCGACCGCGAGGTGCCGCTCGTCGAGGCGCTCGACGAGGAGCTCGGCATCGGCTTCGAACCGAGCTCCGGGCCCGCGAGCGATCCGTCGCCGCTGCTCGTGGGACTGCCGTTCACGCCGCCCGAGGAGGAAGGTCGCGTGCCGTTCGGCTACCGCGCGCAGTTCGTGCAGTGGAAGCTCGCCGAGGCGATCGCCGCCGGGGCCGAGGAGCTGCGGCTCGATCCGCGCGAGCTCGAACGTTTCGCCGATCCCGACGCGCCGGGACTCGGCGGCGCGTTCCACCTGCTCGCCTCGCTGCTCGCGCCCGACGCCGCGGATACGGACGCGCCGCGGGCGCTGTTCGATTCGGCGGCCGGTCCGTCGGGCGCGCGGCTGCTCGGGCGGTTCGGCTTCGGGGACCCCGCGCTCGCCGAGCACGTGCGGGCGCACGTGCGGCGCGAGGAGGCGCTGCGGCCCGACGTCGTCTACTTCGAACTCGTTCACCTGCCCGAGGGCCGCGTCGGAAACATTCTCGCGCGTCCCGTGCTCCGCGAATTCGAGCTCGCCTACCTCGGCGCCTCCGGCGCGCCGCCCGATCGCACGATCTCCGTGCTCGACCTCACCGTGCGGCTCGAGGGCGGGCGGATCGCGCTGCGATCGCGCGCGCTCGGACGCGAAGTCCGGCCGCGGCTCTCGTCGGCGCATTACGCGGGCGCGCGCAGCCTCGGGCTCTACCGGTTCCTCACCGCGCTCCAGGCCGAGGGTGTCGTCGAGGGCGCGGCCTGGCACTGGGGGCCGTTCGAACACCAGCCGCGGCTGCCGCGCGTGCGCATCGGGCAGGTCGTGCTCGCGCGCCGGCAGTGGAACGCGCGTCGCGACGAAGCCCGCCGCCTGCGCGAGCACTCGGGCCACGCGGCGTTCCTCGAGGCGGGCCGGTGGCGCGCGGCGCGCGACGTGCCGCGGTTCGCGGGCCTCGTGCACGCGGACAACGTGCTGCCCGTGGATTTCGATCAGCCGCTGTCGGTCGCGGCGTTCCTCGACGCGCTCAAGGGCCGCGACGGCTTCTCGCTCGTCGAGCTGTTCCCGGGCGCGCGCCCCGACGCCGCGCGCTCGCCCGAAGGCGGCTTCACGAACGAAGTCGTGATCCCGGTCGTGCGCGCGCCGGCCTCCGCGGCGGCGGCGCGCGAACCGGCGCGCGGCGGTCACGTCGATCGCGGGGCCCTCGGCCCGGGCTTCGCGCCCGGTTCGGAATGGCTGAGTGCGAAGCTCTACGGCGGTCCGAAGGGCGTGGATCGCGCGCTCGTCGAGGCGCTGCGCCCGGCGCTCGCGACGCTCGTGGACGCGGGCGACGTGCGGCGCGTCGAGGCGCGCGTCAGTGCGGGCTCGCGACGCTCGTGGACGCCGGCGACGTGCGGCGCGCGTTCTTCGTGCGCTACGCCGATCCGGGCTGGCACGTGCGCGTGCGGCTGCACGGCGAGCCCGCGACGCTGCTCACACGCGCGCTGCCGGCGCTGCGCGCCGCCGCCGCGCCGCTCTTCGACGCCGGGGTGCTGCACGCGCTCGAGCTCGCGCCCTACCGGCGCGAGATCGTGCGCTACGGCGGGCCGGCCGCGATCGAAGCGTGCGAGGCGCTGTTCCACCACGACTCGCTCGCCGCGCTCGACGTGCTCGCCGGTGCGCCCGGGGAGCGCGGCCTCGAGGCGCGCTGGCGCCTCGCGCTCGTCGGCACCGACCGGCTGTACGCCGACTTCGGACTCGACGACGGCGCGCGCCACGAACTCTCGGGCCGGCTCGCGCGCGCGTTCGCCGCCGAGTTCCACGCCGACTCCGCCGCCCGTCGCGCGATGATGGCGCGCTATCGCGAGGTGCGCGCGGCGCTCGCGGCGCTGCTCGACGGCGACGCCGGCGGCGACGACGCGCTCGCGCACGGCCTGCGCCGGATCGAGGCGCGCTCGCGCGCGAACGCCGCGCCGATCGAGGCGCTGCGCGCCCTCGATCGCGATCGTCGGCTCGGCGTGCCGCTCGAGGAGATCGTCGCGAGCCTCGCGCACATGCACGCGAATCGCGTGCTGCGCTCGTCGCAGCGCGCGCAGGAAATGGTGATCCACCACTACCTCGAGAACCTCTACGCCGCCCGGCGCGCGCGCGCGGCGCACGGCGTCGCCGCGACACCCGGCGCGGGAGGGACGCCGTGAGCGACGGTCGCGACCGGCTCGACCCGCTGTTCCGCCCCGAAGCGCTCGAGCACGCGCTGCGGGGGCGTTCGAGCGGCGCGCTGCTGCGGCTCTCGCCGGCGTGGAAGCACTGGGCCTTCGGCGTGCTCGTCGCCGCGTTCGCAGGCGCGCTCGTGCTCGCGGCGCGCGTGCCGTTCGGCGCGGACGTCGCGGGCCCCGCGCGCATCGTGCGCGCGCCCGACGGGCTCGAAGCCGTGCGCCTGCTGCCCGCGGGCGCGCGCGCTGCGCCCGGGGCAGCGCGCGTGGCTGCGGCTCGAACGCGCGAACCGAACGGCGGCCGCGGCGTCGGTCGTCGGCGTCGGCGGCGAAGCGCTCGGCGCCGAGGGCGTGCGGGCCGCGCTCGGCGAGGACGCGCGCGACCTGCCGCCGTTCACGCCGCCGGTCGTCGTCGTGCGGGTCCGCTTGAACGCGGGCGCCGGCGCCGAGTTCGTGCCGGGGACGCACGCGCGGGCCTCGGTCCGCGTCGGCGAGCGGACGCTGCTCCAGGCGCTGCGGTTCCCGGACGCGACGCGATGAGGCTCGAGTTCTCGAGGCCGCGGCTGCCGCACGTGCAGCAGCTCCACCTCGCCGACTGCGGACCCGCGTGTCTCGCGATGGTGCTCGGGCTGCACGGCCGGCACGGTTCCGTGGACGAGGTGCGCGAGCGCTTCGGCGCCGGCCGCGACGGCGTTTCGGCGTACGACATCCTCGAGGCGGCGCGGACGTTCGGCCTCGCGGGCCGAGCGGTGCGGCTCGAGCTCGCGGACCTCGCGCTGCTGCCGCGCGGCGCGATCCTGCACTGGCGCATGAACCACTTCGTCGTGTTCGACCGCGTGCGGCGCGGCGGCATCGCGATCGTGGATCCCGACGGCGGCCCGCGCTTCGTCGCCGCCGAAGAGCTGTCGCGCGCTTTCACGGGCGTGGCGCTCGTGCTCGAGCCGACGGACGCGTTCGAGGTGCGCTCGCGCGAGGCGTCGCGGCTCTGGGCGTACGCGCGCCGCGTCGCGCTGCGCTCGGGGCTGCTCGGCCGCGCGCTGCTCTTGTCGCTGCTGCTGCAAGTGCTCGCGCTCGCGCTGCCGCTCTGGACCGGCGCGATCGTGGACCGCGTGCTCCCCGAGGCGGACGTGCCGCTGCTCGGCGTGCTTTCGGCCGGCATCGCGGTGCTCGCCGTCTACGCGTTCTTCGCCGCCTACGTCCGCGCGCACCTGCTGCTCGCGCTGCGCACGCGGCTCGACCTCGAGATGTCGGTCGGCTTCCTCGAGCATCTCCTGCGCCTGCCGTTCGCGTTCTTCCAGCTGCGCCAGACCGGCGACCTCGTGATGCGGCTCAATTCGAACGCCGTGATCCGCGAGTCGCTCACCTCGGGCGCGATGACGGCGGCGCTCGACGGCCTGCTCGTCGCCGGCTACCTCGTCGTGATCCTCGTGACGCACCCCGGGCTCGGGCTGCTCGTCGTCGGCCTCGGCGCGATCCGCGTGCTCGTGTTCTTCGCCTCGCAGTCGCGCTACCGCGCGCTCATGGGCGAGGCGCTGCAGGTGCAGGCCGATTCGTCGAACCACCAGGTCCAGATGATCGAAGGCATCGAGACGCTCAAGACGTCGGGTGCCGAGCGCCGCGCGAGCGAGGTGTGGACGAACCTGTTCGTGGACGTCCTGAACGTCACCGTGCGGCGCGGACGTCTCGCCGCGCTCGTGGACTCGCTGCTCCACGCGCTCGAACTCGCCTCGCCGCTCGTCGTGCTCGCGGTCGGCACGCAGCTCGTGCTCGACCAGCGCCTGTCGCTCGGCACGATGCTCGCGATTTCGGCGCTCGCCGCGGCGTTCCTGCAGCCGCTCGGCAGCCTCGTGACGACGGCGCTCGAGTTCCAGCAGCTCGGCAGCTACGTCGACCGCGTCGACGAGGTGCTGAACCGCCCCGCCGAACAGGACGCGGCCGCGCCGCCCGCGCCGACGCTCGAGGGCGCGCTCGAGCTCGAGGACGTGTGCTTCCGGTACTCGGAGCGCGGGCCGCTCGCGGTGGATCACGTCACGCTCGCGATTCCGCGCGGCGCCGCGGTCGCGATCGTCGGTCCGTCGGGATCGGGAAAGAGCACGCTCGCGCGGCTCGTCGCGGCGCTCTACCGGCCCGAGTCCGGCGCGGTCCGCTTCGACGGCGCCGACCTGTCGTCGCACGACGTCGTCTCGCTGCGGCGCCAGATCGGATTCGTGCCGCAGCACCCGTACCTGTTCGGGGCGACGATCCGCGAAAACATCGCGATGGCCGACGCGGACGCCGACGGCGAGGCGATCGCGCGCGCGGTGCGCGAGTCGGACCTCGGCCGCGATCTCGAGGCGATGCCGCTCGGGCTCGACACGCACCTCACCGCGGGCGGCACGAACCTCTCGGGCGGCCAGCGCCAGCGCATCGCGATCGCGCGCGCGTTGCTGCGCTCGCCGGCGCTGCTCGTGCTCGACGAGGCGACGAGCCACCTCGACGCGCGCTCCGAACACCGCGTGCACGAGCACCTGCGCGCACGGCGGGCGACGCGCCTCGTCATCGCGCACCGCCTCTCGACGATCCGCGACGCCGACCTGATCGTCGTGATGGACCGCGGGCGCGTCGTCGAGCAGGGCACGCACGACGCGCTCGTCGCGGCGAACGGGCTCTACGCCGAACTCATCCGGCCGAATCGAGCAGCAGAAACCGATCCCACTCCGGCGCGCGGCGGCTGACCGCCGCGACGAGCGCGAGTCCCGTGCCGGCGGCGCCCGTGAGGAGCCCCGGATCCTCGACGTACTCGCCTTCGCGCCGGCGCTCGAATCCGAACGTCGCGAAGCCCGCGACGTTCGGCCGGTCCGCGACGCGTTCGAGGGCGCGCTCGAACCACGCGAGCGCAGCGTCGCGGCAGACGGGATCGCCGCTCGCGCGCCACAGCCGGTGGAAGACGTGCGCGACGCCCGCGGCGCCGTGGCAGAGCCCGGCGTCCACGACGCCGGACGATTCGACCGGACGCCGCGCCGCGGCGTGCGCGACGTCCAGCGCGAACGCGCGCAGGGCCCGGTCGTCGAGCGATTCGCCCGCGGCGGCGAACGCCGCGGCGACGCCGGGGTCGCCGTAGCACCACGCCACGCGCGCGGGCTCCGCACGATGTCGTGGGCGACGTAGTCGGGGAACGCGCCCGCGGCGCCGGCCGGGAGCCGCTGCGCCGCGAGCCACGCGGCGCCCGCGGCGAGCAGGCGGTGCGCGCGGGCGCGCAGCTCCGGGAACGACGCGAGCCGCGCGAGGATCGCGAGCACGCCGGGGACGCCGTGCGACAGCCCGAGGTTGAAGTACGTGTCCTCGGGCGCGACGTGGTCGGCGAGTGCGCGGCGCGTCAGCTCGCCGCTCGGCCACGAGAGCCCGGCGGACTGCGGCCGCGCGAGGCGCTCGAGGTGGTCGAGCACGGCGCCCGCGAGCGCCGGGCCCGTCGGCCGCGCCCGCCGCTCGAGCGCGAGCACGCCGAGTCCGGCGAGTCCGCCGATCAGGTCGAAGTCGGGGCGGAAGCCCGGATCGGCGAACGCGTCGAGCAGCGTCGCGTCGATGTCCGCGACGGGGTCGTCGTCACCCGCCTCGCCCGTGACGCGCAGCACGTGCTCGGTCGTCCACGCGATGCCCGGGAAGCCGCAGAACAGCGAATGGTCGAGCGTCTCCTCGGGGATCCGCTCGATCGCCTCGGACAGGAACGCGAGCGCGTGCTCCTTCGCCGCCGCCTCGCCGAGCGCCGCGAACCTCCACGCGTGGAACAGCGCGATGCCCGAGCGTCCGAGCGCGAGCGAGGTCGTGCGGACGCCGTTCTTCGGCGCGTCGCGGGCGATGTCCCAGCGGTCGAACGGCCGCGCGAGCGCGTCGCCCAGCTCGGCGATGCGGCGATGCGCTTCGCCGGCGAGCGCGCCGTCGAGCAACGGAGCGTCGAACGTCACGGGAGGCCGCGGGCCGCAGACGCGACGAGCGGCCTCGCGAAGCGAGACCGCTCGTCACGCAGACGCGATCGCTCGATCAGCAGAAGATCGGGCAGGAGAGGCGCGAGCTCGTGTGCGTGCAGGGGCAGCTCTTCGTGAGCGCCGCGCCCTCGACGCGCTTGGTCTCGGCTTCCGTGAGGCAGCGCAGCGTTTCGCGGTTCAGCTCGAGCTTCTTGATCGTCAGCTTCTGCATGGAACTCCTCCGGGGTGAGAAGGACCGCTGGAACGCGCGTCTCTCGAGCGACGCGCGGGCCGGACGTTAGGCGACGCGCCCGCGGCGCGGCAAGGCCAAATTTGTGCGGCCGGAGCGCCTCAGCGGGGCTCGGCCGCGCGCTCGGCGAGTTCGCGCGCGCTCATTTCGATCTGCGGCCCGATCTGCTTCGCGAGTTCGTTGTTCGGGTCCATCGTCAGGCACTCGCGCAGCGCGGCGCGCGCCCGCGGGATGTCGCCGACCATCTCGGCGAGCTTCGCGCGCAGCGCGAAGGCGTCGGGCGTGGGGCCGCGCACCGCTTCGGCGCTCGCGATCAGCGAATCCGCGCGGCCGATCTCGCCGCGGTTGATCGCGAGGATCGCGAGTCCGTGCGACGCCTGCGCGGTGAGCGAGGGGGCGGGCGGGTCCTGCAGCGCGAGCGCACGCCGGTACTCGGCCTCGGCTTCCGCGACGCGCTTGTCGGTCACGGCCGCGTGGCCGAGCGTCCACGCGACGAGCGCCTCCCGCGCGACCGGCACGACGAGGTCGTAGTCGGGACGCAGGTCGTACGCGAGCACTTTCGCCGGCAGGGTCTCGGGCCGGAACGTGCCCTCGAACGCGCCGAAGCGCGCGGTCGTGTCGCGCAGCCAGTACTGCACCGCGAGCGACTCGCGGAAGCCGTTCAGCGTCATCTGGGGCAGACCCCAGTAGGCGACCCACGCGCGCGGCGGAAGTTTCGTGTTCTTCAGCGTCTGGCCCGTTTCGCTCACCGTCGTCTGGAGGCGCGTGAGCCGGCGGAACGACAGGTCCGAGGCCGACGGCGGCGGCTGGATGTCGAGCACGCCCGAGGGTTCGGCCGCGAGCATCGCGACGAGCCGGACGCCGACGAACGCGAGCCCGATCGCCGGGTGCGCGGCGACGGCGAAGAGCGTCGCGGCGAGCGCGATCGCGGTGACCGGAACGAACGCGCGCCAGGCATTCCAGTCGGGGAGGAGCGCGCCGAGCGGCACGATCGCGAGCGCGCCGACGGCGAGCACGAGCGCGATCGCACGCCCGCTCGCGCGCACGCGGGCGCGCGGCGCCGGACCGAGCAGGCTCGTGAGCGCGATGCCGAGGACGGCGAGCGCGCACACCGGCGCGCCCGCGGCGACGGCGAGCGAGAGTCCTTCGGCGTTCGAGGCGGCCACGAGCGCGAGCGCGAGCGCGTGCGGGAAGCCCGACGCGGTGCGCGCGATCCCGCCCGGCGGCAGCACGACGCCGTGCGCGCCCGCGACCCCGTAACCCGCGAGCCACGCGGCGAAGAGCGCCGCGGCGAGCGCGGCGTCCACTCGCGCCGCCTTCGCGCCGCCGCGCAGCGCGCCGCCGAGGACGAGCGCCGGGAACGCGAGCACGCCGAGTTCGTGCGAGAGCGCGGCCACGAGCGCGGCGAGCGCCGCCGTCGGGCGCCGCCCCGCGAGCGACTCGTGGAACGCGAGCGCGAGCGCCAGAGTCGCGAGCAGGTGCTGCACGCCGCTCGGCCACGTGACGAGCGAGCGGACGGGCTCGGAGAGGAGCGGCGTCGTCGCGACGAGCGCGGCGAGCGCCGCGGGCCACCAGCGCCGCGCGATGCGGTACAGCACGAACGCGAGCGCGGTGACGAGCGCGAGGTTCAGCGCCGCGCCGAGGAGCGGCGCCGAATCGAGCCACGGCCCGACGAGCCCGAACCACAGCTGGCGCGACACCGGGCGCCAGTAGTAGGTCGCGCCCATCGAGCCGAACGGATCGAGGCCGTAGTGGAAGCGCAGCCGGTGCAGGAACTCGAAGTCGTCGGCGACCGGCGTGCCGAGCGGCGCACCACGCAGCGAGAACACGAGGGCGAGCAGCGCGGCGAAAGGCGCGAGCCGGCATCCCCACTCGAGTGCGGGCGGGCGCGCGGCGGGCGCGGCCTCCGCCGGCGGCGCGGGCCGCGCGGCCTCGCGTCCGGCCTTCCGTTGCGTCGAGGGGTGGCGCATGGCGCGCCCATCGTAGTCGAAACCGGCGCGCGCGCGGCAGCGACTTCCCGCGCTCGCGTGCGCTTTCGGGCCCGCAGAACGTTCGAGAGGCGCGGCCCCGTCCGGCGTCACCGCGCGGAGGGTCCCCACGCGCGGTCCCCGTCCCCCGCAATCGCAGGGAGTTGCCATGCCGATCTCCGTTTCGTGCTTCGCCCGCTCGAGCGTCCTCGCCGCGCTCTCGCTCTCGCTCCTCGCCGCGCGTCCGGCGCTCGCGGTTCCGCACGGCGGAGGCCCCGACGTCCTGGTCGGCGTCTCGCGCGCGCTCGGCCAGCCGAACGACGTCGACCTCGCCTTCACGAGCGGCGCGTACGCGTTCGCGTGCGCCCAGCTCGACGACCCGCTCGCGGGCGGCAAGGTGGTCGTCTACCTGTCGCGCGACCGCGGCGCGACCTGGTCACCGTGGACGTTGCTCGGCGATTCCGACTTCGATCTCACGACCGGCTATTACGAGCCGTCCCTCTACGTCGCCGAAGGAACGACGCCGCGCCTGTTCGTCGCGTTCCGGCACACGTTCATCGTGGGCGCGAGCACCTTCAGCAACATCGAGGTGATGCGCGCCGACCTCGGCGCGACGGGGCCCGGCTCGACCTCGACTTCGACCGCGATGTCGTCGTCCGGAGTGTCGTTCCGCCGGCCCGACGTCGCCGCCGACGACCGCACGACGCCGGCCTACACCGTGCACGTGATCGCCGAGGCCGCCGACGGCACGGGCACCGACATCTGGGTCGCGCGCTCGACGAATCAGGGCGTGGCGTGGGCCGCCGAGTACGCGATCGCCTCCATCACGTCGGCCTTCGGCGGCAACGACCGCTACCCGCGCATCGCCTGCGGCAGCGCCGGCTACGTGCACGCGACCTGGTCGTTCGCGCCGAATCCGATCGTCGGCGGCTCGCGCACCGTGGTCTACCGTCGCGCGAACGGTGGCGCCGCCGCGATCGGAAACTGGTTCGCGCCCGTCACGATCGCGACCGACTTCTACGTGAGCGACATCACGGCGGCCCCGACGGGCGGCAAGGTCACGATCTCGGCCACGCCGATCGGCGCCGCGACGAATCCGTGGTTCTTCACGTACCAGGCGGACGGCGCGGCGGTGTTCGGCAGCGGCACGAGCGCGCTGCTGTACGGTCCCGCGGGCGTCGCCGACTTCGACGGCGCCGGCGCGTTCGTCGCCGGCGTGCGCCTCGCCGACGGCCGGGTCCGTCTCGGTCAGTCGATGGCGGACACGCTCTCGGACGCCGCCGTCGCAGTCGTCACCGACGACCGCACGGTCGTCGCCGCGCTGACGAGCCCCTACGCGGACGCCGGCTCGGTGTGGATCGCGCCCGGCTCGGGGGCGGGCGACACGCTCCGGTTCGACGCGAGCTACTTCCTGCGCCCCGCGTTCCCGCGCCACTTCCGCACGAAGGTCCTCGCGGACCCGCCGGTCACGCCGCCGACGCTCGCTCAGCTCGACGCCGATCCCGAACTCGAGATCGTGTACGGGGACGCGACGGGCAAGGTGCACGTGCTCGAAGCCGCCGGCGCCGAGAAGGCGGGCTGGCCGTACTTCGCCGGCAGCCTCGCGACCGACGCGACGATCGCCGTCGGCGACGTGGACGGCGACCACGAGAACGAAGTGGTCGTCGGGAACCTCGCGGGCCAGGTCATCGCGCTGAACGCGGACGGCTCGCTCCGCGCCGGCTTCCCGAAGTTCGTGAACACGGGCAAGAGCGTGCACGTCTCGCTCGGCGACCTCGTCGGCGACGCGCGCGCCGAGATCGTCGCGTGCGCGGGGAACCAGGTGCACGTCTACGACGGCGGCGCGAACGAGGCGTCCGGCTTCCCCGTGTTCACGACGGTCTCCGTCGACATCAAGTGCCCGGCGTCGATCGGCGACCTCGACGGCGACGGCCACCGCGAACTCGTCGTGCTCACCGACGGCTCGATCCGCTGGTACTCGAACGACGGCACGCTCGGCGTGCTGCGTTCGATCGCGGGCACGGTGTTCGAGGAGCCGGCCTCGCTCGCCGACGTGGACGGCGACGGCGATCTCGAGATCGCGACCGCGACGACCGCGGGGCGCGTGGACCTCGTGGATCACGCGACGCTCGCGGACCGCACGGGATGGCCGTACCTCGCGACGAACCCCGTGTACGGGGTGGCGTTCGGCAAGGTCTCGGACCCGGAGCCGCTCGGGCTCGCGTTCCTCGCCGGCGGCAACGTGCACCGCATGCGTCCCGACGGCACGCACGTGGGCGCCGTCTACAACGTCGGCGCGCTCGCGCACGGCGCGGCGCCGGTGATCGCGGAACTCGACGGCTTCGGCGGCGCCCGCGAACTCGCGTTCGGGAGCCCCGACGCGCAGTACCGCGTGACCGACGACGGGCCGTCCTACGCCGCGTTCTGGCCGATGCCGGCCGGCGACGTCGTCGACGACATGGCGGCGATGGGCGACCTCACCGCGAGCGGGAACACGCACCTCGTGTTCCTGAACCACGCCGGGCTCGACGTGTTCGAGCTGAACCAGCCGCTCACGACGGCCGACCTGCAGACGTCGTGGCCGCAGTACGGGTACGACGCCGGCCACGCGTCCTGCTACCGCTGCGGCGGCTCGGCCACTGTCGGCGTGCCGGACGAAGGCGCCGCGTCGGCCGCGCTCGCGCTCGCCGCGACGCCGAACCCGTCGCGCGGCGCCGCGACGCTGTCGTTCTCGCTCGAGCGCGGCGGCGAGGCGACGCTCGCGATCCACGACGTCGGAGGGCGCGTGGTGCGCCGGATCGCATCGGGCCCGCTCGCCGCCGGCGCGCACCGCGTGACGTGGGACGGCCGCGACGAGCAGGGGCGCGACGCGGCTCCCGGCCTGTACTTCGCACGCCTCGCGCTCTCGGGCGAGCGCGCCGTCGCCGCGCGGATCGTGCGCGTACGGTGAGCGGTCGCCGGACGGCCGCCTCGCCACTTTGTCAGTTGTGGAGGCGCGGCGGCCGTCCGTAGCCTCTCGGCGTCGCGACCTTCATCGCCGGGCGTCGCGGCGCGATCCCCCACGGTCGAGCCGCGGAAGCCAGGACGCCCGCCGTTCCCCTCACGTCCGTGGGAGGCCTCATGCTCCGCCGCCTCGCCGACGCGCGCTCGCGCTTCGCGCTGTTCGTCGCGCTCGCAGCCGCATCCGCCGCGCCGTCCTTCGCCCAGAACGAAATCGCGATCGAGAACGCGCTGCCCGGGAACCCGTCCTCGGAGTGGGACGTCACGGGCGCGGGCGATCCGAGCATCCAGGGCTTCACGACCGACATCAGCGTGAACCAGGGCGAGACGGTGTTCTTCAAGATCGGCACGCCCGCCGCCGACTACCGCATCGACGTCTATCGCATGGGCTGGTACGGCGGACTGGGCGCGCGCAAGGTCGCGACCGTGCAGCCGTCCGCCTCGCTGCCGCAGGCGCAGCCCGCGCCGCTGACCGATCCCGCGACGGGGCTCGTGGACTGCGGGAACTGGGCGGTGTCGGCGTCGTGGGCCGTGCCCGCGGACGCCGTGTCGGGGATCTACGTCGCGAAGCTCGTGCGCGAGGATCCCGAGGACGGCCGCGCGAGCCACGTGCTGTTCGTCGTGCGCGACGACGACGGCGGCTCGGACCTGCTGCTGCAGGCGAACGACGAGACCTGGCACGCGTACAACACGTACGGCGGGAACAGCCTCTACAACGGCTCGCCCGCGGGGCGCGCCTACAAGGTGAGCTACAACCGTCCGTTCACGACCCGCTGCTGCAACTACCCGGACGGCGCGATCGTGACGTGGTTCTTCAGCGCGCCGTACCCGATGGTGCGCTGGCTCGAGGCGAACGGCTACGACGTCAGCTACACCACCGGCGTGGACACCGACCGCCGCGGCGCCGAGCTGCTCGAACACGGCGTGTTCATCTCGGTGGGCCACGACGAGTACTGGTCGTCGCAGCAGCGCGCGAACGTGAAGGCGGCGCGCGACGCCGGCGTGAACCTCGCGGTGTTCAGCGGCAACGAGATGTTCTGGAAGACGCGCTGGGAGCCGAGCCTCGACGCCGGCGGGACGCCGTACCGCACGCTCGTCTGTTACAAGGAGACGCACGCGGGGGCGAAGATCGATCCGCTCGCGAACGTGTGGACGGGCACGTGGCGCGACCCGCGCTTCAGCCCGCCCGCGGACGGCGGCCTGCCCGAGAACGAACTGCTCGGCACGATCTTCAAGGTGAACGGCGTCACGAACAACGAACTCGTCGTGCCCGAGGCCGACGGCAAGATGCGCCTGTGGCGCAACACGAGCGTCGCGACGCTGCTGCCCGGGCAGAGCGCGACGTTTGCGACCGGCACGCTCGGCTTCGAGTGGGACGAGGACGCCGACAACGGCTTCCGTCCGCCGGGCCTGTTCCACGTGACGTCGACGACCGTGAGCGGCGTGCCCGTGCTGCAGGACTACGGCTCGACGTTCGGCTCCGGCACGGCGACGCACCACGCGACGATGTATCGCGCGCCGAGCGGCGCGCTCGTCTTCAGCGCGGGCACCGTGCAGTGGTCGTGGGGGCTCGACGCGACGCACGACAATCCCGGCACGCCGTCCGATTCGCGGCTGCAGCAGGCGACGCTGAACCTGTTCGCCGACATGGGCGTCCAGCCGACGACGATCCAGCCCGGGCTCGTGCCGGCGAGCGCGTCGGCCGACGCGATTCCGCCGTCTTCGGCGATCGTCTCGCCGCTCGCGGGCGCCGACGTCACGGCCGGCACGCTCGTCACCATCACCGGCGCCGCGTCGGACGCCGGCGGACGCGTCGGCGGCATCGAGGTGTCCGTGGACGGCGGCGCGACGTGGCACCCCGCGCAGGGCCGCGAGTTGTGGAGCTACGCGTGGACCCCTTCGAGCGCCGGCAGCGCGACGATCCGCTCGCGCTCGGTGGACGACTCCGGGAACCTCGAGTCGCCGGGCGCGGGGGTCACCGTGACCGTGCATCCGCCCGTCGGCGGAGTGTGCCCGTGCCACCTGTTCGAGGGCGCGGGCGGACCGGCCGCGAGCGACGCGCAATCGGTCGAACTCGGCGTGCGCTTCCGCTCCGACCGCAGCGGATTCGTCACCGGACTGCGCTTCTACAAGCCGGGCCCTTCGAACGGCGGCACGCACGTCGGCCACCTGTGGACGAACGCCGGCGCGAACCTGCGCGCGGCGACGTTCGCGAACGAGACCGCGTCGGGCTGGCAGCAGGTGGACTTCGGCGCCGGCAACGAAGTGCCGGTCACCGCGGAGACGCTCTACGTCGCGAGCGTGCTCATGCCGCAGGGGAATTACGCCGCGACTCAAGCCTACTTCGCGACGCACGGCGAGGACCGCGCGCCGCTGCACGCGCCGCGGGACGGGGCGGGCGGCTTCCCGAACGGCGTGTACGCGTACGGCGCGGGCGGCTTCCCGACGGGCACGTTCGCGTCGTCCAACTACTGGGTGGACGTCGTGTTCGACACCGCGCTCGCGGGCTCCGACACGACCGCGCCCGCGATCTCGAACGTGCTCGCAACGCCCGGGCCGGACGGCAATAGCGCAACCGTGTCGTGGACGACGGACGAGCCCGCGACGTCGCGCGTGGACTACGGCACGTCGGCCGGCGCGCTCTCCGCCTCGGCATCGAACGGCGCGTTCGCCACCTCGCACGCGCTCGCACTCGCGGGCCTCGCGCCGGGAACGACGTATCACTACCGCGTCACCTCGGCCGACGGCTCGGCGAACGCGGCGACGTCACCCGCGCCGCCCGCGGCGCCGCTCACGTTCGCGACCGCGTCGCCGCCGTGCGTCGCGGACGCTACGAGCGCCGAGTTCGCGCGCGGCCGGTTCGGCGCCGGCGCGTACGCGGGCGCGACCGCCGACGGGGAGGTGATGCTCGCGCCCGCGGCGGGCTCCGAGTTCGGCGGCGCGGGATTGCCCGCGGGCTGGACGGGCACGCCGTGGGCGGCCGGCGGCGCCGCCGCCGTGTCCGGGGGCGCGCTCGCGGTGGACGGCGCGCGCGCCGGGACCGACGCCGCGTTCGCGTCGCCCCGAACGCTCGAGTTCTCGGCGACGTTCGGCGGCGACCCGTTCCAGCACGTCGGCTTCGCGAACGACTTCGACTTCAATTCGCCGTGGGCGGTGTTCAGCACGTTCTCGGGCGGCGGGCTCTACGCGCGCGCGAGCAATGGCACGAACACGGCGATCCCGGGCAGCTGGTTCGGCGCGCCTCACCGCTACCGCATCGCCTGGACCGGCGGCACGTTCGACTTCGCCGTGGACGGCGCGCCCGTCGCCTCGATCCCGTTCGCGGTCGGTGGCGCGCTGCGCGCGCTCGCGAGCGACTTCGGCGTCGGAGGCGGCGCGATCGCGCTCGACTGGCTCCGCCTGTCGCCGTACGCGGCAAGCGGCACGTACACGTCTCGCGTCGTGGACGCCGGCGCCGCCGTCGCGTGGAACGCGATCTCGTGGAGCGCCGACGCGCCCGCGGGCACGAGCGTGGCGCTCGCGGTGCGCGTCGGGAACGCCCCGGTGCCGGACGGCTCGTGGACCGCGTTCACGCCCGTCGCGGCGAGCGGCTCGGTCGTCGGCGTGTCGTCGCGCTACCTGCAGTACCGCGCGACGCTCGCGACCTCCGACGGCACGCTGTCGCCCGTGCTCCGCGACGTGACGGTCGCGTGCGCGCCGTCGGGCGTCGGCGCGCCCGATCCCGCCCGCGCGCGCGCCTCCGCGCCGGTCGTGACGCCGAATCCGCTCGTCTCGGGCGCGACGCTGCGCTACGCGATCGGCGTGGGCGCGGGGGCCGTGCCGGTGGAGCTCGCGATCCTCGATCTCCACGGGCGCGTCGTGCGCGTGCTCGAGCGCGGGCCGCTCGGCGCGGGCGAGCACGTCGCGCGCTGGGACGCGCGCGATGCGCGCGGCGCACCGGTCGTTCCGGGCGTCTACTACTACCGCTTCCGCGCGGGCGAAACCTCCGCGCGCGGCAAGCTCGTCGTGCTTCGCTGAGCCGCGCGCGGGCGGGCGAGGGGGCCGCCCTTCCGCCCGGCGGCGGCGAGCGGCTACGCTGCCCGCGCTCCCGCCGTGAACTTCCGATTCCGAGGTCCCGCATGCGCCGATCGATGGTCGTCCTGTCGCTGCTCGCGCTCGCCGCGCTGCCCGGCTGCGCCACGCTGAACCAGCTCGCGACGCTCCAGAAGGTGAGCTTCGCGTTCGACCGCGTCTCCGAAGTGCGCGTCGCCGGCGTGCGCGTGAGCGAGAGCACGAAGTTCTCGGATCTCGGGATCGCGGATGCCGCGAAGCTCGCGGCCGCGATCGCGTCGAAGCGCTTGCCGCTCGAGGCGGTCGCGCACGTGAGCGCGACGAATCCGACCGCGAACGGCGTGAACGTGCGCATGGTCGAGATGCCGTGGACGCTGTTCGTTCAGGACCGCCGCGCGCTCGACGGCGGCATCGCGGCGCCGGTCGCGATCGCGGCGGGCGCGACGTCCGACGTGCCGCTCACGCTGAGCCTCGATCTGATGCAGCTCGCGAACGGCGGCGCGCGCGAGCTGTTCGACCTCGCCCGCGGCATCGCGGGCCCGAGCGGCACGGCGACGGAGCTGAGGCTCGAGCTGCGCCCGTCGATCGAGACGCCGATCGGCCCGATCGGTTATCCGGCGCCGGTCGTCGTGCGCCGCACCCTCCGCTAGCGCTTCCGATCGGAACACGAAGCCCCTCGCGCGGGTCCTTCCGCACGAGGGGTCGTGTGTCGTCCGCGGCTCTCAGGCCGCGCGGGCGATGTCCTCGTCGTCGTCCACGGCGCCTTCGTCGCGCACGATCGACATCGCGGACTGGACGCGCGCCGACGTCTGGCGCTCGTCGCGCAGCCCGTCGATCGCGGCTTCCGCCTGCTTCAGCAGGAACTGCAGCGAGCCGGTCTTCTCGACCGCCTGGTCCACGAGCGCCTTCTGCGCCTGCAGCGCCTCGAGGCTCGAACGCACGTCCACGAGCAGCCCTTCGGCGCGCGCGAGGCGTTCCTCGGCCCGGCCGAGCTGGCGCTTGCGTTCCTCGAGCGTGCCCGCGAGCGCGTTCGCGTCCTTGAGCTGGGACGTGACCTGCCGCAGCAGCTCGCGGCCGCTCTCGATCTCGTCGTGCGCCGACGTGATCTCGCGCACGTGCGCCGAGGTCTGCTCGGCCATCTCGAACATGCGGTCGAGATCGGTCTGCAGCGTCTCGATCGTGCTCTGGCGCGCCGTGAGGTCGTCGAGCGCGCGGGCGATCGTCTCGTCCACCTGGTGCCACTTCGCGAGCCGCGACTCGAAGCGGTCGAGCCGCTGCTCGACCTGGCCGAGCGCCGCGGCGCGGTCCTCGAGCTGCCGCGCGACCTGGCCGACGCCATTCGCGCGCTGGTCCGCCTTCGCGACCGCCGCCGCGAGCTGCTGCGACAGCGCCTCGAGCTGCTGCGCGACGTTCGACGTCTCGACCCGCACGGTCGTGGCGCGTTCCAGCTCCTTCGCCGTCTCGGCGAGCGCCTGCTGGCGCTGCTCGAGCTCCTGCTTGAGCGCCGCGGTCTTCTCGGCGAGCGTCTCGACCGCGTCGCAGCGCTTCGCGATCGCCGCCACCTTCTGGCGCGTGTCGGAGGCCGAACGGTCGGCGGCGTTGAGCTTCGCCGCGATCTCGGTGACCTGGAGCGACATCTTCTCGGCGTCCTCGGCGCGCTCGTTCAGCGACTCGACGCGCTGCTCGGCCGCCTCCATGCGGGCGGCGAGGCGGTCGCCGCGCTGGTCCAGCTCGACGCCGTGCGCTTCGAAGCTCTTCATGCGCTGGCTCAGCGTCTCGACCTGCTCGCGCCGCGCCTCGATGGACGAGAGCGAATCGCCGATGCGCCGCACCTGCTGCTCGGCGAGCTGGATCGCCGGCGCCATCGCGTTCAGTTCGCCGACCTGCGAGCGCAGCTCCTCGACCGAGCGTTCGACGCCCGCGAGCCAGCCGCGCACCTCGGCGTGCGCCTCGTGCGCGCGCTTGAGCTCGTCGTGCGCGAGCTGCGTCTGCTCCGCGGCGTCCCGCACCGCGGCGTGCGCGCCGCGCAGCTGGCCGAGGTCCACGAGCGCGGACTCGACCGCGCTGCGCGACTGCTCGATCCGCGCGAGCTGCTGTCCGTGCTCGCGCGCCGCGCGCGAGGCCTCGTCGAGGTCGCGGCGGATCGCGTCGAGCTTCGTCACTTCCTGGCCGAGCGTGCCGGCCTCGAGCGTCAGCGAGGCGACGCGCTCGGCGACCGACTGCGTCTGGCTCTGCAGCTGGCCGACGGCCGCGCTCGACTCGGCGAGGCCCTTGAAGCGCGACTCGGCGTCCGACAGCGCGGCGCGCAGGTCGGCGACGCGCTGCGTCACCGATTCGAGCCCGCGGCTCTCGAAGTCGAAGCGGCCGACGGTCTTCTTCATCTCGTCGGTCGCGGCCGCGAGCGAGTGACGGTTCGCCTCGACCTTGTCGTCGATCTCGCGCTGGAGCTTCGAGATCTCGCCCGAGCGCTCGACGACCGTCTCGTGCAGCTGGCGCGCGTTCGCGAGCGACTCCTGCATCTCGGCGAGCGTGCGCTCGTTGTCCTTCTGCTGGCGCAGGCCGGCGTCGATCTGGCGCATCGCGACGTCGAGCCGCTCCGCCTGGGCGAGCGCGCGGTCCACCGACTCGCGCTGCGCCTCGAGCGCGGCCATCTTGCGCGACACCGCGTCGCCGAGCGACTTGAGCGAGCCCATCTCGCGCCGCACCTCGTCCACGCCGTGCTGCACGCCGTCGAGCGCCTTCACGGCCTCCTCGACGCCGCCGATGCGGCGTTCCTTGTCGGTCAGCGAGCGGGACAGGTCGTCGCGCCGGCGGTCGAGCGCCTCCATCTTCGAGAGCGCGAGCTTGTGCGCGTCCTGAAGCCGCTCATGCTGTTCGCGCAGCCGCGCCGCGCGCTCGCCGGCGCCTTCGACGTCCTTGCGGATCAGTTCCGAGTCGGCGCGCATCTGCTGGAACGGCTTCTCGACGTCGAGGAACGCCTGGAGCTGGTCCTTGAGGCTGTTCGCGTGGTCCACCTTCGAGGCGAGGTCGGCGAGGTCGTCCTGGACCTTCTGCGCGCTCTCGAGGATGGACAGGATCTTCGCGTCCGCGAGCTGCTGGGCCTGCGCGAGGCCCTGGGCGCGGTCGTCGAGCCCTTCGTACATCGTGCCGAGCTTCACGAGCGCTTCGAAGCGCTTCTCCGTGCTCTCGATGCGCTCGCTCACCGACTCGACGTCGTCGGTCGCCTTCGCGAGCGGCGCGGCGAGCGCCTCGAGACGCGCCGTCGCAGTGGCCGACTGCTCGAGCAGTTCGGCGTAGCGCTGACGTTCCTTCTGCATCTCGCTGAGGATCGCCCGCATTTCCTCGGGGGTCGCCGACTTCTTGGAGTCATTGCCGAGCAGGCTCTTGAGCAGGGAGGACATCGCGGGCTCCTTGTTGGCGACGCCGGCCTCGCGCGACCGGCGGCGTGAATGCGAGGGGGACGCCGTCCGCGGCCCGGCGATGCCGGTACGCGGGCGCCCGAAGGGATCGCGCTTCGGCCCGGGCGGTCCCTTCGCGTTCGAACGTCCGTTTCGGCCGGCTTCCGCTGCGCCGGCGCACTCCTGTGCGGGCGGCCCTCGCTGCAAGATGCAGGCCGCCGGGGGGCGGGCGCCGGGCGCGTGCAATCGCGAGCGCGAAACCCGCGTCCGGCCCGCATTCCGAGCGCACGCGCGGCATTCCGGCGTGCGGCGGCGTGCCGAATGCGCGGCCGCCTCGGGTCGCCCGGTCCGGCGAATCCCGGACCGGGGAGAGGCCAGTTCCCGGCCGCCGCGCGGTCGGATCCCGGCGCGATTCCGTTCGCGCGATCGCGGCCGCGCGCCGATAGGATGCGCACACTCGCTCACGCGCGACGCCGCGCCGCGTCGCGATCCTCGTTCCGGCCCCCGCCGAGGAGCCCCGCATGTTCCGCGTTCCCGCACTCGCGCTCGCGACGCTCGCGTGCGCCGCCGCCGCGCACGCCTCCGAACTTCCCTACGCGCAGGACTTCCAGTCGCCCGACGGTTCGCCCTGGCCCGGGCCGTGGTTCCCGGGCTCGGTGCACGTGACGACGTGGGACGTGCAGGGCGGACGCGCGCGGCTGAACGGTCACACGAGCCAGGTCGCGCGCATGATCCTGCCGGGGTTCTCGGCCACCGACGTCGAGGTCGAGGCGACGATGGAGTTCGAGGACGTCGCGCACCAGGGCATCGGCTTCTACGTGCGGCAGAACGGCGGAACGCTGCACGAGTACCTGCCCTTCGGACAGGGCTACGCCGTGTTCCTCAAGGGCTCGTGGGCGTGGCCCGAGGATCTCGGACTGTGGCGCGAGATCGACGGCGCCGAGACGCAGTTCGCGTTCGGCACGAACCCGATCGCCGGCGGCCTCCTCGACCACGTGCGCTACCGCGTGCGTTACCGCGTCGAGCAGGCCACCGCGGCGACGACGCGCCTGCGCGCGAAGGTGTGGCCCGAGGCGTCGGGCGAGCCCGCCGGCTGGACCGTGGACGTGTTCGACGCCGAGCCGATGCTGCAGGGCACGGCCGGGAGCTTCGCGATCGACATCTACAACCACGCGGGCACGCTGCCCGTGTACCTGGACGACGTCGTGATCCGCGCGCTGCCGCTCAACGCGGACGCGGGCCCGCCGCCGGCGGTGCGCGCGCTCGCGCTGTCCGCGCCGCGGCCGAACCCGGCGTCGTCAGCGGCGAGCGTCGAGGTCACGCTCGCGCGCGCGGACGACGTCGCGCTCGCGGTCGTGGACGCGGCGGGCCGCGTCGTCGCGCGGCCGTTCGCCGGGCCGCTCGCGGCGGGCCACCACACGCTCGCGCTCGGCGGCGCGCTGCGCGGCCTCGCGCCGGGCGTGTACGCGCTCGAGCTGCGCGCGCGCGGCGAGCGCGCGATGCGGCGGCTCGTCGTCGCGCGCTGAGCCGCGCTACGGCCGCCGCTTCACGGCGACGATCTCGAGCACGAGCGGCGTGAGCGTGAAGCCGCCGGGCGCCGAGCCCGTTTCGGCGAACGCGCGCCGCACGGCGTCGGCGCGCGCGGGTTCGATGCGGCCGAGCTCGACGAGCCGGTCGAGGCCGACGTTCACGAACGCGAGCGGCCACTGCCACAGGAAGTCGCCGGGGCGCGCGACCTCGACGATCGGACGCACCTCGCGCAGCTCGAAGCCGAGCGCTTCGAGCCAGCCCGGGAGCGCGAGCCCGACGTCGGGCTCGCCGCCGCTCTCGCGCCACGACGCCATGACCTCGCGCACGAACGACTCGAACTCCTCGCGCACGGGCGACACGCGCCACGACCGGTAGTCCGCGTACTCGTGCAGCACCATCGCGCCGCCGGGCGCGAGCCGCGCCGCGACGCGCTCGAGCACGCGGCGCGGTTCGCGCACGAACGCGTACACCCAGCGCGACCACGCGCCGTGCGCGACGAACGGCGGCAGCTCGCGTTCGTCGAGGTCGAGTTCGTGCGTCTCGACGTTCGCGAGGCCGCGCGCGCGCGCCATCGCCTCGCACGCGTCGAGGTAGCGCCGCGAGCGGTCCACGCCGATCACGCGCCCCGCGGGCCCGGCGATCTCGGCGAGGTCGAGCGCGGCGTAGCCGGGGCCGCAGCCGACGTCGAGCAGCGTCTGGCCGGCCGTGAACCCCGCGCGACGCCACGCGTCGCTCGCGCGCGGGCGCCACACGCGGTGCTGCAGTCCGAGTCGTTCGAGTTCGGCGTCGTGCGTGCCGAGCACGTAGTCGCGTTCCATCGGGAGTCCTCCGGGTGCCGGTGCGTCCGAGTGAGCTCCGCGCAGTCTCGCACGCGGGCCGCGCGCGGACCGGCCGTTTTCGGAAGCCGATGGCCGGCGCTCAGAACGCGATCGTGACGCCGCCGACGGGGAAGAAGTGGATCTGCTCGACGGCGGCGAGCGAGCGCGTCTTGGCGTTCCAGACGTACTGGAAGACGTTGCGCTCGTCGAGCACGTTCTGCGCCTCGAAGAACCACGTCACGTTCGCGCCGAACGTGCGCGTGCGCCGGTCCACGCGCAGGTCGAGCCGCCGGTAGTCGCGCGCACGCACGCCGTTCACGCGCGCGAGGTCGAGCACGTAGCGGTTCTGCTGGGTCGAGACGGGCTCGAGCGGCGGCGTGTACGGCCGGCCGGTCGCCGCGCTGAAGCGCCCGGACAGCTCCCAGTCCGGCGTCGGAATCCAGCCGAGGATCGCGGTCGCGTTGTGCGGCGAGTCGAACGCGCCGCGCCGCAGCACGCCGTCGAGCGCGCGGTGCTCGACGTGCGAGTACGCGTACGAGAGTTGGCCGTACCAGCGCCCGGTGAGCTTCTTCTGCGCGTAGAACTCGACGCCGCGCGCGCGCCCGGAGCCGGCGCTCGCGAGCGGCAGCAGCAGGCCGTAGAGCGCGTACGTGTCGCCCGTGTTCGCGAACGACAGCGTCGGGTAGTCGCGGCTCACGGGATAGCGCGCGTACGTCTTCGCGTACGTCTCGAGCGTGAACCGCAGGTCGGGGCGCGGCAGGAACTGCAGCCCCGCGACGAGGTGGTCGGCTCGGATCGGATCGAGGCGCCGGTTCACGTCGTACGCCTCGACGAGCGCGAGCGGCGGCGACTGGTGGAAGCGCCCGGCCGAGAAATTCACGTCCCACGCCGGCGTGAGGTGCAGCGTGAGCCCGGCGCGCGGATCGAGCGTCGTCGCCGCGATCGCGCCGAAGCGGTCCGCGCGCACGCCGAGCGTCGCGTCGGCGCGCGCGCCGAGCCGCCAGGTCGCCTGGGCGTGCGCCGCGGGGTTCCACTCGCCGCTCTCGAGGTCGAGCGCGATCTCGTTCACGCGCGCCGTGTCGGACGAGAACGGATTCTGCGTGCCGAACGGCTGCTCGACGGCGAAGTGGTTGCGCGTGCGCTGGAGCCGCGCGCCCGCCTTCCAGTCGCCGAAACGCGGGCTGCGGTAGGCGGCGTCCAGCTTCACGGTCGTCTCGCCCTCGAGCGAGGCGTTGCGGAACGAGCGCGCGCCGCCGAGTTCCTTCGAGAACGCCTCGACCTCGTAGATGCCGACCGCGTCCGACACGCCGAGCGTCGTCCAGCCGCGCGCGCCGAGCAGGTGCTGCCAGTTCACGCCCTCGATCTGTCGCCAGCCGCGATCGGTGATGCGGTCCTCGTTCGGATCGTCCAGGTCCGCCGGATCGGGTTCGAGCGCGATGTCGTCCCGGCCGCCGACGGCGACGAACCACACGCGGTCTCGCGGACCGGGCTCGAGGCTGCCGCGCAGCTGCCAGTTCGTGTAGTGCGGGATCGCGGCGAGGCCGAACGAGTCCGCGAGCAGGTCGAGATAGCTGCGGCGCACCGAGCCGATCCACGCGCCCCGCGATCCGAGGGGCCCCTCGGCGAGCGCGCCCGCGCCCGCGACGCTCACAACCGTCTCGGAGCGGAAGCGCTCGCGGTCGCCGTCGCGCAGTCGCACTTCGAGCACGCTCGAGAGCCGCCCGCCGTACGCGGCCGGGAAGCCGCCCGCGAGGAACGTCGCATCGCGCACGAGTTCGTTGTCGAGCATGCTGATCGGCCCGCCCGACGTGCCCTGCGCGGCGAAGTGGTTCAGCGTCGGGAACTCGACGTTGTCCACGAGCGTGAGGTTCTCGTTCGGACTGCCGCCGCGCGCGATCAGGTCGTTGCGCTGGTCGTTCGCCATCGCGAGGCCCGGGAGGCTCTGCACGAGCCGCAGGACGTCGCCGATCGCGCCGGGCGAGCGGCGGATCTCCTCGTACGAGAGCGCGTAGCTCGTCGTCGGCACGTCGGCCGGCTTCGCGAATCCCTTCGCGCGCACCTCGACCTCGCCGGCTTTCACGGCCGCGACGTCGAGCTCGAAGTCGGCCTGCGTCGTGCGGCCCGCGGTCACGACGACGTCCGACAGCACGACTGGCGGGTAGTCCATGCGCAGCGCCCGCACGCGGTGCGTGCCCGCGCGAACGCGCGCGATCTCGAACCCGCCGTCGTCGCCCGTGAGCGCGCCGAGCGGCGTGCCGAGCACGGCGACGGTCGCCTGCGCGATCGGCTGGCGCGTCGTGCGGTCCACGACGCGGCCGCGGATCGAGCCCGTGTCCGCCGCGCGCGCGGTCGCGGCGGCGAGCGCGAGCGACAGCAGTGGATGGAGCAGGGCCGAGGCGGCGCGGAGACGGAAGGGGATTGGGCGGGTCATCGGAGGGATCGGGGCGGTGGAAGCGCCCGGCGCCGGCAGCATAGCCGCGCCTCCGGCTCCGATCGAGGCGATCCCCCGATCGCGCGGTCTCGCGCCGCCGCGCCGTTCCATCGCGAGCGCCGTGCACCGCCCAACCCCGGCGCCGCTCCGCGCGTCCAAGCTGCGCCCGCCGCGTTCCCCGGAGACTCCGCATGAAACCGCACTCGTTCGCCTGCCTCCTCGCGCTCACGGCCGCGGCGTTCGCGCCGCCCGCGCGCGCCGCCGAACCCGCCGCCCTTCCCGCGTCGCCCGTCGCCGCGATCCGCAACAAACTCTCGGCCGCCGACCTCCTGAGCGCCGAATCGCTGCTCGAGGTGTACGGCCGCAGGGCCGGCCGCGACTCGAACTACTTCGAAGCGCTCGGCTGGGTCGCGCGCGGCGCGTTCATGCTCGGCGAACCCGCGAAGGCGGCGCGCTACGCCGCCGACGTGTGCCGCGAGTGCGACGCGCGGCTCGCCGCGGGCGCCGACCTCGCGCTCGAGCCGAAGCTCGCGACGGCGCTCGGCGCCGGCGTCGAGGTCGAGGCGCAGGTGCGCGAACGCGCCCGCGGGAAGCGCGCGGCGGCGGCGTACCTCGACGACTGCCTCGCACGCTACGCGAAGCCCGTCTCGTTCCGCTCGCGGCTCCACAAGCGGCGGAACCTGATCGCGCTGCGCGGCGAGCGGGCGCCCGAACTCGCGGTCGAGGACTGGATCGGCGAGAGCCCGAAGCCGCTCGCCTCGCACCGCGGCCGGCCGGTCGTGCTGTTCGTGTGGCGCGCGACGTGCGGTGACTGCTCGGCGCAGTCCGCGACGCTCGCGCGCGCCGTCGAGCGCTGGGCGCCGAAGGGCGTGGACGTGGTCGCGCTCACGCGCTACTACGAGGACGACCGCACGGCCGAGAAGGCGTACGTGGACAGCGTGTGGAACGCGACCTACCGGGACGTCGGCGCGATCCCGCGCGTGATCAGCACGGCCTCGATGGAGCGCTACGGCGGTTCGAGCACGCCGACGTTCGTGTTCATCGGGCGCGACGGCCGCGTGCGCGACTACCTGCCGTACCGGCTCGACGAGTCCGAACTCGACCGGCGGATCGCAGCGATCGCCGACTGAGCGGACGCCGCGGGCGGCGCGCCGCGATCCCGCGCGCCGCCCGCCGATGTGGTAGTGATCGCCGCGGCGCCGCCGGAGGCGCGCGCCGCGAAGCGCCACGCCGCGAGGGATCGCATGGGCCGCCGCCGCTCGAGTCCGACGTCCGATTCGCCGCCGACGATCTCGGCCGAAGCGACGACGCTGCCCGTCGCCGAGTACGAGGCGCCGTCCCCGTGGCGCGACCCCGCGCTGCTCTGGATCGTCGCGGGCAACGCGCTGACGCTGCTCGGGGCGCTCGTCCAGCAATGGCCCGCGAAGCCCGTCATGTGGGTCTACTGGGGCCAGAGCGTGATCCTCGGCGCCGCGAACGTGATCCGCATGCTGAGCCTCAAGGACTTCACGACCGAGGGGCTCCGGTCGGGGAACCGGCCCGTCCCCGCGACGCGCGCGGGGCAGGTGAGCACCGCGACGTTCTTCGCGTTTCACTACGGCTTCTTCCACCTCGCGTACGCGTTCTTCCTGAATTCGAACGCGCTCGGCGGTCCGATGCCGACGGGCGTGCTGATCCCCGTGCTCGCGAACGTCGCGGCGTTCGGCTACGCGCACGCCGGCCCGCTCGTGCGCGCGGGCGGCAACGATCTCGCCCAGCGGCGTCCGAATCTCGGCACGCTGATGTTCTATCCCTACCTGCGCATCCTCCCGATGCACCTCGCGATCATCTTCGGTTCGTCCGCGCCGCAGCAGGCGCTGCCGCTGTTCATCGCGCTCAAGACCGGCGCGGACGTCGGCCTGCACTTCGTCGAGGCGCGGCTCTTCCGCGGCGCGCCGCGCCCGCGGAGCGACTCCGCGTGAGCGCGCCGCTTCCGGCACCGGCGCGCCGCTGGCATACTCGCCGCGCCCTTCCCACTCACGGACGAGATCGCGAACGATGAGCCCCACGAGCGCGCTCCGAGAAACGCTCCAGACCGCGCGCGACCGGCTGCGCTCGGGCGATGCCGCGCGCGCGGCGGGCCTGTTCCGCGCCGTGCTCGCGAGCGAGCCCGGAAACGCCGCCGCGCTGCACGGGCTCGCGCGCGTGGCGCTCGCGGACGGCGAGCGCGAGGACGCGGCGCGGCTGTTCGCCGCGGCGATCGAATCCGAGCCCGGGGCCGCCGTGCTGCACGCCGACCTCGCGGCGACGCTCCAGGACCTGGGCCGCAACGACGAGGCGCTGGCCGCGGCGGCGCGCGCGCTCGAACTCGACCCGCGCGGCGCCGCGGCGCTCAACACGCGCGGCAACGCCCTGCGGGCGCTCGGACGCCTCGACGAGTCGCTCGCG
>JBGAOA010000089.1:0-13195 GCA_044222065.1 Candidatus Eiseniibacteriota bacterium
GCGCCCCACGCGACGACGAGCGCGGCGAGCGCGAGCGCGCCGGCCGTCGCGCCGCGCCGCTCGCGCGCGGGCTCGGCGGCGGCGGGCGTGCGCGGGCGGCCGAGGAACGCGATGCCGTACAGCTTCACGAGCGCCGCCGCCGCGAGCGCGGTCGCGAGCGCGAGCCCCGCGCCCGCGAACGGCACGAGCAGCCGCAGCTCGCCGCTGCCCGCCGAGTAGCCGAGGATCATCGCCTGGAAAAGCATCCACTCGCCGGCGAAGCACGAGAACAGCGGTGCGCCGGCGAGCGCCACGACCGACACGAGCGCCGCGACCGACGTGAGCGGCAGGCGCTTCGCGAGCCCGCCGAGCTGCTCGAGGTCGCGCGAGTGCGCGGCGTGGACGGCGCCGCCGACCGACAGGAACGCCGCCGCCTTCGCGACGCCGTGGCCGAACGCGTGGTACAGGCACGCCGCGAGCGCGAGGCTCGCGAGTTCCGTGCGGCCGTCCGCCGCGAGCCGCGCCGCGACGCCGAGCGCGAGCGCGAGCAGCCCGGCGTGCTTCACGGTCGAGAAGGCGAGCAGGCGCTTCGCATCGCTCTCGACCACGGCCGCGAGCGCGCCGACGAGCGTCGTGAGCGCGCCCGCGAGCACGAGCACGGTGCCCCACGCGGGCGGCGGCGCGACGGGGAGCTGCCAGCCGAAACGCAGCAGGGCGTAGAGCCCCGCCTTCACCATCGCGCCGGAGAGGATCGCCGACACCGGCGCCGGGGCCTCGGGATGGGCGAGCGGCAGCCACGCGTGCAGCGGCACGAGACCGAGCTTGACCGCGGCGCCGAAGGAGGCGAGCCACACGATGCGGTGCGCCTCGGGCGCGGGCAGCAGCGCGAGCGTCGCCGCGAGGTCGTCGAAGCGGAAGGACCCCGCGCGGACCGAGAGCTGAAGCAGCGCGAACGCGAGGCAGGCCGCGCCGATCTGCGACAGCGTCAGGTACACGTACGCCGCCTGCCGCGACCGCGCGCTCTGCGTGTCGCTCGCGACGAGCAGGGCGGAGAGCAGCGTCATGCCCTCCCACGCGAGCAGGAAGAGCAGCGCGTGCTCGGCGCCGATCGCCGTCGCGAGCGCGGCGACGAAGCCCGCCGTGAGCGCGAGCCGCGCGCGTTCGCCGCGCCGCGCGCCGTCGCCCGAGCGGCCGCTCGCCGCGAACGCCGCGGCGGCGACGACGCCCGTGAGCAGCAGGAAAGGTGCGGCGAGCGCGTCCGCGCCGATCGTGAACGGATCGCCCGGCAGCCCGGGCCACCACTCGAGCGGGCGGGGCGGAACGCCGGCGAGCGCGCGCCCGCCCGCGCCGGCGAGCGCGAGCGAGGAGGCGACGGCGAGCGCGCGCGCGGCGTCGTGCAGCGACGCCGAGGACAGTCCGAGCCGCACCGGGCGCGGCAGCGCCGGCAGGATCGCCGCGGAGCACAGCCCCCAGACGGCGCCCGCGAGCAGGGCGCCCCCGAGCTCGACGAGCGGCATGAACCGTCCCTGGAAAGTGTGGAGCGCGGAGCCGGCCGGTCGAGGCCGCGACCGCGCCGCGTGACGCCGAGGTCGGACGACGTATTAACAGCCTCGCGAACGGGGGGTCAAGACGCGATCGCGCACCCGCCGGCCGGCGCGTGCGCGACCGCGCGAACGGCGCGTCGCGCCACGTACGCGCCGCGCCCGCGAGGCCGCGGCGAGGGCGTGCCCTGCGCGCGAGCGCGGATGCGGCAGCCCGTCCGCCGCGCTACTCTGGCCGCGCTCGAATCGGCACGCGCGCCGCGGTGGCGCGGAGACTCCGGAGCAGGAGACGAACGCAATGCGCTTCAATGGCAAGGTCGTGATGGTGACGGGCGGGACGAGCGGAATCGGGCGCGCGACGGCGCGCGCGCTCGCCGCCGAGGGCGCGAAGCTCGCCGTGTGCGGGCGGCGGCAGGACCGCCTCGCGGAACTCGTGCGCGAGTGGAGCGCCGAGGGCCGGGAACTGCTGCCGCTCGAGGGCGACGTGCGCGACGAAGGCACGTGCGCCCGCTGGGTCAAGGCGGTCGTCGAACGTTTCGGCGGACTCGACGGGCTCGTGAACGCGGCGGGCGTGCTCGGCAACGGCGGCGCGCACGACACCGCGACGGCCGAATGGGATCGGATGATGGACTCGAACGTGCGCTCGATCTTCCTGCTGACGCGCGCGGCGGCCCCGGAGCTGTTCAAGCGCAAGGGTTCGATCGTGAACCTGTCGTCGGTCGCGAGCGTGAGGCCGTATGCGAACCTGCTCGCCTATTGCGTGAGCAAGGCCGCGGTCGACCAGTTCACGCGCTGCGCGGCGCTCGACTTCGCGCCGCACGGCGTGCGCGTGAACGCGATCAACCCCGGCGTGGTCGTGACGGAACTGCACACGGTGACGAAGGCGGTCGCCGACTACGACGGCTTCCTCGAGCGCGGCAAGAGCACGCACCCGATCGGACGCGTCGGCGGCGTCGACGAGGTCGCGAAGCTGATCCTGTACCTGCTGTCGGACGACGCCGGCTGGGTCACGGGCGTCACGTACTCGATCGACGGCGGGAGGGCGTTGTCGAGCATGCGATAGACGGCGCTCAGTGCGCCGTCATCCGGTTCAGGATCAGTCCGAGGCCCACGCCCGCGATCACGAACTCGAGTAGCTTCCCTGCGAGCGCCTGCAGCAGCGCGATCCACCGGCAGGTGCCGTACAAGGTGTAGCCCTCCGCCGATCCCGTGAGCAGGACGGACGCGCTCAGGTACGCGAGCAGTCCGAGGGATCCGCCGTCGAGGACGATGGGCGTCGCGTCGAGGATCCGGCGACCGCGAAACTCGATCACGCCACGCCGCTGGGCGCACAAGGTCGCGTAGGCGATCCCGAACGGGACGGTCACGAATAGGAACAGCACCGGCACCGACACCACGGCACTCCACAGGCTCGCGTGGGCGCCGAGGACGTACTCGGTGAGGACCTTGACGGGAAGCAGCGCGAGGCCGAGCAGGCCGGCGGCCGCCGTGCACGCCAGGACGAGGAACAGACCGAAGCTCACGGCGCCCGTCACGACGAACTCCCACCACGAAGCGCCGAGCGGGATGTGATTCACGAAGCGGCGAGTGCCGAGGGAGCCCAGCGCCGCGGAAATCGCCACCGCGCCCGTGACGGCACCCAGGAAGATCAGTTCCAGCCAGTGCCAGACGAACCGCGTGGCGACTCGTCCGTCCGGCGGTTCCCCGCACGTCCAGTAGAGCAGCAACGACAGGAGCACGAGAGTGATCATCCCTCCGAGCGCGATGAGGGCGTACTCGGTGCGAGAGACAGAGGTCGGTTGATTCATCGGATCCTCCCGGATGGGCCGCGGCCTCCCGACTTCACTGGCGCTGCGTGCTGGGACGCTTCTTCCGCATTCAGAGTTCCGTCCGATGCAGGCACCCGGGTGCGGCATGCGCACAACATAGCGGGCGCCGGTTCCTGTAGCGGGGGCTCCGGCGTCGAGCCGCGTTTTCGCGGGCCGCACCGATTGCTCTTGACGCCAATTTCAGACACGCGCGGAGACAGTCGCGGAGCGAATCCTGGTGCCGCACTGAAACGTCGCTGGCGTCCCGACGGATGCTCCAGCGCACGAATGCTCTCCCGATCTCTCGACGCGTGGCGATCGGGCAATGGCGCGCACGCACGACGCCCGAAAACACGCGTGCTATGAACAGCACACAGCCCCCGCGTGATCCGCCCCCGGCGGAGTTGCGCCGTGAAGAAATGCACGCTGTCGCACCTGGCCGACGAAACGCTCACCCATCGCCTCGCCACTCGCTCGGCCGACGAGCGCGCCGCGCTCGCCGAAGTCGTCGCGCTGATCGGCGAGTTCGACGCCCGCAGGCTCTACGCCCCGGCTGGCTATCCCTCCATGCACGAGTACTGCGTGCGCGTGCTCAAGCTCTCGGACGACATGGCCTACAAGCGAACTCGCGTCGCGAACACGGCGCGCCGCTTTCCCGCGATCTTCGACCGGCTCGCCGACGGCCGCCTGAACTTGAGCACGGCGCTGCTGCTCGCCCCGCATCTCACGGGGGCGAACGCAGAGGCTCTGATCGATGCCGCGAGCAACGGGACGCGGGCCGACGTCGAACAACTGCTCGCGGAGCGATTCCCGAAGCCCGACGTCCCGACGACGCTCGTGGCGCTGCCGCCGGCCAGAGCCGCCGTGACGACCGTTTTCGCCCCGGGGCGAAAAGTGAGCGCGCAAGTCGTTGCGAACACGAAGTGCGAACATGCTACGCAGCATGTTGAGGTCGCATCGGCGGCGAGAACGACGCCGCTCGCCCCGGAGCGCTTCGCGCTTCAAGTCACGATCTCGGGCGACACGCAGCGCAAGCTCGAGCACGCGCGCGAGCTTCTGAGTCACGCCATCCCCGACAAGAACGTCGCGCAGGTGCTCGATCGGGCGCTCGATGCGCTGATTGCGCAGCTCGAGAAGCGGCGCTGCGCGGAGACGACGCGTCCCGGTCGGCGCACGAGCGACGGCAAGTCGCGCTACGTGCCGGCCGAAGTGAAGCGCGCCGTGTGGGCTCGCGATGGCTCGCGCTGCACGTTCGTCGGCACGAACGGCGAGCGCTGCGACTCACGCACGCGCCTCGAACTCGATCACGTCACGCCGATCGCGAAGGGCGGCGCTTCGACCGTCGGCAATCTCAGGCTTCGCTGCCGAACCCACAATCAGTACGAAGCCGAGCAAACTCTCGGCGAGCGCTTCATGAACACGAAGCGCGAGCGCGCGGCCGAAGCGAAGCGCGAACGCACAGCACGCGAGGCACGCGAGGCACGCGAGAACGACCCCGATCGCAGCGTCATTCCGTGGCTGCGGCATCTCGGCTGCTCGCTCGAGAGGGCGCGGGCCCTGGCGCGAACGTGCGACGCGCTCGAGGGCGAGCCGGTCGAGGTTCGGCTGAAGCACGCGCTGAGCTCGCTCGCGCCTGCGCGACCGTCACCCGTGCCGTCATCGCCGGGGGCGGTCGCCGCGCGGGCGGCGTCGCCGGCGATTGAGACACCCTCGTGATTCGCGGTGTCGCCCGTGGGATGACGCCGGCCCGGGGCTGCGTCAGACGACGCGCAGCACGACCCACTTCTGGCTGCCGGGTACGACGAACGGCGCGAGCCGGTCGCTGTGCGCGCGGAAGCGCGGGTCGCTCATGCCCGCGAGGCCGGCTTCGAAGTCGGCGAGCGACTCGAACTCGTACTCGTCCACGACGTGCGAGGCCGACGATCCGATTGCGCCCACGAGCAGGCGCGCGGACTTCGCGCGGCGGAACTCGGAGTGCGCGAACTTGTCCGCGCCCCACGCGCGCATCACCGCGAGTGCTTCCGACTGCTTGCCGTACACGAGATCGAGGTGCCACTGGCAGATGAACATCGCGAGCCTCCTGGCGTTCGAACGGCGGGGTCGCGGCGAGCGTAGCGCGCGGAGCCGTCGTCGCGCGCCCCGAAAAGCGAGCGGCGCGCCGGGAGGATCGTTCCGGCGCGCCGCGCGACGAGGGATCGACGCTACGGCGCGACGACGCTCGCCCCGCCGCGAGCGGCCTGCCAGGTGCGGCCGATCGGGCTGAAGTAGCCCGACGTGACGTGATTCACGCCGCCGTTCGACAGCAGCAGCGGCCAGCCGGCCGGCGCCGAAGCGTTCGCGGTCGCGAGCGAGCGATACGGGTTCTGCGCCGTGCCGAGTCCCGCGACCGGGTTGTTCGGATCCACGAACGTCATCGGGATGCTGCCGCCGTACGCTCGCGCGATCAGCGCGGCGTCCGGGTAGAGCGAGATCGAACGGCGTTCGTACGTCCCGAGTGTCGCAGTCATGAGGTCGGCCGCGATCCACGTCGGGTCCACGTGCAGGCCGGTTCCGCTCGTCGTCGGGATGTTGAGCCGGTTCGGATCGAACGTCGCTCCGTCCAGCAGCGGAATCGTGGCCGCGGCCGACGTCCAGCCGATCGCGTGCCCGAGTTCGTGCCGCGTGGTCGTCAGCAGGTCGTAGCCGGGAGGCGGCGAGGGGCCGTCGTGTTCGCTGTCGTCGGCCGGCGTCGGGTCCACGAACCACGACCAGCCGGGGTCGAACGTCATCGTGTCCGACGCGATGCAGCCGTTCGCGAACACGAGCGGCTGCGTGCGCGCGAGCGGGCCTCCGAGCGAGCGAGCGCGAAAGTAGATGGGCAGCGGGTTCTGGATGCAGCCGCAGTCGAGGATCCGGCTCTGCCATTCGTTGATCGCCTGCTGGATCACGGCCTGCCAGCCCGCCTGGGACGTGATCGTGGACTCCCACGTCGGCTGGATCACGAGCGCGCCGGCCTGGATCCGATCCGGCGTGCGCAGGTCCTTGACGACGATGGGCGGCGTGACGTCGCATCGGCCTTCCGCGTCGCTGCGCGCGGGCGCGAGGGGCGCCGCGTCCGGCGCGCGCTCGCGGGACGCGCCGGCGGAACCGAACGACGGCGCGTCGGCGAGCGCGGCGCCGGCGGCGAGCACGAACGTGACGAGCGCCAGTGCCACGGCGACGGGGCGGAGCGATCGAAGGTCGGACGTCATGGCGTGATCTCCGGAATGTCGGGGGGCTGGCCGCTCAGGGCGCGACGACGCTCGCGCCGCCGCGCGCGGCCATCCAGGTCCGTGCGATGCCGGTCAGGTAGCCGTTCACGACGTGACTCACGCTGCCGTTCGCGAGCAGCAGCGGCCAGCCCGCGGGCGCGAACGAATTCGCGATCGCGAACGACTGGTAGGGATCGGCGGCCGTGCCCGCGCCGGCGCCGCCGACGGTGGGATCCACGAACGTCATCGGGATGTTGCCGCCGTACGCGCGCGCGATCATCGCCGCGTCGGGATAGAGCGCGATCGCGCGCCGGACGCTCTGCGGCACTGCCGGGTCCATGAGGCCGCCGTGCGTCCACGTCGAGTCCGTGTGCATGCCCGTGCCGCCGCCGACCGGGACGTTCAGACGATTCGCATCGAAGGTGGAGCCCGACATCAGGTTGTTCGTCGGCGTCTGGAAGCCCCAGCCGACCGCGTGCCCGAGTTCGTGGCGCGCGACCGTGAGCAGGTCGAAGCCCGCGGGCGCCGGCGAGGTGCCGTCGAACTCGCTGCTGTTCGCCGGCGTCGAGTCCACGAACCACGTGAACGCGGGATCGAATCCGATCGTGTCTGCGAACATGCAGCCGTTCGAAAGGTAGACGAGTGACTGCGTGAAGCCGAGGAAGCCGCCGAGCGGCACGGCGCGGAAGTAGATGGGCAGCGGGTTCCGGCTGCAGCCGTTGTCGAGGATCGTGCCCTGCCACTCGTTGATCGCCTGCTGGATCACGGCCTGCCAGCCCGGCCGGCTCGTGATCGTCGCGTCCCACGTCGGCTGGATCACGAGCGCACCGGCCTGCACCTGGTTCCCGTCCGGAACGTCCTTCACGCGGATCGGCTCGGCGACGCCGCACATCCCCGCGGCCGCGGGATCGCGCAGCGCGGGCGGCGCGCCCGCGATCGTCTGCGCGTGTGCGGCGCCGGCGAGCGCCGTCGTGACGGCGAAGGCGAGCGCCGCGAAGAGGCGCGGCGCCCTCACTGCAGGTTCACGAGAACGAGCACCATTCCCATGCCTTCCTCGAGCGCCGTCATCGCCTTGCCGAGCACCGCGCCGTGCGCGCGCTCGCGGTCGCTCGCGCGCATCGCGTGGCCCGGCACATCCGAGGTCGTGAGCAGGTCGCCGACGCGGATCGCCGCGCGCGACGCGTCGCACTTCACCCACACCCGGCCCGACAGCGCGACCGGCGCGTGGCCGTCGCCCTCGAAGCTCGCGCCCTTGAGCACGACCGCGGCGTCGAGCCCGTTCGCACCGCTCACGACGCCCGCGACGCGCGGGCTGTACGCCTCGTCCGCCACGCACAGCCGGCCGTCGGCGTCGCCCGTCAGCATGAGCACGGTGCCCGGCTCGGCGGCGTCGGCGACGGGGAAGCTCTCGGCGAGGTCGGCGCCGAGGATCTGCAGCGTCTTCGCCTTCACGAGGCCCGCGCTGCCGTCCACCGAGATGCCGCCCGGGGGGCACACGAAGCGGCCGCCCGGCTTCGCGACGTTGGGCGACGAGCCGTACACGCCTTCGCCCGGCGAGCCGAGCACGCCGTAGGTGCCGGCCGACGTGCAGTCGCCCGAGACGCCCCAGTAGTTCGTGCTCCAGCCCGAGATGCCGCGATCGTCCACCGACGACGCGTAGATGCCGCCGGACGGCGCGCCGAAGATGCCGCCGCCGTTCATGCCGTGCACGTACAGCGCGGCGCGCGTGTTGTCGAACACGTAGCCCGAGGACGTGATGCGCACGCCGCCGCCGAGCGTCGAGTTCACCTCGAGCGGATACGTCGGGTTCAGGTTCCCGATGCCGAGCTTGCCCGCGACGTAGTTGCGCGTGCTGAGGTCGTACAGGCCGTAGCCGCCCGAGGCGAAGTTGTGCACGGCGAGCGCGGCGTAGTTCACGTTGTTGTTCGCCACGTAGAGCGGGTTCAAATTCGCCGTGCCGCCATCGACGAACAACTTGATCCCCGGTCCGGGCTGCCCGCCGATGCCGACGTTGTTCGGATAGTCGATGCCGTTCGGATTGTCGTTCCACTGGGACGTGCCGCCGCCGCCCGGGGCGCTGAGCGCGTGCAGCGCGTACGGCGTGGCCGCGAGCGACTGGCGCGGCGCGAGTGCCGTGTAGTCGGCGTCGCCCGGCGTCTGCACGGAGATCTCGAGCCACATCGCCTCACCGTTGAACACGGCGCCGAAGTCGAGGTCCACGGTGAAGAGGCCGTCCGTGACGGTGATGCCGGCGAGGCTCACGTCGGCGCCGACCTGGTTGCCCGCGGCCGGATCGTCGTAGAGGCGGAACACGAAGTCGGCGGTGCCCGCGTAGGGCGCGGCGTCCTTCGCGAGCTTGCCCTGGTAGGTGAACGCGGTGCCGAGCGGCGCCCCGAAGGCGAGCGGGGCGAGGAGCGCGCACGACAGCGTCGTGAGCGCGAGGGCGAGGCGAATCGAGCGGGTCATGGAAGAGTCTCCGGGGCGGGTGCCGGTGTCAGTGGATGCGGACGATTCGGAAGGTCGAGCGGGAGGGCCCCGCGGTGAGGCGCGCGAAGTACATGCCGGCCGGGAGCGCGCGGCCGTCCGAGCCGGCCCCGTCCCAGAACACCTTGTGGCGGCCGGCGCCGCGCTCGCCGTCGAGCACGCGCGCGGCCACGCGGCCGTCCACGCCGAAGACGACGAGCGACACGCGGCGCGCCTCGGGCAGCTCGAAGTGGATCGCGGTCGAGCTGCGGAACGGATTCGGGCCCGCGAGCCGGGCCGCGAACACCTTCGGGATCGCGTCGCCGCCGGACTCGACGCCGGTCGTGTGTGGGGCGGCGCCGCTCCAGAAGCCGCCGTCGAGCGCGTACGCGCCGCCCGCCAGGTAGCCCGCGTCGGGCTGCCCGAGCGTGCCGCCGAGCTGGTAGGCGCCGCCGGTCGCGAACGTCTGTCCGCCGGACGAGAGCGTGTTCCAGGTGAGGTCGTACGCGCCGCCGGTCTGCGCGCGCGCGAGCGGAGCGGCGAGGATCGCGAGCGCGGCGACGGCGATCCGCGCGTGGGTGGGTGTCATGGTTCGCCTCCGGTGCCGGTGCAGGGGATCGAGTCCCGATGCCCGTTCAACCGGCCGGGCCGCCCGGACCGCACACGCGATCGCGCTCGGAAGTGGCCGAGGCGCCGGGCGCAACGCGGCGAACCGGATTCGACGGAGGCGCCGGACGGGACAGGGCGGAGTTGCAGGAGCGACTCGGCGGAGGCGGAAGTGGCGTCGCGGCGAAGGCGGCCGGCGCGTCAGCGCCAGTCGCCGGAGGCGACGAACGCGGCCCAGTGGAACGGGTGCGTGTCGCGACCCGCGGCGCGCTGCTCGCGCAGCAGTCCGCGGCACGCCTCGCGCACGGACTCGGCCGTGTCGCGGCGTTCGAGCAGCCGCGCGGAGTAGAGCCGCGTCATCCAGCTGCGCGTCGCGGCGTCGTCCACCGCCCACAGGCTCACGATCGCCGTGTGCAGTCCCGCGCGGCGGAACGCGCGGTGCAGGCCCTGGATCGCCTCGACCGCGGTCGGGTCCGCGAGCCCGGTCTCGCACGCCGACAGCACGGCCCACTCGACGCCCGTGAGGTCGAGCGACGTGATCTCCTCGGCCGTGAGGAAGCCGTCTTCGCCGCTCGCCCGCGCTGGGGCGTTCGCGCCCGCGAGCGCGAGCCCGGGCAGCAGGGCCGCGCGCCGCACGGCGCCCGACGGCGCGTTCGCGCCGATGACCGCGCCGACCGCGCGCGTTCCCGCGAGCGCCGGCCCGCCGCCCGGGCCGAGCGCGAAGCCGTGCGTCGCGAGGTGCAGGACGCGACGGCCCGGAGCGAAGCGCTTGAACTCGGTCTCGCTCGCCTCCGCGCCCGTGCGTTCGATCGGGGCTTCGCCGCCGGACGCGCGCCACAGCGTCGTGATCGCACGCACTTCCTCGGCCGTCTGCGGGAGCGCGGTGAAGTGGACGCGCAGCGAGTCCGCCACGTTCGAGCGCAGCGTCGCCACGTCGTCCGCGAGGCTCGCGAGCGGCGCCGTCGCGCCGCCGTCGTCGGCGCGATCGAAGTCCACGCCGCCGAGCGCGAGCAGGCCGTGGCCGGCGCGCGCGTCGTCGTTCCACGGCAGCAGGTCGCGCGCGGCGGTGAGCCGGTGGATCGTGCGCGCGTCTTCGGCGAAGTAGCGCCCGCGCTCGTCCGGGAGCGCGAGGAAGTTGAGCGCGTGGAGCGCGCCGTCCGGACGACGAACGCGCGTCGCGGCGCCGAGCGCGAGGCGCGAGCGGGTCCCACACGCCGCGCCGCACCGCCGCACCGAGCGCCGAAGCACGGCGTTCCGCGGCGCGCGCGAGCGCGAGCCCCGCGGGCGGCGGCGTCGCGCACGCCTGGATCAGCGCTCGACCGCGGGCTCGATCGCGGCGGCGGCGCCAGCGGCACGAACGCCGGCGCCGGCTCGCCCGCGCGCAAGACGAGCGCGGCGTAGCGCGAGGCCTCGGCGTCGAGACGCTGATCTCGTCGCCTGCAGGACGTTCGGCGCGGCGAAGCGCACGTACGACACGAGCGCCGAACCGGCGGGAAGCGACGCCGCGATCTCGGCGAATCCGGCGTCCGCGCGTCCCGTGCCGCGTTCCGCGCCCGCGAGCCGGTCGGCGAGCGCGCGCTCGGCCGCATCGCGCCGCGCCCAGGCGGCGGTCACCGCCGAATCGGGCGCGCGCCCGACCCGGATCGTCGAGACGAGCGTGCGCGCGAGCGCCTCGCGCGCGGCGTCGAGCTCGGCCTCGGCGGCGGCGAGCGCGGCGTCGCCCAGGCGCGCGAAGCGCGGCCGCGATCGGCGAGTTCGTCGAGCACGAGCAGGCGGCCGCGAATGACGGCGTCGAACGCCTCGACGCGGCGCGCGGGCGGGAGCATCGGCGCGCCGGCGGCGAGCGTGAGCATCTGCGCGCGGCCGAGCGAACGGATGCGCTCGAACGACAGCGCCTCGGCCTCCGAAAGCGCCCGCGCGGCGTCGCGCAGCACCTCGCGGCCGTGCGCGTCGACGTCGCGCGCGTCGGTCCAGGCCTCGTCGGGCCGGCCGGTCACCGCCGCTGTGATCGAGCGGCGCAGCCGCGATTCGAGCGTGCGGGCCGACGACTGTCCGTAGGCGCGTTCGCAGATTCCGAGCGAACGCGAGTACGCCGCGTAGGCGGTGTCCGGCCGGCCGAGCGCCACGGAGGCGGCGCCGAGCACGACGAGCGTCTCGTTCGCTTCGGTGTCGCTCAGGCGACGCGCGCCGCCCATGACGTCGCGCACGAGCGAGTCGGCCCCGCGCGGATCGCCCGCGACGAGCGTGGCCGCCGCGGTCATCGTGAGGCTCCAGGTGCTCGTGCCGCGGCCGGGGCCGAACGCGCGCTCGCGGATCGCGCGCGCCTCGTTCAAGGCCTCGAGCGCGCCGCGGCCGTCGCCCGTCATGACGCGGTTCGCGCCGAGGTTGTTGAGCGCGATCGCGAGGTCGGCGGGATTGCGGCCCGCGGCGCGGTGGATCCGGACGGCGCGCTCGTAGTAGGGCATCGCGCCCTCGCGATCGCCGAGGTTGCGGATCGCGCCGCCCACGGCCGCGAGCGTCGTCCCGACGAGCGGGTGGTCGGGACCGAACGCGCGCTCGCGGATCTCGAGCGCGCGCAGCGCGTGGCGCTTCTGCGAGACGTAGTCGCCGAGGGCGGACGCCGAGAACGTCGCCAGGTAGTGCGTCATCGCGAGATCCGTACTCCACGGGCCGAGCGCGCTCTCCTGGATCTCGATCGCGCGGTCGTACGCGACCAGCGAGCGAGCGTCGTTTCCGCGGCTCGATTCCGCCCGGCCGAGGTAGCCGAGCGTGCGCGCGAGCAGCGTCGAATCGGGCGGACGCACCGCCTCGGCGCACTCGATCGCGCGCTCGAGCGCGGCGACCGCGCGGTCGCCGTCCCCGCGCTCGGCGAGCGCGTTCCCGAGCGTCGAGAGCGTGCGTGACTCGACGGCCGCATCGCGCGACTCGAGGCGCTCGAATTCGGCGAGCGCCGCGTTCGAGAGCGACTCCGCGCGCGCGAGCTGCTTGAGCGTGCGCGCGGTCTCCGCGGTCCAGCCGAGCGCTTTCGCGACCGCGCGCGGATCGGGACGACGCTCCGAGCGGCGCAGCGCGAGCGCGCGCTGGAACAGCGAGTCGGCTTCGCGGTTCTCGAGCCGGACGAGCCGCAGTTCGCCGAGCGTCTCGAGCGCCGCGGCGAGTTCGGACGGGCGGGCGCGGCCGTCGGCGGCGCGGCGCGCGGCGACGCGCTCGGCGAGCCCGACGAGCGCGGGATCGGTTGGCCTGAGCACCGCGCGCAGCCGCTTCACTTCGGCGAGCGAGTCCGGGACCGCGGGCTTCGACGCCCGCGAGGCCGCCGGCACGAATGCGACGAAGAACGCGACGAGCGGCGCGCCTGCGCGCGCCGCCCATCGCACTCGCCGGAGCCGGAACGAACTCACGGCGACGGATTCTCCAGCACGACGAGCCGCATCCACAGCGCTGTCGCGTCGGCGCGCGCGCCGAGGTCGCGCGCGAGCGCGGCGAGCACGCCGCGGCCGTGCGCCGGCTCGGCCGGCGCGCTCGTCACGACGCCGCCGACGCCGCGCAGCGACGCGAGCGATGCCGCGGA
>JBGAOA010000090.1:0-13596 GCA_044222065.1 Candidatus Eiseniibacteriota bacterium
AACGGATTCGGCGCGCCCGCGAGCCAGCGCGCGGCGTGCGCCGGCGCGGCGCCGGCTTCGACGCCGATCGTCGCGACGCCGCTCGAGTCCACTTCGACGAGCTGCGCGATCTCGTTCGTGCCGAACGTCGAGACGCCGCCGGCGATGTGCGTCCCGAGCCCGACCTCGCCGAGCGAGAACGCGCGCAGGCTGTCGGCGAACGTGTCGAGCACGACCGCGCGGCCGAGCACGTGGCTGTAACAGCCGGCGTTCGTCGCGGCCGCGCCGGTGTACGACCCGTTCTGCGCGAACACCGAGATCGCCATCGTCGCGGGATCCAGCCGCAGCATGCGCGGCTCGCGTGCGTTGGAGTTCGTGTCCACCACGATCAGCACCGACCCGGACGGACCGTGGCTCAGTCCGACGCACAGTTCGAAGGACGTGGAGACGTCGAAGTTCACCCCGGTGACGGGGCCCGCCACCTGCGTGCCCGCCGCGTTCAGCGGAATCCGGATCGCGCACACCTGCGAGGCGTCGGCGCACGGGGACGACGATCCGCCGAGCGAGCCGACCACGCCGATGAGCGAATTCGTTCCGGGGTGGTAGAGGATCTGCTGCAGCACCTTGTTCTGTCCGAGGCCGAACTTCACGGTGCCCGTCACGTCGAGCAGGTCGTGGACGACGTTGGCCGCGTCGAGGTAGCGGAAACCCTCGGGCGAGAAGTTCCACAGGTAGAGCTTGCCGTCCCCGCGGCTCGCGACCGCGTCCGGCGACGGAGTTCCCGGCAGCAGCACGGTCGCGATGCCGTCCGAGTCCACGCCGTAGAGGGCCTCGCCCGCGCCCCTCGCGCTGTACACGACGCGGGAACGGAAAGGATCCCAGGCGGCGCTGTTCTGGACGGACTGAGAGGCCGGGGCGTCGTAGAGCAGCGTGACTGCGCCGGTGAGCGGCGCGACCCGCAGGATCGCGGCGTTCACGGTCGGCGCGGCGTTCGTGACGAGCAGCAGCTCGCCGGTCGTGAACGGCGCGGCGACGGACAGCGCGGGCAACGCGAGCAACAGGAAGATCGAAGCGGGGACGAGTGAGCGAGGCATGGGCTTCCTCCCGGGTGGTTGCCCACGAGTCTCTCAGGAATGCCCGGGCCCTCCCACAACGAACGGGACCGGCGCGGGGAAAACCCGCGCGCCGGTCCCGCCCCGCTCAGCGCAGCCGCAGCAGCCGCACGACCCGGCGCTCGACTCCCGACGGCGTCACGATCCGCGCGCGCGCGAACCCGATCTCGCCCGCCGGCAGCTCGTCCAGGCCCGGCGTGAAGCGGTGCACCCCCGCCGCGAGCGGCCCGTCCGCCAGCGTCGCGAGCCGGGCGCCGCGCAGGTCGAACAGCTCGATCGTCGCCTCGCCCGCGATCGGGAGCGCGAGTTCCAGCGCCGGAGCGCGGCCCGGCGATCCGAGCGGCGCGAACGCGAGCGCGCGCCCCGCGGAGGGCGCGGCGGGCTCGGCGACGTCTACGGTGCCGTGCGGGAACACGAGCCAGACGCCGTTCGAACCGTAATGCACCTCGAACAGCGCCGACGCGCCCGCACCGCCGTCGAGCAACACGTTCGAGAACGTGCCCGTCACGATTCCGCCCGCGAGGATCTGGATGCTGTCACCCGGATTCGCGGAGAACCCGACGCGACGCACGTCGAGCGTCCCGGCGAGTTGCGCGCTCGTGGTCGCCGAGACGCGGTCGAACTGCGCGGCACCGAGCGCGCCGACCTCGATCTCGAGCGTGCCGGAGCTGCGCCCCGTCAGCGTGCGCACCGTCAGCGTGCCGAAGACGCCGTTCGCCGCGCTGTCGGGGGCGACGCGCCCGTCAAAGACGATCGTTCCGATCCAGGAGCCGAAGCCCGTCGCGCGACCCTGCTGCTCGATGCGAAGCGGCAGCGACGCCGTGGGCGTCACCTTGCCTCCGCCGAAGTTGATCCGTCCTCCGACCCGCATCGTGTCGGCCGCGGTGACGGTGACCGAAAGCGCTCCGCAGTGGAGCGTGCCCGACACGTCGAGGACGCCCGGCGAGGACACGTTGCCGAGCGTCGTGACGCCCGCGCAGGTGATCGTCGCGCCGGAGTCCGCGACGATGGATCCGGACAGCACTCCGGATCCCGTGAAGCCGCCTCCCGGCAGGAACCGCAGCGCGCCGCTCACGGGCCTGCCGTAGGACTCGAGCATTCCCGCGAACGAGAGGCCGGTGACCGCGTTGGCGGCGATCGCTCCGTGGTTCATGACGCGGCCCTGCACGGTGCCCGAGCCGAGAAGGGATCCGTTCATCACGACTCGGATCCCCCCGGACGGCCCAACGAGCGTGCCGCCCGAGAGCCAGACCGGACCGACGCTCGCGCTGTCGGCATCCCGCAGCGTCATCGTGTGCCCGTTGACGATCACGCGGCCGGCGCACTCGAATCCTGCCGCGAGATCCGCGCGCCCGATCGCGAGCGTCCCGGTCGCCTGGACGGTCGTGGTCGAGTCCGAGGGACTCGTCACGCCGGAGAGGAAGTCGCCGCGTCCGACGATCCGCCCCGTCCCGCGCAGCGTGAAAGTGCCGCCCGTCACGGCGCCGCCGAGCTGCTCGACGCTGCCATCGAGGTAGATCGAGCCATCGAGCGAGAGGGTCCCGCCCGTCTTGCAGAGGATGTTGCCGCCGGTCCAGATGGTGCCGTTCGCGCCGCCGTTGTTCAGGTTGAGCGCGCCACCGCCCTCGAGGGTGACGAGCGCGAGCGAGCCGATGTCCGCCACACCCGTGCCCGACAGGAAGAGCGCGCTGGAAACGTCCACCTTCGCGTTCACACCCTTGATGAGGACCGTCCCGTTCGCGCTCGCGGTCTGGCCCACGTACAGCGTCCCCGCGTAGACCTGCCCGTCGTCCCTCACGTTGAGCGTTCCCGTTCCGCTCTGCCCGACGACCACGTCCACGTTGGTCGAGACCAGGCCGTCCTCCGCGAGCAGCGTGCCGACCCCTCCGGCGGAAGCGCCGACGATGATCGACGTCGTATTTGAGTAGAGCCGTGAACCGCCCCTCACGTTGAGAATGCCGTTCCCCGTGGCCCCGACCGAGACGCCGGACACGGACGCAGCGAGCGCGCCATCGAGCAATTCGAGCTCCGGCGAACCGATCGCGCTGTCGATCGTGAGCCTCGTGGGGCCCGGCTCGAGCACGCCGCCCACGATCTGCAACTTGCCGCCGTCGAGCTGGAGCTGTGCCGCGGAATCGTCGGTGTAGAGCGAGCCGGTGGCGAACCGGCCGCCGTCGGAGATCGTGAGCGTTCCGTCCCCGCCTCCGGCCACGTCGTCGTAGAGGTACGTCGAACCCGCGACCTCGACGACGCCGCCGGGCGACACGGTCACGGCGCCGGTGCCGCCCGCGACGCCGTCGTCGTCGCGCCCGACCCACAGGTCCTCGGAGATCGTCACGCGCGAGCTGTCGTAGGCGCCGGTCCCGGTCGCGAGCAGCGTGCCGATCGAACCGGCCGGTCCGCCCAGCACGAGCGTGCGCCGGCAGTCGAGCAGTCCCCCGCTCCGCACCTCCACGGCGCCGGTTCCCGGGTACCCGACACGCAGTTCCTCGAGAGACGAGGGCAGGACGGTCATGACCGATCGCCTCGCGACGGGCGACACCGCGTCTCCCGTCACCTTCACCGTTCCCTCGGCGAGTGCGTTCGAGTTGCCCACCTCGAACGGCGCCGTCGTCGAGAACACGCCACCGTCGCGGACCGTGAGCGTGCCGATGCCGCTCGAGTGTCCGACTTCGAGCGCGCCCGAGATGGCGGTGTGGAACACGTCCGTGCCGCTGCCGGTGACGCGCAGGATCGCATCGGCGCCGCCCGATCCGACCAAGATCGCGCCCGCGATCGTGTTCGTGCCCGAGGTGAAGTCGAGGATCGGCGACGAGGGTCCCGAGCCCACGAGCAGCGTGCCGCTATGGGTGTGCGCGACCGGATGGTCGAAGTTCACGGTGCCATCGAACACGCGGATGCGATTCGTGCTCGAGACGTTCGCTCCGAACGTGACGCCGTACGTGGACGCGAGATCGAACGTGAGCGTGTCGAGCGCGCCGGGTCGAGTCGCGGGATTCCAGTTCGCCGCCACCCCGGCGAAACCGCCGGCCGCATTGATCCAGTCGTACCGGACCGCGAAGGCGGGCGACGAGACCGTCGCGAGGAGCGAGAAGGGGACGAGCGCGCGAAGCGCGCGGCGAAGCGCGAGCGACGGGCGGCGGGGCGCGCCGGCCGTCGAGGGTGAATCGTGGCGAGACATGGGCAACTCCCGTGGTGAGCGAGCCGGCGGGGACCGTGCCGCGGAAGGGGTGGCGAGGAAGGCGACCGGAAGCGGACATCCGGGCGCGCCCGACGCCCGTCACGCCCCCGGCGGCCCCGGGCGCGCGGCCGGTCAGCGGTGGACGCCCGCCGCTTCCGACCCGGTGCGCTCGACGTACTCGACGTAGGAGCCGAGGTACTCGAACGGCGGCTCCGCCGGCGCGCCGTCCGCGCCGGGACGCAGTTCGAGCACGCGGTTGCTCAGCCCGCGCAGGAACGTGCGGTCGTGGCTCACGAACAGCATCGTGCCCTCGAAATCGCGCAGCGCCGAGACGAGCATCTCCTTCGTCTCGAGGTCGAGGTGGTTCGTGGGCTCGTCGAGGATCAGGAAGTTCGGCGGATCGAACAGCATGCGCGCGAGCACGAGCCGCGACTTCTCCCCGCCCGACAGCACGCGCACGGGCTTGTCCACGTCCGGGCCCGAGAACTGGAACGCGCCGAGCAGGTTTCGCAGCACGCCCGGGCCCTCGAGCGGGAAGTCGTGCTGCATCTGCTCGAACACCGAGCGCTCCGGGTCGAGCAGGTCGAGCGACTGCTGCGCGAAGTAGCCCACCTTGAGCGACGCGCCGAGCTTCACGGTGCCCGCGTCGGGCGCGACCGCCCCGGCGACGAGCTTGAGCAGCGTCGTCTTCCCCGCACCGTTCCGCCCCATGACGCACCAGCGCTCCGCGCGGCGGATCACGAAGTCGAAGCCGTCGTAGATCACCCGCTCGCCGTACGCCTTGCGGATGCCGCTCAGCGCGACCACGTCCTCGCCCGAGCGCGGCGGCGTGCGGAAGCGGAACTCGACGACCTTGCGGCTCCGCGGCGGCTCGATGCGCTCGATCTTCTCGAGCTTCTTCACGCGCGACTGCACCTGCGCCGCCTTCGCCGCGTGCGCCTTGAAGCGCTCGATGAAGCGCTGCTCCTTCGCGAGCATCGCCTGCTGGCGCGCGTGCTGCGCCTCGCGGTTCGCCTCGGCGATCGCGCGCTCACGCACGTAGTAGTCGTAGTCGCCGGTGTAGCTCGTGAACTCGCCGCCGTCGATCTCGACGATGCGCGAGACGATGCGGTTCATGAAGTCCTTGTCGTGGCAGGTCATCAGCACGGCGCCGGGATAGGCGCGGATGAAGTCCTCGAGCCACAGGATGGACTCGATGTCGAGGTGGTTCGTGGGCTCGTCCATCAGGAGCACGTCGGGCCGCCCGAGCAGGATGCGCGCGAGGCCGACGCGCATCTTCCAGCCGCCCGACAGCGCGCCGACGTCGCCGTCCGCCTGCGCGTCCTCGAAGCCGAGTCCGTGCAGGATCTCCCGCGCGCGCGACTCGAGGTCGTAGCCCCCGAGCCGCTCGTACTCCTCCTGCACGTGACCGAAGCGCTCGAGGATCGCCTCCATCTCGTCGGCGCGCGCGGGATCGGCCATCGCGTGCTGCAGGTCCTCGAGCTCGTGGTGCAGCGTCCCGAGCCGGCCGCTCGCGGCGATCGTCTCGTCGATCACCGAGCGCCCCGACATCTCGCCCGCGTCCTGGCGGTAGTAACCGAGGCTCAGGCGCTTCGGCAGCGTCACGGCGCCTTCGTCCGGCGACTCTTCGCCGACGATCATGCGGAACACCGTGGACTTGCCGGCGCCGTTCGGACCCACGAGCCCGACCTTCTCGCCGGGGTTGAGCTGGAACGACCCGTCGACGAACAGGACCTGCCTGCCGTACGCCTTGCTGACGCCATCGAAGACGATCATGGGGCGCGGAGGATAGCAGGCCACCTCACGCTCCGCCGCGCTTCCCGGCGCGCTCAGTCGAGCACGACGAGCCTCCGCACGTCGCGCTCGCCCCCGGCCTCGAGGCGGACGAAGTAGAGCCCGGCCGCGAGCGCCCCCGCACCGGCAGTGCGCGGTGCGAGCGACGCGGCGTGCTCGCCCGCTTCGAGTTCGCCGTCCGCGAGACGCACGACCTCGCGGCCCTGGACGTCGAAGAGCGCGAGCGTCGCGCGCTCCGCGCGCGGCAGCGTGAAATGCAGCTCGAGCGGCGCGCCCGGGCGCAGCGGATTCGGCGACGGCGCCGCGAGCACCGGCTCGCCTCGCGGGTCGTCGCCCGGGACGCCCACGGTTCCCGCCGGCATCACGAGCGCCGATGGCGACTCGTTCCCGTGCACGTCCACGGCGGTCACCCGGTAGTAGAACGGCTGTCCCGCCACGTCCACGTAGTCCACGCTCGTGAGTTCGGCGACGCGCAGCGTCGCCACGGTCGGGAACTCCGGACGCTTCCCTCGATAGAGCCGGTAGCCCGCGAGATCGGCCTCGAGGTTCTGCCCCCACTGCAGCGTCGTCGTCCCCGCCGCGTACTGGCCGGAGAAGGGCTGCGGCGTCGCGGGCGCGAGGTTGTCCACCGAATACCCGCTGTCGGCGGGGCTGTCCCAGAAGGATCCGTCGCTGCGCTGCGCGCTGACGAGGAACCACGTCAACGGATTCGCGCTCGGCGTCGAGTCGGTCGTGGTCGCGACGACGAGACTGTAGCCGGGATGCCCCACGGCCGGCGTGCTGCCGACGTATTCCCAGTACTGGGGCAGCGCGAGCGTTCCCGTGCGCCGCCACTTCGCGTCCGCGCCGAGAGCGCGCGCGTCATCGCCCGCGAGGGAGGCGCGCGCCGCAGCGAACGCCGGTGATCCGATCGGCACCTTGCGCCACACCGAGTACTGCGAGAGCGGCGCGACGGGATCGCCGTCGAGCGCGCTCGCGCTCCACTCCACGACCACGTTCCCGCCCTGGTCGTTCGCGGCGTCGTGAGTGCCCGTGAGGAACGGCCGGGCGTCCAGCATGAGACCGAACGCATCCACGCGGCAGGCGAGAACCGCGGAGTACGCGCCCGGCGCTCCCTCCGCGTACGCGACGATCGCGCCGCCCGTTCCGTCCGACACGATGCCCGCCGGAAGCTGGTGATAGACGCGCTGCGAGATCGGCACGCCGGCCGAGCCCCACTTCCGGACGCCGGCGGCACTGACGCGCTGTGCCTGGGCGTCGTAGTAATACGCCCCCGTCGGCAGCACGGCGCCCGCGACGAACAGGCCGCCCGCGCCGTCCTCACAGCCGATCGGGGCGTCCTCCGCGATCGTGGACGTGGCGAGCACCGGAGCCCCGCCCTGCGCCCACTGGCACGTTCCGCCCGGGGCGATGCGCTGGGCGTAAAGATCCCAGTTCGACGCACGCAGGTCGGCCCACAGCACGAGGAACGCCCCGTTCGGATCGCGGAACACGGACTGCAGCTGCTGGAGTCCGCTCGCGACGCAGACCTCGATGCCGTCCGGACCCCACAGCGAAGCGCCGGTCGAGCCGCGCCGGTCGGCGAACAGGTCGGTCTGCCCGACCCCGCTGCGCTCGTCGCGCCACACGATCGTCGCGCCGAGCGCCCCGTCGTCCACGAGAACAGGCGCGAACTGGTCGTTCGCCGCCCCGCACACGGCGACGCCGTTCGAAGTCCAGCCGATGCCGCCTCCGGAGAGCGCGTTCTGCGCGTAGACATCCGTGCCGGAGGTCGCCGAGTTGCGGAAGTCGTTCCAGGCGACGATCGCGCCGCCGATTCCGTTGCTCGTGATCGCGGGGCCCCACTGTTCCGACGCGGCCGTGCACAGGGGATTGCCGTTCGCGCTCCACTGGGCGCTCCCCGCCGCGGTCACCCGTCTCGCGTAGATGTCGCCCGTTCCGCTTCGCGAGTCGTGCCACGCGAGGATCGCGCCGCCGGCGCCGTCGGCCACGAGCACGGGACTTCCCTGCGCGCCGGTCGCGTTGCACACGAGCAGATCGCTCGCGCCCCAGAGCCGCGCTCCCCCCGCCGACAGCCGCTGAGCGTAGATGTCGGCGCCGGTCGTCGCGAGGTTGCGGTCGTCCCGGAAGACGACGATCACGCCGCCCGCCCCGTCGGAGACGCACTCGAGTCCCGTGCCCTGATCACCGAGGGCGTTGGAGACGAGCGCGCCTTGCGCCGCCCACATCACGTTCCCGTTTGCGTCCACGCGCTGGGCGTAGACATCCTGCCCTGTGGTCGCGAGGGAGCGCGCGTCCTGCCACACGACGATCATGCCGCCGGCGCCATCGGAAACGGCGCGGACCCCGCCGACGCTCGAGGACAGGCTGCGGAGAGTGACCGGCGTGCTCCACGGATCCAAGGGCCAGGCCGCGCGCGCCGTGCCCGGCATCGCAATGGCGAGTGCCAGGGCGAACGACGAGGCGGCGAGCCGGCCGCGTCGCGAAGGGTGAGGGACGTGTCGCACGGGCACTCCCGCTGACCGAGGCGCGGGCCGCGGGCCGCGGAGCGCGGCGGGCGGCGACGGGACCGTTCGGTTCGGTCCGGTCACCACTCCCAACGAACGTGGCGCGCGAATGCGCACGCGGCTTCCTCGCCCGAACAGATCGCGCCGGGGCAGCCGCCGCGCGCTCGCGCCCGGCGCGACGAGGACGCTCCTCACGCGCGCCCCCCGTGCCGAAGCGGCACTCGCCGAACCAGCGGCTCGGGGTTGCCACGCCGCCGAGCGAGACGGCATTCTGCCGCGCACTCGATCGGCGGCCGCGCGAACGCCCGCGCGCCGCACGGTCGTCCCGATGAGGCCCACGATGCGTGCCCCGCGCCGCGCCCCGCGAATCGCCCTCGCGTTCCTGTGCTGCCTCGCCGCCGCGAGCGCTGCCGCCGCGAACCCGCCCGATTCGTCGCGCCTCGCGCCGCTCGACTTCTCGCGCACGGTGTTCGCGACCGCGGACCGGATGCCCGCGCCGGTCGCGTTCGCGACCGACGAGCGCGGCGCCGTGTGGACCGCGAATTCGCTGCGCTTCGATGGCCACGGGCTGTTCGACAACCGCGCCTACCCGATCGCGCACGAGGACGTGACGATCACGAGCGCCGAGGACCGCCGCCGCCGGATCGAGCGCTGGGTGCGTACCGGCACGTTCGACCGCGACGGCCGCAAGGTGACGCCCGAGTGGCTCGCCGGCTTCTCCGAGCAGGTGCGGAAGCTCGAGGACGAAGACGGCGACGGCAGGGCCGACCGCGTCACGATCGCCGCCGCGGGCATGAACGAACTCGATCGCGGCGGCATCGCCGGCGTGCTCGCGTGGGACGGCCGTGTGTTCGCGACCGCCGCACCCGAGCTGTTCGCGCTCGACGCCGCGCGGCCCGGCGCGCGCACCGTGATCCAGAGCGGGTTCGGAATCCACGTCGGTCAGGCCGGTCACGAACTCCACGGGCTCACGATGGGCAACGACGGCCGCATCTACTGGTCCATGGCCGATCGCGGCTACGACCTCGTGACGCGCGAGGGGCTGCGTCTCTCGGGTCACGACGGCGCGGTGTTCCGCTGCTGGCCCGACGGCTCGGGGCTCGAGCGCTTCGCGCGCGGGCTGCGCAATCCGCAGGAGCTGGCGTTCAACGACGCCGGCGATCTCTTCACGGGCGACAACAACGCCGACGTCGGCGACCGCTCTCGCCTCCTCTACCTGCCCGAGGGCGCGAACGCGGGCTGGACGTTCTACCTGCAGTACGTCCCGGGCTGCGGTCCGTGGACGCGCGAACACGCGTGGGAGACGCGCTTCGATGCGCTCGACCCGGCGCGGCCCGCGTCGGTGCTGCCCCCGGTCGCGCACGTCGCGACCTGCCCCGCCGGATTCGCGGCGTATCCCGGCACGGGCCTGCCCGCGCGCTACGACGGCACGCTGTGGCTCGTGGACTATTTCGCCGGCGTCCAGACGTTCCGTCCCGTGCCCGAGGGCGCGGGCTACGGGATCGCGGACTTGCACTGGGGCTTCCGCGACACGTGGGGACTGTGCGACGCCGAGTTCGGCTACGACGGCAAGCTGCGCGTCCTCTACTGGGGCGAGTCGTGGCACATCAACCCCGAGGCGAAGCTCGTCACGCTGACGCCGCCGTCCGCGGGCGTGGACACGGCCGCGGTCGCCGAAGTGCGGCGCCTCGTGCGCGACGGACTCGGCGCGCTCGACGACGCGCGCGTGCGCCGCCTGCTCGCCCACGCGGACCGGCGCATCCGCCAGCGCGCGTCGTTCGAGCTCGCACGACGCGGCGCCGTCGGCTGCTCGCGGAAGGCGCGCTCGCCGAGGAGCGCGACGAGCGAGCGCGGCAGCACCGCGGCGTGGGGCCTCGAGATCGCCGGCCACGCGCGCGGCGCTGACTCGCTCGTCGCGCCAGCGCCGAGTCGCGGCAGCTCGGCGACCGCGACGCCGAAGTGAGCTACCGCGGCGTCGTGCTCGGCGACCTCGAGGCCGCGATGCGGAAGGCCCGCTGCTCGCGCGGCTCGGCGACCGCGCGCCGCGCGGCGATTCGCCGCCGCGGAAGCGCTCGGGAAACGCGCGCCTCCGCGGCGCTGCGTCCGCTCGTCGCGGAACTCGCCGCGAACGGCGGCGCGCCGACGCCGTCTTTCGCTCGCGCGCGCGCGCCTCGCGGCCGATAGCGCAGCCCGGCGAGTCGCTCGCCGCGCCTCGCCGCGGACGCGGCGACGCGCCGTGCGGCTCGGCAGCCGTGCTCGCCTCGCATGAAGGCCGCCGACGAGCGCGTCGCTGCCTTCCTCGGACGCCGACGCGCAGGTCATGACCGAGGCCGCGCGCGCGGCGTACGACCTCGGGCTTGCCCGGCGTCGCGCGCGCTCGCGGCGACGCTCGCGTCGCTGCCGCAGGGCTGCGCACCGACGCGTACGTGCAGCGCGCGATCCACGCGGCGCTGCGCGCGGGCGGCGGGCCGAGGCCGAGGCGCTCGCGCGCTTCGCGGCCGATCCTGCGACCGCCTCGTCGTGGCGCGACGAAATTCGTGAAACGCTCGCCCGCGTGGGACACGCCGGATCCTCGCGACAGCGTCTTGAGGCGCTGGCGTGCAACTCCGCGACGCCGCGCGCCGGGGATCGCGCAGCGCGCGATCGTCGCGCACGCGGGCGCGATCGTGGCGGCCGCGCACGACGACGAACTCGGGGCCGCCGTGGATCTCGCGCTGCGCGCGGCGTCGAGCTGCCGGACTACGCTGCTGCTCGCGTGGACGCGCGACAAGTCGCTCGAGGAGCACGCGCATCTACGCTGCGCGGGCTCGCCGCGCCGCGCCGCCGCAGTTCCCGGCGGCGCTCGCGAGTGCTGTCGAAGTCCCCGCTCGAGACTCGCTGTTCCGGCAATACAGCCTCGCCCGCGCGCGCGACGCAGCGCGGGCGCGCGCGGCCGCCGAGCGTCGCTGGCGCGCGGCCGACGCGCCGCTCGGCGTGCGGCAGTCGGCGTTCAAGGCGCTCGCGCGAGGCGCTTCGCCCGCGGCGCTCGCGTTCGTGCGCTCGAGGCTCGCGGAACTGCGCGCGGGAGCGCTCGATTCGACGTTCGCGCTCGAGACGCTCGAGGCCGCGCGCCGCTCGGGAGACGCGGCGCTGCGCGCGGGCGCCCGGGCCGCGACGGGAATCGCCGGCGGCGATTCGCTCGCCGCGTGGTGGCCCGTGCGGCTCGGCGGGGACGCCGCGCGCGGGCGGACGCTGTTCGAGTCACACCCGGTCGCGGCGTGCGTGCGCTGCCACTCGGTGGACGGCGCGGGCGGCACGCTCGGCCCCGACCTGTCGCTCGCCGGCGCGCACGACCGGCGCTGGCTGAGCGAGTCGCTGCTGCGCCCGAACGCGTCGCTCGCGCGCGGCTACGAGACGGTCGCGCTCACGCTCCTGGACGGCGAGGCGCTCTCCGGCGCGCTGCGCGACGAGTCGGCGTCCCGAGTGACGCTCGACCTCGGGGGCTCGAGCCGGACGATTCCGCGCGACTCGGTGCGCGCGCTCGAGCGGCTCGGTTCCGCGATGCCCGCGATGGGCGGGCTGCTCACGCCGTTCGAGCTGCGCGACGCGATCGAGTACCTCGCGAGCCTGCGCGACGTGCGCGCGGACGCGCCGCTCGCGCCGTCCCCGGGCGGCGCGCCCGGAAGCGTTCACGCGAGCGCGCCGTGGCGGCTCGCGCTCGACGTGCCGGCGGACGCGCGGGGCTTCACGGCGCGGCTCGCGCTCGCGTCCGGCGCGGCCGGCGGAATGGTGGGCGCCGAACTGCGCGTGGACGGCCGCCGCGTGTGGCGGCGCGCGAGCCTCAAGCACGGCGAATCGGCGCGCGCGTGGGCCGCGCTCCCGCCCGGGTCGCGCCGGCTCGAACTCGTGCTCGACGACGGCGGCAACGGCGTCGCGAACGACGACGCCGTGTGGAGCGACGCCGGCTTCGTGCGGTGAATCGAACGGGCCGCGTCCTCGGACGCGGCCCGCGGCTCAGCCGCCGCGGCGGTCCATTGCGATCGCCGCGTCCATCATCTCGGTCGCGGTCTTCACGACGCGGGCCTGTGCGGCGTAGGCGTGCTGAGCGACGATGAGCTTCGCCATCGCGTCGGCGAGGTCGGCGCCCGCCGAATCCTGCGAGCCGACCTGTGGTGCCTCGGCAACCCGGCTCGTGTCCGGGGCGGCGATCGCCTCGGACGATTCGAGGCCGAAGCTCGCGATCTCGGAGGCGGCCTGCTCGGCCTGCCGCGACGAGACGCGCATCCCCTGCAGTGCGGACGACAGCGCTGAAACGGGTCCGATCATCGGAATGCCTCCCGATGCGGTTCGCGGCGTGGTGTTGGCCGTCCCTGAGCCGGTGCCGTCAGCGGCCAGTCTCGGCGCCGCGTGCCGGAACTTTAGGGCGAGCGACGGACCGGGCGCACCGGCGGCCGTGCGGATTGCACGGGCGCGGGGCGTCTAGTCGGTGCCGGTGCGGACCTCTACGGCGGGAAGCGGAGCGCGCGAGCCGCCCGGCTCCGGCGCCTCGAGCCCGTGGAGCGCGCGCCACTCGCCCACCGTGATGCGGCCGTCGAGGAACGTCGCGAGCCGCTCGTGAGGCCACGGCACGGCGAGCACCGCGTAGAGGTGCCACACGGCGAACACGACGAGCGCGAGCAGCGCCTCTTCGCCGTGGATCGCGCGCGCGACGGCGAGCGCCGCGGCCGGGAACGGCGTTCCCTCCGAGGCGCGCGTCCAGAGCACGAGCCCCGAGGCCGCCATGACCGGCACGCCGAGCGCGACGGCGGCGTAGTGGAGCCGCGCGCGGAAACCGTGACGCCCGGCCGCCGGCGCGTCGGGTCGGCGGCGGAACGCGTACCGCAGCGACTCGCGCAGTTCGCGCACGTCGTCGCGGCCCGGCAGCAGGCCCCACGCGCGCCGCGCCGAGAATCCGCCACGCGAAAGCAGCGCGGCGAGGTAGCCGGCGTGCGCGAGCGCGGCCGCGAGCAGCGCGAGCGCCGCGGCGCGGTGCGCGAGCCGCAGC
>JBGAOA010000007.1:0-85888 GCA_044222065.1 Candidatus Eiseniibacteriota bacterium
GGCCCGAGCGCCGAATCGGCGTTCCTCGGCCTGCAGCTCGCGAGCCTCGGCGCGACGTCGGCTCCGGTCACGCGCGCGACGCTGGACACGATGCGCGCCGCACGTGCGCCGCGGCCGAAGCTCGAGGCCGAGGCGCTGCTGCACGTCGGCACGGCGGCACTCGCGCGCGGCGACCGGGCCGAGGCGGCCGCGGACTTCGCCGAGGCCTCCGCGATGGCGGACACGCTCGTTCCCGCGACGCATCCGTTGCACGCCGCGGTCCGCCTCGGCCGCTGGCTCGCCGCGGGCTCGCCGCCCGGCGCGCCCGTGGACTCGGCCCGCGCCGCTTTCGCGATCGTCGAGCGGTGGGGAATGCGCCCGCCGGGACTCGCCGAAAGAGCGCGCGCGGCGCTCGCGCGCTGAACGCCGCGGCCTCAGTACTCGTTCGCGAGCGGCAGGCGGACGCGGAAGCAGGCGCCGCCGAGCGGGGACTCCAGCAGGTCGACGGCGCCGCCGAGCGCCTGCGCGCACGACTTGACCGAGAACAGCCCGAGGCCGCTGCCGTCGGCCTTCGTGGTCTCGAGCGCGTCGAAGATGCCGGGCCTCCGTTCGGTCGGAACGCCGGGGCCGTCGTCGTGAACCTCGATCGTGACGTGGCTCGGATCGCGCGCGAGCCGCACCTCGACCGTGCCCCGCCCGTCCGTCGCCTCGCACGCGTTCACGAGCAGGTTGCCCACGATCTGGTGCACGAGCAGCGGGTGCACGCGCATGGGAAGGGGTCCCGTCGGATCGAAGTGCAGCGCGCAGCGGCGAGCGCTCGTGTGCGAGCGCACGACGGCGAGGCACTCCTGGATCTCGTGCGAGACGTCCACGTCGGTCGCGCTCGATGCGGCGCCCTGACGCACGATGCTGAGCAGCCGGCGGTTCAGCGCGATCAGCTTGTCCACCGAGCGCTGGAGGCCCTGCAGCGCCGGGGCTTCGGCGCCGATCGCGTGCCGCAGGCCCTCGAGATCCGAGATGACCGCGACGAGCACGTTGTTCGCGTCGTGCGCGGTCGAAGCCGCGAGCAGGCCCGCGAACGCGCGGCGCTCGTTCGCGAGCAGCGCGCGATCCCGGTGCCGGACTTCCGCCTCGTGCCGTTCGATGCGCGCGACCGCGACCCACGCGCCGAGGAACACGGCGAGCGCGGTCACCGCGACGAACATCACGCCCTTGAAGGTCTCGATCTCGCGCAGTTGCTCGACGTCGCCCGAGAGCCGCGCCGCGATCGCGCTCGAGAACACGATGTACACGCCCGACAGGACGGCGTAGCCGCCGGCGAGCAGCAGGGCGTAGCGCAGGGCACGACCCGGATGTCCGGCGCTCATCGTGCGCCCGCTCCGCGCGGGCTCCGTCCGGCGGGACGCGGGGCGTTCCGGATCGCGCCGCGCCGGGCGTGGAGACGCGGACGGTCCGTCGGGCGCGCGGCTCGCGCGAGAGGTCGAGTCGAATCCATGCACGAACTCCTCGAAGCCGGATCGCTCGCGGCGTACGGTCGGCCGCCGCGGGACGACTCGGGCAATGTACGCCCGGCCCCGCGCGACTCGGAACCCGGGATTCGGCGGCCGTGCGCCTTCGAGCGGGGAGGGCTGCCGGCTCAAGTCTCGATCGGCCGGTCCGAAACTGAAGCCCGCGCGCCGCGCCTCGTTCGGCGTCGGTGGTAGTCTCGGCGCGCCCTCTCGATTTGCCAACGCGCAGCGCCCACAGCGTTCAGGGAGGCGCGACGTGAACGTCGCATTCGTGATCGCCGTCTTCACCGCCTCGGTGAACCTCGTCACCGCGGTCGGCTTGCTCGCGATCTCACGCGCCCCGGGCTGGAAGTTCTGCCGCACGTTCGCGTTCATCGCGTTCACCGGCGTTCTCTACAGCGTCAACAACACGATCACGTCGATCGACGGCTTCCACCACACCGTCTATCACCGCGCGGTCCAGCTGAACTACCTGTGGGCGAACCTCCACATCCTCGCCTGGTACCCGTTCCTGTTCGGCGGACCGGACGCATCGCTCGCGCGACTCTCGCGCCCGCTGCGCTGGCTCGTCGCGTTCGCGGCCGCACTCGCGCTGTTCTTCCTCGTGACCGATCTCCACCTGAGGCCGGGCACCGTCGAACTGCCGGTCGCGTGGGCGGGCGTCGTGTACCACTACTGCCTCACGACGCCGATCGGCGACGCGTACGGGCTGTGGGTCGTCGCGCTGCTGCTGGTCCCGTACGCGAGCGTCGTGCGCCGGCTGCTCGGAGGCGACCTCGGGAGCGCGCCGCTCGCGGTGGGGTTCTCGATCTACTTCGCGTGCGCCCTCGTCGAGGTGCTCGTCGCGAATCGTGTGATCGTGTTCGTGTCCCCCGCCGACCTCGGCTTCCTCGCGATCGTGATTCCGACCGCGGCGACGATGCTGCGCCGCTTCATCGCCGATCAGCGCCGTCTGCAGGAGCTGACGGCGCGGCTCGAAGGCGAGGTCGCCGTCCGCACCGAGGAACGCGACCTCGTTCAATCGGCCCTCGTCGAATCGGAGCGGCTCGCCGCACTCGGCCGGCTCGCGGCCGGGGTCGGCCACGAGATCAACAACCCGCTCACGTACGTGCAGCTCTCGCTGGAGCGCGTCGACGAGCAGATCGCGAACGTGGCGGCGACCGAAGGTGTGCGCGAATCGCTCGCCGACGCGCGCGACGGCGTGGATCGCATCCGGCGCGTCGTCGAGGACCTGCGCATCTACTCGCGGCGGCGGCACGAACGCGTGGAGCTGGACCCCCGCGACGTCGCGCGGTCCGCGCTGCGCGTCGCGCGTCCGAACCTGCGGCACGTCGCGCACGTCGAGACCGAGTTCGGCGACGCGCCGCGCGTGCTCGGCGAGGAAGCGCGGCTCGTGCAGGCGCTCGTCAACCTGCTCGTGAACGCGGCGCAGGCGGTCGGGACGGGCGAGACCGAGGGGCGGCTCGTGTTGCGCACGCGCACGCACGCGGACGGCTCGGCGGTGTTCGAGGTCGAGGACAACGGGCCGGGCATCCCGGAGGAGCACCAGCGCTTCGTCGCAGAACCGTACTGGACCACGCGCGCCGAGCGCGGCGGTCTCGGGCTCGGACTGTTCGTGACGCGCGGCATCGTGGACGCGCACGCGGGCCGGCTCGAACTCGAAGGCGGCGCGAGCGGCGGCACGATCGCGCGCGTCGTGCTGCCCGCGTGCGCGCCGGCGCCGTCGTCCGACCCGGCCGCGTCCCCGGCCGCACCGCATTCGGCCGCCGCCGCGTCCGCGCCGGCCGTGCCGCCCGAATTGCGCGAGCTCGGGCCGCGGCACCGCGTCCTCGTCGTGGACGACGAGCCGCTCGTCCTGCGCCTGGTCGCGCGCGCGCTCGAGCGCGACTGGGACGTGCTCGTGGCGGCCGACGGGGCGGAAGCGCGCGCGGTGCTCGAACGCGGGCGCGTGGACGCGATCGTGTGCGACCTCCTCATGCCGGGCGTGACGGGCATGGACCTCGCCGCCGAGGTGGAAGCGCGCTCACCGGCGCTTCGCTCGCGCATGGTGTTCCTCACCGGCGGCGCGGTGACCGAGGCGGCGCGCCGCTTCGTCGAGCGTCCCGACGTTGCGTGCCTGACGAAGCCCGTGGAACTCGAGGAGCTCCGCGGCGCGCTGCGACGCCTGCTCGAGCGGGCGCCGCGGCCGGCCGAGCGCTCGCCCGCGCATTGACGCGCGGCAGACGTGCTGCGAACGTGCCCCGGCGCGCGACCGCGCGCGGGTTCGTCGCGATTCGATCCGCTCCGGAGGTCCCATGCGTCGCCTCGTCGTCCTCGCTCTCGCCGTGTGCACGTGTTTCGCGGCATCGCCGTCCTTCGCGGCCGGCGGCAAGCCCATCCAGCTCGCGCTCTTCGCGCCCGCACAGCTCGTCCCCGAGGGCGAGTCCGTCTCGGGACTTCGCCTCAACGTGATCTACGGCGTGAACCAGGACGTCCAGGGCCTCGACCTCGGGCTCATCAACCACGTCCGCGGCACAGGATTCTCGTGGCAGTGGGGCGGCGTCGGATTCGTCGAGGGGAACTTCACCGGGTTCCAGGACAACGTGATCAACATCACGAAGGGCGAGTTCACGGGACTCAACGTGATCCAGAAGAACAAGGTGCCGTTCCTTCCGATCGTGAACTGGTCCATGTAGCCACGCGTCCGATCGCGGGACGCTCCGGGTATTCGGGGCGTCCCGCGTCGTTTTCCGCCGCCTCGCGCGGCCATCAAGCTTCGGCAAAGAGTGCGCGTTCCCGTCTTGATCGAGCGCGCGAATCGTGGATACTCCGCCCGACCGCGCCAGAGCGCGGCGGGGTTCCGCGAGAGCGGCCCGCCGTCCGCGGGATCCGCGTTCCGGGCTGCTCTTCTTCGCGAACGCCTCCCAGGATCTCCGGGTTGTCTGGCCGCACGCAGTCCCGGGCAACTCCCCTTGCCGGCGGTGACTGGTCATCCGCTACCCAGGAGGAACCATGCCCAAGAACCTCTCGCTCGTCCTCGCCGTCGTCGGCGTCCTTCTGCTCGGCGCCACCACCGTGCTGTTCCTGAAGCTCCGGGATTCGAACGCGAACCTGCTCGCCATGCAGACGGAAGAGCAGGAGACGCGCGTCCGCTACGGCGAGGCGATCAACTCGATCGCCACGATCCAGGACAGCCTGAACGCGATCGCGCTCGGCGATTCCGCGAACGCGATGCTGTCGCAGAACCTCGCGAGCGAACTCGCGATCTCGCCGAACAAGGGCGACCAGGTGCTGCAGAACATCGCCCTGCTGAAGGCCGGCATCGAGCGCACGAAGACGCGCATCACGGAGTTGGACCAGCGCCTCAAGAAGAACGGCGTCCAGATCTCCGGCCTCAACAAGATGGTCGCGAACCTCAAGCGCAACGTCGCCGAGAAGGAGGCCGTGGTCGCCGAGCTCACGAGCCGCGTCGAGTCGCTCCAGACCCAGGTCGTCGGCCTCACCGCCGACGTCGAGCAGAAGTCGGCGACGATCGTGACGCAGACCGCGACGATCGAGGAGAAGCGGCGCGAACTCGGCACCGTGTTCGTCGCGATCGGCACGCGGAAGAACCTCACGGACGCCGGCGTCGTCGCGGCGGCGGGCGGCGTGCTCGGCCTCGGCAAGACGCTCAAGCCGACGGGCAACACGAACCCGGCCGTGTTCTCGCCCGTGGACACGGACGCGCAGACCGTCATCCCGATCCCGGCCGCGAAGGCGCAGGTGATCTCGGCGCAGCCCGCGGGCAGCTACGCGCTCGAACTCGTCGGCGGCCAGCTCGAGCTGCGCATCAAGGACCCGGCCGAGTTCCGCAAGATCAAGCACGTCGTGATCCTGACGACCTAGACGAAGCACGCCGGGCCGTACGACCCGGCGCGGTTCGCGTGTCGAACGGATTTCGACTCGCAGCGGGGACCCGCGGCGTTCGCGCCGCGGGTCTTTCCGTTCCCGCGCGAGTTCGCGCTTGACCCCGGCACGGCATCGGTTAGATTCCGCCCTGCCGCCGAGGCGCGTGGTGCGCCCGGCGAGGAACGGAAGGAGAACCTCGTGGCAGCCCTTGTGCTCGAATTCCGCGCGTCACGACCCTTCCGCAGCTTCGCGTAGCGACCGCTTCGTCGCCGCGCGCCGCTCCGAAAGGGGCGGCGTTTTTTTTTCGCCGTCCGTCGTGACGCCCCGTCCGAGCCGACTTCCGCCGGGGCGATGGCGCCCCGATCGATTCCCGTTCGAGGGTACGAGTCATGACGCTGACGAAGCTGGGTTGGAACGCGCGCTTCGGGGCCGCGTTCGAAGCACTGGAGAAGACCGAACCGCTCGCGCCCGCACGCGTGCTGCGGGAGGACCGAGATCGCTACCGGATCGCGTGCGAAGACGGTGAGCGTCCCGCGACGCTCGCCGGTCGCCTGCGCCACGAAGTCACGGACCGCGTCGCGCTGCCGGCGGTCGGGGACTGGGTCGCGATCCGCACCGACGAGGCCTCCGATCGCGAGTCGCCGGCGACGATCGTCGCCGTGCTTCCGCGCTCGAGTGCGTTCGTGCGCAAGGACGCGGGTGAGACGACCGAGTCGCAGGTGCTGGTCGCGAACGTGGACACCGTGTTCCTCGTCACGGGGCTCGACGGCGACTTCAACGTTCGCCGCATCGAGCGCTACCTCGCCGCGGCGTGGGAGAGCGGGGCCGAGCCGGTCGTGCTCCTGAACAAGGCCGACGTCGCCGCCGACCTGCCGGCGCGCCTCGCCGAGGTCGAGGCGGTCGCGATGGGCGTGCCGATCGTGACGCTCTCGGCGCTGAACGGCTCGGGACTCGAGGCGCTCGCGCCGTGGATCACGCCGGGCCGCACGATCGCGCTGCTCGGCTCCTCGGGCGTCGGCAAGAGCACGATCGTGAACGCGCTCGCGGGCGAGTCGCGGCAGGCGACACAACCGGTGCGCGAGTGGGACTCGCGCGGCCGGCACACTACGACGCATCGCGAGCTGGTTCCGCTCGCGGGGGGCGCCGTGCTGCTCGACACGCCCGGCCTGCGGCTGCTCAAGCTGTGGTCCGCCGAGGACGGGATCGCCGGCGTCTTTCCGGACGTGGCGGGCTTCGCGGCCTCGTGCCGCTTTCGCGACTGCCGGCACGCCGAGGAACCCGGCTGCGCCGTGCGCGCGGCGGCGGACTCGGGCGCGCTTCCGGCCGAGCGGCTCGCGGCGTGGCGCAAGCTCGTGCGCGAGCAGGAGTGGCTCGAAGCCCGGCAGGACGCCCGCCTCCGGGCGCAGCGCGAGGCCCGGTGGAAGGCGATCCACAACAGCCTCAAGCACCACCCGAAGTTCCGTCGCGAGCGCTGAGCGATGGGGGGAGCGGGCGGGACGCGGCCGCGATGCCGCGTGCCCGTGCGGCTTGTCTCGGACGGCCGGGTCGGGCGACACTGCCGCGATTCGATCCACCTTCCGGCGCGGCGACGAGCGCGCGCCGGGCACGCGCCGCCCGCTCCATTCCCGGGATCCGACATGGGACGCATCTTCGAAACACGCAAAGCCACGATGTTCGCGCGCTGGGACCGCATGTCCAAGGCGTTCTCCCGCATCGGCAAGCAGATCGCGATCGCGGTCAAGGCCGGCGGGCCGAACCCCGACGACAATCCCGCCCTGCGGCGCTGCTTCCAGAACGCGCGCGCCGTGAACATGCCGAAGGACAAGGTCGAAGGCGCGATCAAGCGCGCGCTCGGCAAGGACCAGACGGACTACCAGGAGATCGTGTACGAGGGCTACGGGCCGCACGGCGTCGCCGTGCTGGTCGAGGCCGCCACGGACAATCCGACGCGCACGGCGGGCAACGTGCGCTCGATCTTCAACAAGTACGAGGGCAACCTCGGTTCGAGCGGCAGTGTCGCGTTCCAGTTCAAGCGCATGGGGGTCTTCCGTCTGAAGCCCGAAGGGCTCGATGCCGAGGCGCTCGAACTCGAGCTGATCGACTTCGGTCTCGAGGAGATGGGCGAGAGCACGGGCGAGAAGGGCGAACCGCAGCTCGTCGTGCGCTGCGGGTTCTCGGACTTCGGACACCTGCAGAAGGCGCTCGAGGACCGCAAGCTCACGCCGATCTCGGCCGAGTCCGAATTCATCCCGACGACTCCCGTGCATCTGCCCGAAGATCAGGCGACCGCCGTGCTCAAGCTCGTGGACTCGCTCGAGCAGGACGACGACGTGCAGAAGGTCTTCCACAACCTGGGCTGATCGCGTCGCGTTCCGCCCCGGTTCGCGATGTTTAGAAGCACGCGACCCCCGACTCCACTCGCGGGTCGTTCGTTTTCTCCGGTGAGGGTGGATTTCTATTGAGCGGCGCGCGCGCGGTCCCTAGGCTGAGCGGCGGCAATCCGTCCCTCGCGTGCCGCTCCGGATCCGGGCCGAAACCCTGCTTCCCTGCGCCCCGCCGACACTCGTCTCTCTTGCTGGAGGCTCCCGTGTCCCCATCCCTTGCCCCGCGCGTCCCACGCGCACTGTTGTCGGTTCTGCTGGCGCTGGCCGCCCTGCTTCCGGCGGCCGGAGTCCAGGCCAAGAAGGCGCCCGAGACGTCGGCGAAGCGCGCCGCGCTGCTCGCGCGGCCGCTCATGCTGCGCGACATCGAGAACGGCGGCGCGCTGCAGAAGAGCGGCGGCGCGCAGTCGAGCATCGGCACGGCGACGGGCCGCCTGCTGCGCTACTGGCGCATGACGCCGGACCGCGGCGGCGTGTCGTCCACGGCGCCCCGCGCGATCGCCGAGTCGTACCTGACCTCGAACGCGGCGCGTCTCGGCCTCGTGGCTTCGAAGCTCGGCGACGACCTGTCGCTGTTCTCCGAGAAGGCGTCGCCGTCGGGCACGCACGTCCGCTACCAGCAGCAGGTGAACGGCGTGCCGGTGTATCGCGGCGACCTCGTGATCAAGGTGTCGAACGGCGGACAGATCTCGTCGGTGATGAACAACCTCCGTCCCGACGTGCAGATCGACACGCAGCCGGCGTTCGACGCGAAGCGGGCGATCGAACTCGGCGCCGCGGCGATCGCGCCGACCGGGAAGGCGATCGGCACGTATCGCGCGGACCTCGAGGTGTTCGACCTCGAAGGCGGCGCGCGGCTCGGCTATCGCGTCAGCATTCCGAACGAAGATCCGATGGGCGACTGGCAGGTGTTCGTGGACGCGAAGGACGGCAAGGTTCTCGGCATCGTGGACCGCGCCCAGTACGCGGACGGCACCGGCCAGGTCTTCGATCCCGATCCGCGCAGCAAGATGAGCGACAGCTCGTTCGTGGACAGCGGCGACGCCGACTCGGCGGTGCCGTTCCCGGCCGCGTACGACATCGTGAACCTGCTCGGCATGACGTTCTCGGCCGGCACGTACTCGCTGAGCGGCCCGTACGCGCAGCTCATCGACAACGAATCGCCGACCGTGGTGCCCGTCACCGCGACGCACGCCGACAGCTTCCGCTACCAGCGCAGCCCGTCGGGCTTCGAGGACGTGATGTGCTACTGGCAGCTGGACATGAGCCAGCGCTACATCCAGAGCCTCGGCTTCACGAACGTGAACAACCGCGTGCAGGGCGTGGACTCGCACGGCCTCTCCGGCGCGGACAACTCGCATTACGTTCCTTCGACCGGAAACCTCGCGTTCGGCGAGGGCGGCATCGACGACGACGAAGACGCGGACGTGATCTGGCACGAGTACGGCCACTCCATCCAGGACAACATCGTTCCGGGCTGGGGCGGCGGCCAGGAAGGCGCGATGGGCGAGGGCTTCGGTGACTACTGGGCCCACTCGTACTCGCTGTTCAAGGCCCCGGGATTCCAGCCGCTGCACGTGTTCACGTGGGACGGCAACGGCGAGACGTGGCCGGGCCGCGTCGCGATCGACGTGACGATGCACTATCCCGAGAACTGCTGCGGTGAGGTGCACGATTCCGGCACGCTGTGGTGCTCGGGCCTCATCGACGCCTACAACTCGGTCGGCCGGACGGCCATGGACCGCATCGTGCTCGACCACCACTTCGCCCTCGGCACGAGTGCGACGATGGCGGACGCGGCGGCGCAGATCATCCAGTCCGACTTCGACCTCTACGGCGGCGCGCACGTCTCGACGCTCGTCGCGAAGTTCGGGTTCTGGGGCTTCGTGAACCCGGCCGACTTCGTCCCGACGATCACGCACACCCCGCGCACGGACACCGAGGCTTCCGGCCCGTACGCGATCGTCGCGACGATCACGTCGGTGCAGCCGCTCGACCCGACGTCTCTCAAGGTCCACTACGGCGTCGGCGCCTTCACGAACGAAGTCACGATGACGCCGACCGCGAATCCGAACGAATACTCCGCTTCGATTCCGGATCTCGGTTCGAACGTCGACATCCGCTACTACATCATCGCGAGCGACAACGTGGGCGGCACGTCCACGCACCCGGTCAATGCTCCGACCGCGTTCCACCAGTTCCACGTCGGTCCGGACGTGACGGCGCCGGTGATCACGCACACGGCGATCGGCAACTTCCCGCAGATCCAGTGGCCGGCGACGGTCAACGTGACCGTGACGGACAACCTCGGCGTGAACGCCGACTCGGTGCGCGTGAACTGGCAGAAGAACGGCGTTTCGCGCGGCGCGTTCTACCTGACGCGCGTCGGCCTCACGAACAACTGGACCGGCGCGTTCCCGGGCGTCAACGCGGACGTGTCGGTGGGCGACGTGATCGACTACCGCATCACGGCGCGCGACGTGGCTTCGACGCCGAACGTCGCGACGCATCCGGCGGTCGGCTTCCACACGTTCAACATCATCGCGAGCCGCGGCACGATCCTCGTGCTCGACGACGACGAAGTGGCCTCGCACTCGGCGGCGAAGCAGCTGACGGGCGAAGAGGCGAAGGCGGCGTCGGAAGCGGCGTCGGCGAAGCCGGCCGGTCCGCAGGGCCTGTCCGCGACGAACATCGCGGCGATCCTGAACGCGCGCGGCTTCACGGCGACGGTCGAGGCGGCGAACACCTCGAACCCGGCGACGTGGTCGAACTACCAGCTGCTCGTGTCCTCGAGCGGCGGCAACGAGGGTCCGGTCGCAAACGCGGCGTACCGCACCGCGATCGAGAACTGGGTGGCGGGCGGCGGCAAGCTGCTCGTCGAAGGCGGCGAGGTCGCCTACGACGCCGCGTCGACGCCCGGCTATCCGACGTTCGCGGCGAACGTGCTCCACACGATCGACTGGGACGCGGACAACGCCGGCGCGCTGACGCTGCTCACGCCGGGACATCCGATCGCGACGACGCCGTACGCGATTCCGTCCGGGCTGGCGATCAACTACACGGCGTTCGGCAGCGAGGACTCGTACAAGCCGGTGGCGCCCGCGTACATCGTGTACGGCGTCACGGCGCAAGCCGGCAACGGCGGCATCCTCGTGTACGACGACACGCCGTCGCCGCAGAGCGCGCAGATCGTCGTGTTCGGCTTCGACTTCAAGGACCTCGCCGACGCGACCGCGGCGGCGAACCTGCTCGACAACACGGCGACCTATCTGCTGGCGTCCGAGGGCGCGCCGACCGGCGCGATCGCCGGCCAGGTGCTGCTGTCCGGCACGTTGAATCACGCCGGCACGACCGTGACGCTGTCGCCGGGCGGCGCTTCGACGACGACGGACGCTCTCGGCAACTACTCGTTCGGCAGCCTCTACCCGGCGACGTACTCCGCGAGCGTGACGCACGCGGGCTACACGTCGGGCGGCGCGTCGGGAATCGTGGTGACCGGTGTCGGAACTGCGATCGTGCCGACGATCGTGCTGTACCCGCAGGTGACGTATCAGTACTGCGCGTCGCCGGCGCTCGCGATTCCGGACAACAACCCGACGGGCGTGACGAGCAACCAGGTCGTGAGCGACGTGTTCGCGGTGGCGGGCGTCGAGGTGGACGTGAACATCACGCACACCTATCGCGGCGACCTCACGGTGGATCTGTCCAACGGCGTGCACACGGTGCGTCTGCACAACCGCACGGGCGGCAGCGCGGACAACATCGTCGGCACGTATCCGACGACGCTCACGGTCAACGGACCGGGCGCGCTCTCGGACTTCCTCGCCGACGGCTCCGCGCACACGTGGAGCCTCAAGGTGGTGGACGCCGCGAGCATCGACGTCGGCACCCTCAATTCGTGGTGTCTGCGGCTCAAGGCGGTTCCGGATTCGAGCGGAAACGTCGACGCGGGTCCGAGCGCGCTTCCGAAGGCGTTCGCGTTCGCGCCGGTCGCGCCGAACCCGGTGCGCGGCGGCCGCACGATGCTGCACTTCGCTCTGCCGTACGCCTCGGACGCTTCGCTCGCGATCTACGACGTCAGCGGACGCCTCGTGCGTTCGGTGGTGAAGGGGTCGCTCGAGGCCGGCAACCACGACGTCCTGTGGGACGGCCGCGACGAGAGCGGGACGCTCGTGCGTCCGGGTCTCTACCTGGCGAGCTTCCGCGCGGGGTCGTTCTCGGCCGCGCGCCGGATGGTGGTCGTGAAGTAACGCGGTTCCCTGCAGCCTGTCGTACGCGCGGCCCCCGGGGTTTCGTCCCCGGGGGCCGTTCGCGTCCGCGCAGGAAGGCGTGTCCGTTCGTCAGGACGGCCGCTCGTCTGTCAGGCAGGCCCTGACGGAGCGTCGGTCAGGGCGCGGACGAACGCGTGCTCGAGGGGCACCGAAGGCGCGCCAATCGCCCGCCCGAGCGCACTGGACCGCCGTCACGATCCGGTGGAACGACCGCGGCACGCGCCATGCCATGAAGCCTCCCGACGGGATTCCGACGGTTTCGTCCGCCTCGGCGGTCCGGCCCGGATGGCGTGCTCGCCTGCGGACTTCCTCGCGCGAAGGAGGCTGCGATGCGCGAATTACGCATTCACGGGCGCGGCGGGCAGGGAGCGGTGATCGCCTCCAAGCTGCTCGCGACGGCCCTGTTTCTCGAAGGCAAGTCGGTGCAGTCGTTCCCCGCGTTCGGCGTCGAGCGCCGCGGCGCCCCGGTCGCGGCGTTCCTGCGCGTGAGCGACGGACCGATCCTGCTGCGCTGCGAAGTGACGACGCCCGACGACCTCATCGTGCTCGATCCCACGCTCGTCCGCGCCGTGGACGTGACGTCGGGCCTGAAGGACGGCGGAGGCATCCTGATCAACGCCGACGGCGGGCCCGAATCGTTCGCGGAACTCGGGCGCCGCTTCCGAGTCGGCACCGTGAACGCGAGCGCGATCGCGCAGCGTCACGGCCTCGGCTCGCGCACCCAGCCGATCGTGAACACCGCGATCCTCGGAGCGTTCGCGACGTTCTCGGGGCTCGTTTCGCTCGAGTCCGTGTGCCGGGCGATCGCGAGCGACGTGCCGATCAAGACCGATGCGAACGTCGCCGCGGCGCGCGAAGCGGGCGCGGCCGCGCTCGTGGTCGTCGCCGGGCAGGCCGCCGCACGTGCGTTCGGCCCCGCGGGCGGACCGGAGGTGCTCCGTGCCTGACGCGCGCGCGAACTCCGATCTGCGGCACGGCGTGCCGCCCGTGGCGGTGAGCAGCACCTCGACCCGCGTCAACAAGACCGGGTCGTGGAAGTACATCCGGCCGATCTATCGCGACCGCGTCGCGCCCTGCAACCAGGGCTGTCCGGTCGGCATCGACATCGAGGGCTACATGAACCTCGCGCGCGAGGGGCGGGTCACGGAGGCGCGCGACCTGCTGCTGCGCGAGAACCCGCTGCCCGCGACCACGGGCCGGGTCTGCTACCACCCGTGCGAGTCGTCCTGCAATCGCGCGTCGTTCGACCAGCCGGTCGCGATCCACGCGGTCGAGCGCATGCTCGGCGACCTCGCGCTCGAAGCGCCGGTCGAACGGCCGGAGCGCACGCGCGACGAAACGGTCGCCGTCGTCGGCGCGGGCCCCGCGGGGCTCGCGTGCGCGTACCACCTCGCGCGCCTCGGCTACGGCGTCACCGTGTACGATGCCGATCCGGAGCCGGGCGGCGTGCTGCGCTGGGGCATTCCCGAGTACCGGCTTCCGAAGCGCGTGCTCGCGGGCGAGATCGCGCGCATCCGGGCGCTCGGCGTGCAGTTCGAATCGGGCGTGCGCGTCGGCCGCGACCTGCCATTCGAGGGGCTCTCGAAGCACGACGCCGTGTTCCTCGCGACCGGCGTCCACCGGAGCCGTCCGCTCGGCATCCCGGGCGAGGACTTCTCCGGCGTGTGGCGCGGACTCGAGCTGCTGCGCCGCGTGAACGCGGGCGAACGTCCGGACCTCGGCCGGCGCGTCGTCGTCGTGGGCGGAGGCAATACCGCCATGGACTGCGCGCGCACCGCCGTGCGGCTCGGCGCCGAGGTGACGGTGCTGTACCGGCGCGGCCGCGCCGAGATGCCGGCCAATCACGAAGAGGTCGAAGAGGCGCTGCACGAAGGTGTGCGGTTCGGCTTCCTCGCGGCGCCGCTCGCCGTGCTCGCGGACGAACGCGCGCCGGAAGAGGACGCGCTCGAGGCCATCGGCGATACGTTCGGCGAGTTCGAATCGCTCGATGCGCGCCCGCGCGTCGCCGGCCTGCGCTGCATCCGCATGCAGCTCGGCGCGCCGGACGCCTCGGGTCGCCGCCGTCCCGAGCCGGTCGAGGGCTCGGACTTCACGGTGCCGTGCGACACGCTCGTGACCGCGCTCGGCGAGGACGCGGAACTCGAGTACCTGCCGAAGGAGCTCCAGACGCGCGGCGGCGCGATGCACGTAAGCCCGCTCGGGGCGACGAGCCGCACCGCGGTGTTCGCCGGCGGCGACATTACCGAGGAGCCGCACACGGTGGCGTTCGCGATCGGCTCCGGGAAGCGCGCCGCGGTCGGCATCGACCACTACCTGCGGCTGCTGAACGGCGAGGACTCCGACGCGGTCGAGATCGGGGAGTTGCGCTTCGGACCCGAGGGCAACGTCTCGGCGACCCGCTGGCGCGACGACGACCCGGTGCTGCGCGTGGATCCGGTGAACGAGGTCGTGCGCTTCGAGGCCATCAACCCGGCGCACTTCGAGCACGCCGCGCGGCACGCGGACCGGCTGCGGCCGGCGCACGACTCCCGCCACGACTTCGGCGAAGCGAACCTCGGGCTCGCCCGCGAGGACGCGCTCGCCGAGGCGCGGCGCTGCTTCAACTGCGGCGTCTGCAACGGCTGCGAAGTGTGCCTCGTGTTCTGTCCCGACGTGGCGATCTCGCGGCGTTCGGACGGACGCTTCGACATCGCCTACGACTACTGCAAGGGCTGCGGCGTGTGCGCCGAGGAGTGCCCGCGCGGTTCGATCGTGATGACGCGGGAGGGACTGTGAAGAAAGTCATCGTGGGCAACCACGCCGTCTCGTGGGGCGTCGCGCTCGCGCGCGCCGAAGTCATCGCCGCGTATCCGATCACGCCGCAGACGCAGATCGTCGAGGAGCTGGCCGAGATGACGGACGACGGCCGGCTGAACGCACGCTTCATCAAGGTCGAGTCCGAGCACTCCGCGATGGCGGCGTGCATCGGCGCCTCGGCCGCGGGCGTGCGCGCGTTCACGGCCACGTCCTCACAGGGCCTGCTGCTCATGCACGAACTGCTGCACTGGGCGGGCCTCGGACGGCTGCCGATCGTGATGGCCGACATCAATCGCGCGGTCGCTCCCGGCTGGAACATCTGGACCGACCAGAACGACACGCTCGCCCAGCGCGACACGGGCTGGGTGCAGCTCTACTGCGAGAACAACCAGGAAGTGCTCGACACGACCGTGCAGGCGTTCAAGCTCGCCGAGCGCGTCGGGCTGCCGGTGATGATCGTGCTCGACGCGTTCTTCCTGTCGCACACGTCCGAGCCGGTGGACATCCCGGACGCCGCGGACGTGGACGCGTTCCTGCCGAAGCGCGACGCCGCGCTCAAGCTCGACACCGCGGACCCGCACGCGTTCGGCGCGCTGACGACGCCGGCCGTGTACATGGAGATGCGGCTGCGCCAGCAGGAGGCCTTCGACGGCGTGCCGGATGCCTACCGCGCGATCGACGCGGAGTGGGCCGCGCGCTTCGGGCGCTCGTGGTCGCCGGTCGAGGCCTATCGCTGCGACGGGGCGGACACGGTGCTCGTCACGTCCGGGACCGTGACCTCGACCGCGCGCCACGTCGTGAACGAGCGGCGCGCGCGCGGCGAGAAGGTCGGCCTCGTGAAGGTGAAGATGTTCCGGCCCTTCCCGACGCACCTCCTGCGCGAGACGCTCGCCGGGATCCCGCGCGTCGCGGTGCTCGATCGCAACATCTCGCCGGGGCACGGCGGGATCTTCGCCGAGGAGCTGCGTTCGTCGCTCTACGACCTCGCGGACTGGCTGCGCCCGCGCGTGGACGGCTACATCGTCGGGCTCGGCGGGCGCGACGTGACGCCGGCCGTGATCGAGGAGTGCCTCGACCGCACCCGCGCGAAGGCGGCGTCGAGTTCGGTCCGGGAAGACCAGTGGGTGGGGGTGAAGCCATGAGCCAGATCTCGTTCAAGGACGCGGTCCCGCAGATCGAGCTGCTCGACTCCGGGCACCTCGCCTGTCCGGGCTGCGGCGCCGCGCTCGCGATGCGCATGGTGCTGAAGGCGCTCGGCGAGAAGACCGTCGTCGCCCTGCCCGCGTGCTGCTGGAGCATCATCGCGGGGCCGTACCCGCAGTCGTCGCTCAAGGTGCCGCTCTACCACACGGCGTTCGAGACCGGCGCGTCGGCGGCCTCGGGCATCAAGGCGGCGCTCGTCGCGCGCGGCGACACCGAGACCACGGTCGTCGCCTGGGCGGGCGACGGCGGCACGTTCGACATCGGCCTGCAGGCGCTGTCGGGCGCGGCCGAGCGGAACGAGGACATCCTGTACGTCTGCTACGACAACGAGGCGTACATGAACACCGGCATCCAGCGTTCGTCGGCGACGCCGTTCGGCGCGTGGACGACGACGACGCCCGGCCAGCACACGAAGTCGCATCCGAAGAAGGACATTCTCGCGATCCTCGCGGCGCACCGCATTCCGTACGCCGCGAGCGCGACGCCGGCGTATCCCGAGGACCTGATGCGCAAGGTGCAGCGCGCGAAGGCGACGCGCGGCATGCGCTTCCTGCACCTGCTCGCGCCGTGCCCTCCCGGCTGGAAGACGGAGGACTCCGAGACGATCGAACTCGCCCGGCTCGCCGTGCAGGCGCGCGTGTTCCCGCTGCTCGAGGTCGAGAACGGCGAGACGTGGCGGCTCACGATCGAGCCGCGCGGCGACTCGGTCGCCGAGTATCTCGAACGGCAGGGCCGCTTCCGCCACCTCGGCGACGAGGCCGTGCAGGCGATCCAGGTGCAGGTGGACGCGCGCTGGCGTTCGATCGAGCGGAGGGTGAAGGACGGGGTGTAGTCCGCGGCCTCAGTACGACTGGTAGGACTTCTCCTCGAGCAACGTCGAGCCGAGCGCGACGTTGAGGTCGCGCTTGATCGCGGCGCGCCGGTCGTTCGTGCGGTAGACGGCGCGCGCGAGCTCGATGAAGTCGGCGTCGAACGTGCGGGCCGCTTCCTTTTCGCGAATGCGGTCCTCGATCTCCCACAGCGTCTCGTTCACGCGCTTGAGGTCGGCGACGAGCGCCGCGACGTCTCGGCTCGCGAGCGGCGAAGCCGCCCACGTCGCGCGCAGCAGCTCGAGTTCGCGCCGGACGTTCTCGAGTTTGGCCGGGTCGGTGATGCGCTCGGACTTGATCTCGAGGATCGTGAGCTTGTCGAGGAACTCGCCGGGCGAAGTCTGAACGTTGAGCAGCATCGGCGCGGGTCTCCGTGGGGCCGTGGAAGGCAGCGGGCGCGCGCAGCATAGCGGGCCGCGGCGGCCGCGTGCACGCCCGCGCCGCGCGGAAATCCCTTGCGGCCGGCCGGGGGAGCGGGCAGCGTGGGCGCGCCCCGCGCGGCCCGTCGGACCGCGCCGCACGGTCGCCTCGAGCGAAAGGAGCCCCCGATGTCGCAGGCCGTCTCGCCGTCCATTCCGTCGAGTCCGACGTCCGTCGCCTCGGGGCTCGCTCGCCTCGCGCTCGTTGCCGCCGCGTTGGCGACCGCGCTCGCGGCGCTGTGGCTGCTCTCGACGGTCGCGACCGTGCTGCCCGCGCGCGATCCGGCGCGCGTGCCGTTCTGGACGACGGTGGCGGTCGCGCTGCTCGCCTACAGCGCGCTATCGCTCGGCGCGGCGTGGCGGGGTCCGCGGGCCGGCTGGCTGCGGCTCGCGCTGCTGTGGGCGTCCGTTGCGGCGGTGTTCGTCGGCGGCTTCGAGGTGGCCGAGAACCTGTCCCCGCCGCCGGGCCGGCACTTCGAGGGCTATCTCGTGCTGCTCGGCGCGATCGTCGCGGCGCACGGCGTCGCCGCGGTCGCGTGGATCGCCGGGCGGCGGCTCCGGCGCGCCTGATGCGCGGCGCCGCGGCTATACTGCGGCGCATGACCGCTCGCCCCCGAGGCTTCGGCTTCGCCGCGTCCTGCGCGCTCGCGCTTTCGCTCGCGTGCGCACCGCGCGCGCTGCGCGGTCCGGACGGGAACGCGTCCCCGTCCGCGATCCGGCTCATCGAGTCGCGACCGGTTGGGACCGCGCTCGGGAACCCCGCGCTCGAGGCCGCCGATCACGCGTGGCTCAACCTGATCCGCGGCTCGCAGCGCACGCTCGACATCGAGCAGTTCTACGTGTCGCGCTGGCCGGGAGAGCCGCTCGATCCGGTGCTCGACGAGATCGGCCGCGCGGCGAAGCGCGGCGTGCGCGTGCGGCTGCTCGTGGACGCGCGCATGCATCGCACGTATCCGCGCACGGTGGACTCGCTCGCGAACGTGCCGGGCATCGAGGTGCGGCGCATCGACTACGGCCGGCTCGCGGGCGGCGTCCAGCACGCGAAGTTCTTCGTCGTGGACGGCGCGACCGTCGTGCTCGGGAGCCAGAACTTCGACTGGCGCGCGCTCGCGCACATCCACGAACTCGGCGTCGTGATCCTCGACCGCCGCGTCGCGGGCGCGATCGGGAAGGCGTTCGAACTCGACTGGGCAGCGGCCGCGGACACCGTGGCGCTCGCGAGCGCGGCCGCGGTGGCCGCGTCGCGGGAACACGCGCTGCCCCCGGGGCACGCGCCCTCGCCCGTGTGGCGAGTCTCGATGTCGTTCGGCGACTCGGCGCTCGTGCGCGCGAGCGCGAACCCGCTCTCGACCGTTCCCGATTCCGTGGACTGGGACCGCGACGCGATCCAGCGCCTGATCGACGGCGCGCGCGGCGAAGTCGTCGCGGCGATGCTCAGCTACTCGATCCGCTCCCGGAGCGGCGTGGACTCGACGCTCCACGCGGCGCTCCGGCGCGCGGCCGTGCGCGGCGTGCGCGTACGGCTCATCGTCTCCGACTGGCAGGCCGACAGCCCGAGCCTCGGCGACCTCAAGTCGCTCGCGCGCACGCCCGGAATCGAAGTCGTGATGTCGCGCGTGCCCGAGTGGAGCGGCGGCTACATCCCGTTCGCGCGCGTCGAGCACTGCAAGTTCCTCGTCGCGGACACGCTCCAGACCTGGATCGGCACGAGCAACTGGGGGCCGGACTACTTCCACGAGTCGCGCAACGTCGGCGTGACGATCGAGAACCGCACGATCGCGCGGCAGGCGCGCGCGACGTTCGAGACGAGCTGGACGTTCCCGAACTCGGTCCGGCTCCACCCGGATTCGACCTACGCCCCGCGCGTTCACGGCGAGGAGCCGCCCCCGGGGGCGAAGAAGTACGGCGGCTGAGACGCCCGTCGGGGCCGCGATCGCCGCGCCCGGGAAATAGCCTGCGACTCGCGCGTGCGCCCGGCATCAGAGGCCGACACGCGGCCGACGGAGGCCCCGGAGCCGCGTCCCCGACCATGAACTTCACGCACCTCCAGATGTGTTGTGGCTGTTGCGCTCCGCACGCGCGGAGGGCCGGTCGCACCGTATCCGGAAGCTGCTGACGAAGAGCCGGAAAGCCGGAGCGCAACGCCCACCGCAAACGCGGTGGGCGTTTTCGTTTCCGATCGAGGAGTCCGATGGACCACGCGAATCGCGTTTACGACGACGTGCTGCAGACGCTGCCCGGTCCCGACAACCCGTCGCCGATGGTACGGCTGCGGCGGGTCGTGGCGGACGGCGGACTCGAGCTGTTCGCGAAGCTCGAGTGGATGAACCCGTTCGGCTCGGTGAAGGACCGCGCGGCGTCGTACCTGCTGCGCGACCTGGTCGAACGGGGCGAGCTGTCGGGCGAGCGGGGCGTCGTCGAGCCGACTTCGGGCAACACCGGAATCAGCATGGCCGCGATCGCGGCGGCCTACGGCGTGCCGATGCGCGCCGTCGTGCCGAACAAGGTGCCGCTCGAGAAGAAGGTGCTCCTCAAGATCGCGGGCGCCGAACTCGACGTCGTGAACGACAACCTGTGCCCGAGCCCGGGAATGGGGGAGGGCTCGATCGGCCTCGCGAAGACGCGCGCCAGGGCCGAACGCGGGCGCTACGCGATGCCGAACCAGTACGAGAACGACTTGAACGTGCGCGCCCACTACGAGACGACGGCGCCCGAGATCTGGAAGCAGACGGGCGGAAGGGTCACGCACCTGTTCGTCTCGCTCGGCACGTCCGGCACCGCGATCGGGTGCGCGCGGTTCTTCCGCGACCGCGGCGCGAACGTGAAGGTCGTCGCCGTGCAGCCGAGCGAGGGCCACGACGTGCCGGGGCTGCGCAACCTGTCGGAGCTCGGCGTGTCGAAGCTGTTCGACCGCTCGCTGATCGACGAACTGATCGAAGTGCCCTACGAGCTCGCGTACACGCGCGCGCTCGAACTCGCGCGCCGCGAGGGTCTGCTCGCGGGGCCGAGTTCCGGGCTGATCCTCGAGGGCGCGCGCCGGGTCGCCGAACGCGGGGACCGCGGACTCGGCGTGCTGATCTTCCCCGACAACGCCTTCAAGTACGTCTCGAACTTCGTGAAGCACGCGCCGGAACTGGCCGAGGGAACGACGCCCTGACGTCGGAACGCGGGGACCGCGAGCGGTCCCGTAGGAGGACACGCACCATGAGCGGATACGCGCATCCCGAAGCACTCGTCACGACCGACTGGGTCCGGGCGCATCTCGGCGATCCGAACGTGAAGGTGGTCGAGGTGGACGTGGACACCCAGGCCTACGAAGCGGGCCACATCCGCGGCGCCGTGGCGCTCAACTGGCAGACCGAGCTGCAGGATCTGCTGACGCGCGACATCGTGTCGAAGGCCGAGTTCGAAGCGCTGCTCGGCCGGAACGGCATCCGCGCCGAGGACACCGTCGTGCTCTACGGGGACCACAACAACTGGTTCGCGGCGTACGCGTTCTGGCTGTTCAAGATCTACGGGCATCGGGACGTCCGACTGATGAACGGCGGGCGCGTGAAGTGGCTCGCCGAGGACGACAAGGAACTTGTCGTGGACCGCACCGCCGTGTCGCCGTCGCGCTACGTCGCGGGGGCGCCGGACCTGACGCTGCGCGCGCGCGTGCTCGACGTGCTGCAGTCGCAGGAGGGGCGAACGCACAACCTCGTGGACGTACGCAGCCCGGACGAGTTTACGGGCAAGGTCATCGCGCCTCCGGGCATGAACGAGACCGCGCAGCGGGCGGGCCACGTGCCCGGGGCGAAGAGCGTGCCGTGGTCCTCGGCCGTGAACGCGGACGGGACGTTCAAGGGCGCGGAGGAGCTGCGCGCGATCTACCTGGAGCGCGCGGCGCTCGATCCCGCGAAGCCGACGATCGCGTACTGCCGCATCGGCGAGCGCTCGAGCCATACGTGGTTCGTGCTCCGCTACCTGCTCGGACTCCCGGACGTCCGCAACTACGACGGCTCGTGGACCGAGTACGGCTCGATGGTGGGGCTGCCCATCGAACGCGACGCGCCCGTCGCCGTGACGGTCGCCTGAAGCCTCCGGCAGGACCGGCGTCGCGCTCCGCGTGACGCCGGTTCGCGCGCGGTCGTAACCTGCGCGTCGTCGGCCGGGCGCGAGGTGCGCGGGCCGCTCTTAGGGAGGAGGCGTCGTGGCGGTGGGCGAGCGGAGCCGACTGCGGTGCGAGGTGCGTGGCGCCGTCCAGGGCGTCGGCTTCCGGCCCTTCGTCTACCGACTCGCGACCGGGCTCGGACTCGACGGCTGGGTGCTCAACGACGCGCGCGGCGTGTTCCTCGAGGTCGAGGGTTCGCGCGCGACGCTCGAGCGCTTCTCCGAGCGCCTCACGGCGGAAGCGCCGCCGCACGCCGTGATCGAGTCGCTCGAGCGCGCCTGGCTCGAGCCCGCGCCGTTCACGGGCTTCGAGATCCGACACAGCGACGGCGCCGGCGAGAAGAGCGTCGCCGTGCTGCCCGACCTCGCGACCTGCCCCGACTGCCTCGAGGAGACGCTCGAGGCTCACTCGCGACGCTTCGGCTACCCGTTCACGAACTGCACGCTGTGCGGCCCGCGCTTCACGATCGTGCGCGCGCTGCCCTACGACCGGCCGAACACGACGATGGCGGGCTTCGCGCTGTGCGAGCCGTGCGCGCGCGAGTACGGCGATCCCCTCGACCGCCGATTCCACGCGCAGCCGATCGCCTGCCCGGCGTGCGGACCGCACGTGGAGCTGTGGGACGACCAGGGCGAGTCCCTCGCCACGGGCGAAGCGGCGATCGCGTCCGCGCTCGAGACGCTGAGCTCGGGCCGCATCGTGGCGGTGAAGGGACTCGGCGGCTTCCACCTGATGTGCGACGCGCGCGACGAGGCGGCGGTCGCGCGGCTGCGCGAGCGCAAGCGTCGCGAGGAGAAACCGCTCGCCGTGATGGCCGCGACGCTCGACGATGCCCGAGCGCTCGGCGAGATCGACGGCGAGGCGGCGCATGCGCTCGCGTCGTCCGAGGCGCCGATCGTGCTCGTGGTCCGGCGCGCGGACGCGCCGCTCGCCCCGGGCGTCGCGCCGCGCCTCGCCACGGTCGGCGTGATGCTGCCCGCGACCCCGCTCCACCACCTGCTCGCCCGCGGCTTCGGCGCACCGCTCGTCGCGACGAGCGGGAATCACAGCGAAGAGCCGATCTGCACGGACGACCGCGAGGCGCTCGACCGGCTCGGCGGCATCGCGGATCGCTTCCTCGTGCACGACCGTCCGATCGCGCGCCACGTGGACGACAGCGTGGGCTGGATCGCGCACGGCCGCTTCGCACTGCTGCGCCGCGCGCGTGGATTCGCGCCCCTGCCCGTGCGCGTCGCGGACTCGCGCCGCGTCGTGCTCGCGGTCGGCCCGCACCTCAAGAACACGATCGCGCTCGCGGTCGGCCCGCGCGCGTTCGTGAGCCAGCACCTCGGCGACCTCTCGACGCCGGAGGCGAATCTCGCGTTCGCTCGTGCGATCCGCGACGTGGTCGCGCTGTACGAGGCGCGGCCCGAGGCGATCGCGCACGATCTTCACCCCGACTACGAATCGACGCGCTGGGCGCAGCGGCTCGCGAAGGGCGCCGCATCACGGGAGGGCGCCGAAGCGGCGCTCGTGGAAGCCGCGCGCCGGCTCGTCCCCGTCCAGCACCACCACGCGCACCTTGCGGCGTGCCTCGCCGAGAACGGCGTCGCGGGCCCGGCGCTCGGCGTCGTGTGGGACGGCACGGGCTACGGCACCGACGGCACGATCTGGGGCGGCGAGTTCCTGCTCGGCGACGCGTCCGGCTTCGAGCGCGTCGGGCACCTGCGGTCGTTCCGCCTGCCCGGGGGCGAGATCGCCGTGCGCGAGCCGTGGCGCGTCGCGCTCGCGCTGCTCCACGACGTGCTCGGCGCGGAGGCGTTCGAGCGCGACGACCTCGTCCCGGGCGTCACGCCCACGGCCGAAACCCGGCGCGTGCTCGCCCGGATGATCCCGAAGGATCTCCATTCGCCCGCGACGACGAGCGCCGGGCGGCTCTTCGACGCGGTCGCTGCGCTCGCCGGCGTGCGCACCCACGCGGCGTACGAAGGGCAGGCCGCGATCCTGCTCGAAGCCGCGGCCGACCGCGCCCGCCCGGACGCCGGGGCCGCGTATCCGCTGCCGCTCGTCGAGAACGACGGAGGCGCGCGCGTGCTCGACTGGCGGCCGATGGTGCGCGCGATCCTCGCGGATCGGGATCGCGGCGTCCCGCCCGAGGCGATCGCGGCGCGATTCCACGACGGCCTCGTCGAGGCGATCGTCACCGTCGCCGCGGCGGTCAGGGCGCCGCGCGTCGCGCTCACGGGCGGCTGCTTCCAGAACCGCCGGCTCGCCGAGCGCGCCGCCGACCGCCTGCGCTCGGCCGGCCACGAGGTGCTGCTCCACCGGCTCGTCCCGCCGAACGACGGCGGCGTGAGCCTCGGTCAGATCGCCGTCGCGCGCGCCGCGCTCGAGCGCGGCTGACGCCGGCGGCTCAGCGCCGCGCGGACGCCGCGCGCTTCGCCGCGGCCCGCGCCGCGAGCAGCGCGCACCAGTCGTCGAGACCGGCGCCGCTCGTGGCGGATACGGTCAGGATCACGCCGTCCGGCCGGAGCGCCGCGATCTGCTCGCGCACGACCGACTCGTGGAATCCGGGCACGTGCGGCAGCAGGTCCGACTTCGTGATCAGCGCGACGTCGGCGCGCGCGAAGATCGCCGGGTACTTGAACGGCTTGTCCTCGCCCTCGGGCACGGACAGCAGCACGACCTTGAAGTCCTCGCCGAGGTCGTACGACGTCGGGCAGATCAGGTTGCCGACGTTCTCGATCAGGAGCAGGTCGAGGTCGCCGAACGCGGCGCGTTCGAGCGCCGCGTCGATCTGGCGCGCATCGAGGTGACAGGCCCCGCCCGTGAGGATCTGGTGCGCCGGAATGCCGCTCGCGCGCAGCCGGTCGGCATCGCGCTCGGTCGCGATGTCGCCGTCGAGTGCGGCGATCCGGAGCTTCGGCGCGAGGCGCTCGGCCGTGCGTTCGAGCAGCGTCGTCTTGCCCGAGCCCGGCGACGAGATGAGGTTCACGACCAGCGTGCCGCGTTCGGCGAAGCGCGCGCGCAGGGATTCCGCGGCGGCGCGATTGGCGGCGAGCACGTGCTCGCGAACTTGGACGTCGGTCACCGGACTCGCCCTCCCGAGGAGCCGCGACGCGCGGCTCGACGCGGGCAGGGTACCGCGGCGCGCGCCGGACGGGAATCGCGGCGCTCGTGGCGGCGACGCGAACGAAGCTAGAGGACGTCCTTGAGCGTGATCTCGATCGTCGTGGGCGCGTCGTCGAGGCGCCGGTACGTGATGCGGTGCACGGACCCGACGTCGCCCTCTTCGAGCAGCCGGTCCACCTCGGCGCGCGTCCACTGGTCGAGCGGGCGGTCGTCGATCGCGACGATCTCGTCGTACCAGCGCAGGCCCGCGTCGTAGGCCGCCGAGCCGCTCAGGATGTTGCCAGCGTAGACCTTCGCGCCGACGCGCGCGAGCAGGGCGCCGAAGCGCGACACGCGCTCCTCGCGGCCGAAGCGCGCGCCGGGTTCGAGGTACAGCGTCCGGCGCGGGTAGTCGAACGTGCAGCGGAACTTCTCGAGCACCGTGCTGCCGATGTTCCCCGCGAAGTCCTCGCTGCCGATCATTCCCGAGCGGTGCAGCGCGAGCGCCGCGACCTGATGCGACCAGCGGTACGGTCCGAGCTGCACGCTGTCGAGACGACAGAGCGTCGAGACGAAGCCGCCGCCGATGCCGCCGCCCATCACCTCGACCTCGCGTCGCGGGCCGTGGTTGCGGATCATCTCGCACGACCGCACGAGCGAGCCGTGCACGGTGAAGTGGAACGCGTTGCCGACGTCCACGATGAACTTGCCCGAGCAGCCGTTGTCGAGCGACATCTCGACGACCGGGATGCCGCCGTGGATCTCGAACGGCAGGGCCGCGCCGTTGCCCGCGTAGTGGAACGTCTCGGGGTCGTAGAGCGTGACGCGCGACGAGTCGTAGTCGATCTCGACGACGAAGTGGCTCAGGAAGTCGGCGCCGAGCAGGCCGACGGCGTTCCGCCACAGGACGACCTTGTTGCCCTTCGCGAGCGAGACGAGCGCCGCGCGGAAGTCCTTCAGCGTGGCCGACTGCCCCTTCGCGCCGGTGAGCGCGATGGACTTCACGCTCGCGAACTTCATCCCGCCCGTGGACGCGATGCCCTGAACGGTCGCCGAGCCCTCGCCGACGAGGCCGACCCGGTCGGCGAACTCGGGATCGATCGCCGTGAGGCTCGCGCCGGTGTCGAGGATGAAGTCGGCCGGCTCGGAACCGTTGATCGAGACCTTCACGAGGACGGACTTCGAGTCGTACTGGAACGGCACGCGCAGCAGGCTCTGCGATTTCTTCCACGCGATCTGCCGGCTCTCGACGACCGGCATCGAGAACACGGCCGAATCGAGCGCGGGGTTCGTCCAGACGGAGTCCACGATCATGCGCTCGATCGGCTTGTCGGTCGGCAGGAACGTCGGCGCCGCGAACACGGTCGGACGCTTGCGGCCCGCGAGCAGCTTGTACTCGCTCGGCCGCTCCTCGACCGCGTACTGGTCGCTCTCGCCGACCACGCGTTCGATGAACCCGGTCTTCACGTTCACGAACATGCGGCGCGGCTTGCCGGTCGGCGGCGTGACCTCGAAGACCTCGTAGATCGCCTTCGCGCCGAACACCTGGCTGCGCGGCAGGATCTTGCCGCCGCCCTGGTCGAGCCGCGACCAGCGCTCGTTCAGGAACCAGCCTTCCTCGCGCGCGTCGCGCGCCGCGATCTGCGACAGCGCCGTCGGGTTCCTGCCCGACAGGTCGGTGCGCCAGGCGGTCGTGCCGTCGAATCCGGTGCGGAACTGGAGCGGGCCGAGCGAGATCGATCGCATCCACCGGTCGGGCGCGGCGGTCCACAGCTCCCACGTGCCGTCGAGCCCGTTGGCCTCGATGCGGCCGCGCACGTGCAGCGACTGCTCGGCCTCGATCGCGGCGCTTCCCCCGGTCGCGTCCACGTAGCGCTGCACGGCCGCGGCGGCGTCGGGGTGGAGTTCGGCGCGCGCGCCCGCGGGTGGGAGCGCGAACAGGACGAGCGACGCGGAAACGGCGAGCGGGAGCGGAACGCGGTTCGGATGCATGCCGGCCTCGAGCGGGAACGTGGGGTGGAGGATCCTCGTCGTTATCGGCCCCGGGACGGGGCGCTTGAGCCCTGCCGGGGAGCCGCTAGGATGCGCCCCATGAGCATGATCGAGTTCGTTCCAGCGTCACGTTTCGAGCCCGTCCGCCTCGCGGAGCTGTTCACGCGCGGCTACGAGGGCTACTACGTCCCGATGACGCTGACGGCGGAGGCGTACGCGGACATGGTGCGCTGGTTCGACCTCGACCTCGAGGCCTCGCGCGTGGCGCTCGCGGGCGGCGTGCCGGTCGGGATCGTGCAGCTCGGCGTGCGCGGGTCGCGCGGGTGGATCGGAGGCATGGGCGTGGTGCCCGAGGCTCGCGGCCGCGGGCTCGGCCGCGCGCTCATGGACGAGGCCGAACGCTCGGCGCGCGCGCTCGGCCTGCGCACCGTGGACCTCGAAGTGCTGGTCCAGAACGTCCAGGCGATTCCGATCTACGAGGCGTGCGGCTACCGGCACACGCGCCGTCTGCTCGTGCTCGAGCGTGCGCCCGCGCCGCTCGCCGCGGAGGCCGCGGCGGAACGCCCCGCGCTCGACGAGGTGTTCGAGCGCTGGGACGCGCTGCACGCCGTGCCCGCTCCGTGGCAGCGCGGGCGCGAGACGGTCGAGCGGTTGCGCGACGTGCTCGAGGCGTTCGGCGTGCGCGAGCGCGGGCGGCTTGTCGCGAGCGTGCTCGTCGCGCGACGGCCCGCGCGCTCGAACGTGATCGCGCTCGGCTTCGAGGCCGGCGCGGATCCCGGGGCGCTCGATCGCGCGATCGCGGCCGCGGTCGCCGCGCACGCGGACCGGCCCCAGATGCTGCTCAACCTGCCCGCCGGGCAGGCGGGCGAGGCGGCGCTGCGCCGCGCCGGCTTCGAGTCGCACCTCGAGCAGTTCGAGATGGAACTCGCCCTCGGACCTGCGCCCCGCGTGCGCTAGTCTCCGCGCGCCTGACGACCCGACCCGAACCGAGGAGCGAGACGATGCGTTGGAGGAACGAGCGGCGGAGCGACAACGTCGAGGACCGGCGCGGCGCGGGCGTGCCGCGCGGTGCGGCGCTCGGTGGCGGCGGCGTGCTGATCGCGCTCGTGCTGGCGCTGGTGTTCGGCGCGGACCCGCGCCAGATCCTGTCCCAGCTCGAGGGCACGACGGCGCTGTCCGTGCCCGAACGAGGCGCAACCGCGCCGGGCGCCGCCGACGACGAAATGAAGCAGTTCGTCTCGGTCGTGCTCGCCGAGACCGAGGACGTGTGGCGCCGCAAGTTCGCCGAGATGGGGGAGACGTACCGCGAGCCGACGCTCGTGCTGTTCACGGGCCAGGTCGAGTCCGCGTGCGGGAACGCGAGCGCCGCGGTCGGGCCGTTCTACTGCCCGGGCGACGAGAAGCTGTACGTGGACCTGTCGTTCTACGATCTGCTGCGCGAGCGGCTCGGCGCTCCGGGCGACTTCGCGCAGGCCTACGTCATCGCCCACGAGGTCGGGCACCACGTGCAGAACCTGATGGGGATCACGGACAAGGTGCACCGCATGCGCGGGCGGCTGAGCGAGGCGGAGTACAACCAGCTGTCGGTGAGGCTCGAGCTGCAGGCCGACTACTTCGCCGGCGTGTGGGCGCACGACGCCGACCAGGCGCGGCAGCTGCTCGAGGCGGGCGACCTGGAAGAGGCGCTGAACGCCGCGTCCCAGATCGGCGACGATCGGCTGCAGCGCCGCTCGCAGGGCTACGTCGTTCCGGACGCGTTCACGCACGGCACGTCGGAGCAGCGCGTGCGCTGGTTCCGCAAGGGCTACGAGAGCGGCGACGTCGCCGGCGGCGACACGTTCAACGCGGAGGCGCTGTAGGGCGCGAACGGGCCGCGCGGCGACGGACTCACCACTCGATCGCCGCGGCCGCCCACGAGAAGCCGGCGCCGAAGGCGGCGAGCACGACGAGGTCGCCAGGGCGCACGAGGCCGTCCTCTCGCGCCTCGGTGAGCGCGATCGGAATGCTCGCGGCGGTCGTGTTCCCGTAGCGTCCGATGTTCTGGAACACGCGCTCGGGAGGGAGCCCGAGGCGCTCGGCGACGGCGTCGCCGATGCGCCGGTTCGCCTGGTGCGGCACCACGAGCGCGACGTCGGCGAGCTTCCGCCCGGCGCGCTCGAGCACCTCGTGGATCACTTCGGGAAACCGCGTCGTCGCGTGCTTGAACACCTGGCGGCCGTTCATCGCGGGGAAGTGTCGCCCCTGCTCGATCATCTCGTGCGTGATGCGGCCCGGCACCGCGGAGCTCGGCGCCTCGCACCACAGCTCGCGCGCGTACGCGCCCTCGCTGTGGAGCGTCCACGCGAGGATGCCGCCCGATTCGGCGGGCTCGACGACCGCCGCGCCTGCGCCGTCGCCGAACAGCACCGCCATGTCGCGGCCGGCGGTCGTCAGGTTGAGGCCGGTGCTCTGCACCTCGGTGCCGACGACGAGCGCGCAGCGGTAGCGTCCGACGCCGACGAAGGCGTCCGCGACCGAGAGGCCGTACACGAAACCGCTGCACGCGTTGCGCAGGTCGAGCGCGGGCACGGTGCCGAGGCCGAGCTTGTCGGCGATCAGCACGCCCGATCCCGGGAACATGTACTCGGACGTCGTGGTCGCGCAGATCACGACATCCACGTCGGCGGCCGTGCGGCCGGCGTCAGCGAGCGCCCGGGCCGCCGCTTCGGCGCCGAGATCGGCCGCGCCCGTCGGCGAGTCCACGAAGTGGCGCTCGTGGATGCCCGTGCGCTCGACGATCCACGCGTCGTTCGTGTCCATGAGGCGCTCGAGGTCGTGGTTCGTCACGACTCGCGGCGGAACGTGGAAGCCGATTCCCGTGATGCGCGAGCGACCCATCGATTCCTCCCGGCGACCGGCGCCTAGCGGCCCGTCAGCATTCGGAGATACGCGTCGATCCAGCCGTCGCCCCACAGCAGCGCGATCATCGCGGCCGGCGCGAGGAACGTCCCGAACGGAATTTCGGTCGTGCCGCCCGTGCCTCGACGGCGCATGACGACGAGACCATAGGCCGCGCCGCCGAGGGCGGCGAGGAAGATCGTGAAGAGCGAGAGCCGCCATCCGAGCACGGCGCCGAACATGGCCGCGAGCTTCACGTCGCCGAATCCCATGCCTTCGATCTTCCGCACCCGGATCCACAGCTCGGCGAGGCCCCACAGGAGACCTGCGCCCGCGACGATCCCGAACAGCGCGTGGCGAGCGCCGCCCGGCCAGGTCAGCGCCGCGGCGAGCCCGATCAGCGTGCCGGGGAACGTCAGCACGTCGGGGAGGAGCTGCACGTCGAGGTCGATCCAGAAGAGCGCGACGAGCAGGAATCCCCAGAGCGCGAGGAACGGCGTGTCCCACCCGAGCGGGCGCAGCGTGACGAGCGCGAGCGCCCACGCGCCGCACCACAGCTCGGTGAGCGGGTAGCGCGGCGAGACGCGCGCGCCGCAATGGCGGCAACGTCCGAGCGCGAGCGCCCACGACAGCACCGGCACGAGATCGCGGGGCCCGAGCACGTGGCCGCACGAAGTGCACGCCGATCGGCCGCGCACCCACGACACGCCGCGCGGCACCCGGTGCGCGAGCGCCGTCACGGCGCTCCCCATGACGAACCCGAGGACCGTGACGAGGACCGGGAGCGAGGCGGCGAGGAGCGTCACGATTCCGCTCCGGACGGCGCCCGCCGCGGACGATCATTGCTCCGACGGAACGCGTCTGCGAAACTTCCCGCGCCGTTCATCCTCGAGTCACCGGCTGGAGCCCGCCCGTCCGTGCGCATCCTGTTCTTCCTCGCTCTCATCGCCAACAGCTTCGATCTGGTCGCGACCGCGCTCGGCATCCACTGGTTCGGCAACCGCGAGGGCAATCCGCTGCTCGCCGGCATCGCCCACGAACACTGGATCGCGTTCGTGCTGTTGAAGGGGCTGCTGATTCCGCTCCTGATCGTGCGCCTCTACCGCTTCCGCGCCCGCACTCCGATGCTCGCCGGCGCGGGCCTCGCGCTCGTCACCGTCGCGCTCACCGTCGCCGTCGGCCAGTGGATCGGCTGGATGGCGGGCGTCGTGACCGTGACGACCACGCGCGGCTGAACGGACCGCGGCCCGCGCCGCGCTCCGTCCGCTCGCGCGGGACCGTTACTGCTGATCGGGCAGGATACGCGGCGTGATCTCGATCACCAGGTCCGTCTTCTTGGTCTGGATGGACTGGTGCTGGAACAGATAGCCGAGCCCGGGGATCGAGCCGAGGATCGGGACCTTCGAGACCGTGGACGTCTTCTCCTCGGTGAGTAGCCCGCCGATGATCACGGAGTTCCCGTCCTTGAGCCGCACCGTCGTCGTGGCCTGGCGCGTCGCGACGATCGGCAGGTCCGCGTTCGGACCCTTGAAGCCGGTCACCGAGCTGACCTCCGGCGTGATCGTCGTCGTGATGTAGCCGTCGGCGTTGATGAGCGGCGTGATCTTGAGCTTCACGCCGACTTCTTCCTTCTCGATGCGCTGCGTCGGCGCCGCGGCGCCGCCGGCGAAGACGGTCCCGCTCACGACGTAGGGAATGCGCGAGCCGATCAGCATGCTCGCTTCGTGACCGTTCAGCGTCGCGAGTTTCGGATTCGCGAGCACACGCGCGTTGCCGTCGCGGACCAGCAGGTCCACGGCGGCCCGGAACGTCTTGCCGACGCGGCTGAAGTTCTTGAGCTGCCAGACGTCGTGCGTGCCCGGCGTGTTCGGGAACACGTTGATGCCGCTGAACGTCGTGTTCTCGTTCTCGCCGCTGCTGCCGGTGAGCGAGTCGTAGTTTCCTTCGACGAACACGAAGCCCTGGCGCGTGAGCATGTCCCAGTCGATGCCGAGCCTCTTCACGTCGTCCGTGGACACCTCGACGACGCGCGCCTCGAGCATCACCTGCTTCGCCGGCACGTCCATGCGCGTCACGATCGTCGTGATCTCGGACAGCACGCGCGGACTCGTGACGACGATGAGCCGGTTCCCGCCCTTGTCCACCGTGACGTCGGCCTTGAGGCTCGCGAGCGCGTTCTTCACCTCGTTCGCGTCGGCGTAGCGCAGGTCCACGACGTACGACGACAATCCCGTCTCGTCCTTGAGCGCCGCCTTGTCGGCGACGAGGATCGAATTCCCGATGCGCTCGTAGGCGAGGCCCGCCGCGCGCACGACGAGGTTCACGGCCTGGTCGATCGGCACGTCCCTCATGTGGATCGTGATCCGGTCGTTCGTGACGCCGGGGCCGGTGATGATGTTGAGCCCGCCCTTCTCGGCGAGGATCTTCAGCACGCCCGGGAGTGCGGCGTCCTCGGCGTCGAGCGAGACCTTGGGGCCGTCCGTGGCCTGGGCCGTGAGGCCCGGAGCGAAGGCCGCGAGCGCGAACAGCGCGAGCACGGCGCCGAGCGCGAGCGCTCGTGGAGCGCGGGCGAGCATCATGGAGTGGTGTCTCCTTTCAAGGGCAGCCGCAGGACGATCTGCTCGCCGCCGCGATCGAGCACGACCTGCTCGCGGGTGATGCTGACGACTCGGAAATCCGAAAACAGCGTGTTCTCGCGCACCGACCAGTCGCGTCCGCCCCAGCGCACGGTCGCGCGCGGATCGGCGTCCCACACGATCGAGGTGAGCAGCGGACGCGGCTTCTCGACGGGCGGCGCCGGAACGCGCGGCCGCGCCGGACCGGGCGCGGGATCGGGCGTTGCGATCGCGACGCCCGCGAACGGATCGCGGACGGGCGGCGTCACGGACGAACCGCGCGCGAGCAGCAGCGTCAGGCGCGAGTAGGGGTCCACGTGCGGCGCGCCGCGCGTCTGAGCGCGCTGCCAGGCGCCCGACTGACGGAGCGCCGTGGTCGTGACGTTCAGCACGAGCACGAGCGTGAGGAGCCCGAGGACGGGCGGCAGGAGCTGCGCGGGCGAGAGCTTCACGGACGTTCCGCCGGACGTTGCAGGACGAGGCGCTTCATCCACAGCTCGATCATCGGTTCGTCTCCGGCGCGCGTCAGGGTGAAGCGCTCGATCGCATCGAGCTTGCCCGAACGCTCGATGCCGTCGAGGAAGCGGACGAACTCGGGGTAGCCGCCGCGGAGCTTCAGGTGCGCGCGCAGCTCGATCGTGCGCTTGTTCGTCGTCACCGGCCCGGGTTCGGTGAGCATCACGCCCGAGCCGGCGCGCTGCGCGAGCGACGTGAGGTCTTCGAGCATTGTCACCGTGAGCTGGCCCGAGTTGCCCTTCTCGCTCGCCTCGCGGCCGGGCAGCGAGTTCAGCGTCACGAGCGAGAACACCGCTGGCGGCAGCGGAACCGTGGATCCGCCGCCACCCGGGCTTTCGACGCCGCTGAACGGCTGGAGCGCCTTCTGGGCCGCCTCGTAACGCCGCACGGTCGGCAGGAACCAGAACGCGTGCAGTCCGAGCAGCACGAGGCAGATCGCGACGCCGCCCGCGAGCTGCCAGTGGCGGCGGATCGTGGCGAGGAGGACGGGGTTCATCGGCACTCGATCGTGAACTCGGCAGTCGGATCCGAGGCGGCGCTCGAACTCGTCGAACCGAGCTGGATGTTGCGATAGCCGCGCGAGAACGCGGAATCCGAGTGCAGCGTCGAGACGAAGTTCATGACGCTTCGCATGCGCTCCTGCGCGTCGGCCGCGCGCAGCGTGCCGGTGATGATGAACGGCGGCGAGTCCACGCCCGTGACGTTCTGCGGATTCAAAGCGAGGGACGAGACGCGTGCGGTCGGCGGCGTCAGGTCGGCGAGCCGCCCCATGCGCTCGCGCCAGCGCCGCGGATTCTCGACCGCCGACTCGATCTGGGCGATCTCCGCGGGCGTGAACGACCACGCGACGCGCTGCCCGGCTTCGACGCGCAGGCTCTTCGCCTGGCGCTCCATCGTCGCGACGCGGCGCGAGAACATGACGGCGTTCAATCCGTACAGGCCCAGCAGCAGCGCCATCACGCCGAAGTACGCGACCCACACGCCGAGCGCCACGACGCGGCGCCGCGCGCGCGCCTGCTCCTGTTCCCACGCTTCGCGGCGAAAGTTGATCGTGAACGTCGTGCTCACACGGACCTCAGCGCGAGGCCGTAGGCCTGCGCGAACTGCGGGCCCGTGCGCGCGCCCGCCGATTCGGCGTCGCGCTCGAGCGGGCTGAAGAGCAGCACGGGGAATCCGATCAGCTCCCCGAGCCGCGCCGCGAGTCCCGGAATGCGCGCCGTGCCGCCCGAGAGCCACAGCTTCATCGGATCCGGCAGACGCCCCATCGTGCGGTAGAACGCGAACGAGCGGCGCAGTTCCTCGACGAGATCGCGGCGCAGCGCATCGAGCATCGCCTGCATCTCGGGGGAGCCCCAGTCCACGCGGAAGCCCGGCTGGTCCGAGCCGGCGGCGAGCTTCCACTCGGCGGCCTCGTCGAGCGGGATGCGGGTCTCGCGCGCGATCGCGCGCGTGAGCGTCGCGCCGCCGAATTCGATGCGCCGGCCGAAGTACGGCTCGCCGCGCTGCCACAGCGTGAGGTGCGAGGACTGGTGGCCGATGTCGAGCAGCAGCTGCGCCTCGCGCTCGGTCTCGCGTCCGTGCACGAGCGCGTTCGTCAGCGCGAGCGGCGCCGCGTCCACGATGTCGGCTTCGAGGCCGAGAGCCGTGAGCGGCGCCGAGCAGCGCGCGAGCCGCTCCTGCGAGACCGCGGCGAGCAGCACTTCGAGGCGCTTCTCGGACGGGTAGCGCGAGAGGATCTGGTAGTCCACGACCATGGAGCCGAGATCGAACGGCACGTGCTTGCGGGCTTCGAAGCGGAGCGCCGGACCGACCTCGTCGTCGGCGAGCAGCGGCAGCGTGATCTGCTTCACGAACACGTCCGGGCCCGAGAGGCCGAGCGTGAGGCCGCGAAGTCCGCGCGGCGACAGGCCGATCTGGCCGAACGCGTCGGCGACGAGGCGCACGACCGCATCCGTCGGCGGCGGCCCGTCACCGCTTTCGCCACCCGGCATCGAGACTTCGGCGAACAGCGGGCGCCCCGCGCCCACGCCGACGGGCAACGCGACCAGTTTGATGGAGAACGTGCCGATGTCGAGCCCGACCCAGGGTCGGGAACGGATGCCAGACTGCATGTCGGGGAGTTTTAGCCTAATTGGACGCGGTGTTCCACGTACCGGGCTTGAGGGTCAGCTGGCCGCCGGTGAACACGGCATTCGGGAGCGCGCCCTGTTGTGTGAGCCAGTCGATGACGCCGCCCGGCTGGTCCTGGGATGCGGTCTGGCGGTGGCGCAGCGTCCAGTCCTCCTTCTCGGCTTCCTTGAAACGCACCTCGGAGGCATAGACGCTGAAGTAGTCGACGCTGCGGACTTGGTTGTCGTAGCGCTTGGTCAGCTGCACTGCACCGTTGGTGACCAACACGACCGGCAGGCCGTCGGGTCCATCCGAGTCGAGGCCGTCGTCGAACCAGATGCCCTTGCCGGCCCACGGGCCCTCCGGGTCCGATTCGGTGCAGGTGCTCGGCCCCGCGACGATCACGAGGCACGCGGATGGATCCGAGCCGATCTTCTCGACGCGCACACGATTCTGGAAGAACACGCCCTCAGGGAAGACCCAGACGGCGCGGCCGCGCACCCGGATCGTCGTCGTACCGTGCGTCTCGAGGAACGTGAGGCCCGCGAACGTGCTGCGAACATAGGAGAAGTAGCGGAGGTTGTTCGCGCCCGCATCAAGCGTGTACGTCGGCGTCGTCATCGAGTCCTGAAGCGTCGCCTGGGTCGTCGAGCCGTGCGCCGCGAGATACGCCGCGATCGGTGGCGCCGGCACCGAGGGCGGCGCCATCCGGATGCCGTCCAGCTCGTTGTGGAGCTGCCCGAGCCAGCTCGCGTTCGCCGTGTTCCACCACGCCGTGTCGCCCCGCACGATGATCTTGTCGGTGTTCAGGGCGGTGATCGGGCCCGCGACCGTGAGCAGCCGCTTGTAGTAGTCGATGCTCGCGCGAATCTCGAACTGGCCGCCCGTCGCGACCGACACGTCGCCGAGCCGGCCGTAGGCGGTCAGGCTCACGGGCACGCCACCCGCGATCACGCCAGTCCGGTAGGTATTCGGCCCGATCGTCTGGGTCGCGACGACGGAGTCGATGCCGCCCGCGGGGAAACCCCAGTTCGAGTTCTCGAGCCGCCCGCCCTTCGCGAGCTGGAACTTCGCGCGCTCGATCGCGCTCTGGGTGGCCTCGAACATCTGCTCGCGGTCGAGCGAGGCGATCATGAACTGCGACTCGTACGACGACAGCGCGAACAGCGAGCCGCCGATCCACGTGAGCGCGATGATCAGCATGATCACGCCGATCAGCGCGAAACCGCGTTCACCGCGCTCGGAGGTTCGAAGCTCGCGCGTCATCGGTTGTACATCCCCATCGTGGTGTTCAACTCGACGACGGCGCCGTTCGCGGAGCGCAGGTGCAACGCCGTCACGACGACTTGCGCGGTGTCCGCCCAGGCTTCGAAGCGCACGACCGTCGAGCTGCCGAGGCCGCCGCGGTCGATGAGCGTGCCGGGAATGCTCGCGACGTATTCGTGGACGAGGGAGTCCCCGCCGAGCTCGTACTTCGCGATCGAAAGTCCGTCGTGGTCGAAGAGGGTGATCGACGTCGGGCCCGTGGAAACCGTCGCCGACGCCGCGGGGCGGATGTGCTGCGTCATGCGCTCGAGGATGAACGTCCCCTCGCGCTGCGTGAGCGATTGCCCGGACGACTCGATCCACGTCGCCTGCGACGTCAGGTAGAAGCCCACCATGCCGACCATGACGATCGTCGCGAGCACGACGACCACCGTCAGCTCGAGCAGCGTGAGGCCGCGTTCGTTCGAGGTCGTGCGCGTCATTGGGCGGGGAAGAGCCGGGTGAGCACGATGCTGTCCGCTTCGGCGCCGGCGCCCCACGAGACCGAGACGCGCGCCTGCTTCAGGTCGTTCGGTCCGTCCGAGTCCGAGCCGCCGGTGCTGTCGAATGCCGCGTCGTACCACGACACGTTCCAGCGTTCGGTGCCGTAGCTCGTTCCGCGATAGTCGAAGGTCGCGCTGCCCGTCGTGCCGGGCGTGAGCAGCGTCGCCGGCAGCACGGCGAGCTGTTCCATGCGCGACTGCGCGACGCCGAGCGCGGCGCGCGCGATCTCGTAGCGGCCGATCAAGCCGCGGCCCACCCCGAACGTGTACGCGAGCCCGAGCACGGCGACGACGGCGATCGCGGTCGCGAGCACCGCCTCGACCAGAGAGAAACCGCGCTGGCCGCGTGCGTCCGCGGCCAGCGCAGTGGGAGCCTTGCCCTGAAGGTCCTTCATCGATTGCGGCCCGTCCGGGGCCGTGCGACTACGGCGTCCAGGTGCCGGTGCCCGTCGTGCGGTCGTACGCGTACGTGACGGTGCCGGCGGAGGCCACGTCGCCGATGCCGACGGCCGTGACCGTGTACCCGGTCGCACCCGTCGCGGCGACCGTGATCGTCCAGTGCGCCTTCGCTTCGGTGAGGTCGCAGTTCAGCGTCGTGCCGAGGCCGGTCGTGAAGTCGTCCGACGCGTACACGCCGTTGACCTGGAAGTGCGTCTGCTCGGCCGTGATGACGGCGCCGATCGCGCCCTTGGCTTCCGTGCGCTGTGCGTCCCGGACGTAATTGATGTAGAGCGGCACCGCCACCGCGGCCAGGATCGCCACGATCACGATGACGACCATCAACTCCATCAGGGTGAAGCCTTTTTGGTTCCTGCGCATTCCGACGTCTCCTCTGCGGGTGGGCTCCCGTGTGACGGCCGCCCGGCGAACGTCGCCGGGGGTGTTGCGTTCGTGGGGATTCGCCGGCCGGATTCCAGCGGAACCCGGGTTCGGCGCGGTCGCGACTCCTAGTGTCCGAGCAGGCCGGACCGCATGGCCTGACCGAGGTTGAAGATCGGCAGGTAGAGGGCGATCAGGACGATGCCGACGACCCCGCCGAGCAGGACGATGGCGATCGGCTCGATCAGTGAAGACAGCCCGTCCACCGCCGCAGTCACTCGTTGTTCGTAGAAGTCTGCCGTGCGGCCGAGCATGTTGTCCAGTTGTCCCGTCTCTTCGCCGGTCGCCGTCATCTGGACGAGCATTTCCGGGAACACGCCCGTGTCGCCCATCGCCTTGGAAAGCGACGTTCCGGTCTCGACCTTCGCCCGAACCTCCTCGATGCCGCGCTCGAGCACCCGGTTGCCGGGCACCGGCTTCATCACCTTGAGCGCGTAGAGGATCTGGGTGCCGCTCGCGGTCAGGATCGAGAGCGTGCGGGCGAACTTCGTGATCGCGTACATGCGGATCAGGGAGCCAAAAACCGGCAATCTGAACTTGAGGCGATCCATCCACAGCCGCCCCGCCTCGGTCTGGAGCGCGTTCCAGATCGCGAGCACCGCCACGACTCCGAGCGCTGCAACGAGCAGCAAGTTCTCGGTGATGACCCGGCTCACGACGAGCAGGATCTGGGTCGGCAGCGGGAGCGGGACCTTGAAGCGCGCGTAGATGGTCGCGAACATCGGGATGATCTTGAGGATCATCACGAGCAGCACCATGAACGAGAACGTGAGCACGAACGTCGGGTAGCGCAGCGCCGCTTCGACGCGCACGCGCAGCGACTCGGCGCGCTCGAGGTAGGCCGCGGTCTGGTCCATGATCTGGTCGAGCGTGCCCGAAACCTCGCCCGTGTGGACGAGGCTCACGAACACCTCGTCGAACACCGCCGGGTGCCGCGACAGGGCGCTCGAGAGCGACTCGCCCTTCTGCACGTCCTCGGCGAGTCGCTCGAGGATGGACGCGAGCTTGCGGTCCTGATGGTCGCGCGCGATCGAGCGCAGCGAGCGGACGAGCGGCAGGCCCACGCCGATCATCGTGGACAGCTGGCGTGCGAACAGCGCGACCGAGCCGGGCTGTACGTGGTTCTGCCAGCGGTCGAGCGCGTGGTGGTAGGCCTTGAGCAGCGGGAAGGCGCGAGCGCTCGCCCGCACGCCCTCGGGCGCGCGCGGCTCGATGAACACGGGCACGAGCTTCGAGCCCTCGAGGATGCGCAGAACTTCCTCTTCGGAAGCGGCGACCTCGATGCCCTCGTGCGCCCGCCCGCTCGAATCGCGGGCCTTGTAGTAGTAGCTCGGCAATGCCTACTCCGGGTCGGCGAGCGTGACCGCCCGCACTTCGTCCAACGTCGTCACGCCGTCGAGCGCCTTGCGGATGCCGCTCTTGCGCAGCGTCATGAGTCCGTCGGCGACCGAGCGCTGCTTGATCTGGTCTTCGTTGAGGCCGTCGAGGACCATGCGCCGGACGCCCTTCGTCACTTCCATCACCTCGAACACCGCGACGCGGCCCTGATAGCCGGTCTGCTTGCAGACGATGCAGCCGCGTCCGCGCGCGAGTCTCTTTCCCACGAGCAGCGGCGCGTCCTCGCCGAGCGCCGCGACCGTTTCGGCGTCGGCGACGTACCACTCCTTGCAGCGCTCGCACACGCGGCGCACGAGGCGCTGCGCCATCACCATCGTCACGGCGGAGCCAACGAGGTAGCGCGGCACGTCCATGTCGACGAGGCGCGTCACCGTGCCGGGCGCGTCGTTCGCGTGCACCGACGACAGCACGAGGTGGCCCGTGAGCGCCGACTTCACCGCGATGTCCGCGGTCTCGGCGTCACGGATCTCGCCGATCATGATCACGTCCGGGTCCTGGCGCAGGATCGAGCGCAGCGCGCGCGCGAACGTCATGCCGACCTTGTGGTTCGCGTGCACCTGGTTCACGGCCTCGATGTGGTACTCGATCGGGTCCTCGACCGACACGACGTTCTTGTGGACGCTCTTGATCTCGCCGAGCGCCGAGTAGAGCGTCGTCGTCTTTCCCGATCCCGTCGGGCCCGAGACGAGGATCATGCCGTAGGGCTGGCGGATCGATCGCTGGAACACCTCGAGGCCCTGGCCTTCGAGCCCGAGATTGTGGATCTCGCGGGTGAACGCCATCTTGTCGAACAGTCGCATCACGACCTTCTCGCCGAACGCGGTCGGCAGCGTCGAGACGCGGATGTCCACCTCGCGGTCCGGCAGGTGCACCGTGAGCCGGCCGTCCTGCGGCAGCAGCCGCACGGCGATGTCGAGGTCCGAGAGCACCTTGATGCGCGAGATGATCGCCATCTGCAGATTCTTCGGCGGCTTCATGACCTCGTGCAGCAGGCCGTCGATGCGGAAGCGCACGACGACGCGGTCGCGCGCGGGCTCGACGTGGATGTCGCTCGCGCGCTGGTCGATCGCCTCGGCGAGCATCAGGTTCACGAGCCGCACGACCGGCGCGTCCTCGACCTGCGCGCGCAGCGCGGCGAGGTCCACGTCGGACTCCTCGTCGCTCGCGGCCGTGAGGTCGATCTTGTCGAGGATCTCGCCGACCTGCTCGGTCGCGCGGATCTCCTGGTAGAACTCCTCGACCGCCTCGCGCACCTCGCTCGGCTGCGAGATCCACACCTTGAGCGAGCAGCCCGTGAGCGCGCGCAGGTGGTCGAGCGACACGACGTCGAGCGGATCGCCGACCGCGACCTCGATCTGGTCCTCGTGCCGCGCGAGCGCCAGCATGCCGGCCTGCTTCGCGAGGTGTTCGGGGATCAGCTTCACCGCGACGGGGTCGGCCTTCGAGAGCCGCTCGGCATCCGCGATCGGGAGCGAGAACTGCTCGGCGAGCAGCTCGACGACGTGACGCTCCTTGAGCACGCCCATGCGGACGAGCGTCTGGCCGAGACGTTCCTTCGGATCGCTGCGTCCCTTGAGCGCGCCCTGCAGCTGCTCGGGCGTCACGAGCCCGCGCTCGACGATCAACTCGCCGAAGCGCCGCGTCGAGAGGCGGAACGAAGTCGTCATCGGGGCGCCGCCGATCGCGCCGGAACGCCGCCGGCGATGTTCGCCGCCCGGTAGTGGCGCTTCTGGAGGTGGGCGCGCTTCTCGGTGTCCTCGAAGTACGGATGCGCGACCTCGAAGTCGATCGTGCCGCGATCCACGAGCTCGGCGAGCGAATCGTCGAGCGCGATCATGTCCTCCTTGAGGCTCGTCGCGATCACGTTCGTGATCTGGTGGATCTTGTCCTCGCGGATCAGGTTCTGCACCGCCTGGTTGACGAACAGGATCTCGCGCGCCGCGACGCGCCCGCGGCCGTCCGTGCGCGGCAGCAGCACCTGGCACACGACGGCGCGCAGCGTGAGCGAGAGCTGCGAGCGGATCTGCGACTGCTGGTGCGGGGGGAACGAGTCGATGATGCGCGTCACGGTCTGCGAGGCGGACTGCGTCGCCATCGTCGAGATGACGAGGTTGCCCGTCTCGGCCGCGGTCAGCGCGATCGCCATGCTCGAGAGGTCTCGCATCTCGCCGACGAAGATCACGTGCGGCAGCTGCCGCAGCGCGCCGCGCAGGCCGCGCGCGTAGCTCTTCGTGTCCACGCCGACCTCGCGCTGTTCGATCACGGCGTTCTTCGGCTCGAACACGAACTCGATCGGGTCCTCGACCGTCACGATGTGCTTGCGCGCCGCACCCTGGTTCAGCTGCTCGACGAGCGACGCGATCGTCGTGGACTTGCCGGCGCCGGTCGGCCCCGTCACGAGCACGAGGCCGCGCGTGAGCCCGAGCAGCCGCTGGACGACGTGCGGGGCGAGCCCGATCTCGGTCGGAAGCGGGATGCGCATGGGAACGATGCGGATCGCGGCGCCCCAGCAGCCCTTCTGGACGAACAGGTTGACGCGGAAGTGGGCCACGCCCGCGAGCACGTAGCGCGTGTCGAGTTCGAGGTCGCGCAGGAAGCGCTCGTGGAGCGCGGGGGTGAGGAAGCTCTCGGCGAGGCGGCGCGAGTCGTCCGGCGTGAGCGATTGCGTTCCCGTCATCGGCTGCAGCACGCCCGCGACCGTGACCATGACCGGGTGGCCCGCGGTCAGGATGAGGTCCGAGGCGCCGAGTTCGGCCGCCCGCCTCAGGATCGGGTCGCGTTCGAGGAGGATGGCGTCCATGGGAACGGCAGCGAGCCTCGCAAACCTCGCTCACGCCCCCGAAGGGACGCGGCGAGCCACAGGTCGGACCCAGAATGCTCTTTCGGGCCTTCCGAAAGCGGGCAAGGGGGCATCGGAAGCGAGCGCTTCGGGACTTGAGAAGTACGGTGGAGTGGATCCCGAAACCGATTCGAGCGGCGAAGAATAGGCAGCCCCTCCCCGGGGTGTCAACGATCACGCATCGAGCGCGCCACGAGCCTCGACGAGTTCGGCGCGAAGCGCGCGATCGCGCTCGAACTCCGCGCAAAGCGCACGATCCGAGCGCTCGTTCGTCGTGGTCTCGCATCTTCTCGCGCGCCGCAAGTGCGGCGATTCGAACTCCGATCGACCGGCTCGCGACTGGCCGCACCGGACGCGAACGTTGCACTCGCGGCTTGTACGGATTGCACGATTCAACGTCCTTCCGCCTCGCGCCTCGCCGGACCCGCGTCGACCGTGCGGCATCCGCCCCCGAATTCCCCACATTTCCGGCACATCTGCGCCGAATGCCCCGCCCGGCTGCGCGAGGCGACCCGCAGGGCACGTTTCTCGCTGAACGGCCGCGCGGTTCGCCGGCGCGGGGGACGCCCCGGCGGCCATTGCGGTGCACACAGGACGTCCGGGTACCTCCTCTCCCGGCGCCGCCCTCTGACTCCTTCGCTCGACTCAAGCGGTGTCCGGTCGTCGTACGTGCAGGGATGCCACGCACGGCGCCGGCTGGGGGATAGCCGGATGAACCTGCTTCGCTCCACGCTCACGCTCACGGCCCTCGGACTCGTGCTCATGGTCTCCTCGGTGCAGGCGCAGTCCACCTGGAACAGCGTCACCGTGCGCTGGACCACGCCGGGTGACGACAGTCTCGCGGGCACGGCCTCGGAGTTCGACCTGCGCTACTCGACTTCGCCGATCACGATCGCGAACTTCGCCTCGGCGACCCGATTCCTCGCCACGCCCACGCCCGCGACCCCGGGGACGCAGCAGTCCGTGGTCGTGACGGGGCTCCAGCCGAGCACGACCTACTATTTCGCGATCAAGACCGGCGACGACGTCCCGAACTGGTCGGGGCTCTCGAACGTCGTCTCGAAGACGACGACCGCGGCGCCCGACGACGTGCGTCCGGCGGCGATCGCGAACGTCGCGATCACGGCGCTCACCGACTCGTCCGCCGCGCTCGCGTGGACGGCGACCGGCGACGACAGCCTGACGGGCACGGCGACGACCTACGACGTCCGCTACTCGACGGCGCCCATCACGCTCGCGAACTGGGCGGCCGCGTCGCAGGCGACCGGTGAACCGGCGCCGGCGGTCTCGGGCACCGCGCAGTCGTTCACGGTGCGCGGTCTCGCGCGCCAGACCACCTACTACTTCGCGATCCGGGTCGCGGACGAGGGCGGCAATCCGTCGGCGCTCTCGAACGTTCCGAGCGGCACCACGACCGATACGCTCGCCCCGGCCGCCATCCGCGACCTGGCCGCGAGCTTCGTGTGGTTCGGCTCGACCCTGAGCGCGGTGCTGCCGCGGCAGCCGGAGCCTTCGTCCCGATGATCTTCTTCACGACGCCGAGACGCCCGCGCACGGGCCGGCCCGCGTGGCGGCGATACTTCGCCGGCATCGTCGCGGTGCTGCTCGCGCTGCTCGCGCCGGCGCTCGTGAACGCGCAGACGCCGACCGACAGCCTGACGCTGACGTGGACCGCCACGGGCGACGACTCGACGATCGGCACGGCGACGCTCTACGACATGAAGTACTCGACCTCGCCTATCACGCTCGCGAACTGGAGCTCGGCGCCGAGCGTGCCCGGCATGCCGGCGCCGCTGCCGTCCGGCACGCGCCAGACCGTGAGGCTGCGCGGCCTGTCGCGCGACACGACCTACTACGTCGCGATCCGCACCCGCGACGACGCGAGCAACTGGTCCGCGCTCTCGAACGTCGTGCGCTGGGACTGGACGCTCGACACGGCGCCGCCGTCGGCGCCGACCGGCGTCGCGGCCGCGAACGAAGGCGACAACGTGCGCGTGACGTGGAACGCGAACGCGGAGGCCGACCTCGCGGGTTACTTCGTGTACCGCGCGACCGCCGCGGGCGGACCGTTCACGAAGCTCACGCCGTCGCTTCTCACCGGCACGACGCAGTACCTCGACACGAACGTCCCGTCGGGCGCCGCGTCCGTGTGGTACCGCGTGACCGCGCGCGACCTCAACCTGAACGAGAGCGCGCAGAGCGCCGCGGCGCAGGCGGTCGTGGGCGGCACGAACGGCGTCGTCGCCGACTGGACGCTCTCGCCCGGCTATCCGAACCCGAGCCGCATCGGTCAGCCCGTGTGCTTGCCCATGGTCATCCCGGCGAGCGGCGCGGGCGAGGCGGTCGTGGACATCCTGAACGTCGCGGGCTCGCGCGTGCGGAGGCTCTACGTCGGCTCCGCGCCGAGCTGCCTCGGCGGCATCGAGTGGGACGGCCGCAACGACGCAGGCGCCGACGTCGCCCCCGGCGTGTACCGCGCGTGGCTGATCGTGGGCGGCCAGCGCAACGTCATCAAGCTGGTGCGCCAGCCGTGAGGAAGGAACCGCGCATGAGACTCCGGATCGCACCGTTCAGCCTTGTCCTCGCGCTCACGCTCGCGCCCGCCACGGCGCTCGCCGGCATCGAGCAGGCGGGCACGACGGCCGCGAACTTCCTCAGCGTCGGCTCGAGCCCGGCGACGCTCGCGATGGGCGGCGCGGGACTCGCGCGCACGGGCGAGCTCGGACTCACGACGTGGAACGCGGCGACGCTCGCGTGGATCGGCGAGACCCGCTACACGTTCTCGCACGCGTCGCTCACCGAGCAGAGTTCGCAGGAGTGGGCGGCTGCGGCCGGCCGCATGGGCCAGGGTCCGTGGCGCTGGGCGATGACCGGCCTCTACCAGGGCGACGGATCGTTCGATGGCCGCGACGCGCTCGGCAATCCGACCGGCAGCTTCAACGTTTCGAGCATGGCGATCGGCGGCACGGTCGCGCGCAGCTTCAACGGGCTGTCGGGCGTCGGCGTCGGCTTCAAGTACGTGAGCGAGAACCTCGGCGGAGTCACGGGCTCGGGGATCGCGATGGACGCGGGCTTCACTTACGCCGCCGGCCCCGTCAGCCTCGGTGCCGCCGCGCAGAATGCGTTCGGCAACATGTCCTACTCCGGCGCGAAGTACTCGATGCCTTCGAACTACGGCGCGGGCGTCGCGCTGAACGTCCCGGCGAGCGGCGTCACGCTCGCGCTCGACGCGAACTTCCCGAAGGCCTACTACAACGACGTGCGCTTCGGCGCGGAGTGGCGCTACCGCGAGGCGATCGCGCTGCGCGGCGGCTACCGCATGGAACTCGGCGCGGGCGACGGCGAGCCGCTCTCGGGCCCGACGTTCGGCCTCGGCGCCGGCGCGAACGGATTCTGGTTCGACTACGGCTTCATCGTCGGCGGCGGCGGCGCGAGCGGACAGCACCGCCTCGGCCTGACGTTCCGTCCCGGCGTGCTCAATCCGGGCGCGACCTCGGTCGCCGCACCCGGCTCGGGCTACTCGACGGGATCGTCGAAGCCGCGCCTCGCGGACTCCGAGTCGCCGCGCGTCGAGAAGTCGCCGAAGCCTGCGAAGCCCGCGAAGCCGGCGAAGGTCGTGGCGCCGAAACCCGAGCCCGTCGCGAGCGCCGAGCCCGTGAAGCCGGCGAAGCCCGCGAAGGCCGAGAAGCGCGCGGTGAGCGTCGGCGACGATTCGCCCGTGCTCACGGACACGCCGCAGGCCGTGAAGATCGAGCCGACGAAGCCGGCCGAGCCGGCGTCCGACACCGAGGCCGCGGTCGTGTCGTCTCCGAAGACGAAGGCGCCGAAGGCCGAGAAGGTGAAGACGCCGAAGCCCGAGAAGGTGAAGGTCGAGAAGCCGAAGAAGACCAAGACCCAGCCCGACGCTCCGCTCGCCCCGCTCACCGTGATCGCGCCCGAAGGCGGCGCGGTCGCGATGGCTGCGCCGAGCGAGCCGGCCGAAGCCGCGGCGCCGAAGGCGGCCGAGCCGGTGCGCGTCGAGGCTCCGAAGCCCGCGAAGACCGAGGCGCCGGCGCCGGTGGTCGCGAAGCCCGCGTCGCGCCCCGACAAGGTGAAGGTCGGCGCGGACGAGTCGCTCTCCGACATCGCGAAGCGCTGGGACACGAGCGTCGCCGCGATCATGATGGAGAACAACCTCGTCAGCGACCGCGTGAAGCCGGGTCAGACGCTCAAGCTGCCGCCGCCTTCGAAGAAGTGAGCGCGCATCGCGCGCGAACCGCGCCCGGCGAGGGATCGCCGGGCGCGTTCGTTTTGCGCCTCACTCGCGCGCGGGGCCCGGCGAGTACTTGAGGACTTCGACGCGCTCGAGCGTGACGAGCCCGTCGCCGATCATCTCGTCGCACACGGGCAGGAACGCGCGGATGCGGTCCTCGCGGTCCACGATCTCGACGACGAGCGGCAGGTCCTCCGAGAGCCTCAGCACCTTCGCGGAGTGGAGCCGGCTCTTCGCGCCGAATCCAAGCACGCCGCGCGTCACGGTCGCGCCCGCGAGCCCGCGCTCGCGCGCTTCGGCCACGAGCGCTTCGTAGAGCGGCCGGCCGCGCCAGCGGTCGGCCTCGCCGATGAACACGCGCAGCAGCAGTCCGTGACCTTCGAGCTTCAAGGGGCACCTCCGGCGCGGCTCAGAGTCTCACGGCCGCGGCGTAGCCCGCGAACGCGGCCAGTACGCCGACCCCGAGCGAGCCGAGCGCATAGCCGGCCGCGGCCGTCCACTGGCCGTCCCTGAGCAGCGCGAGCGCCTCGTACGAGAACGCCGAGAACGTCGTGAAGCCGCCGAGCACGCCGACGATCGCGAACAGCCGGAACGGGGGAGGGACGAGCGCGCGCTCGAGCGCGAGCGCGCCGAGGAATCCGATCGCGAGCGAGCCCGCGGCGTTCACGGCGAACGTCCCCCACGGGAACGCCCCGCCCGCGGCGCGCTGCACGAGCCCCGAGAGCCACCAGCGCAACAGGCTGCCGATCGCGCCACCGCCCGCGACCAGCAGCACGTCCCTCACAGCGGGAAGGCCCCGTCGAACTTCGTGCCTTCGCCCATCGCGATCGCGTGTCGCATCTGTTCGGCGAGGTGCGGCGGCACTTCGTGGTAGACGTTCGTGAACAGGCTCTCGATCGCGGGCGGCGGCAGCGCTTCGGCCTCCTGGATAGCGCTCGAGATCTCGGCGTTCAGCTCTTCGGTCCAGCGCGACTCGTCGTCGGCCGTGAGCCGGCCCTCGCGCGTGAGATAGGCGCGCACGCGATGGAGCGGATCGCGCTTCTCCCACGTTTCGACGAGCCCCGCGTCGCGGTAGCGCGTCGGGTCGTCACTCGAGGAGTGGCCGCCCATGCGGAACGTCACCGACTCGATGAACGTCGGCCCGCCGCCCGCGCGCGCCCGCTCGACGGCCTCGCGCATCGCCGCGATCACCGCGAACAGGTCGTTGCCGTCCACGCGCACGCCGGGCATTCCGTACGCGACGGCCTTGATCGCGATGCTGCTCGAGCGCGTCTGCTTCGAGAGCGGCACCGAGATCGCCCACTGGTTGTTCTGGCAGAAGAACACGACCGGCGCCTCGTACACGGCCGCGAAGTTCAGCGCCGCGTGGAAGTCGCCCGTGGACGTGCCGCCGTCGCCGATGTAGCCGACCATCACCGTCCGCTCCTTGCGGAGCTTCGCGGCCCACGCCGCGCCGACGGCCTGCGGGAGCTGCGTCGCGATGACGCTCGACCACGCGACCGAGTTCACCTTGCGGTCGCTGAAGTGCATCGGCATCTGACGCCCGCCGAGCACGTCGCCGCTGTTGCCGATGAGCTGGCAGACGATTTCCCGGATCGTCGTGCCGCGCCACAGGCACACGCCCGTCTCGCGCAGCGCGTGAAAAATCCAGTCGCCCGGCTCGAGCGGATAGGCCGATCCCGTCACCGACGCCTCCTGCCCGGTCGCCATGCCGTAGAAGCCGATCCGGCCCTGGCGCTGGAGAGACAGCATGCGCTGGTCGAGCGTGCGCATCTTCAAGAGGTGGCGGAACAGCCGGCGCTGGTCCTCGGCCGGAACGTCGGGCATCGCCCCGACGACGTTGCCGTCGGGATCGAGCACCTGCCGCAGCGTTTCGTCCACGAGCGCGTTCATGCGAGGTCTCCTTCCTTGAGCCACGACAGGTCCTGGAGCCGCGCGACGAGCGCGTACAGGAACGCGGCGCCGATCGCGCCGTCCACGACGCGGTGGTCGAGCGACAGCGACAGGTTGCCGAGCTCGCGGATCGCGATCTGGTCGTTCACGACCGCGGGCCGCTTCTTGACCTCGTGCACGCCGAGGATCGCGACCTGCGGGTGGTGGAGGATCGGCGTCGCGAGCACGCCGCCCTGCGCCCCGGTGCTCGTCACGGTGAACGTCGCGCCCTGCAGTTCCTCGAGCTTGAGCTTGTGGTCGCGCGCCGCGAGCGCGAGCCGGTCGAGTTCGCGCGCGAGTTCGAACAGCGGCTTCCGACCGGCGTCGTGGATCACGGGCACCGTGAGGCCGTCGAGCGTGTTCGTCGCGACGCCGAGGTGGAACGCGCTCTTGAGCACGATCTCGTGCGTGGCGTCGTCGAGACTCGCGTTCAGGTACGGGTGCTGGCGGAGCGGCTCGGCGAGCGCTTTCGCGACGTAGGGGAGGAACGTGAGCTTCGCTCCCGCCGCTTCGGCGCGCGCCTTGAGGCCCGCGCGGTGCCGCACGACCTCGCTCCAGTCGCACTCGGCGACGAACGTGAACTGCGCCGCGGTCTGGAGCGAGTGCCGCATGTGCTCGGCGATCTTGCGGCGCAGCCCGCGCAGCGGCACGCGCGTCTCGCCTTCCGCCGCCGCCGCTTGTCCGGCGGGCCGCGCCGAAGAAGCGGCCGCGCGCTTCACGTCGTCGGCGGTGATCGCGCCGCCCGGGCCCGAGCCGGCGACGCCCACGAGCGCGACGCCGAGCTCCTTCGCGCGCGCGCGCACGGCGGGCGTCGCCTGCACGCGCGCGCTCGCGGGCGCGGCGGCCGGGGCCGCGGTCACCGTCGTCGCGGCCGCGTGCGAGGCGCCGGCCGGCGCCGCCACGGGCGTACCGCCCGCGACCTCGATCGAGACGATCACCTGGCCGACGGGGACGATCTCGCCCGCCTCGGCGCACAGCGCCGCGATCGTGCCGGTGCGCGGCGAGGGGATCTCGACCGTGGCCTTGTCGGTCATCACCTCGACGAGAGGCTGATCTTCCTTCACCGCGTCGCCGGCCTTCACGAGCCAGCGCACGATCTCGCCTTCGGCGACGCCTTCACCGATGTCGGGCAGCTTCACGTCGTAGGTCATCGCGTCCTCGTTCTAGTCCACGAAGTCGAAGCGTCCGACTTCCGATTCGCTCTGCCACAGCCGCGCGCCGCGCTCGGACAGCTCGGCGTAGCGCTGCGCGTGGGCGTGCTTGAACTGCTCGTAGGTCGTCTCGCTCGTCCAGCGGTCGGCGATCAGGTAGCGGCCCGGCACGCGCAGGTCCTTCATGAGCGTCACGCTCACGAACCCGGGCGCCTCGTGGAACAGCTGCACCCACGGGCCGTCGGGCCGGTAGAACGACTCGAAGTCTTCGACGCGTTCCGGCTTCGCGCGGTACTCCCACACGATCACGAGCATGGGGCCTCAGTACTGGAGCACGTGCTCGATCGCGCGCATCACGCGCGGCGCATCGGGCAGGTAGGAGTGTTCGAGCGTGTACGGGAACGGCGTGTCGTATCCGGTCACGCGCAGCACCGGCGCCTGAAGCGAGGTGAGCGCCTGTTCGGCGACGAGCGCCGCGAGTTCCGCGCCGTAGCCGCACGTGCGCGGCGCCTCGTGCAGGATCACGACGCGGCCGGTCTTGCGCACGCTCGCGAGCATCGTCTCGGTGTCGAGCGGCAGCAGCGTGCGCAGGTCCACGACTTCGACCGACGCGCCCGCCGCCGCGGCCTTCTCGGCCGCCTCGACCGCGACCGGCACCATCGCGCCGTACGCGAGCACCGTGACCTGCTCGCCGGCGCGCGCGATCCGCGCGCGGCCGAGCGGCACGTGCGTGCGTCCCTCGGGCACGTCCTCCTTCACGCTTCGATAGAGGCGCTTCGGCTCGAGGAAGATCGTCGGGTCCTCGCTCGCGAGTGCGGCGAGCAGCAGGCCCTTCGCGTCGGCGGGCGTGGACGGGATCACGACCTGCAGTCCGCTCGTGTGGCAGAAGAAGGCCTCGGGGCTCTGCGAGTGGTAGAGCCCGCCGCGGATGCCGCCGCCGTAGGGCGCGCGCACGACGACGGGGCAGGCGTACTGGCCGGCGGAGCGCCACCGCATCTTCGCGAGTTCCGAGACGATCTGGTCGAACGCCGGGTAGATGAAATCGACGAACTGGATCTCGGCGATCGGCTTCATGCCGTTCAGCGCGAGACCGATCGCGGCGCCGACGATTCCGTTCTCGGCGAGCGGCGTATCCGCGACCCGCTCCTCGCCGAACTCGGCGGCCAGGCCCTCGGTGACGCGGAACACGCCGCCGTTCCGGCCCACGTCCTCGCCGAGCACCATCACGCGCGGGTCCTCGCGGAGCGAGACGCGGAGCGCGTCGGTGATCGCCTGCACCATCGTCATCTGGGGCATCGGGGGCTCTCCGTGTTGGGAAAGGACGCGGCAGCCTAGCCCAACCCGAGCGCGCTCGGCGAGCCGATTCGGGGCACGGCGCGCGGGCTCGCGCTGCGCGGCCGTCGCGACGTCGTCGCGCGTGCCCGGTCCACTCCTTAGCTTTGACAAACTCGAAATTTAGTCGTATCTAAATCGCGCCGCGCTCGACCGCCACCCCGGAGTTCCAACGCCGTGAAGGCTTCCACGCCCCGACTCTCGCGTTCGCGCGAGGACTACTTGAAGGCCCTGTTCGCGCTCGGCGCGGGCGAGGGTGTCGTCTCGGGCGCCGCCATCGCGCGCCGGCTCGAAGTGTCGGCGCCATCGGTCACGAACATGCTCGGCCGGCTCGCCGAGGAGCGGCTCGTCGAGTTCCTCGCGCGCGAAGGCGCGCGGCTCACGCCCGCGGGCAGGCGCGCCGCGATCGAAACCGTGCGGCGGCACCGCCTGCTCGAGACGTTCCTCGTGCGCGTGCTCGGCATGGACTGGAGCGAGGCGCACGAGGACGCCGAGGTCCTCGAACACCACATCAGCGACCGCGTGATCGAGGCGCTCGACCGCCTCATGGGGAGTCCGACCGAGGACCCGCACGGACACCCGATCCCGGACCGACAGGGCCGAATCGCGCGCCGCGCGCTCGTCGCGCTGTCGGGCCTTCCGGCCGGCACGCGCGCGGTCGTGCGCGAGATCCGCGATCGCGACCACGCGCGCATGGCGCGCTGGAAGCGCGCGGGGCTCGTACCGGGCGCCGAGGTCGAGGTGCGGGCGGGCGAGCCGGACGACGACCTGCTCGAACTGTCGGTGGACGGCCGCGTGCACACGGCGGCCCGCGCCGGAGTGGACGGCGTGTTCGTCGAGCGCCGCGCGGGGCGGAGGACGCGATGAGCGACGACGCCCGCTCGCTGTCCGAGGTTCACTCGAGCGTCCGCGTGCCGCACGGGCTGTCGTGGTTCCGGCGCCTGTTCGCGTTCGCGGGTCCCGCGTACCTCGTCAGCGTCGGCTACATGGACCCGGGCAACTGGGCGACCGACCTCGCGGGCGGCGCGCGCTTCGGCTACCAGCTCGTGTGGGTGCTCGTGATGAGCAACCTCATGGCGGTGCTGCTCCAGACGCTCGCGGCGCGCCTCGGCCTCGTCACGGGGAGGGACCTCGCGCAGGCGTGCCGCGACTACTACCCGCGCTGGCTCACCGCGCCGCTCTGGATCCTGTGCGAGATCGCGATCGTCGCGTGCGACCTCGCCGAAGTGCTCGGCGCGGCGATCGGCCTGCACCTGCTGTTCGGCCTGCCGCTCTTCTGGGGCGTGCTCGTCACCGCGCTCGACGTGCTCATCCTGCTGAGCCTGTCGCGTCTTGGCATGCGGCGGCTCGAGGTGCTCATCATCGGGCTCGTCTCGACGATCGGCGTGTGCTTCGCGATCGAGATGCTGCTCGCGCGGCCGGACGTGATGGCGGTGCTCGCGCACGTGATCCCGCGCAACTTCGACGGCGTGCCGGAGCTGTTCGGCCGCGTGGACGGCGGCGGCGTGTCGGTGCTCGGCCTCCACGGCGACTCGCTGTTCATCGCAATGGGCATCCTCGGCGCGACCGTGATGCCCCACAACCTGTACCTGCACTCGGGGCTCGTGCAGACGCGCACCGTGCAGTCGTCGCGCGAAGGGAAGCGCGAGGCCGCGCGCTTCAACCTGGTGGACACGATCGTCGCGCTCAACGCCGCGCTGTTCGTGAACGGGGCGATCCTCGTGCTCTCGGCCGCCGTGTTCCACGGCTCGGGCCACCGCGACGTCGCGAGCCTCGAGGACGCGCACCGACTGCTCGCGCCACTGCTCGGCACCGGGCTCGCCTCGACCGTGTTCGCGCTCGCGCTGCTGTGCTCCGGCCAGTCGAGCACGATCACCGGCACGCTCGCGGGCCAGATCGTCATGGAGGGCTTCCTGCGCGTGCGCATCCGGCCGTGGCTGCGGCGGCTCGTGAGCCGCGGCCTCGCGATCGTGCCGGCGGCACTCGTGATCCTGTGGCGCGGCTCGGGCGCCGTGGACGACCTGCTGCTGCTGTCGCAGGTCGTGCTGAGCCTGCAGCTCTCGTTCGCCGTCATTCCGCTCGTCACGTTCACGAGCGACCGCTCCAAGATGGGCGAGTTCGTGAACCCGCCGTGGGTCGTCGTGCTCGCCGTGCTCGTGACCGCGGTGATCGCCGGACTCAACGTGAAGCTCGTCGCCGACCAGGTCTCGGCGTGGTTCGGCGCGGCGGGGCCGAACGCGATCTGGCTCTGGTCGCTGCTCGTGCCGGCGCTCGCCGCGACCGGAGCGATGCTGCTCTACCTGCTGCTCGCGCCGATCGCGCAGCGGCTCTGGCCCGCGCTCGCGCCGCGGCGCGACGCCGTCGCGCCGGTCGAACTCGCGGGCTCGCGCGCGCGCGAGGCGGCGGCCGCTCCGGAGCCGCTCGCGGGCCTCGCGCCGCTCACGAGCTACGGGCGCGTCGCGCTCGCGATCGAGCTCGGCTGGGGCGACGACGCGGCGATCCGCTACCTGCGCGCGTCGTCGTTCGCGCCCGACGCCGAGCTGCTGCTCATCCACGTCGCCGAGAGCGCGGCGAGCCGCTACCTCGGCGTCGAGAGTTCCGACGTCGAGGCGCGCGCCGACGCGCTCGCGCTCGAATCACTCGCCGCGGACTTCCGCGCGCTCGGCGTGCGCGCCGAGGCGTGCCTCGCGCACGGCGACCCGGCCGAGGAAATCCGGCGGCTCGTCGAGGCGCGCGGCGTGGACCTGCTCGTCACGGGCGGCCACGGCCACGGCGCGCTGCGCGACCTGATCTACGGCTCGACCGCCGCCGCCGTGCGGCACCGCGTGAAGTGTCCGGTGTTCAGCATCCCGGCGACGCGACCCTGATCGTCGCGAAGGGCGGGTTGGACGCGGGGCGCACGCGCACTAGTATCCGCCCGCCCTTCGTCACGGCGACCTCGAACGCGGAGCTTCCGGTGAGCGATCGTCTGCAGCACGGCCGGCTCGCGGCCACGGTGTCCGAAATCCTCGACCTCGGCCCCGAGGTCCTGCCGCACTTCGAGATGGCGGCCGTGCCGACACTCGACGGCAACGAGCGCCCGGGCGAGGAGCCGCGCGTGCGCCGCCAGCTGCGCGCCGAGGGCGTGCGCGCGTCCCAGCACCGCGGCGTGCTGCTGCTCGAACCCGGCGACCTCGAACGCCTCGCCGGCTCGGGGATCCTGAGCGGCTCCGACGAAGTGTTCTTCCTCGCCGAATGGAACGACGAGTTCGAGCCGTTCCCGGGCCGCGTGAGCGCCGACCTTCACGACTTCAACGAGTCCACGCCGCTCGGACTGGAAGAGTGGATGGTGGACAGCGGCTGCCTGCTCGCGATCGGCGACGGCCGCGGCGTGAACGTCGCGACGACGAGCCGGCCGCTCCTCGACCGGATCCGCGGCGCCTTCAAGGCCGCGAAGGGCTGAGCGCCGGAATGACGCATCGCCCCGCGGCCGGCCCCGCGCCGCGCCTCGTGCCGTTCACGATCGAAGGTCCGGCCGGTCCGCTCGAGGCGCTGCTGCAGGAGCACGACGAGCACGACCACACGCTCACGGCCGTCGTGTGCCATCCGCATCCGCTCTACGGCGGCACGATGCACAACAAGGTCGCGCACCGCGTCGCCTCCACGCTGCACGAACTCGGCGCCGCCGTCGTGCGCTTCAATTTCCGCGGCGTGGGGAAGAGCGCGGGGCAGCACGACCGCGGCCGCGGCGAGACCGAGGACGCGCGCGCCGCGCTCCGCTTCCTGCGCCAGCGTTACCCGGCCGCGCGCCGCTGGGTCGCAGGGTTCTCGTTCGGCTCGGGCGTCGCCGCGCGCCTCGCCGCGAGCGAGCCCGAGATCGAACGGCTGATCCTCGTCGCGCCTCCGGTCGCGAGCGTGAACTTCGACATCCTCAAGTCGCTCTCGACCCCGAAGCTCGTGCTCCAGGGAACGGCCGACACGACCTGCCCGCCGGAGCGGCTCTACGCCCAGTTCCCGACGTGGTCGCCGCCGCGCGAACTCATCGAGATTCCGAACGCCACCCACTTCTTCGACAAGCAGTTGGGCGCGCTCGCTCACGCACTGGAGCAGGCGCTCGGCGGGCGGAGCGCGGCGTGAGCGCGCGACGCGTCCTCGCGTTTGCGCTGCTCGGGCTCGCGCTCGGCGGGTGCGGCCGGCCGGGCACGAACGAGCGTCCGACCGAGTCGGCGATGCCCGCGTCGGATGCCGGCTTCCCGTGGGCGCTCGACACGCTCTGGGACGACGGCCGCGCGGAGGTCTCGCGCTACGTCGGCACGACGATCCGCTACGACGCGCCGCGTGCGACCGAGGCGCGGATCGTCGTCGTGAAGGAGGACGTGCTGAACGACCAGCTCGTGAAGAGCGATCGCGGCGCGATTCCCGGCCGGACGACCGAAGCGCTCAAGCAGATCGCGACGATCGAATTCACGACCGGGACTTACGGCTACCGGCTCGCGTCCACGACGTTCTTCTTCCGCCGCTCGCTCGAGCCGTTCAAGGAGGTTGCGAGCACGTACGACGGCTGCGGCGTCACGACCGCGCGCGTCGGTCCCGCGCAGGGGCGGCTCATGCATTCGGCGCATTCCTACTGGGAGGGCGAGGCCGATCGCATGCTCGACGTGACGTGGCCGCTCGACGGCCGGCCGCGCGTGTGGTTCGACGCGCTGCCCGTGTGGCTGCGCGGCGCGCTCGACTCGGGCGCGGTGCCCGAGCGCGTGTGGCTCTTGCCGACGCAGATGAGCGGGCGCTCGCCCGCGAGCGCCGCGGTGCCCGTCGCGGCGGACCTCGTCGCCTCGGACGGCGGGGGGCTCAAAGTTCCCGCGGGCCGTGTCGCCGCGACGCGTCTCGTCGAGGTGCGCACTGCGGCCGACACGTCGCGCTGGTGGTTCGACGCGGTGGCGCCGCACGTGCTCGTGAAGTTCGAGTCGCGCGAGCGCACGCTCGAACTCGCGAAGACGCTGCGGCTCGACTACTGGAACCACCGCGCGCCGGGCGACGAGGCGCTGCTCCGCTGAGCCCGGCGCATCGGGCGGGGGTCGAGCGCCGCGTTCCGGCGTCGCCCGCAGCCCGGGCGACGAACCTCAGCTCTCGGCCTTGAGGCCGCCGCCCTCGCGCCGCTGCGCCCGCTCGCTCTCGAGCGCGGGCTCCACGTGCACCACGACGTCCGTGAGGCCGGCCCAGCGCGCCCGCAGCCGCTGCTCGACGCGGTGGCCGATCGCGTGCGCGTCGGCGACCGGCAGCGCCGGGTCCACGAGCACGTGCAGGTCCACGTGGATGTCGTCGTCGGGACCGCGCGAGCGCACGTTGTGCGCCTCGCGCACGCCGGGCTCGCCGAGCGCGGTCTCTTCGATGTCGCGCGGGTCGATGCGCCGCTCGTCCGAGAGCGTGGACAGCGTGTGCCGCAGGATCTCGAGGCCGGCGCGCAGGATCAGCGCCACGATCATCGCCGCCGCGATCACATCGGCCCACACGAGCCCGAGCTTCGTCGCGGCGAAGCTCACGAGCACGAGCACGCTCGCGAGCACGTCGCTGCCGGTGTGCGCCGCGTCCGAGAGCAGCAGCTCGCTCTGGAGCCGACGGCCCTCGCGGCGCTCGAGCCACACGACGAACAGGTTCACGCCGATCGTCGCGACCAGGATCACGACGCCGGCGATCGAGACCTGCGGCACCGCCGGATGGCGCAGGCGCTCGATCGCCGCCGTGACGATCTCGTGGCAGCCGAAGAACAGCATGCCGGCGATGCCGAGTGCGGCGAACGTCTCGTACTTGCGGTGTCCGTACGGGTGGTTGTCGTCGGGCGGGCGGCGCGACACCGCGATGCCGACGAGCCCGATCACGTTGCTCGAGCCGTCGAGCAGGGAGTGGATGCCGTCGGCCGTGATCGAGAGCGCGCCGCTGCGATAGCCGTACACGAGCTTCGCCACCGCGACGAGCAGGTTGAGCCCGAGGATCTGCCACAGCACGAGTGAGATCGCATCGAGGCGGCGTGCCGCCTGAGGCTTGAGCGCGGTCTCGTTCACGCGAGGGGCTCCATGCCGCGCATCATGCGGCGCTCACGGCCGCGCGAGCAAGCGCCGCGGGTCAGCGCACGCGCACGACGCGAGCGTGCGCGAGCGTGCGGCCGTCGGCGATGAGCCGTGCGAAGTAGAGCCCCGCCGCGACGCGCGCCGGAATCGCCGCCGCGAGTTCGCGCGCGCCCGCGGGCGCGGGACCGCGCCACAGCGAGGCGACGCGGCGGCCCTGCACGTCGTAGAGCGCCCAGTCGAGGTCGCGCACGCCGGCTCCGAGCGCGAGCGACAGACGCAGCCGGTCGCGCGCGGGGTTCGGCCACGGTGCGCCGACCGCCGCGCGCGGCGCGGATGGCTCGACGTCGAGCGCCTCGCCGTCCGGGTAGAGCACGCGAACGTGGTCCACGAACCAGCCGTCGAGGCCGTAGAAGTCGTCCGTGAGCATGCGGAAGCGGAAGCGCAGCGGTCCGGCGCCGAACGCGCCGAGGTCCACCGTTTCCGTGCGCCAGCCGTTCGAGACGCCGCTCCAGCACGGCGTGCCCGTCTCGAACGGGTCGCCGCCGAGGATGAACGTGTGCGTGTAGCCCGCGGCCGGTGTCGCGACGAGCCAGGGGCCGTTGTTCACCGAGACCTCGACGCGCGCGCCGTCCCACGCGCGCGTCGCGTTCGCCTGCTCGAGCGCGTAGCGGTGGTCGAAACGCAGCCGCGTGCCCGGGACGACGTCGTTGAGGAGCGGCGAGTAGAGGACGGCGTCGAGGTGCGGCGGATAGACGCCGCCCGGCGCGCCGCACTTCCAGCTCGTGCCGCCCGGAGGCGAGGCGTCCTCGGTCGAGAATCCCCACGCGTCGCGGTACGACCACCAGTAGGGCAGGTGGAAGAACCCGTCGGCCCCGTTCTCGAAGTCGTGCAGCCGGTCGCGGGTCACGCGCACCGTGTCGAACGCGGCGTTCGAGTACGCCACGTTGTGCGCGGCCGAGGCGTCGCGCGCGACGAAGCGGTACGTGAAGAACTGCCCGGGCTGGAGGCCCCAGCCGAGGTCGATCGTGAACGAATCGCGTCCGGCGCGCGTCGTCGGGAAGACGCCGAGCGCGCCGCCGTTCGCGCGCGTCTCGGCCCACACCGTGTCGAGGCCGACGTTGTCCGTGATGCGCGCGAGCAGCCGCCGCGGCATGGATCCGGACGCGGTTTCGACCTGAACGCGGTGAGTGATCGCGGGCGGCGTCGTGTCGGGGCCGATCGTGAACGCGTGCGGCGCGAGCGCACCCGCGGGCGGATCGTCGGCCGCGATGCCGGCCGAGTCGGTCGCGGCGTGCAGGTAGTACTCGAACGCGCCGCTCGCGAACGTCGCGGGGAAGACGGCCGCGAACGAATCCGCGCCCGCGCTCGCGAACGGCACGACGTTCCAGGGCCCGCCGCCCGCCGGCCGCCAGTGGAGCGTGAGGCCGCCCGCGGGAACCGCGAGCCCGAGCCCTCCGCCCGTGATGCGCACGCGCGCGCCGAGCGGCCGTGGCGCCGCGGCGTTCTCGGAGTCGCCGAGCGGCGTGTGCGCGATCTCGACGCTCCCCGCGCGCGAGTCGAGCGCCGTGCTCACCGCGCCTCGGTACCACGTCGCCTCGGCGAACCACGTCTCGAAGCGCGCGCGGAACGACTCGAGCTTCGCGAGATCGGCCGTCGACGGCGGCGCGCCGGGCGGCGTGACGAGCGCAATTCCGAGGCGGAACGCCTTCGGGCTCGTCGCCGCGTCGGGCACGCGCGGACCTTCCGCGGCGATGACGTCGGACACGTTCCAGGTCGTCTTGCGCCCGTCGGCGCCGAGTCCCACGAACGGATCGGAATGCACGACGTAGGTGTTCGGAGGGTTGAAGTCGTGCGGGTCGTTCACGACGAACACGGACGGCGTCTCGAACGCCGGGCGCAGGCCCATCAGGTACTGGTCGAGCGGCGTGTAGCCGGTCGAGACGCTGTCGGTGACGAACGTGTCGGGGGCGACCTCGCGCCAGCCGCAGCCCTCCATGATCGAGGACTGGTCCGAGAAGAAATTCCAGTGCTGCTCGTCGCGGCCGAGCAGCGCCGGCACGCGATCGCCGGCCGAGTCCACGTACACGTAGCTCAGCCACGCGTGCCCGAACTCGTGGCCGAGCAGGTCCATCGCGGTCATGCCGTTCGCCCACGTCGTCGAATCGGGTTCGTCGAAGTAGCGTTCCAGGCCGTTCATCACGAGCACCGCCTGCAGCCGGCCGGCGCTGCCCGAGCCGCCGGGGAGGTCGTAGGCCGGCAGCCCGATGCCGGCGACGTCGTTCTTCAAGAGGTACGACGCCGCGAGTGCGCCGGGCGAGCCGAGCCACACGTTGCTGCCGCTCGTGAAGTAGAACGCGAGTTGGTCGTAGTCGTCGCCGTGGGTGCGGTAGAAGGCGCGCGCCGCGGCGAACACGTCGAACAGGCGGTGGCCGACCTTGTCGTTGAAGAACAGCGTGCCGTCGTCCTCGATCACCGCGATCTCGCCGGCGTCGTAGCGCGCGGCCGCGGGCGCGGCGAGAGCGGCACATCGCGCGCGACGCGCGCCCAGAGAGGGATGCCGTGTTCGCGAGCGAGGCGCTGCACGCGGAGCCCGGGGCCGGGGCGGCGAGCACGTCGCGCGCGGCGGCGGCCGGCGCCACCGGCGCGGCCGGAGCGCGTCCGCGGGCACCGGCCGGGCGACGGCGAAGCTCGCGGGTCGCGACGAGCGCGAGCGAGACCGGCAGAGCGAGCGAGCGATTCGGGCGTCGGCGGTGTCCGGTGCATGGCAGTATCGGAGCGGATCGCCGTCCGGGCCACGGTCGATCGCGGACGTCGATCCCGGCCCGGACGCGTGTGACGGTCACCCGGGTCGCGCATTCGCTGGGTGCCGCCCTCCGGGTGACGCCCGGCCCCACCGCCTCGAATCCGACAGGAAGGAACCGCCCATGCGACCCCGCTTCGCGCTGCTCGCGCTCGCCGCCACACTGCTCGCCGCCGCTTCGGTTCAGGCCGCCCCTCCGCAAGCGCCGCGACTCGGCCAGGCCGTCGCGCTGCTCGGCGGCGGCCAGACCGTGCCCTCGGCCTGGGCGGGCGTGTGGCAGAACGTGGATTCGACCTACACGGGCTGCGACGTGCTCGCGCCGATCGGCACGTCGAACGCGACGGACACGCTCTGCACGGGGCAGACGCTGCTGCCCGACACGACCGGCATCGGTTCGCTGAACTGCAACGGCACCGTCACGGACACGCAGGTGGACATCACGTGCACGGGTTCGACCGCGCAGGACAGCTGCACGATCGACTTCACGTACCACATCACGGGAACGCGCACCGGGAACTCGGCGGTGTTCGTGACGACGCTCGTGCAGCACTACTCGCCGCCGAGCGCGTGCTTCTTCCTGCCCGACCAGTGCATGCGCTTCGTCTCGCGCGGCACGCGCATCGCGGCGGAACCGCCGACGTGCGGCACGCCGGCGCGGCGAACGACGTGGGGGACGGTGAAGACGTTGTACCGGTAACGGCGCCCCGCCGTCGCGGAATCCGTGGGGGCTCGGCCCCGCCGCTGGCGCTCAGACGCCCGCGCGCGGGGCCGGGAATTTCTGTTCGGTTCTCCCAACCGGGCCGTCCAGTGGATTGGGGCCTCTCCGCGCCTCGCTCCGCCGACAAGACGCTTCCACCCACCCGAGGAGACTCCGATGCTCGACCGCGCGCGCCCTCCTGTTGGTCTGCTCGTCACCCTCGTGGTGGTCGGCTCACTCGGCCTGCTGCCGGCGCCGCTCGTCCGGGCCGAACCGAGCCCCGAACGCGGCGTGCTCCAGACCGGTCCAGTCGCGATCGCGCGCACGACGGCCGAGATCATGGCCTCGACCGGCGATGAGGCCGCCGCGCCGCCGCGTCCGGCGCTCGTGATTCCGCGGCCCGGCGCCAACGCGATCGAACCTGCGCAGGCGGCCCTGGGTTCCGCGTCCGATCCCCTGGCACCGCTCTACCTCACTGGCCCCGCGGACCCGCCCGCGATCTTCTCGCCGCAGACGGTCGCGCTGGCGTTCAACGGAATGACGCGGGCCGAGATCACGAACTACGTGCCCGACGACATGGGCGCGGTCGGGCCGCAACAGTTCGTCGTGCACGTCTCGGGCCGCATCCGCACGTTCACGAAGTCCGGCGTCCCCGACGGCGTGCTCGACGTGACGACGGACGCATTCTTCTCGTCCGTCCGCACGCCCGCCGGCGGGGGCGTCGCGTTCAGCACGACGATCGACCCGCGCATCCGATACGACCGCGCGACGGCGCGCTGGTTCCTGATCATGTCCGAAGCCACGTGTGCGGACGGCGCGTGTTCCCGGCTCACGCCCAATCGCCTGCTCGTCGCCGTGAGCGACGCCGCGAGTGCGGGGGTGATCTCGCCCGCGACCGTGTGGAGGTTCTTCTACCTCTCCGCCGACGCCACGGCCTTCAGCGACACGCCCACGCTCGGTGTGGACGCGCTCGCGCTGTACGTCGGCGTGGACGCCTTTGGCGTGTCCCCGGCGAGTCCGGCCTATCTCGGTTCCAACGGCGTCGTGATCCGCAAGAGTTCCATCCTCGGTACGGGGCCGATCGTCTTCACTCGGTTCGAGGACATCACCGGCATCGTGGACGGTCCCTTGAATCCCGCCGGCGTGGACAACGCCGACCCGGCCGCGAACGAGGGCTATTTCATCGGCCCGAGCCCGTTCAGTTTCGGTCGTCTGTGCCTGCGGCGAATCAGCGATCCGGGCGGAGTCCCGGCGATCTCCCCGACGATCGCGTTGACCGTTCCGGCGACTTCGCCTCCCTTGTCCGTCCCGTCCTTCGGAACGTCGACGCGGCTCGCTGCGGGCGACGACCGCCTCGCCGGCGCCACGATGCGCGACGGCGAAGTGTGGACCGCACACTGCATCGCGGTGAACGCGTCCGGCGTCGCGACCACGAGCACGAGCGTGGGGCGGGACGGGATCCGATGGTATGCGCTGACCGGCATTCGCAGCGTGGACAACGGCGGAGTTCCCGCGGTCGTCCAGAGCGGGACGATCTTCGATCCGTCCGCCACGACGTCGAACGCGCGCCAGCACTGGAATCCTTCGCTCGCGCTGACCGGCCAGCGCCACGCGGCGTTCGGCTTCACGACCGCCGGCTCCCCGTACTTCGTGAACGCCGCGACCACGGGTCGGCTCGTCTGGGACGCGCCCGGAACGACGCAGGCGCTCTCGCTGATCACGGCGAGTCCGGGCGCCTTCACTTCGGCGCTCAGCTCGTGGGGCAACTACTCCCACACGTCCGTGGACCCGCTCGACGACATGACGGTGTGGACGATCCAGCAGTACGCGACCGGGGCGGCGACGTGGGCGTGCCGCGTCGCGAAGTTGCTCGCACCGCCGCCCGCCACACTGTCGGACGTGCCCGCGGTCGCGGCCGGACACGCGTCCGTGAGCGTCATCGTGACGGGCATTTCGCTGGGTGGTTCGGCGTTCTTCGATCCCGGACCCAACCTGCCCGCGCCGGCGCTGCCGTACGCGCACGTGTCCGTGACGCTCGCGCCGAACGGATTCAGCGGTACGCCGCCGGTCGTGAACGCGGTCACGGTGCTCGATCCCACGCACCTGCAGCTCGACCTCAACACCGTCGGAGCGACGCCGTCCGACACGAGTTCGGCGTACGACGTGACGGTGACGAACCCCGACGGACAGTCGGTGATCGGCGCGGCGCTCTTGAAGGTGCTGCCGCCATCGAGCGATGTGGGGGGCGATCGCGCGCTCGCGACCGGCCTGCGCGGGGTTTCGCCCAATCCCGCGCACGGCGACATCCACGTCGCGTTCGCGCTCGAGCGTGCGGCGCGCGTGCGGGTGAGCGTGCTGGACGTGCAGGGCCGCGAGGTCGCCGTGCTCGACGACGGCGCGCGCAACGCGGGCGAGCACGCTGCGCGCTGGGACGGACGCCGCGGCGGAGCGCGCGTCGCGGCCGGCGTGTACTTCGTGCGCTTCGTCGCGGACGGCCTCGAGCAGCAGCGCCGACTCGTCGTGGCGCACTGATCCCCGCGGCCGGCGGTCACGGCATCGGCCGCGGGTCGAAGAACGCGTCCTCGGGGGCGCCCGGGTGCGGACGCGAAGGATCGGCGCCGGCGCGCGCGCGCAGCGCCTGGTACTCGTCCTTCGTCACCCACAGAGTGCTCCGGTGGGTCCACCACGCGGTGAAGTCCGGGAAGTTCGAGAACATCGGCGGTTCGAGCACCCCCGGGCGCGCGCGCGAGGGCGCGAGCGCCGCACGCATCTCGCGCGCGCGTCGCTCGAGCTCGCGCGACTCGGTCGCGGCCTGCTTGAGCGCCGGCGCGAGCGACGGCGCGAGCAGCAGCGCCGCCGCGCCGAGGCGCGCGCGCGGCGTGCGCGCCCACGACGGCAGGTGCTGCCACAGCCACGCGAGGCCCGCCGCGGCGAGCACCGCGAGCGGCGCGAGAAACGGCGCGACGTAGCGTTCGTCGAACAGCGTCACCGTCTGAAGCGCGACCGACAGCGCGAGCAGCGCGGCCGAGAGCGCGACGAACGGCCGCGCCGCGCGGTCGCGGAACGCGCCGAGCGCGCCGATCACGACGAGCCAGCCCGTGCCGCCGCTCGGCGACATCAGCACGCGCTTCACCGCGTGGGGGAAGAGCACGGGCCACTTCGTCGCGGCGAGGTGCGGCAGCTCGGCGCTCAGCACGCCGGGCCAGCGCGCCGGGGTGAGCGCGAAGTCGCGCATCGGCGACAGCTCGGGGTGCGAGGGCTGGTAGCCGATCATCATGTAGGCCGAGAGGTTGAAGAACGGATTGCCCGTCGCGAGCGCGTGGTGCGCCCACCACGGCAGCATCGTCGCGACGAACCCGGCGAGCGTGCGCGGCGCGCCGCGTCCCGCCGCGATCGCGACGAGCGGCGCGACGAACAGCCCTTCCGCGCGCACGAGGCCGAAGAGCCCGAGCGCGAATCCCGCCGCGAGCGGACGCGGGGCGTCGCGCAGCAGCAGGTCGAGCGCCGCGGCGAGCAGTGCGGCGCCCATCACGATCGACAGGTCGTGGTGCACGCTCGCGAGCAGCAGCGGCGAACCCGTCCACAGCAGCGCCGCGACGAGTCCGGTCGCGGCGCCGAAGCGTCGCGCCGCGAGCCGGAACGCGAGCCGCGCGCCGTACACCGCGAACGCGGCGGCGACGAAGCGGCCCGCGAACGGCGCGGAATCGCCGAGCACGGCGACGAACGGCAGCAGCGCGAGCGAGGGGAGCGGGCCGTGCACGAGCACCGGCACCGTGAGCGCGGCGTCGCGCAGCCCCCAGAGCGGCGGGTGGATCGCGCTCGTGCGGAACACGCGGCCGGCGAGCAGCTCGCGCGCGGCGAGCGCGTACTCCCACAGGTCGTCGAGCGGGGAGGGCGCGCCGACGCGCAGCACGAGCAGCACGACCGCCCAGTAGGCGATCGCGACCGCGGTCACGGCGAGCAGCGCGCGCTGCGTCGTGCGATCGGGGAACTCGGGCGCGGACACGGCGCGCGACTGTGCCTGTCCGTGGACAGCGGGTCAACGCTCCCGCTGTGCTAGCGTGTCCGGCCTTCCATGAAGCTCCACGGGTCGCGAATGAAAGCGGTCGTCCTCCAGAGCGACGACTGGGGGCTGTGCGCGTGGTCGCCCGACGCCGAGTCGTGGCGCGCGCTGCGCGAGACGCCCGCGTACCAGAGTGCGCCCGGCCGCCGCTACGGCGGTTCCACGCTCGAGAGCGCGGACGACGTTCGCGCGCTCGCCGACCTGCTGCTGTCGTTCCGCGGCGGCGACGGGTTCCCGCCCGTGCTGCAGGCGAACACGGTGCTCGCGAACCCGGACTACGACCGGCTCGCGGCCGCGGGCTTCGAGGGCGACGACGTGCCCGCGGTCGAACTGCCCGCGTTGCCGTCGCGCTGGAGCCGGCCGCGGCTCTGGGAGCAGCTCACGATCGCGCGGCTCTCGGGCGTGTGGTGGCCGGAGCTGCACGGCTACCACCACGCGCCCGCGGCGACGTGGCTCGAGGCGATGCGCCGCGGCGACTCGGACGCGCTGATCGCGTTCGAGCACCAGGTGATGGTGTGCGCCGCCGTCGAGGCGAGCGGCGAGTTCGATCCGGCCGAGCCCGAGGCCGCGCGCACGCGCCGCCTCGAGCGCGCGGTCGCGCGCTTCCGCGAACTGTTCGGCCGCAGTCCCGGTTCGTTCTGCCCGCCCGACTACCGCTGGGACGAGCGGCTCGAGGCCGACGCCGAGCGGCTCGGCGTCACGGCGTTCCAGGGCAAGAACGAGCAGCACGGCGCGCGGCAGGGCCGCGTGTCGCGCCTCGTGCTCGGCCCGTCGGGCGCGCGCTCGGCCGGCGCGCGCTTCTACCTGCCCGCGCGCATCGCGTTCGAGCCGTCGCTCGGCGGGCCGTCGGGGGCGCGCGTGGACGTGGACGCGGTCGTGCGCGCGGTGCGCGCCGCGTGGTCGCGCGGCCGGCCCGCGGTCGTGAGCACGCACCGCCTGAACTTCGTGCACCTCGACGACAACCTCGTCGCCCACGGCCGCGCGCGCCTGCGCGCGCTGCTCGGCCGGCTGTGCGAGGAGGGCGCGGTGTTCCTCGTGGACCGCGAGCTGCGCGAGCTTCTCGAGCGCGGCTGGTCCGCGCGCGAGATCGGCGAGCGCGGCGTGCTCGTCCGGCGGCTCGAGGGCGGCCCGGAGTCGCTCGCGATTCCGGCGCCCGCGGGGGCCGCGAACGTGCGCGTGCGCGAAGGGCGGCTCGAGTCGCTGGCGTTCGAAGACGGCGCCGCGCGCGTGCGGCTCGCCGAGCACGAGGTGCTGCTCGAATGGGAGCGCGCGTGAGCTGGCTGCGCCGCCAGCAGCTCCGTCCCGCCTCGAAGTGGGCGGTGTGGCGCTACAACTGGATCGCGAACGCGGCGATCCTCTCGGCGCTCGAGCGCGTCGCGCCGCACGCGCGCGGCGCGCTGCTCGACATCGGCTGCGGTCGGCGGCCGTTCGAGTCCGCGTTCCGCGGACGGCTCACGCGCTACTGGGGCGTGGACCTGCCGGGCTCGCGCGACATCGTGGGCCGCGCGCCGGACGCGTTCGCGGTCGGTGAGGCGCTGCCGATCCGCTCGGGCTCGATGGACACGGTGATCGGGCTGTCGCTGCTCAACTACCTCGCCGAGCCGGCGCTCACGCTCGCCGAGGCTCAGCGCGTGCTCAAGCCCGGAGGGGTCGCGATCTTCGAGTTCCCGCAGAGCATGCCGCTCGACCCGCATTCGCCGGACTACTACCGCTTCACGAAGTTCGCGGCCGCGCGGCTCCTCGAACAGGCCGGCTTCGAGGTCGTCGAACGGCTGCCGATCGGCGGGCTGTGGCGCCGCGTGGGGATGTCGGTGATCCGCGGGCTCAACCGCCTCAACCGCGGCCCAACGCGCGTGCTGACCGAGCTGCCGGTGCGGGCGCTCTACGTGGTCCTGCAATCGTGGTACGCGCTCCTCGACCGGCTGTTCTTCGAGGATTCCGAGGCGCTCAGCCACCTCGTCGTCGCCCGCAAGCGTTCGCCGGCGGGCGAGGGGCCGCGATTCGGCCGTTGACGCAATTTCGAACGCTTTGTTAGCGTCTCCGCCGTGACGTCCACGACCTCCCCGTCCGCGCCGGGCCCAGCGGTGCGCGTCATCCCGCAGCTCGTCGCGTTCGCGGCCCGCCAGTACGGGGACACGCCGTTCCTGCTGCGTTCGACGCCCGAGGGCTGGCAGGGCCTGAGCTTCGCCGCCGCCGCCGCCGCCACGCACTCGTTCCGCGCGTTGCTCGAATCGCTCGGCGTCCGCCGCGGCGACCGCGTCGGGCTCCAGTCCGAGAACCGTCCCGAGTGGGGCGTCGCCTACCTCGCGATCCTCGAGGCCGGCGCCGTCGTCGTTCCGCTCGATGCGCAGCTCAAGGCGCAGGAGGCGGGCGAGATCCTCGCGACCGCGGGCGCCGAAGTCGCCGTCGCCTCGGCGCGGCAGATGCCGGTCATGAAGCAGGTGATCGAGAAGCGGCTGCCGTCGCTCAAGCTCGTCTCGCTCGATCCCGCCGACGAGCTGCCGAACTTCAAGCAGGCGCTCGAGCGCTTCCCGAACGAGAGCGCGAAGGATCCCGGGGGAGCCGCGACCGACCTCGCGGTGCTGATCTTCACTTCGGGCACGACGGGCCAGGCGAAGGGCGTCATGCTCTCGCACCAGAACATCCTCACGAACGTCGAAGGCGTCGCGCGCACGATCGAGGTCCATCCGGGCGACCGGTTCCTCTCGGTGCTGCCGCTCCATCACACGTTCGAATCCACGATCGGCTTCCTCGCTCCGATGCGCACGGGCAGCACGGTCTGCTACGCGCGCGGCCTCGACTCGAAGCAGCTGCGCGAGGACATGGCGACGTCGCAGGCGACGATCTTCATCGCCGTCCCGCTGCTCTACGAGAAGCTGCTCACCGCGATTCATCGCGGGGTCGAGTCGCTGCCGCTCGCGCGCCGGCTGTTCGTGAAGTCGCTGTTCTTCGCATCGCGCTGGACGCGACGCCTCACCGGCCAGCGCATCGGGCACAAGCTGCTCCGACCCGTGCGCGAGAAGGCGGGCATCGGCAAGGTGCGCCTGTTCGCGACCGGCGCCGCCGCGATCGCGGAAGAGGTCTTCTGGGGCTACATCGACCTCGGCATTCCGCTCGTCGAAGGCTACGGCCTCACCGAGACCTCGCCGGTCGTCGCGCTCAACACGCCGCGCCGTCCGAACCCGGGCGCCGTCGGCTGGCCGCTCGTCGGCGTCGAGGTGCGGATCGACCATCCGGACGGCGAGGGCAACGGCGAGATCCTCGTGCGCGGGCCGAACGTCATGCTCGGCTACTACGGGAATCCCGAGGCGACCGCCGAGGTGATGCGCGACGGCTGGTTCTGCACCGGCGATCTCGGCCGCATGGTCGGCGACGGCCGGCTCAAGATCACGGGCCGGCTCAAGAACATGATCGCGACCGCGGCCGGCAAGAAGATCTACCCGGAGGAGGTCGAGGCGCAGCTCGCGAACAGCCCCTACATCCTCGAGGTCGTGGTCGCGGGCGGCAGCGATCCGCGCGGCGAGCGCGAGGAAGTGCACGCGCACATCTACCCGAACGTGCCCGAGCTCGAGCTGCTCGCGAGGGCGACCGGTAAGACGTGCGACGACGCGTTCGTCGAAGCGACGTTGCGCGCCGACGTCGAGGCGCGCTGCGAGCACCTCGCCACCTACAAGCGGGTGAAGCGCGTGATCCTCCGCAAGGAGGAGTTCCCGAAGACGACGACCGGCAAGATCCGCAGGCAGGCGTTCAACGCCGTCGCGAGCGCCGAGAAGAAGGCGGGCGCGGTCGCCTGACGTCGCGCCGCGACGCGGCCGGCTACTTCAGCTCGGCGTGGTAGACGATCGCGTCGTCGGCTTCGATCTGGATCCGGTGACGCTGCGCCATCGGGCCGGCCGACACGGTGCCGCCTTCCCAGTGGCGCTCGCCCATCAGGTCGGCGTACTCCCACGTCAGCCCGATCTCGCCGAGGCCCGTCGCTTCGAATTCGATCGTGCGCGCCTCGCCCTTCGCGAGCGCCTCGCACGCCATGCGGTGCCCCGCCACGGCGACGCGGATGCGTTCCATGTCGTGGTCGGTGGCGTTCACGATGACGACTTCGCTCGGCGACTTCGGGTGCAGCACGTCTTCGTAGTGGTGGTAGCCGTACCAGACCGCGTATCCGAGCAGGACGAGCAGCAACAGCTTGCGCATGGACCCTCCCGTGCTCCGGGGGTCATCGGCAGGTACGCCCGGGCGCTTGAGTCCGCATCCGGGCCGCCCGCGGGCGCCGCGAACGCTAGTCGGCGAGCGGGCCGTCGCCGACGAGCCCCTTCGCCTCTTCGCTCAGACGCGGATCGGTCGGGTACTCGGGGAGGTTCCGGAACGAGAGGTAGAACAGCAGCGCGGCCGAGGCGTAGAGCGTCGCCGTCAGGTAGAACGGCACGGCGTAGCCCCAGTGCTGGATCACGACGCCCGCGAGCGAGGCGCTGATCGCCCAGCCGACGTTCCACACCAGGTTGTTGACGCTGCTCGATCGCGCGCGCAACGCCGGCGGCAGCGCCTCCATGACGAAGTTCTGGAGCAGCGGCGTCGCGGCCTGCATGAGCGTCGCGCGCAGGAGGAACGATCCGACGGCGACGCCGAGGTGGCGCTCGTGCCCGAGCGTGACGAGGAACGGCAACGACAGCACCTGCGAGGCGACGGCCGTGCGCATCTTGCCGAAGCGGCGCGCGAGCGCGGGGCCGAGCAGCGACGCGAGCGCCGTGACGATTGCGGCGACCGAGAAGTACAGGCCGATGTCGGCGCTCGAGCGGTGGAAGCGCTCGGAGAAGTACAGGTTCATGAACGGGATCACGAGTCCGGCGCCGCTCCCGATCAGCAGGAAGTTGAGCGCGATCGGGACGAGGCGGCGGTGCGCGCCGGGCGGCAGCGACTCGCGTTCGGTGCGCAGCGCCGCTTCCTTCAGGCCGCGCAGCCTCGCGAGCGGCACGAGGCCCGCGATCGAGCAGCTGCCGGCGAGCAGCAGCGCGATGCGGTAGGCGACGAGCCGCGACGGCCGGAACTCGGCCGGGAGGGCGAGCAGCAGCGCGGGCAGCGCGCCGCCCGCGGCGCTCCCGACGACGCCGGCGATGAGTGCCATCGCAAAGAACGTCGAGAACAGGTGCGTGCGCTCCTTGGGCGTCGAGTGCTCGGTGATGAACGGCATCGCGGCGATCTGGAACAGCGACTGCCCGGCGCCGGCGACGAAGCTGCCGCCGAGGATCAGCGCCGGCGAGAGCGCGGTCGCGCGCACGAGCAGGCCGGCGCCCTCGACGAGCGCGCCGAGCATGAGGCAGCGCCGCCGTCCCCAGCGCTCCGCGAGCACGCCCGCCGGGATCGCGAACAGCGCGAGCCCGAGTCCCGTCATCGAGAGCGTGTTCCCGACGAACGACTCGCGGAAGCCGCCGTCCACGAGATAGAGGTTGAAGAGCACCGACTGCACGCCGTGGCCGGCCCACACGAGGAACTCGGCGAGCAGGTAGAGGCGCGCCGCGCGCGAGAACGAGCGAGCGGCCTCGCGGTACTCGGTGAACGCGACCCTCAGCGCCTTCACGAAGGCTCCTTCCTCGTTCCGGGCGTGCGAAACGCGGAACGGCGGCCCGCGAGCGGGCCGCCGTCCGCGCGTTCCTTCCGGGTGCTAGACCGCTTCCGCCGTCGCGACGACCGCGTCGGTGGAGTCGCTCTTCACTCCGTGTGCTCACCGTACGTCACGCGCACGGAACCTTCGAGACACAGCAGCAGCTCTTCGCCGTGGTGATAGTGACGCTTGTCGCCGCCCGACATTCCGGGCGGCAGCTCGGCGAGCAGCATCTCGAGGTTGCGCTTCGGGTGGGCCGAGAGGACCTCGACCTTGGACGTGTTTCCGCCCACGTTCACGCGCGGCCTGTCGTTCGCGCGCACGACGTAGGGCACCTGCTCTTCCTCGACGACCAGATACGCCACCGACGTGTTCAGCGCGTTGGCGAGGTCCTTGAGGGTGGTCAGCGAAGGGGACGTCCGGTCGTTTTCGACCTGACTGATGAAGCCCTTGGACAGCCCGCTGGCCGTGGCCAGCTGCTGCACCGTGAGTCCCCGTCGCAACCGGAGATCGCGAATCTTCCTTCCGAGTTGCATGGCCGCCTCCGTGGGGAGAGGTTGGCGACGGTGAACAGAGTTGAGAAATGCTAGGAGAGGCCCATACCCCGGTCAACGGAATTCGTGGTCGCCGGCAGGATTTCGAGCGTCTCGGGGGCCCGTGACGCGGGCCGGGCCAGGCGCCCCCCGAGCTGCTGGAGCTGGGACAGGCGGCTGTAGATGCCGCCGAGCGCGACCAGCTCCGCGTGGGTCCCGGACTCGCGCACCCGGCCGTGGTGGAGCACCACGATGCGGTCCACGTCCTGGATCGTCGAGAGCCGGTGCGCGATCACGAGGGCCGTGCGGTCGCGCATCAGGCGGCGGAGCGCGTCCTGGATCAGGGCTTCGGTGCGCACGTCGATGGACGACGTCGCCTCGTCGAGCACGAGGATCGCGGGATCGCGCGCGAGCGCGCGGGCGAAGGCGAGCAGCTGGCGCTGTCCGGTCGAGAGCGTCGCGCCGCGCTCGCGCACTTCGGCGTCGAAGCCGCCCGGGAGCGCGCGCACGAACTCCGCCGCGTGCACCTCCTCGGCCGCGCGCTCGAGCCGCTCGCGCGCGACGCCGTCACGATCGCCGAGGTTCGAGGCGACGGTGCCCGAGAACAGGAACACGTCCTGCGGCACGAGACCGAAGCGCTCGCGCAGCGCGCCCGCGTCCCAGGCGTCGAGCGGGCGGCCGTCCACGCGGATCGTGCCGCGCTGCGGCGCGTAGAAGCGCAGCAGCAGGTGGATCGCGGTCGTCTTGCCCGAGCCCGTCGCGCCGACGAGCGCGACCTTCTCGCCGGGCTCGACCGTGAACGACACGTCCTGCAGCACCCAGTTCTCGCCGTCGTAGGCGAACCACACGCGGTCGAACTCGATCCGCCCGAGTGCCGCGGCCGGAGCCGGCGCGCCGTCGCCGCCCGCCGCCGTGGCGGGAGACGCGGTCGCGACCGCCGTCGCGGGCACGAGTCCGTCGGCGGCGTCCACGGGCGTGTCGAGCAGGCCGAAGATGCGCTCGGACGACGCCATCGCCTGCTGCAGCACGCCGTACTTTTCGGACAGATCCGAGATCGGGCGGAAGAAGCGCTGCGTGTACTGGATGAACGCGACCAGGATGCCGAGCGTGAGGTCGGTCCACATCACCTGACGGCCGCCGTACCAGATGATCAGCGACAGCGCGAGCGCGCCGACGAGTTCCATGAGCGGGAAGAACAGCGCGTGGTAGAGCACCGACTGCAGGTTCGCGTCGCGGTGCGCCGCGTTGACCTCGCGGAACTGCTCGAAGTTGCGCGGCTCGCGGTTCAGCATCTGCACCGTGCTCATGCCGCCGAGGTTCTCGTTCAGGAACGAGTTCATGCGCGCGAGCCGCAGGCGCACGTCGCGGAACGAGCGCCGGATGCGCGAGCGGAACACGAGCGTGACGAGCGCGATGAGCGGCAGCACCGAGAACGTGACCGCGAGCAGCTCGGCGTTGAGGCTCACCATCGCGACCGTGATGCCGATCACGGCGACGAGGTCGCCGAACACCGCCACGACGCCGGCCGTGACCATCTCGTTCAGCACGTCCACGTCGTGGGTCGCCCGCGTCATGAGCCGCCCGACCGGCGTCCTGTCGAAGTAGGGGACGGGCAACCGCTGCAGGTGGCGGAAGATGTCGAGCCGCAGGTCGCGCATCACGTTCTGGCCGACGCGCTGGATCGCCTGGCGCTGGAACCAGCCCACGACGAGGATCGCGACGAGCACGAGACCGTAGAGCCCCGCGACGCGGTCGAGGTGGCCGAGGTCGCGGTTGCGGATGCCGTGGTCGATCGCTTCCTTCGTGAGCCACGGGCCGGCGAGCCCGAGCAGCGCTTCGACCACGACGAGCGAGCCCGCGAACACGACGTCGCCGAGGTACGGCCGCACGTAGCCGAGCAGCCGCCGCATCAGGCGGTGGTCGTACGGCCGTCCGTGTTCCTCGTCGTCGTGGCTCACGAGGCCTCGAGCTCCTCTTCGATCTGCTGTTCTCGCGTGAGCCGAGCGTAGTGGCCGCCGAGCGCGAGCAGCTCGTCGTGCGTGCCCTGCTCGACGAGCGCGCCGCCGTCGAGCACGAAGATGCGGTCGGCATCGCGCACCGTGCTCACGCGGTGCGACACGATGAGCGTCGTGCGGCGCGCGATCTCGGCCGAGAGCCCGCGCAGGATGCGCTCCTCGGTCTGCGTGTCCACGCTCGAGAGGCAGTCGTCGAGCAGCAGCACGGGCGCATCCCGCAGCACGGCGCGCGCGATCGCGACGCGCTGCTTCTGGCCGCCCGAAAGCGTGATGCCGCGCTCGCCGACGAGCGTCTCGTAGCCGCGCGGGAAGCCGAGCACGTCGTCGTGCAGCCCGGCGATGCGGGCAGCGGCGGCGATCGCTTCGGGCGTCGCCTGCTCCGCGCCGTAGGCGATGTTCTCGGCGACCGTCGTCGAGAACAGGAACGTGTCCTGCGGAGCGGCCGCGACGCGGCGGCGCAGCCACGCGAGGTCGAGCGTGCGCACGTCGCGGCCGTCGAGCCGCACGGCGCCCTCGGGCGGATCGAACACGCGCGTGAGCAGCGACAGCAGCGTGCTCTTGCCGCAACCCGTGCGCCCGACGATCGCGACCGTCGTGCCCGGCTCGACCGCGAGCGACACGCCGGAAAGCGCCGGGCGGTCGGCCCCGGGGTAGGTGAACGTGAGGTTGCGGAACTCGATCGCGCCGCGGCACTCGGCCGGCGACACCGCGCCGGGCAGGTTCGCGACGCCGGGAGCGGCGTCGAACACCTGCGCGAGCCGGTCGAAGGACGCGCTGCCGCGCTGGAACAGGTTCACGACCCAGCCGAGCGCGACCATCGGCCAGTTCAGCATGCCGAGGTACACCGTGAACGCGACGTACTGTCCGAGCGTGATGCGTCCCGCGACGACCTCGCGGCCGCCGACGTACAGCGCGAGCAGCGAGGCGAGGCCCGAGAAGAACGCGAGCGTCGGGTCGAAGAGCGCCGAGACGCGCGACAGATCCAGGCTCTTGCCGCGGTAGCGCTCGTTCAGCCGGCCGAAGTCCGCGACCTCGCGCGCCTCGTCGTGGAACGCGCGAACGACGCGCACGCCCGCGAGGTTCTCCTGCACGCGTGCGGACAGCTCGGCGAAGTCGGCCTGGATCTCTTCGAAGCGGCGGTGCGTGCGGTCGCCGAAGAACCACATCGTGAGCGACACGAACGGCAGCGGCAGCAGCGCGAACAGCGTGAGCCGCGGACTGATGTGCAGCATGAAGCCGACCGACACGATCGTCACGACGATCGTGTTGACGAGGTACATGATCGCCGGACCGATCATCATGCGCACCGCCGCGAGGTCGTTCGTCGCCCGCGCCATGAGGTCGCCCGTGCGGGTGCGCTGGAAGTAGTCGGCGCCGAGCCGCTGGAGGTGCGCGAAGAAGTCGTTGCGCAGGTCGAACTCGACGTGACGCGAGATGCCGATGACGATCTGCCGCATCACGAAGCGGAACGCGCCGGACGTGAGCGCGAGCGCGAACAGCAGCACCGCGTAGCGGCCGAGCTTCGCGGCGGTGACGCCCTTGTAGAGGTCGTCCACCGACAGGCGCAGCACCTGGGGCTGCGCGAGCGCGACCAGATTCGCGATCGCGACACAGACGAGGCCGAGCGCGAGGCCGCCGCGGTAGCGGGCGAGGTAGGGAAGCAGGCGTTCGCGCAGCGGACCCACGGCCTAGGCTCCGTGAGAAGCGCCGGTGGCTCGACCCGCCTTCGGCGGATGCCCGGCTCGGTCGTTCATCTCTGCGGAGTCTCCAGCGGCTGCGCCTCCCGGGCGCCCACGCGGAGCGTGGGGCGCGCTTCCTCGCCGCACGGCTCTCGGCCCCTCACGCGGAGCGTGCCGCGCCGCGAGCGCGGCGGACCCGCAGGAGCGGACTCAGGGGTTCTTCTTGCCGCCGAGGAAGCCCTGCAGGCGATTGAGCTTCGTGTTGCGGAACGCGACCCCGGCGTAGAACTGGTCGGAGTGCAGCGCGTTCGACGCGATCGCGCTGTGGAGCGAACCCACGTACACGTCCACGAAGTCGTCCACCCGGTACAGGATCATCGGGCCGGCGAGGTGACGGTCCAGCTCGTGCGCGAGCGTCACACCGTCGCCGATCGCCATCTCGCCCTCGTAGCGGCCGGCGACGAGCAGCGAGGAGCCGAGCCACAGCCCGAGGTTCGCGCGCATCAGCAGCTGGTCGCCCATGTGCTCGAAGTAGTAGCGGTAGCCGCCGCCCGCCTCGAGGAACCCGCGCACGCCCGGCAGCGACGCGCCGTACCACAGCACGCCCTGCACCGACTGTTCGCCCTCGCCGAGGGCGGGCCGGCCGCCGAACCGCGAGACGTTCACCGAGTCGGACTCCGACGCGCCCGCGTAGAAGATCGTGTCCACGAGCGCGAGTTCCGAATCCGAGAACGGCTTCAGGCGCGAGTAGCCGAGCGGAGCGTTCCAGCTCGCCTCGAGCGACACGACGCTCGCGCCGCCGCCCGCCAGCTTGCGGCGCAGGCCGAGGTTCAAGTCGCCGAAGCCGGTTTCGCTCGGGAACGCGCCGAGCGGATCGGCGAGACGGCGCGACGCGCTCGACCACGGCAGCGAGAAGAACACGCTCGTGGACTTCTTCCAGCCGAGTTCGGCCGACCAGGTCGCGTCGCGGCGCTCGTACAGGCCGCCGAAGGGCAGGATGACGCGGTCGCCGTCGGCGTTGTGGAAGTCGTCCGACGACAGGCGCGAGCCGCGGATCTCGGTGAACTGCTCGCCCGGAGCGGGCATCCACGCGCCGGCGCGGGCGGCGGCGGGCGCGAGCGCGGCGACGACGGCCGCGACGGAGAACAGGGCGATGGCGGAACGCGTGCGCATGGAAAGGACGAATGCCTCCTCGATCCGGTCGGTCGGGTTGAAGTCGCGGGAGACTAGCCGCCGGGCCGCCGCCGCCGCAAGGCCGCCGGTGCCCCGTGCGCGCGGCCCGCGCGGACGCGTCGCGTCGCGCGACGCACCCCGAGTGTGGCAGTCTCCCGGCGCATGGCGATTCGAATCCTCGAATACGTGCGGTCCAAGGACGGCTTCTGGAACCTGCCGGGCCACCTCGTGGACGCGATGCGCAAGGAGTTCCCCGAGGTCGAGTTCTACTCGGCGCGCGATCGCGACGACGCCGATCGCGGCCTGATGCACGCGGACGCCGTGCTCGGCCCGGCGGTGAACGCCCAGAACCTGCCCGTCGCCCGCAAGCTGCGCTGGATCCACGTGCTGTCGGCGGCCGTCAACGGCATCGCGTTCCCCGCGCTCGCCGATCGCGGCATCACGCTCACGAACGCGCGCGGGCTCCACGCCGAGCCGATGGCCGAGCACGTGATGGGCGTGATCCTCGGCTTCCACCGCAAGCTCCACCTCGCGCGCGACGCGCAGGCGAAGCACGACTGGGCGCAGATGCGGCTGTGGCGCGAGCCGCCCGAGATCGGCGGCCTGTGGGGCGCGACGCTCGGCATCGTGGGCTTCGGCGCGATCGGCGCCGCGGTCGCGCGCGTCGCGAAGCCGTTCGGCATGCGCGTGCTCGCGCTGCGCCGCCGCCCGTCCGCCGATCCCGCGCCCGCCGACGCGCAGTGGGGACCGGAGCGGCTCGGCGACCTGCTCGCGCAGTCGGACGTCGTCGTGCTCGCGCCGCCGCTCACGCCGCGCACCGAGGGCATGGTCGGCCGCGCGCAGCTCGGCCGCATGAAGCGCAACGCGCTGCTCGTCAACGTCGGACGCGGCGCGCTCGTGGACGAGGCGGCGCTGATCGACGCGCTGCGTCACGGCCGGCTCGCGGGAGCGGCGCTCGACGTGACGCTCGACGAGCCGCTGCCCGCGACGAGCCCGCTCTGGGACATGCCGAACATCATCCTGACGCCGCACATCTCGGGGCTCAGGCCGCGCTACTGGGAAGAGGCGCTCGTCACGTACCGCTCGAACCTGCGCGCGTTCCTCGAGGGACGGCCGCTGCAGAACGTGGTGGACGTGCGGGAAGGCTATTGAGCGGCGCTCGCCCGCTCGGCGCCGTGCTCGCGGGCGGGCGCGGCGAGCGGCTCGGGCTCGGCGTGCCGAAGGCGCTCGCGACGCTCGACGGCGACGCGCTCGTGGACCGCGCCGCGCGCACGCTCGCCGTCCTGTGCGACGAGGTCGCGATCGTGGCGCCCGCGCCCGTGAGCGCATTGCTCGCGCCGCGCCCATGCCTCGCCGACGCCGCGGGCTTCGAAGGTCCGCTCGCCGGATTGCTCGCGGCGCTCGAACTCGCGGGGGCGCGCGAGTGCCTCGTGCTCGGCGTGGACCTGCCGTTCGTCACCGCCGCGCTCGTCGCGGAACTCGCGGCGCGGCGCCGCGCCTCGGGAGCGCTCGTGGCGCTCGCCGCTCCCGAGGACGTGCCGCAGCCGCTCGTGGCGGCGTTCGCGCCCGGCGTCGCGCCGCGCGTGCGCGCGGCGCTCGAGCGCGGCGTGCGCGCGCTGCGCGAGGGCATCCAGGAACTCGAGCCGCTCGTGCTGCGCGGCGACGAAGCCCTGGCGCTGCCGGGCGGCGAGGCGGCGCGTTCCTGAACGTGAACACGTTCGACGACCTGCTGCAGCGCCGCGCAGCGCGCGGCGGCGGACGCGCGACGCGCGCACGCGCCGCGGCGCGAGCGCAGCGCCGCTGCACGACGGCACGCCCGGCCGGCTCGCGGGCCCGCTCGACCGCCTCAAGCCGCACGCCGTGCTCGAGGCGCTGCGCGCGCTGGAACCCGCCGCTCGCGCCTGCTGGCTCTACGACCTCGACGCCGTGCGCGCGCGCGCGCCGGTGGCCGTGTTCGCGGACGCGAACGCGCTCGTCGCGTACGCGCTCAAGGCGAACGCGCTACCCGCGCTGCTCGAAGCGCTCGCCGCCGAAGGGCTCGGCGCCGACGCCGTGTCGCTCGGCGAACTCGCGCTCGCGGCCGCCGCGGGCTTCGACGCCTCGCGCCGCGTGCTGAACGGCAACGGCCGCACGCCCGAGGAGGCGGCGTGGGTCGCGCGCGAGGGCGTGCACTCGGTGAACGCCGACGGCATCGGCGAGCTCGACGTGCTCGAACGCGCGGCGGCCGCGGCCGGTGCGCGCGTGCGCGTCGCGCTGCGCGTCAATCCGAACGTGGACGCGCCGACGCACCGTCACATCGCGACCGGCGACGACGAGGCGAAGTTCGGCGTGGACGCGGCCGACGCGCTCGCCGCACTCGCCGCGCGCGCGCGCTGGCCGCACCTCGCGCTCGAGGGCCTGCACGTGCACGTCGGCTCGCAGCTGCTCGACACGGCGCCGCTCGAAGCCGCGCTCGCGTTCGCCCTCGACGTCGCGGCCGAAAGCGCGCGGCGCGGCGCGCCGATCGCGTTCGTCAACGCCGGCGGCGGCTTCGGCATCGACTACGAGGGCCGCGGCCGCGAGTTCCCGGTCGAGCGCTGGGCCGCGCGCCTCGCGGCGGCCGCGCGCGAGCGCCGCATCGCGTTCGTCGTCGAGCCGGGGCGCTGGCTCGTCGGCCCGAACGGCTGGCTGCTCGCCGAGGTGCTGTCGGTGAAGGTGCGCGACGGCCGCCGCTTCGTGACGCTCGCGGCCGGCATGAACGACCTGATCCGCCCCGCACTCTACGGCGCGCGCCACCGCATGGCGCTCGCGCGCGAAGGCGCGCCCGCGCGTTTCGTCGCCGATCTTCCGGACGCATCGCCGCCCGCGAGCGTCGTCGGCCCCGTGTGCGAGAGCGCCGACGTGTTCGCCGCCGACGTCGCGCTGCCCGAAATCGCGGCCGGCGACTGCGTCGCGATCGCGGATGCCGGCGCCTACGGCGCGAGCATGTCGTCGAACTACAACGCGCGCGGCCGGCTCGCGGAACTCGTGTGGCTGGAAGGACGGCTCGTGCGCGCGCGTGCGGGGGAGACGGCTCGCGACCTCGTGCTCCGTCGCGCGTCCGATCCGCTCGCGCTTCCGGACTCACCGCCGGGCTCAGGCGCCTAATAAGTAGAGGCGCCCGTGACCCGCTCTTGACACTCGCTCGGGGGCGCGGCGAGACTGCGTCCGCTCACGTCTCTTGCGCTTCGCGAGCGTGCGCGTCGAACACATTGTGAAACATGGCGCAAAGTCCGCCGCGCGCGGATGCGCCTTCTCACGCGAGGTTCTCCGTGATTCAGGTCGTGTGCATCAAGCAGGTGGCGGACACCGAGACGCGAGTCAAGGTGAGCGCCGACGGCAAGTGGCTCGATCCGGCCGGCGTCACGTGGATCATGAACCCGTACGACGAGTTCGCGATCGAGCAGGCGCTGCTCGTGAAGGAAAAGCTCGGCGCGGGCGAGGTGGTGGTGGTGACGCTCGGCGGCGCCGGCGCGCAGGCGACGATGCGCAACGCGCTCGCGATGGGCGCGGACCGCGGCATTCACCTCAAGCACGACGGCGGACTCGATCCGCTGTCGGTCGCGCGCGCGATCGCGGGCGTGGTGAAGGATCTCGGCGCGTCGCTCGTGTGGTTCGGCAAGCAGGCCGTGGACGGCGACTCGTCGCAGGTCGGCCCGATGGTCGGGGAACTGCTCGAGCTGCCGTGCGTGACGGGCATCACGACGTTCGCGCTCGAAGGCGACGCGGTGAAGGTCGAGCGCGAGTTCGAAGGCGGCGTCGAGGTCGTCGAGGCGAAGCTGCCCGCCGTGCTGACGACCGACAAGGGCCTCAACCAGCCGCGCTTCGCGTCGCTCAAGGGCATCATGGCCGCGAAGAAGAAGCCGATCGAAGAGCGCGCCGTGACGGCGGGGCCGCCGACGCTCGACGTGCTCGCCATGGAACTTCCGCCCGCGCGCAAGAACGGCCGCATCGTCGGCCAGGGCGCGGAAGCGGTCACCGAACTGGTCCGCGTGCTGCGCGAAGAAGCGCAGGTCATCTAGGGAGGGCGCGATGAGCGTTCTGGTGTTCATCGAGCAGCGCGACGGACAGATCCGGCCGGTGTCGCGCGAGGCGCTCGGGGAGGCGACGCGGCTCGCGGCCTCGCTCGGCGGTCCGGTGGTGGCGGTGTGCGCTTCGAAGTCCGATCCCGGCGCGGCCTCGCTCGGCGAGTCCGGCGCCGATCAGGTGCTGCTCGCGCTGAACGACGCGTTCGAACGCTACGACGCGTCGGGCTACGCGAAGGCCGTCGCGGCGGCGGTCGAGAAGGTGAAGCCGGCCGCGGTGCTGTTCGCGGCCTCGGCGATGGGCAAGGACCTCGCGCCGCGCGTCGCGGCCCGGCTCGGCGTCGGGCTCGCGAGCGACTGCTCGGCGCTCGCGATCGAGGGCGGCAAGCTCGTCGCGTCGCGGCCGGTGTTCGCGGGCAAGGCGATGCAGAAGGTCTCGTTCCCGATGACGCCGGCGCTCGCGTCGCTGCGGCCGAAGCTGTTCTCGGCCGTGCAGACCGCGGGCAAGACCGCGGCGGTCGAGACGCTCGCGTTCGCCTACGACGGCGCCGTGCGAGCGCGCGTCACGGGCATCGCGGCGGCGTCCGGGGGCAAGGTGGACCTGACCGAAGCCGAAGCGATCGTCTCGGGCGGCCGCGGCATGAAGGGCCCCGAGCACTTCGGCATGATCGAGGAACTCGCGGCGGCGCTCGGCGCGTCCGTCGGCGCGTCGCGCGCCGTCGTGGACGCGGGCTGGCGTCCGCACAGCGAGCAGGTCGGGCAGACGGGCAAGACGGTCGCGCCGAAGCTGTACGTCGCGGTCGGCATCTCGGGCGCGATCCAGCATCTCGCCGGCATGATGTCGTCGCGCTGCATCGTCGCGATCAATCGCGATCCCGAGGCTCCGATCTTCAAGGTGGCGGACTACGGCATCGTCGGCGACGCGTTCGAAGTCGTCCCGGCGCTGACGAAGGCGGTGAAGGAGTTGAACGCGCAGCACGCGTGAGCGCGCGACCTTGACCCTCGTGAAGGGGGTCGCTAGGGTGCGCACGTTTCGATTCCGTCGAGGTGTGGGGGAAGCGTGGTCCAGTATCTGCCGATCCTGATGTTCCTCATCGTCGCGTTCCTGTTCGCGGCGGGAACGATCGCGATGTCCACCTTCATCGTTCCGCGACGCTCGTCGCCGACGAAGGACAGCGCCTACGAGTGCGGCGTGGACCCCGTGGGCAACGCCCGCGCGCGGTTCACGATCAAGTTCTACCTCGTCGCCGTGCTGTTCATCCTGTTCGACATCGAAGCGGTGTTTCTCTATCCGTGGGCCGTGGCCTTCAAGCAGCTCGGGCTGTACGGGCTCGTCGAGATGCTGCTGTTCATCGCGATCCTGCTCGTCGGCTACCTGTACCTGCTGAAGAAGCGCGCGCTGGAATGGGACTGACGGGGCCGAGGAGGACGCTGACGCGATGACCGACGAGAAGCCCCGCAATCCGTTCCGCTCGCTCGAGCCGCTGCCCGCGCCGCCGATCACGGACCGGCAGCTCCCGATCGCGGCCGACGAGGCCCTGTTCGAGGAAGTCGAGCGCGGCGTGCTGTTCACGACCGTGGACGCCATGGTGAACTGGGGCCGCGCGAACTCGATCTGGCCGCTCGGCTTCGGCCTCGCGTGCTGCGCGATCGAGATGATGGCGATCCTGGGCCCGCGCTTCGACGTCTCGCGCTTCGGCGCCGAGGTCATGCGCGCCTCGCCGCGGCAGGCCGACCTGATGATCGTGGCGGGCCGCGTGAGCATCAAGATGGCGCCGGTGCTGCGCCAGCTCTACGACCAGATGCCGAATCCGAAGTGGGTCATCTCGATGGGCGCGTGCGCCTCGTGCGGCGGCGTGTTCAACAACTACGCGATCCTGCAGGGCGTGGACAAGATCGTGCCGGTCGACGTGTACGTGCCCGGCTGCCCGCCGCGTCCCGAGGGCCTGCTGCACGGCATCATGAAGCTGCAGGAGAAGATCCTCGCGTCGCAGGTCGAGATCGGCCCGGTGCCGATGAAGCCCAGGCGCAAGAAGGCGAGCGCATGAGCGATCTGACGCGCGAACGCCTCGAGGATCGCCTCCGGGAGCGCTTCCCGGGAGTCGCGATCGAGCGCCAGGACGGCGATGCGGTGCGCGATCACACGCTGTACGTCCCGGCCGACCAACTCGTCGCGATCTGCACGTTCCTGCGCGACGACCCCGAGCTCGATTTCGCGATGCTCACGTGGGTGAGCGGCCTCGACTGGCTGCCGCGCGAACCGCGCTTCGAGGTCGCCTACAACCTGCTGTCGCTCACGCGCCACGCGCGCGTGACGCTCAAGGTGCGGCTCGCCTCCGAGAACCCGAAGGTGCCGACCGTGTGCGGCGTGTGGCCGACCGCGAACTGGCACGAGCGCGAGACGTACGACTTCTACGGCATCGAGTTCACGGGGCACCCGGACCTCACGCGCATCCTGCTGCCCGAGGACTGGGTCGGCTGGCCGCTCCGCAAGGACACGCCGCTCGGCTACGAGGAAGTCGCGTTCACGCACAACTCGCCGAACCGCACCGTGCCGGCGCCCGCGCTCAAGAAGCTCGCGCCGAAGAAGGTGAAATACCGTGCGCACTGAGACCATGACGCTGAACATGGGGCCGCAGCACCCGTCCACGCACGGGGTGCTGCGCGTCGCGCTCGAGCTCGACGGCGAGACGGTCGTGAAAGCGAAGCCGATCGTCGGCTACCTGCACACCGGCATGGAGAAGCAGGCCGAGTACAAGACCTACACGCAGTCCATCCCGCAGACCGACCGGATGGACTACCTCGCGCCAATGAGCAACAACCTCGCGCTGTGCCTCGCCGCCGAGCGGCTGCTCGGCATCGAGGCGCCGGCGCGCGCGCAGGCGATCCGCGTGCTCATGACGGAGCTGACGCGCATCAGCGCGCACTGCGTGTGGCTCGGCACGCACGCGCTCGACATCGGCGCGATGACGATCTTCTTCTGGGCGTTCCGCGAGCGCGAGAAGGTGCTGTCGCTCTACGACCACGTCGCGGGCGCGCGCCTCACGTCGTCCTACTTCCGCGTCGGCGGCCTCGCGATGGACCTGCCGGCCGGCTTCCTCGACCGCTGCCAGAAGTTCGTGGACGAGATGCCCGCGCACGTGGACGAGTACGAGGCGATGCTCACGGAGAACCCGATCTGGCTCGCGCGCACGGTCGGCGTCGCGCCGCTCACGAAGGCGCAGGCGCTCGCGCTCGGGGCCACGGGCCCGACGCTGCGCGGCTCGGGCGTGAAATGGGATTTGCGCAAGGACGAACCGTACTGCGGTTACGAGACCTACGACTTCGAGGTCCCGGTCGGTTCGAACGGTGACGCCTACGACCGCTACACGGTCCGCGTCCGCGAGATCCGCGAGGCGACGAAGATCGCCGGACAGGCGATCGCGCGTCTGCGCGAGATGGGCGAGAAGGGCGAGTACCGGCTGCGCGACTACAAGTACGTGCTTCCTCCGAAGGAGGACGTGAAGCGTTCGATGGAGGCCTTGATCCACCACTTCAAGATCGTGGCGCACGGGTTCTTCCCGCCCGTGGGCGAGGCGTACGCCGCGGTCGAGGCGCCGAAGGGCGAGCTCGGATTCTATTTCGTGTCCGACGGCTCGCCGCGCCCGTGGCGGATGAAGATCCGCAGCCCATCGTTCATCAACCTGCAGACGCTGCCGACGATGGTCGAGGGCCGGCTCGTCGCCGACGTCATCACCGCGATCGGCAGTCTCGACATCGTGCTCGGGGAGATCGACCGATGACGCACCTGCCGGTCGTGGACGCCGACGTCGCCGCGTTCCCGGAACGCGCTCAGGGCGAAGTCGCCGACGCCCTGTCGCGCTACCCGAACAAGCGCTCGGCGGTGCTGCCCGTGCTGTGGATCGCGCAGCGCGAATTCGGCTGGATCTCTCCGGCGGCGCTGCGCCTCGTCGCGCGCACCGTCGAACTGCCCGAGCCCGAGGTCTTCGGCGTCGCGACGTTCTACACGATGTTCAACCTGAAGCCCGTCGGCCGCCATCACCTTCAGGTGTGCATGACGCTGTCGTGCTCGCTCATGGGCGCCGACCGGCTGTTCCGCCACCTCGAGAAGAAGCTCGGCATCGGGCACGGCGAGACGACGAAGGACGGACGCTTCACGCTGCGCCGCGTCGAGTGCCTGGCGGCGTGCGGCGGCGGGCCGTGCCTGCAGGTGAACCTCGACTACTACGAGAACCTCGACGAGGCGAAGGTGGACGCCCTGCTGGAGAAACTGAAGTGAGCCGCGGACCGCTGCTCTTCAAGGACATCGACACGCCGGGGCTCACGAGCCTCGAGACGTACCGCCAGGGCGGCGGCTACGAAGCGCTGAAGGCCGTGCTGACCGCGAAGTCGCCGGACGAGTGCATCGAGATCGTGAAGGCCTCGGGGCTCCGGGGCCGCGGCGGCGCGGGCTTCCCGACCGGGCTCAAGTGGAGCTTCGTGCCGAAGAACTCGCCGAAGCCGAAGTACATCGTGTGCAACGCCGACGAGTCCGAGCCCGGCACGTTCAAGGACCGCGAGCTCATGGTGAAGAACCCGCACCTGCTCGTCGAAGGCATGATCCTGTCGGGCTACGCGATCGGCTCGAACGTCGGCTACATCTACCTGCGCGGCGAGTTCGACTACGTGCAGCGGATCGTGGACCAGGCGATCGCCGAGGCGCGCGCCGCCGGGCTGCTCGGCGACGCGGTCGCGGGCACGAACGTGCGCTTCCAGCTCCACACGCACCTCGGCGCGGGCGCCTACATCTGCGGCGAGGAGACGGCGCTGCTGTCGAGCCTCGAGGGCTTCCGCGGCCAGCCGCGCCTGAAGCCGCCGTTCCCGGCGGTCGAGGGCCTGTACGCGTGCCCGACGGTCGTCAATAACGTCGAGACGATCATGAACGTGCCGCACATCCTGAAGAACGGCGCGCCGTGGTACCGCCAGTGGGGCACCGAGAAGAGCGCGGGCACGAAGGTGCTGTCGGTGTCGGGTCCGGTGAAGCGCCCCGGCAACTACGAGGTGCCGCTCGGCCTGCCGCTGAAGACGCTCATCGAGGAGCACTGCGGCGGCATGCGCGACGGCCTGAAGCTCAAGGCCGTGATCCCGGGCGGCTCGTCCGTGCCGCCGCTGCCGGCCTCCGCGCTCGACACCGGCCTCGACTACGAGTCCATGAACGCGCAGGGCACGTTCCTCGGCTCGGGCGGCGTCATCGTGATCGACGACCAGACGTGCATGGTGGACTCGCTCTTGAACCTGATCCGCTTCTACCGCCACGAGTCGTGCGGCAAGTGCACGCCGTGCCGCGAAGGCACCTACTGGATGGAAGAGATCCTGCTGCGGCTCGAGCGCGGCGAAGGCCGCACGAACGACATCGACCTGCTGCTGGACGTCGCGGACAACATCCTCGGCAAGTCGTTCTGCGCGCTCGGCGACGCGGCGGCGATGCCGGTGCAGGGCTTCCTCAAGCACTTCCGCGACGAGTTCGAGCACCACGTGACCCACAAGACGTGCCGCGTGAACCGCCGGCGAGCCGAGATCGCCGCGAAGTTCGGCGAGGCGGTGACGGCGTGAGCACGGTCAAGGTCACGATCAACGGCCGCACGGTCGAAGTCCCCGCGGGGACGCTCGTCACCGACGCGGCGAAGCTCGCCGAGACGCACGTGCCGGTGTTCTGCTCGCACCAGAAGCTGCCGCCCCTGGGCGCATGCCGCATCTGCGTCGTCGAGATCGGCATGCCGAAGCTCGGCCCCGACCGGAAGCCGGTCCTCAAGCCCGACGGCTCGCCCGAGATCGCGTGGATGCCGAAGCCGCAGACCGCGTGCACGACCGTCGTCGCCGAGGGCATGGTCGTCGCGACCGAGTCGGCCGGCGCCGTCAAGGCGCGCAAGGGCGTCATGGAGTTCCTGCTCGTCAACCATCCGCTCGACTGCCCCGTCTGCGACGAGGGCGGCGAGTGCCAGCTCCAGGACCTCGCGTTCGCGTTCGGCCACGACTTCTCGCGCATGGACGAGGCGAAGCGCACGTTCGTGTCCGAGGACCTGGGCCCCGTCGTCAAGAAGGAAGCGAACCGCTGCATCGTGTGCATGCGCTGCGTGCGCTACTGCCACGAGGTGATGGGCGAGGACGCGCTGACCGCGCACCAGCGCGGCGTGCGCACCGAGATCTCGTCGTTCGACCGCCAGCCGCTCGCGTGCGAGCAGTGCGGCAACTGCATCGAGGTCTGCCCGGTCGGCGCGCTCACGGCGCTGCCGTACCGCTTCAAGGCTCGTCCCTGGGACCTGCGCCAGCACATCACGATCTGCCCGTGGTGCTCGAACGGCTGTTCGGTGCGCCTCGGGGTGCGCGGCATGGAGATCCTGCGCGCGCGCGGCACCGAGTCGCGCGGCGTCAATCAGGAGTTCCTGTGCGTGCGCGGCCGCTTCGGCTACGAGTACGTGAACTCGGGCGAGCGCCTGAGCACGGCGCTGCTGCGCCAGGGCGCGAACCTCGAGCCCGCCGGCATCGACGAGGCGGTGAGCTGGGTCGCGGCGCGGCTGCAGGCGATCGCCGCGCAGCACGGGCCCGGCGCGGTCGCGTTCTTGGGCGGCGAAAAGCTGAACGTCGAGGAGCAGTACCTGTTCCAGAAGCTCGCGCGCGGCGTGCTCGGCACGAACAACGTGGACGCGCGCACGCGCTACACCGCGCCCGTGGCGGGCGACGCGATCCTGCGCGCGACGGGCGGCGGCAGGCCCTCGATCTCGTTCGCCGAACTCGGCGCGTGCGACGCGGTGCTCGTCTTCGGCGAGGACCTGCAGGGCGAATCTCCGCTCGCCCAGGCGGTGCTGCTCCGCGGCGTGAACCAGAAGGGCCTGCACCCGATCGTCGCGCACGCGCGGCGCGTGAAGCTCGCGCGGCCCAAGTTCCGCGGCACGCACCTCGCGATGAGGCCCGGCTCCGAAGTCGCGCTCGCGAACGCGCTCACGAGTGCCGCGCTGTCGCTCGGCGCGCC
>JBGAOA010000091.1:0-12397 GCA_044222065.1 Candidatus Eiseniibacteriota bacterium
GCCGATCGCGGTCGCGGGACGCGGCCGCTACCGTGCCGCGTCCCGCCACGTTCAGCGCAGCGCCGCGAGCAGCCCCCGCATCTCCCGCTCGACCCGCTCGCCGTCCGACAGGAACACGTAGTGCGAGGCCTCGCGCAGCTCGACGATGCGCGCGGACGGCAGCGCGTCGGCGAGCTTCCGCCGCTCGTCCGCTTCCCAGCGGTTCTGGGCCGAGCGGAAGCGCATCGCCTTGAGCTGCGCGACTCCGCGGCCCACGACCATGCGGCGGATCCACGGGAAGTCGCGCGACTCCGGCCGGTTCACCGAGTAGATCGCGAGCACCGGCGCCCGCACCGCCTCGTAGCGCGGCGCGGTCTCGCCCTGCACGATCTTCGCGTTCGTCGAGGCCGGCGTCGCGTCCTTCGTCCAGCGGCCGCGCGGATCGAACACGCGCGTCGCCGCGATCTCGGCGAGCGGCCAGCGCACGCCGTAGAGCCGCTCGAGGTAGTCGCGCGCCGCCTCGGGCGAAGCGCGGTCGCGGCCGCCGGGGCCGGGCGGCGCCGGCGGAACCTGTCCGAGCACGGCCAGGGAGACGAGCCGGCGCGTCGTGTGCGAGCGGTCGTACGCGGCGTCGAGGTACACGAGCCCCGCGACGCGTTCGGGGTGGCGCGCGGCGAACTCGGTCAGTTCGTCGCCCGCGACCGAGTGCCCGGCGAGCACGGCGCGCTCGATGCCGAGCGCGTCGAGCTGCGCGAGCACGTCCTCGGCGAGCGTGCCGGTGTCGAAGCCGCCCTTCGGCCGGCCGCTCTCGCCGTAGCCGCGCCGCGTGAGCGCGACCACGTGCGAGCGGTCGGTGAAGCGCGGCGCGAACTCGTCGTAGACGTGACCGGAATTGCCGAGCCCCGCGAGGAACACGAGCGCCGGACCGTCGCCGCCGTAGTCCACCGAGTGAAGGGTCGTGCCGTTCGCGGCGATGCGGCGGTTCGCGAAGCCGTTCGCGTCCGTCCACGCCGCCGGCGAAAGCGTGTCGGGGAGCGCGCGGGCGCGCGCGGGCGAGGCGAGGACGAGCGGCAGGGCGAGGGCGGCGAGCGTGGTGAGGGCGGGCGAGCGATTCATGTCGGTCCCCTTCAGCGGCGCGCGTCGTCGGCGTTCGCCGCGACGGCTGCGTTGGAGTTCATGGCCGGGGCCATCGCGGTCACGATGTCGGTGATGACGGCGTCGCGATCGGGCGTGTCGGCGTTCATCAGCACGACGATGCCGTGCCGCTGGTTCTTGTAGAGCGCGACGAACGCGAAGAACGTGGCCGCGCTGCCGGTGTGGGTGAGGGCGGTGTTCCCGCCGGCCTCGATGACGGACCAGCCCATCGCGTAGTCGCCGACCGGCGCGTGCAGCCGCGTCCACGTCGTGTCGGCGAGCAGCGAAGGACGCCCGCACAGCGCGCGCAGGTGGAGCTGCGCGTAGCGCGCGAAGTCGCCGACGCTCATGCTCACGTCGCCGCCCGGCGCGACGACCGCCGGGATGTGCCCCTCCGACGGCTCGACCGGCCGCAGCGACACGCCGTCCGGCATGTGACCGCACGGTTCCTCGGGGCCGGCTTCGAGCGGCCAGCCGACGAACATCGACACGCCGATCGGATCGAGCACGTCGGCGCGCAGCTCCGACGCCCACGCGCGGCCCGGGCGCGCCACGGCGATCGCCGCCGCGATCGCGAATCCCGCCGTCGAGTAGAAGTACGTGCCGCGTGCGACCGCCGGAGGCTGCGCGAGCAGCCAGCCCGCGAAGGCGCGGCGCTGCGCGACCGGATCGCCCGCGAACTCGGGCAGCGCGAGGAACTCGTCGAGGTCGTTGATCCCGGGAAGGCCCGCGCGGTTCTGCAGCAGCTCGGCGAGCGTCACGTCGCGATACGCCGGCCGCATCGAGGCGGCGAACTCGGGGAACGCGTCGGCGAGCGTGAGCGACCAGTCGAGCGCGCCGTCCTCGACGAGCTTCGCGATCGCGGTCGCGGTCATGCCCTTCGCGAGCGATCCGACGTGGAACAGGTCCGCGGTCGTGACGAGGTCGTTCGTGCCGAGGCGGCGCACGCCGCTCGCGGCCACTTCGATCGCGTCGAGCGAGAACGACGCCGCGGCGATCGCGGGGATGCCGTGACGCACGCGCGCCTCGTTCACGGCGCTCGCGAGCGTGACCGGCGCGCGCGGCGCGGTGGGGGTGGGGTTCTTGCCGCATCCGGCGAGGAGTGCGAGCGGGAGCGCGAGCAGCGGGGTCCAGCGGGTGAGCTTCATGGCGAGCCTCCTTCGGGCCGCGGCGGCCGCCGCCGATCGGCGGCCCCGCAGCCACGGAGGCAGCGTGCCGATCGGGGGGCCGCGCCCGCGCGTGCCGGTGGTCACGAAATGAACCGTGACTTTCGGCACTGGTGACCGGGCGGCGCGGCCGCCAGAATGCCGCCATGCACGCGACGCTCACGCGCTGGTTCGGCCCGTCCCGCACGCTGCTCGCGCTGCGCCTCGCCATGACCGTGGCGTGGGGCTGGATCGCGATCACGACGCTGCTCGGGGCGCGGCCGCGCGGCGTTCCGACGGTCGTCGTCGCGGCGCTCGGCTTCGCCGCGTTCCTCGCGGCGCTGTGGATCACGCTGCTGCGCGCGCCGCGCTCGCGACCGACGGCGCTCCAGTGGGTCCTGCTCGGCGTCCAGGCGGCCGGGGCGTTCACGCTCGCGACCGACCTCATGATGCTCGTCGCGATGGAGCTGCCGCTCGTGCTGCGGCCGCGCGTCGCCACGATCGCGTTCGTGTCGCTGCTCGCGGCGTCGGTGCTCGTCGGGCTCGCGCTCGCGCGCGCCGGCGCGTTCGTTCCCGCGGGCGAACTCGCGGGCCTCTCGGCCTCGCTGCAGGTCGTGCTGACGCTCGGGCTCGTCGCGGGCTGGCAGCTGCTCGCGTTCTGCGGCGGACTGCTCGCCGCGACCGAGATCCGCGCGCGCCGCGACGTGCACCGGCTGATGGCGGCGCTCAGGCTCGCGAACGCGCGCGTCGAGGAGTCGAGCCGCGAGGCCGAGCGGCTGCACATCGCGCGCGAGCTGCACGACACGGTCGGGCACCGGCTCGCCGCACTCGGCGTGAGCCTCGACTTGGAGAGCCGGCGCGCGGAGGGCGCCTCGGCCGCGTCGCTGCGCGAGGCACGCGACGCCACGCAGCAGCTGCTCGCCGAGGTGCGCGGCGTCGTCGGCACGATGCGGCAGGAGCGCGCGCTCGACCTGAAGCGCGCGATCGCGACGCTCGTCTCGAACCTCGGCGCGCTCGAGGTGGACCTCGCGATCTCGCCCGGGCTCGACGTGCGCGATCCCGCGACCGCCCACGCGCTCTACCGCGCCGCGCAGGAGGCGCTCACGAACGCGCTGCGGCACGCGCAGGCGACGCGCGTGCGGATCGAGCTCAGGCAGGACGCGCGCGCGGTGACGCTCGCCGTGCGCGATGACGGCGACGGCGCCGCGGGGCCGCGCGAGGGGCACGGGCTCGCCGGGATGCGCGAGCGGCTCGAATCGCTCGGCGGCACGCTCGAGATCGAAACGTCCGCCGGGGCGGGCTTCGCGATCGTCGCGCGCGTGCCGCTCGCTCAGGAGGCGCGATGATCCGCGTCCTGATCGCAGACGACCAGACGCTGCTGCGCCGCGGGCTCAAGGGCATGTTCGAGCTCACGCCCGACGTGCGCGCGAGCGCCACGAGGTGGACGTGCTGCTGCTCGACGTGCGGATGCCGAAGCGCACGGGGGTCGACGTGCTCGAGGAGCTGCGCCGCCGCGGCCGCGCGATTCCGGCGCTGCTGCTCACGACGTTCGACGACGACGCGGCGCTGCTCGCCGGCGTGCGCGCCGGAGCGCGCGGCTGGTTGCTCAAGGACGTGGCCTTCGAGCGGCTCGCCGATGCCGTCCGCGCGCTCGCCGCCGGCGGCACGGTGCTGCTCCCGGCCGTGACCGAGCGCGCCGTGCGCGCGCTCACCGACGCGCCGCCGGCGTTCGAATCGCTCGATCCGCCGGACCGACTCACCACCCGCGAGACCGAGATCCTGCGGCTGATGGCCGGCGGCTACAGCAATCGCGAGATCGCCGACGCGCTCCACTCGGGCGAGGGCACGGTCAAGAACCACATCTCGCACATCCTCTCGAAGCTCGGCGTGCGCGACCGCACGCGCGCGGTGCTGAAGGGCATCGAGCTCGGCTACGTGTGACGTCCGAAGGCCGGCTCACCGATACAAGGACTTGAGCGCGCCCCACGAACCGCGCTGCGCGGCCGTCGTCGTGTCGGGCCCGATGCAGATCGAGTGAGCGCCCGGCCGCGCGATCTGCGTGAAGTCCACGCCGAGCCCCTCGGTGGGCACGAGGATCCGCGGCCCCGTGGGCGGCGTGATCACGAGGACGTCCACCCCCTTCACGCACGCGTTCGGGCGCAGCGGCTCGATCGGATGGACGAGCGTGACGGCCACCTCGGTGCCGGGCGGGAGCAGCCGGTCGAGCGAGAGCACGTGTGCCGACATTCCCGGGTCGCAGACGATCGGACCGATTCCGGCCGGCAGCGCGAAGTTCGACGCCGGCTCGATGAGCACCGAGCCGCTCGCGGGAACGGACGGGGCGCTCCACAGTCCGAAAACGTTCCACGACGTCGGCCATTCGGCCAGCAGCGGATCCTGGCAGTCGAGCGTCATCGTGACGTCGGCGCCGGGAGCGAATCCGCATACGGTTGGAGTGATCCCGCCGGACAGTTCGCACTCGGCCCAGGTCCAGGTCGGAATCACGCAACCCGTCTCGTCGGCCGTGAAGGTGACCTGCCGCTGGAGCGGGAACAGCGCGACGGTGATCGTTCCGCCCCGACTCTCGCCGGTCTCGACCGGCACGAATCCGAGGAAGAGACAACCCTGAAGGAGCCCTGCGAGGGCGAGCGCGACGGTGGTGAACAACGGGCGGGCGAACGAACGACGGACCATGCCATCTCCTCCGGACCGAGGGTGGGCATGCAGTCCGCGTGATTCGAGGCGCGGGGTGCGCGGTGCGCGACCCCAAAGGGGGATCGCCGGGTGAGACCGGTCCGCCCCCCGGGGAATCACACGGGCGGCGCGCCGCGGCGTCGGAGGTGCCTCGCCGCCCTAAGGGGTCTTGACCGGCTGCCACCGCGGGAGCGCTCGGCGGACGAGCGCCACGAGACCGACGAGCGCGAATGCGACGACCCCGCCGATCGGGACGAGCACGATCGCGGCCCAGATCGCGAAGTCGCCGAGCCCACGCAGCGCTCCCGTGAGCTGACGCAGGCTGTTCGCGAACGTCTCGCGCGGCCGCCAGCCCTCGGCATGGAGCGGCGCGGTCGCGGCGTCGGACACGAGCTGGAGCGTGACCGTGCTCAGGGTCGCGAGGTCTCGCAGCGATTCGAGCCGGCCTTCGTACTGCTCGATCTGCGTGCGGATGCCGGTCAGTTCGCGGTAGATCGCCATGACGTCGTCGACCTTGCGTCCCTGCGCGCGCGCGTCCTCGAGCAGCCCGATCAGCTCGGTCTCGGTCGCGCGCAGCGTTCGCAGCCGCGCCGCGACGTCGACGGCCTGCGCGGTCACGTCCTCGACGTTCTGGGATTCGGCCGCGACCCGCACCGCGAGCGATCGCAGTGCCGCGAGCGAGCCGTCGAGCCGCTCGCCCGGCAGGCGGAGCACGTAGTTCCGATACGGGAATCCGCCGCGTTCGGAGACCGAAGAGCCCGAGACGAAGCCGCCGCTCGCGGCGACGAGCGCCTCGACCCGCCGCGCGGCGCTGTCCACGTCGGCGACGACGAGCGTGAGCGCGACGTTGCGCACGAGCATGCGTCCCGACGCAGGGCGAGCCGGGTGCGTCCCCGCGTCTTCCGAGGGAGCGGCGGCGGAGACCGCCGCCTCCGCCGCCGCAAGGGGACTCGCGGCGGGCAGGACGGCGAGACTTCGCTCGGCCGCGGTGTCGAACGACGCAGCGGACGGAGTGTCGTGGCGAGCGCAGCCGGCGGCTATCGCGAGGACGCACGCGAGCACGACGGCGAGTCGAAGGGACGGGCGAGGCGCTCGGACTCGGCGCATGGCGACCTCCGGTGGAAGCGACGGCGCGGCGAAACGCCGCGAACGGGACCACGGGAGCTACGCCGGAGGGGCGAGGGGTATTCCTCGTCGAAGCGTGATCTGCGGGCGGGCGGCGAGCGCGATTCCCCGGCGTGGCGCGCGCCCCGCGGACTCCGTGTCCCCTCCGGACCGGCTTCCGCGTTCGTTCCGGCATGAGCCGCCCGTTCGCACCTCTCGCCCTCGTCAGCATCGTCGCGTGCCTCCTCGCCCTGCCCGCATCCCGGGCCGGCGCGGGCGCGCTCGCGATCACGCGCTGGACCGTGGACGGAGGCGGCCTGCGCTTCGTCCAGAGCGGACCGTTCGTGATGGGTGGAACGATCGGGCAGCCGGACGCCGGCCTGGTTTCGCGACTCAACTACGTGCTCGTCGGCGGCTTCTGGGTGCCCGGCGCGCCGGTCCCCGTGGGCGTGGACGGGAGCGAAGAGGGACCGCCGGGAGTGCCCGGGCCGCCACCCGGCGCGCCGCTCGAACTGCGCGTGTACCCCGCGGCCCCGAACCCATTCGCGGGGCTCACGTCGCTCGCGTTCGACCTGCCGGACGAGCGCCACTGCCGCGTGAACGTGTTCGACCTCGCCGGCGCGCACGTCGCGACGCTCGCGGACGGGCGCTTCGGAGCGGGACACCACCGGCTCGAGTGGCGCACGCGCGACGCTCGCGGCCGGTCCGCCGGCCCCGGCCTCTACCTGCTCCGCGTCGAACTCGGCGCGCACGTCGAAACCCGGAAGCTCGTCATCCTTCATTGAGCCCGCATCACGCCCGGCCGCGCCGGACACCGAGGAGACCGATCCGATGAACGTTCGTACGCTGACCGCCCGCTCCGCGATCGCGCTCGTGTGCGCGCTGCTCGCGCCCGTCCCGGCTGCGCACGCCGGCGTTCCGATCGGCACGGCCTTCACGTACCAGGGCAGCCTGAGCGACGGGGGAGTGCCCGCGACCGGTGCGTACGACTTCAAGTTCACCCTCTACGACGCGCTCACCGGCGGCACGATCGTCGGCTCGACGCTCGTGCTCGACGACGTCCAGGTCGTGAGCGGCGTGTTCGCGGTCGATCTCGACTTCGGAGCGTCCGCCTACTACGCCGCCGAGGCGCGCTGGCTGCTGGTCGAGACGCGCGCCGGAAGTTCGACCGGCATCTACACCGCGCTGCCGCGGCAGCGCCTGAGCGCGACGCCGAGCGCGCTCGGTCTGTCGCTGCCCGTGAGCCAGCTCGCGCCGAGCAACTTCCCGTTGCTGACGCTCACGAACACCGGCATCGGATCGGGCGGCCTGTTCCTCTCCGGCGCGGGCACCACGCTCAATTACGGGCTCGAGGGCATCACGCAGAGCAGCGCGTCGCAGTCGGCGGGCCTGCGCGGCTGGGCGACGGCGGCGAGCGGAAACGTGATCGGCGTCGAGGGCGTCGCGACCGCGTCTCCCTCGGGCACCGGCCTCGTCGGCACCGGCAGCGCGACCGGCGCCTACCTCTCGGCGACCGGCGCCAACTCGACCGGCCTCTACGCGTACGGCTCGCTGCGGGGCATCTACGCGGAGAACACCTCGACCGGAGCGGCGATCGTCGCCGTCGGTCACGGTGGAACGGGCTCGGCGAGCGTGCAGGTGCAGAACAACGCCACGGGGCCCGCGATCTCGCTCACGGGCAAGGGATCGGCGGCGACGAACGCCACGCTGCAGGTCGAGAACACGAACGCCACCGACGGCATCGCCGCCTACGTCCGCAACTCGAGCGGCTTCGCCACCGCGCACCTGCGCAACGCGGGCTCGGGGCAGATCCTGTGGCTCGAGGACGCGGGCCCGAGCGGCGACTTCATCGTCGCGACCGGCACGGGCGGGCTCAAGTTCTGGGTGGACGGAGCCGGCACCACGCACACGAAGGTGCTCGAGATCCTCGGCGGCGCCGACCTGTCCGAGACGTTCGACGTCGCGGACGACGAGGCGCCCGCGCCGGGTTCCGTCGTGAGCATCGACCCGGATCACGAGGGCCGGCTCACGCTGACCCGCGAGCCTTACGACCGCCGCGTCGCGGGCATCGTGAGCGGCGCCGGCGGCGTGAAGACGGGGATGCTGATGGGTCAGGCGGGCTCGGTCGCGAGCGGCGCGCACGCCGTCGCGCTCACCGGGCGCGTCTACTGCCGCGCGACCGCCGCGAATGGACCGATCCGGCCCGGGGACCTGCTCACGACGTCCGCCGTCGCGGGGTGCGCGATGCGCGTGGACGATTCCGCGCGCGCCCAGGGCGCGATCCTCGGCAAGGCGATGGGCTCGCTCGAGGCGGGCGAAGGACTCGTGCTCGTGCTCGTGGGGCTGCAGTGAGGCTCGGGGCACGCGCGGCGCGCCGCGCGTGGGCGCCGGCCCTCGCGGCGCTGCTCCTCGCCGCGACCGCGTCCGCCGGCACGACGATCGGCATCCGCGTTTCGGTGAAGGTGATCCTCGATCCGCTGACCGGCCAGCGCCCGCTCACGGCACAGGGCACGCCCATCACCGACTCCGAGATCGAGTCGATGTTCACGATGGCGAACGACACGTTGTTCACGACCTACCAGCGTGGCTACCGGTTCGTGCTCACCGGCCCGCCGCAGAACATCGGGTCGCCGTGCGCGATCTGCCCGGTCGGCAATCCGAGCCGCTGGTTCGCCGAGACGTTTCCCGAAGCGAACGCGGAAGGCCTCCTGCACGACTTCGAGGTGCTCGCCCTCAACAACGCCACGTTCGGATGGGACCCGACCGCCGTGAACGTGTTCATCAACTCGGGCAAGGGCAACGGAGGCATCTCGTCGTTTCCCTTCCGCAGTTCGGGTTCGAACGCGCATCACCACGTCGTGTTCTGGGGCGGAACGCTCGTGGACGACGGCTTCGCGACGGCGTTTCCGGCGGCGATCGCACACCACGAGATCGGGCACTACTTCAACCTCTTCCACACGCACGACGGGCAACCGGCGTGCGTCGACACGCTGAGCTATCTGTGCTCGGCCTGCGAGGGGGCCCCGGTCGCGGCCGACAGCGTGCTCGACACGATCGAGGACCGGAGCTGTTCGCTGACCTGCCCGGGCTGCATCTCGGGCTGGCACACGGACGAACTGGCGCTCCACACGTACGGGGTGCCGTTCAACCAGCTCGGACCCGCGGAGGCGCAGGTCGTGCTCGACACGTACGAGAACAACATGTCGTACCACAATCACGTCAAGCCCTACGGTCGCGCGGTCAACTACCGGATGACTGAAGGGCAGCTCGACCGCTGGGCGGACAACGCGAACAACGTGCGGCACGACGTCGTCACGGGGCGCACGCGCTTCGCCACCAGCTGTCCTTCGTGTGGGGGCAATGGCAGCAGCGCATCGCCCTTCGGCACCGTGTTCGCGGCGCACGCCGCGGCGAATCCCGGCGACATCCTGCTGCTGCGTCCGGGCAACTACGCCGAGACGCTGCTGCTCACGAAGCCGGTCACGCTGCGCGTCCCGCGCACCGGCACGGCGCGCATCGGGCAGTAGCCGCCGCGCCACACCGCGAGTTCCACGGGCTCGCGCCGACCGCGCGTCATCGTCCGAGCAGCGTCGCGACCGCCTCGCGCCAGCGGCGCTCCTCGCCGCGCCGCCACGCGGCGCGCTGATGCGGCGACCTGCCGCCACGCTCGGTATTGCGCGCCGGGGCCGAACGTTCATCGCCGCACCTCCCGGCGGGAATCCGCCCGGATTTCGCGTGCAACCCCGGCCGATTGGCGCGGCGTTTCGCGGCGCAGTTCCGATCCCGTAAGTTGCAGCGGTCCCTACCGCCCAACCTGGAGGATGCGTCATGGATCGCGTGAGCGAATTCCTCGCGGGAAACGGACGCTACGTCCTGCTGCTCTTCGCCTTGTTCGTCCTTCCGCGGATGCTGCAGCGATGGCGGCTGCCGGCGGCCGTGACGAGCCTCGCGATCGGCGCCGCCGTCGCGATAGGGCTCGGCTGGTTCCGGCATGACTCCACGATCTCGCTGCTCTCGACGCTCGGGATCGTCGCGCTGTTCCTGTTCGCCGGCATGGAGATCGACCTCGCCGAGCTGCACCGTCAGCGCGGCGTGCTCACGGGGCATCTCGTGCTCTACTCCCTTGCGCTCGTCGGGCTCGCCGGACTCGTGCGCGGACTGTTCTCGCTGCCGACGGCGCCGGCGGTGCTCGTGGCGCTCGCGCTGCTCACGCCCTCGACGGGCTTCATCCTCGACTCTCTCGCGAGTTTTGGATTCGAGGAATCCGAGCGGCAGGCGGTGAAGCTCAAGGCGATCGCGAGCGAGTTGCTCGCGCTCGTCGTGCTGTTCGTCACCGTGCAATCGTCCTCGTGGTCGCAGCTTGCGATCTCGGGCGGCGTGCTCGTGGCGATGATCCTGCTGCTGCCGCTGGCGTTCCACGCCTTCGCGCGCTTCATCGCGCCGCACGCCCCGAACACGGAGTTCGCCTTCCTGCTCATGACGGCCGCCGTGTGCGCCTCGATCACGCGCGAGCTCGGCGTCTACTATCTCGTCGGGGCGTTCGTCGTCGGCCTCGTGGCGCGCCGCTTCGGCCTGCGCATCGCCGTCATGGGGAGCGGGAACTTCATCAAGGCGCTCGAGCTGTTCGCATCGGTGTTCATCCCGTTCTACTTCTTCCATGCCGGCACGGAGATCCGCCGCGAGGATCTCGGTCCGTTCGCCTGGATCATCGGGCTGGTATTCCTGGTCGCGCTGCTGCCGCCGCGCGTCATGCTCGTCGCGGGCTTGCGTCGCTTCGCCTCGCGCGAGACCGGGCGTGCGAGCCTCCGCATCGCGGCCTCCCTGCTGCCGACGCTCGTGTTCGGGCTGGTCATCGCACGGATCCTGCGCGAGCACTACTCCGTGGATCCGGCGATCTTCGGGGCCGTCGTCGTTTACACGATCGCGAGCACGGTAATTCCGGGTTTCTTTCTGCACGCCCCGACGGTCGAGTACGGCCGGCCGACCGCGGACGGCGGGTCGCCGGCGGACGAGCGAGCCGCGGCGGAGAACGATCGCACCTGAGGGGGCGGGCTCGCGGAGCCCGCCTCTCATCGTCCGAGCAGCGTCGCGACCGCCTCGCGCCAGCGGCGCTCCTCGCTGCGCCGCCACGCGACGCGCTGATGCGGCCGGAACACGCGCTCGACGCGGCGCGCGCGCGACGCGTCCGCCTGCGACGACCAGAACCCGGTCGCGAGCCCCGCGAGCAGCGCGGCGCCGAGTGCCGTCGTCTCGATGACGGCGGGGCGCTCGACCGGCACGCCGAGCACGTCGGCCTGGTACTGCATCAGCCAGTCGTTCGCCGCAGCGCCTCCGTCCACGCGCAGCCGCGCGATGCGCCGCCCGGCGTCGCGCTCCATCGCGCGCACGAGTTCGAGGCTCTGAAGCGCGAGCGACTCGAGCGCGGCGCGCGCGACGTGCGCGCGGCTCGTGCCGCGCGTGAGGCCGAGCAGCGCGCCGCGCACGTCGGGCCGCCAGTACGGCGCGCCGAGTCCGACGAACGCCGGCACGAGCACGACGCCGCCCGAATCCGGCACCGAGCGCGCGAGCGCTTCGCTTTCGGAGGCGCGCTCGAGGATGCGCAGGCCGTCGCGCAGCCACTGGAGCGCGGCGCCGGCGATGAACACGCTGCCCTCGAGCGCATACGCGGGCTCGCCGCGCGCGCCGCACGCGACGGTCGTGAGCAGCCCGGAGCGCGAAGCGACGGGTGAACCGCCCGTGTGGAGCAGCAGGAAGCAGCCCGTGCCGTACGTGTTCTTGCTCTGCCCGCGCGCGACGCAGCCCTGGCCGAACAGCGCCGCCTGCTGGTCGCCCGCGATGCCCGCGACCGGAATGCCGTCGGGGAGGAATCCCGCGCGCTTCGTCGTCGCGAACACGCCGCTCGACGGCCGGACCTCCGGCAGCAGCGCGCGCGGCACGCCGAAGCGGTCGAGCATCGCGTCGTCCCAGTCGAGCGCGCGCAGGCCGTAGAGCAGCGTGCGCGAGGCGTTCGTCGGATCGGTGACGTGCGCGCCGCCCGCGAGCTTCCACACGAGCCAGCTGTCCACCGTGCCGAACGCGAGTTCGCCGCGCGCGGCGCGCGCCGCCGCGCGCGGCACGTGGCGCAGCAGCCATTCGAGCTTCGTGCCCGCGAAGTACGGATCGGGCACGAGGCCCGTGCGGCGGCGGATGTCGCGCTCGAGCCCGCGCCGGCGCAGTTCGGCGCACCGCTCGCTCGTGGGCCGGACCTGCCACACGTGGGCGCGGTGGATCGGGCGCGACGTCCGGCGCTCCCAGACGAGCGTCGTCTCGCGCTGGTTCGTGATCCCGATCGCTTCGATCGC
>JBGAOA010000092.1:0-12427 GCA_044222065.1 Candidatus Eiseniibacteriota bacterium
CGCCACAATCGCATGGCTTAGTATCACCGGCACCGATGGGGGGCGAGGGCTGTGGGTGGTTAGGCCGTCGCTGGTTCTGGCTCGGTCAGGCGCGATGGTGTGCCCTCGCGGTCGATTGAGCGGCCTGCGATCGCGTGCTCGCCGCTCGTCAAGACCGCGATCCACGGACACGATCCCAACTGGGGCCGCATCCTCGCCGCCGCGGGTTACAGCGGCGAGCCGGTCGAGCCCGAACGGGTGCGGCTGTGGTTCGGCGAAGGCGACGCCCTTCAGCTGCTCGAGCGCGGCCTGCCGATGCCGTTCGACCCCGCGCGTGCTTCGGCGCTGCTGCGCGAAGACCCCGCGATCGTGCGGCTCGACCTGGGCCTCGGCGAGGCGTCGGCGGTCGTGTGGACCTGCGACCTGAGCGCAGACTACGTGCGCATCAACGCCGACTACACGACGTAGGGGGCGGCGCGCGGCCCCGCGTGAATTGCCGCGTTTGGCGCGTTGGGCGTGCTTCGAACCGGGCGGAAGCCTTTTCGGATCGAGGTAGCCACGCGGCCTGCTCGGCGACAGCACCCCAGCGCATAGGCCGTCGCGGCGCGGAAACCGCGCTCTCCCTCTGCCCGCAACGGGCCTACAATCTCCGCAGCCACCCACCAGGGACTCGGTCCAGAAGCGCCTCAGCGACTGGAGGCCCCAATGACAGCAAGTCTTCGGATGTCTCGGAATCTGTCTGTCTGTCTGTCTAGGACTCGCGGCGCAGGATCTCGCTGCTGACGCCGCCGCGATGAGTCCCGCGTCGTCCGCTCGGTTCGAGCGCGATCGCATCATCGTGCGCTTCGATCCCGACGAGATCGCGTTCCCGGGCGAAGCTCAGTCCGGCGAACTCGCTGAGTGCGTGATTCGACGCCCGGCGATTCGTCAGGCGCTCGCGAGTGTCGGCGCGCGGCGCGTCTCGCGCCTGCTCAAGTGGCGCCGACCGCACGAGACGACCGGCTTCAATCGCATCGGCGAGCGCATTCGCCTCGAGGATCTGAGCGGGCTCATGGTCGTCGAGCTGCCGCCGGGCGCTGACGTCGAGGTCGCCGCGCGACGCCTCGCGCTCGAAGGCGGCGTTCGCTACGCACACCCGAACGCGATCCCCGAACCGCAGGGCGTGCCGAACGACTCGCTCTTCGGCCTGCAGTGGTACCTGCACAGCATCGGGCAGTCGGTGTGCGGCTACACCGTCGCACCGAACGCCGACATCAATGCGCCCGAGGCCTGGGACGTGTGGACGGGTGCGGGGCATCCGATTCGTGTCGGGATCGTCGAGAGGAGTATTCAAGGGGATCATCCGGACCTCGCTCCGCGAGTGGTTGCAGCCCCATTCGGATCAGCGCTGTGCGAAGGCTGCGAGAACCTGGATCCTCTGGTCGCAGTCGAGCCCCACGGCACGGCCGTCGCCGGGCTTGTGGCAGCCAGCGGGGGAAACCTCCTGGGTGGCTCAGGTGTCAACTGGGGAGCCACGCTCGTGGCCATGAGTTACGTCGGAGAGGTGGAGGTCGCCGCCCAACTCGACTGGGCTCGAGCGCACGACGTGCAGGTAGTGAACTTGAGCCTCGGATCCTACAGCTCGATCTACCCCTTCGAGGCTCTGCGCGAAGTCCTGCTCGATGCGCTCAGGTCCGGGGTGTTGGTGGTCGCCGCCATGGGCAACTCCAATGTGGAGAGCTTTTGGCCAGCGGCATACGCGACTCGTACTTATGCAGTCGGCGCGCTCGGGACCGAGGGCTTCCGCTGGCGTGACTCCGACTACGCTGGGTCGGGCCAAGCACAGGAGTCCAATATCGGTACGTACATCGACGTCTCGGCCCCCGCCGGCATCGCGGTCGTCACGACGAAGCCCGGCAGCGACTACTTCCGCCTGCTCGACTGCATCTACCCCTCCGTCGACTACTTCTGCTGCACCTCCGCGGCGACGCCTGTCGTCTCTGGCGTGGCTTCGTTGGTGTTGAGCTATCGCCCGAAGCTCCTCGGTGAAGACCTCCAGCACATCCTCAACTCCAGCGCGCTCGACATCGCGGGCACCAGCCCTACGGGCGAGTTTCACCCGGTCGGCTGGGACTCGCTCACGGGGCACGGGATGGTCAGAGCCCGCGAGGCGCTGGACAAGCTCACCGGCAAGGCCGTTTTCCAGTCGCAGGCCACGGGGCTTTCGGCCGACGCCCCCTCGTCGGTGTCGGTCACGATCTACAACTCGCCCGACGCAGTCGTGAATGGAACCCACAGTGCGCGCCGGTACCGCCTCTCGAAGAGCGTGTCCTTCAACGGCACGTTCACCGCGCTTCCTGAAGCGTGGACCCGTGGCTCCGGCACCGCCGGCACCAGCAGCTCGCTTTCGCACGACTACAACGAGGAGATTCCAGAAGCGGCCATCGTCGCCGGGAGCCTGACGACGAACGGCTGCACGGTCGAGTCCTATGTGTTCGAGGTGCTGAACGGCAGCGGACAGACGCTCGGCTGGTATCCCTGCACGATTCAGGACGCGACGATCGGCGTGACGGCGCTCGGCCCGGGCACGGACGTCACCGCACCCTCACAGACGACGGATCTCGCGATTGACTACGTCTCGAGCACCGAGATCCACCTGCGCTGGACCGCGTCGGGCGATGACGGCATGAGCGGTCGGGCCTTTGCCTACGACCTTCGGCGTGCGAACACCGCGATCAACTCGGAAGCGAAGTTCTCGGCTGCGACCCCGGTGATCACCCCTGCGCCGCTCATCGGCGGGAGCGCACAAACGCTCGTGGTATCGAACCTCGCGCCCTGCACGTGGAACTACTTCGCGCTCAAGACCGTGGATCAGGTCGGCTGGGTGTCGGCGCGAAGCACCACGTCCCCGGGCGCGAAGACCCTGTGCGCCCCCGGATCCCGTGCGGAGCAACAGACGGAGGAACCCGGCGCCGGGGTCGGCGCATCATCCTCTCGGGCGATCGTGTTTCTACTGCCCGACGACCTCTCCTCCGGCCTCGCGCAGTTGCAGCTCTTTGACGTGGCGGGACGGCGGATCGCTCGGGCGGAGGTTCTCGTCACTACCGGTTTGAATCGGATCCCGCTCTCAACGGCGCTCGAAGGCGCGCATCCGCCTCGTTCTGGCGTCTATCTCGCACGACTCGAAGTCGCCGGGCGCAGTTGGGTCCGGCGGATGGCATTCGTTCCGGACGCGGAGGTGAAACCATGAACCGAACACTCCATCCACTCGCGCTGATCCGAGGCGCGGTGCTCCTGCTCTTCAGCATGCTCGTGTCGCTTGGGCCCCTCTCGAACTCCGCGCTCGCCCAGGCCCCCGCCATCAATCTCGCGTGGAACGACTGCGTGGACGCGCCGACGGCGACGCTCGACAAGACGTTCGCATGCGACGCCAATGTCGGCTTCGACGTGATGGTCGTCAGCTTCATCGCACCCTCGGGAATCGACCAGTTCGTTGCGCTTGAGTTCTACGGCGAGAATCAGTCGGGAGCACCTGGCGTCATTCCGGCCTGGTGGCAACTGAAGGGCGCTGGAAAGTGCCGCAACAATGCGCTTACGGCCTCCGGTGACTTCACGTCGTACTCCGCCTGCGACGCGAGCACGTGGCAAGGAGCATCGACCGGGGGGATGGGGAACATCCACGACAACGACCCCGTTCCGGGGCATCAGACGTGGGCAGGCGCTCTGTCCATTCTGGGCGCCGCCAACACTCTCGCCGAGGGCGTCCACTACTACGGCGCTCTATTGCGGCTGAGTCACGCCAAGACCGTGGGCTCAGGGAGATGCGATGGCTGTGTGACGCAGATGTGCATTCGACTCGATCGCATTCGAATCCTCCGACCGTCCGGGACTCCGGCAGGCGATGTCGAGATCCGCGCGGTCGGAACCCGCGCCCACGTCACCTGGCAGAGCGCGAGCGACGCGACGTGCGTGGGCGCGACGCACGCACGCAACAACACGTGGGGCGCGATCAAGGCGTTGTACCGGTGAGCGGGCTACGCGAATGTGAGCGCGGCGCGCGCGATCAGCGCGCCGCGTCCACCGCCCTCGCCACGTGTCCGCGCTGCTTCGCCGACTCCCCAGTGAACAGCAACAGCGCATCCATCGCGCGGTCGTGCTCGACCGGATTCGCGACGCGCTCGACGTAGAGCTTCGCCACGAGGTCGCGCCACCGCAACAACTCGCCCCTGAACGCCGAGCGATGCGGCGCATCCACGGTGAGATCCGTCAGCTGAAGGACGCGGGCGTAGGAGTTGAGTCGCCGCGAGTCGTCCTCGGGCCGCATCAGCTTCGCCGCGCGGTTCATCTCGTTCGCGATCATCAGAATTTGCTGCGCGGCGGTGAACGACTGCCAGCGTTCGGGGCTGAGGGACGAGTGCTGGCTCATGCGAGCGCCTCGCCCTCGCCGAGGAGTGCGAACACGATCTCGCGCACGCGTCGGCGCACGTCCTCGCCCTCGATCTCCATCCCGGAGTTTCCGCGCGCGGGCCGGATGTTGATGAACGATGTGTACTCGAGGCACTCCTCGCGGCCGCGGCCCGGGAAGTAGTTGCCACCCCAGAGATGCTCGGACCTGGAGCCCGAGTCGAGGAGCACGCGCTCCGCGTCGGCGTGCAGTTCTCCGCCGACGGCGATCACCCCCCGTTCCACGTCCGCGACGAACTTGACCATGTCACCGAACGGCGCGGCGACGAGCCTCCGAAGCTCGTCGGCAACGACGCGGCGATCGAGAATCAGGATGTCTTCGGACATGAGGTGCCCCGGTGGCCGTCGAGAGCGGCGGACGATAGCACGAGGCGCTCGTCCGGCCGCGAAGGCCCCGCCTCGCCGCCCGCGGCCTTTCCGCTATACTCCCCGCCGCCTTTGCCCGCACGGAGTGTCCCGCTTGCCTACACGCTTCTACATCACCACCGCGATCGACTACGTCAACGGCCGCCCGCACCTCGGCCACGCCTACGAGAAGGTGCTCGCCGACTGCCTCGCGCGCTTCCATCGCCAGCAGGGGCACGCCACCTTCTTCTTGACCGGCACCGACGAGCACGGCCAGAAGGTCGCGCGCACCGCGGCCGAAGCCGGGCTCGAGCCGCGCGCGTTCGTGGACCGCATCGTCGTCCACTTCAAGGACGCGTGGAAGGCGCTGAACGTCTCGTACGACAAGTTCATCCGCACCACCGACGGCGCGCACGAACTCGCGGTGCAGGAGCTGTTCTCGCGCTGGAAGGACGCGCGCAGCCCCAAGACGGGCGAGCCCGTGCTGTTCGAAGAGGAGTACGAAGGGCTCTACTGCGAGGGCTGCGAGGCGTTCAAGCAGGAGAAGGACCTCGTGGACGGCAAGTGCCCCGAGCACAAGGTGCCGCCGAAGAAGATCCGCGAGTCGAACTTCTTCTTCCGCCTCTCCGAGTACGACGACGCGCTCCTCAAGCACATCGAGGCGCACCCGGACTTCATCCAGCCCGACTACCGCCGCAACGAAGTGCTCAACGTGATCAAAGAGGGCCTGCAGGACGTGAGCGTCACGCGCCCGAACATCACGTGGGGCATCCCGCTGCCCGAGGACATCGAGGGCGCCGAGGGCCACGTCGCCTACGTGTGGGCCGACGCGCTGCTCAACTACCTCTCGGCGATCGGCTGGCCCGAGCGCAAGTACTCGCTGTGGTGGCTCGCGAAGGAAGGCCAGGTCGGCGGACCCGGCGCCGCGCGGCAGGACGAGTTCCAGCATCTCGACGGACAGGGACGGCCGGGCGCCGCGTGGGCCGGCACGGCGCAGCCGCACTACACGAACGCGTTCCACCTGATCGGCAAGGACATCAGCCGCTTCCACTGCATCCTGTGGCCCGCGATGCTGCTCGCCGCCGGCGTCCCGCTGCCGCGGCAGGTGTACGTGCACGGGTTCATCTACGCGAAGGGCGAGCGGCTGTCGAAGTCGCTCGGAAACGTCGTCGAGCCCGCGGGGCTCGCGGCCGCCTACGGCGCCGACGCGCTGCGCTACTTCCTGCTGCGCTCGTTCGAGACCGGGCGCGACGGCGAGTTCACGCTCGAGCAGTTCGTGGACTACGTGAATACGGCGCTCGCGAACGAGTTCGGAAACCTCGCGAGCCGCACGCTCTCGATGGTGCACAAGTACTTCGGCGGCGAGCGCCCGGCCGACTGGGCGCCGGAAGCGCTGCAGGACGCCGACGCAAAGGCTTCGCTCGCGGCGCTGATCGCCGCCGCGAACACGGCGCACGTCGAGGTCGCGAAGGCGTTCCACGATGCGCGCATCCAGGACGCGCTCGATGCGGCGTGGGCGCCGGTCGTGCGCGCGAACGAGTTCGTCGACCGCGTGAAGCCGTGGGCGCTCGCGAAGGACGCGGCACGCCGCGGCGAACTCGCGACCGCGATGAACGCGCTGCTCGAGACGCTGCGCCTCGTCGCGATCTGGGCGTGGCCCGCGATCCCGTCGAAGAGCGAAGAACTGTGGGCGCAGCTCCACCTCGCCGGCACGCCGGGCGAAGTGCGCGGCGACGACGCGGCCCCCGCGTACGGGAAGGCGCCGGCCGGCGTGACGAGTGTCGGCGAGGTGAAGATCCTGTTCCCGCGCATCGAGCTCAAGGCCGACGCCTCGGCGTGAGCGCCGCGCACCGGCGCGCGGCGACGCGCGCCCCGGAACGATGAAGCCGCTCGTCTTCGTCTGGTCGCTCCCGACGACGCTCTTCGGCCTCGCCTTCGCCGCACTCGGGACGCCGTTCGGTGCGCGACTGCGCCGCGCCGCGCACGGCTACGAGTCGCTCGCGCATCCGCTCGTGTTCGCGCGCTGCGCGGTGACGCTCGGCGCGGTCGTGTGCTACGGCCGCGGCGCGCACCCGGAGACGCGGCTTCCGAACGGCGTGGCGCTCGCCGAGCACGAGCGCCAGCACGTGATCCAGGCTCGGCGGCTCGGGCCGCTCTACCTGCCGCTCCACGTCGCCTTCGGCGTGTGGGCGTGGCTGCGCGACGGCCGCTGGCACGGGCCCGCGAACGCGCTCGAGCGCGGGCCGCTCGCGAATCCGCCGCGCCCGTGGGCGTGAGGCCTTCGATGCGCGCCGACCGCGCCCCGCGGCGCGCACGCTGCATCCGCCGATCGCGGTCTTGACCGCGATTCACGCGCCCCGCACGATGCCGCGATGATCGACACGCACTGCCACCTGTGCGACAAGCGCTTCGACAAGGACCGCGAGGCGATGATCGAGCGCGCCCGCGTCGCGGGCGTGACGCGCTTCGTCGAGATCGCCTACTCGCCCCCGATCGTCACGAAGGCGTTCGACCTCGCGCGACTCCACCCGAACCTGTTCCTCGCGGTCGGCGTCCACCCGAGCGAGTCGGCGAAGGTGCCGCTCGAGTGGCTCGACGAGCTGCGCGCGCACGCGCGCCACGCGCGCGTCGTCGCGATCGGCGAGACCGGGCTCGACTTCTACCGCGACTACGCTCCGCGCGACGTGCAGGAACGCTGGTTCGTCGCGCAACTCGCGCTCGCGAACGACGTCGGGCTGCCGGTCGTGATCCACCAGCGCTCGGCGTTCGAGGACGTGATGCGGCTGCTCGAGACGCACCGCGTCGAGGCGGGCGGCGTGCTCCACTGCTTCGACGACGGCCCGGACGCGGTCGCGCGCGCGCGCGCGATCGGGTTCAAGCTCGGCCTCGGCGGCTGCCTCACGTACGGACACGCCGCGCTCGACGACGCCGTGCGCGAAGCGCCCGCCGACATGCTCGTGCTCGAGACCGACGCGCCGTACCTCGAACCCGAGCCGCGCTCCTTGAAGCGCAACGAGCCGGCTCTGCTCGCGCGCGTCGTGAAGCGCCTGTGCGAGCTGCGCGGCTGGTCGCCCGAGGAGGCCGTGCGCATCACGAACGAGAACGCGCGCGCGCTGTTCCGCTTCCCGGCCTCGGCCGCGGAGTCAAAGGCTACCGGCGCATGATCGCGCGCACGCCGCGGGCTGCGTCGCGCCTCGTGCGCCTCGCCGCGTGCGGCCTCGCGCTCGCGGCCGCCGCCGGCGCCGCCCCGCGCTTCCCCGCGCCCGCGCTCGAGGCCGGGCTCGCGCGCGTGGACTCGCTGCTGCGCCGGCAGCGCGGCGACAGCGCGCGCGTCGTGCTCGGCACGCTCGAGCGCGCCGTGCGCGCAAGCGGCGACCGCGCCGCACTCGCGCGCGTGCTGGCCAAGCGCGGCGAGTCGCTCGCCGGCGCCCGCTACTCGCGCGAGGCGGAACCGCCGCTGCGCGAGGCGGTCGCGCTCGCGACCGCCGCCGCCGACACCGCGACGCTCGCGACCTCGATGCGCTGGCTCGCGGTCGCGCTCGAGGACCAGGGCCGCGCCGACGAAGCGAGCGCGCTCTACCCGCGCGTGCTCGCGCTCGGCCGCGCCGCGGGGCTCGACGAAGAGCAGGCGTGGGCGCTCGTCGGCATCGCGTGGCGCCATTACCGCGAGGGCCGCCCCGACAGCACGATCCACTTCGACCGCAACGCGCTGCCGCTGTTCGCGCGCGCGCGGAGCCTGCGGGGCGAAGCGTGGGCGCGCAACCAGATCGGGCTCGCGTACGACGAACTCGGGAACGTGGACAGCGCGCGCGTGCAGTTCGTGCGCACGGCCGCGCTCGCCGAGACGCTCGGCTTCTTCACGATGCGCACGTGGGCTTACACGAACCTCGGCGCGGCCGAGTCGCGCTACGGCGATCCCGTCGCCGCGGTGCGCGCGTACCGGCGCGCGCTCGAGTACCCCGACGTGCACAGCCGCTTCTTCACGCTCGCGCCGGTCACGGTGAACCTCGCGCGCGCGTACGCCCAGCTCGGCGCGTTCCGCGACGCCGAGCGGCTCGTGGATTCCTCGCTCGCGATCGCCGAGGCCGAGGGCTATCGCGAACTCGTGGGCCTGTTCCGGCGCGCGCGCGGCGACGTCGAGCAGATCCGCGGGCGGTCCCAGGCCGCGATCCGCTGGTACCGCGCCGCGCTCGCGCTCGGCGACTCGCTGCGCGATCCCGAACGCGTGGCCGCGTCGCTGTCGCTCGCCGAGGCGCTCGCGGGGCGCGACAGCCTCGCCGAGGCGCTCGCGATCTCCGATGCGACGCTCGCCGACCTGCGCGGCCGGATCGCGAACGACTCGCGATTGTCGTTCGAGGTCCGCCGCGGCGAACTGCTGACGCGTCTCGGGCGGCCCGCCGAGGCGATCGCGGGCCTCCAGGCGGCCGCCGAGGTGAGCCGCGCCGTCGGTCCCTCCGGCGTCGAGATGGACGCGCGGCTCCAGCTCGCGCGCGCCCTGCGCCGGCTCGGCCGGCGCGACGAGGCGGCGGCGGCGCTCGAAGAGGCCTACCACGCGTGGGAGGCCGACCGCGGACTGCCGAGCGCGCCGGAGTGGCGCGAGCTGCGCGGGCAGTCGGCGCTCGAGGTGGCGTACGAGGACGCCGACCTCGCGCTCGAAGGCCGCGAGCACGACGCCGCGCAGGTCGCGCACGCGTTCGCGGCGGTGCAGCGCTTCAAGGCGCGCACGCTGTACGAGCGCGCGACCGGCCCCGGCGGCGGCGCGCTCGCTGCCGAACGCTTCGTGCCGGTGCCGCTCGCACGGCTGCAGCGCGAGGTGCTCGAGCCCGGCGAGACGTTCCTCGACTACCTCGTCGCGCCCCGCGGCTCGCTCGCGTTCGTCGTCACGCGCGATCGCGCCCGCGTCCTGCGCCTGCCGCCGCTCGCGCGGCTGAGCGAAGAGGCGGCGTTCTTCCGCGAGCTCGTCGTGTCGCGCTCGCCCGACGACGCCGCGGCCTCGCGCGCGCTCGCCGAGCGTCTCGGCGCGACGCTGCTCGGCGGCGAGGCGCCGGCGCAGGGCACGCTGCTCGTCTCGGCCGACGGGCCGCTGCACACGGTGCCGTTCGCGGCCCTGCGCGTGAAGGCCGGCGCGGCGCCGCTCGGCGAGGACTGCGACATCGCGTGCGTGCCGTCGGCGACGCTGCTCGCGCGCATGCGCGCTCGCACGCAGCGCCCCGCCGCGGGCCTGCTCGTCGTCGCGGGAGGACGCGACTCGCAAGGGCGCGCGCTTCCGGGCGCCGAGCACGAGGCGCGCTGGCTCGCCTCGCGCTTCGACGGCGCGCAGCGCTACGCCGTCGGCGGCGCCGCGCCGCCCGCGCTCGAGCGCTTCGGCCAGCTGCACTTCGCCGTGCACACGCGCGTCAACGACCAGCACCCGTGGGCGACCGAGATCCCGTTCGGCCGCGCCCCGCTGCACGCGCACGACGTCGCGCGGCTGCGGCTCGAGGCGCGCGTCGCGGTGCTGTCGAGCTGCGAGTCCGCGGCCGGGCGCGCGTACTCGGGCGAGGGCGTCGCGGGACTCGCGAGCGCGTTCATGGCCGCCGGCGTGCCCGCGGTCGTGGCCTCGCTGTGGCCGGTGGACGACGCCGCGACCCGTGACCTGATGGAGGCGTTCTACGACGCGCTCGGCCGCGGCGAACCCGTCGCGCGCGCGCTGCGATCGGCCCAGCGGACGGTCGCCGGACGTCCCAAGACCGCCGACCCCTTCTACTGGGCCGGCTTCGTCACGCTCGGCGACCCGTCGCAGAGGCCGGCCCTCGTCCGTCGCGGCCGGGGGCTCGAACGCTCCGCCTTAGTCCTTCTGGGTGTTGCGCTTGCCGTGGGCGGGGCAGTCTGGATGGCGCGCCGCAGGGTGGCGTCGTGAGCCGCCGTGTGATGAATTCGGGCGCGCCCCGGTCTCAGGAGGTGCGCGGGACGTTCGACCGCGCCGCGAAATCCCACAGCGTCATCGATCCCAGGGTTGGGGAGGGACCGTGAACTCCGACAACATCTCCGCCGCCTGCCTGGATCCGGCGGATCTGGACGACCTGCTCGCAGCGCCCGCCGACGATCCGCGACACGCCCACGTGCGCGACTGTCCGCGCTGTCGCGCGCTCGTCTCCGAATACGCCTCGTTCCTCGCGGCCGACTCGAAGCACCCGGGCCTCGATGCCGCCGACGCGAAGGCGCGGCTCGATCGCTTCCGCTCCGAGCTGTTCGCCGAGGCGCCGGTCGTGCGCCGCGTCGTGGCGCCGCGCCGCCCGTCGTTCTTCGAAGCGCTGGTCGCGACGTTCTCGCGGCCCGTGCCCGCGGTCGCGCTGCTCGCGGCCGTGTCGGCCATCGCGTGGTTCGCGCCGCGCGCGCTCACGCCGGGCTCGCGCGAGGTCGTGCTGCGCGGCGGATCCACGGCCGATGCGCGCGAGCAGGTGATCGTCTCCGCGCCGAAGTCGCTCTCGGACGGCGCGCTCGTGCTCGAGTGGCGGCAGGTGCCGGAAGCCACCGGCTACGAAGTGCGGTTCTACTCGGTCGCGCTCGAGGAGCTGAAGCGCATCGGGCCGGCGCCGGCGATTTCGGCGATCGTCCCGGCCGCGGACGTGCGCGCGCTGCGCGCCGCGCACGGCGAGTCCGTGCTGTGCCGGATCGTGGCGCTCCGCAACGACGAAGAGATCGCGCACTCGCGGGCGTTCGCGCTGCCGAAGCCCTGACGCCGCCCGCCGCCGACGGGCCACGCGCCCGGCGGCGGCCGCGACGGGACGGCCCCGATTCGGGCCGAGTCTCAAGCGGCGGGTCCGACGGGCCGAAAACTCCGGGGCCATGACTCCGCTCCTTTCGCCCGGACTCGCGACACCGCTCGCCGCCGTCGCCGTCGTGTCGGCCGTGATCGCCGCGCTGTGGCTCGCGTGGCGCGCCGGACAACGCCGTGAGCGGGCGCGCCGTCGCGAACGCTCGCGCCTCTGGCGCGAATCGCTCGCCGCTTTCCTCGCGCGCGAACTCGACGGCAAGGGCCTGCGCGCCGCCGCGCACGGCGTGCCGCCCGACGTGTTCTGGGACGCGATCGCCGAGATCGGGCTCAAGCGCCGCGAACGGCGGCGCTTGGGCGGCGCGCTCGCGCGCTGGCGGCCGGCGCGCGCCGAACGCTTCGCGATCCGCGACGACGACCCCGTGCGCGCCGAACTCGCGGCGCACCGGCTCGGGCTCGTGTGCTCGCGCTCGGCCCGCCGCGCGCTGCGCATCGCGGTGCGGCGCGCGCCCGAGGGCGTCGCGGCGCTCGCCGCGCTGTCGCTCGCGCGCGCGGGCGACGCGTGGACGCTCCGCTACCTGCTCGCGCACACCGAGGTGACCGCGCGCCGCACGCCGCGCTTCCGTTACGCGCTGCTGCGCGCGTTCGGACCGCGCGCGTGCCCGGCGCTCCAGGGCGCGCTCGAGGATCCGTCGCTCGATCCCGGGCTCGCGCGTGCGTGCCTCGAGGTGCTCGGCGCCCGCGGATTCCGCGAGGCGGCGGGCGAAATCGTGCGCCGCGTGCGCGACACCGAGCCCGAAGTGCGCGTCGCCGCCGTGCGCGCGGTCGGCGCGCTCGGGCTGCACGAGCACGCGTTGTCGCTCAAGACCGCGCTCGAGGACCCGGCCTGGCCGGTGCGCGCCCAGG
>JBGAOA010000093.1:0-12208 GCA_044222065.1 Candidatus Eiseniibacteriota bacterium
GGCTCGCGCGTCGAGCGACGCTCCGCGCACCCACCCCGACGCCTAGCGGTACAGCGCCTTCACGGAGCCCCAGGTGGAACGGCGGGCGGGGGTGCAGCCGTCGGCGGCACAGATAGCGTCCCCGGATGACTGGAACGTTACATAGGCGCGTGTGCCGATCGTCGTGATGTCCACGGGAGTCGGGCCGCCGCCGAGGTACTGGCGAATGCGCACGCGCGTGAGGCGGATGCACATCGGAACGCTGCAGCCAGCGCAGGGATCTGTGCCGACGGTCTTCAGGTGACTGATGCGGAGACTGAGGCCGTAGTAGTGGGCCTCGGGCGTGAGTTCGCCTCGATTGGGAGTGGTCACCGCAACGATTCCGCCACCTACTGAACGGCCCGGATTCCCGACGTCGTAGGCGAAGGCCGATAGCCCTCCAACCGCCACGGCGCCGTAGTCCACGCACGCGTTAGTGCTCGACGCGAAGTCCCCGTTAAGCACGCCGGCGCCGTTCCGACACTGGCCCGCACCTTGGATGTGCCACCACGCGACCGTCGCTTCGCAGTCTTGCTGCAAGAACTCGAAGCTGCACTCCACCGACGAAAAGTACCGAATGCTGTCCGGCGCGATGTAGCTCGCGAACATGACGTCTGCTCCATCGTTCGTATCGCAGGCGAAGTTCTTGTTGAGCGTCGCCGTCGCGCCGTCGATGCAGTCGTTCCACGCGAGGTTGATGGCGGGAGCGGACGTGGCCGGGAGTGCCGTGGTCGCGAGCGCACAGGCGACGAGGGCGGCTGCTGCGAGCGCCTTCATCGGTATAGCGCCTTCACGGAACCCCAGGTGAAGCGGTGCGTGGGGCTGGTGCCGTAGCACGCGCTCTCGCTACCGGACTGATACGTCACGTGGGCACGCCAGCCGATGGCGGTGATGTCCACGTTTCCTCCCGGAGCACCCGCTGGTTCGCGTGCGACAGCACCAGTTTGACTCCGTAGTAGTGGACTCCGGCGGTGAGGGCGACGGCGTTCGCGGCGGGTACTGCGACGACGCCGTTTCCCATCGAGTGTCCTGGCACTGGGCTGTCGTTCTGTACCGAGCCGATACCACCGACGGCGGGAGTGCTCCACGCGCTGGCGTCACAGGCTCCGCTGGCGGCAGTGAAGTCGCCGTTCACGATGAGCGCTCCGTTGCGGCACCTGCCCGCCCCCTTCACTTGCCACCAGGGAACCGTGGCGCCGCCTTTCGTTTGTTGAACTTCGAAGTAGATCTCCACGCTGATGAACTGATTCATCCCCTCCGGCGCGATGAAGCTCGCGAACATGACGTCTGAACCGTTGTTCGTGTCGCAGGCGAAGGTCTTGTCGAGGGCCGCCGTCGCGCCATCGATGCAGTCGTTCCACGCGAGGTTGATGGCGGGATAGGCGTGTGACGTGGTGGCAAAGCACGCGCACGCGACCGCGCAGGCCGCGGCGAGGAATCGAGGGGTGCGGCGCATGAGGAACCTCCGGCATCGGGGGATGCGCGGGAATTCTCCACCCGGCCCCGCACGCCGTCACGCCCGAAGTTCGGACTCCGGGCGTGATCGGCGGACGTGCGCCTCGCCTACTTGTCCCACAGGCTCTGCCACCACGTGAGCCCCTCGCCGCCCTTCGACCAGTCGTCCTTCACGTTCATGTTGTCCCGGATCGTCGCGAGGTCCCAGCCCGTGAGCGCGGCGAGCGTCTGCGCCTGCTCGCGTCGCCGCTCGCGCAGCCCGGCGAGGTACTTGCGCCCGGCGTCGCAATCGCAGTCGCCCTCGAACGCATGGCGCAGGACGTAGCGGCCCTGGAAGTTTTCGCGGTTGTCCGTCACCTGGAAGACGAGGTCCTCGGGGAAGTGCGCGGCGTCGTAGCGCACGTGGAGCCGCGTGAGGAACGTGCTCGCGTTCGCGCCTCCGAAGCGCGACGGAACGCCGCCCGCCCCGGCGGCCCACCACACGCCGAGCCCGCGCAGCTCGTCGGCGGCGAGCGGCGGGCTCGCGCACGGGTCGCACCAGCTCATGTCCCACGCGTACTCGAGGAACACGGCCGAGTGGTTCTCGCGGCGCGTCTGCGTGTCGAACGTCGCGCGGTAGAAGGCCGGGAAGACGCCCTTCACGTAATCGGGGATCTCGGCGCCCGTCGGCAGCTTCACCGTGCGGTAGTTCGTGCACTCGATGCGGCCGCGCTTCGTGAGCGCGTAGATGAACAGCTCCTGCGGACCGTCGGCGTTCGCCATGCCGAGCCGGAGCGGCAGTCCGAAGCGCGGCGTCTCGAACGCCATCTGCAGCGGGCGCAGGTTCTGGTAGCCGGCCTTCGCGCGTTCGCCGAGGTTCACCTTCGCGACGAAGAACTTCATCCCCTGCTTCAGGTACGCGTCGATCACGCGCGTCGCGCCGGGCGGCACCTTGTAGCCGTTGCGGTCGAGCCACGCGGCGAGCGCGTCGCTCTGCGTCGCGGACAGAATGAGGATGTCGTACTCGCCGACCGTGTACTTCGCCTCGATCTTCACTTCGTCTTCGCGCCCGCCGCGCACTCGGATGGCGCTCGAGGACATCTTCACGGCGGCGCCCACCGACAGTTCCTGCACCGCCATCGGCTTCGCGCACGGGTCGGAGTCCCAGTACTCGACGAGGCGCGGCGCGCTGAACTGGTCGAGGTGGTCCACCCACGCCTGTTCGCCGACGTGGATCTGTCCGCGCTGGAGCACGGTCGGCACGGGCACGACCATCGCGAACTCCTTTGGGTCGCCCTTGAAGTCGCTCGCCATCGTGAGCACGGTGCGGTCGCCGTCGCGCACGATCGCGACGGACGAGCTCTTGTTGAACAGCTTCGAGTCGCCGGTCGCGACGAAGAAGCCGCAGAAGGCGTGACCGGGCGGCGCGAGCGCTCCAAGCGCGATGACGGCGGCGGCGAGCGCCGCAAGCGGGGCGTGACGCGCGGCGCTAGTGCGCGCCGCGGGCCGGGACGGGTGAGGCGTGTGTCGGTGCATCGGTCTCTCCTCGGGTGGGTTCCGGTCGGGCGGCGGGTTTCCATTCGAAGCGCGCGGCGGGGAGCGCGCGATCCACGAGCGGCACGGCGAGCGACAGCAGCGCGAGCGACCACAACAGCGCGTTCGGGCGGTAGAGCGCGAACTGGATCGCGGCGGCGAGCGCCGCGACCGCGAGTCCGAACAGCACGCGGCCGAGCCGGCGGTCGGGCGTCGTGCGCGGGTCCGAGATCATGAAGAACGCGAACAGCAGCACGCCGCCGCTCGAGAGCTGGTGGAGCGGCACGGCGAACGGCTGACCGAGCCACAGCGCGCGGCCGAACAGCACCGCGCACCAGCCGGCGAGGAACGCGAACGTGACGTCGCTCCGGAGGGAGCGGTGGACGACGACGCCACCGGCGCACGCGAGCGCGAACGCGAACCACGCGCCATTGCCCCACTGCGCGGGCGACACCCACACCGGGGCGTGCGCCGCGAGCAGCAGCACGAGCGCGCCGTTCGTGGGGTTCAGGACGTGCTTGCCGCGCGCGCGGAAGACGAACTTGCTGCCGACCGCGATCGCGGCCGCGACGGCGCCCCACCACGGCTCGTTCGCGCGCAGCAGCAGGCACAGCGAGAGCGACGAGATGAAGGCACTCCGCGGCTCGAAGCGCCCGGCGCCGGCGAGGCGCGTCGCGAGCCACTGCGTCGCGAGCGCGCCGCCGAGGGTCCACGCGATCTGCGCCGGCGGGACGTCGAAGCGAAGCGCGAGCGTGCCGTAGGCGACGAGCGTCGCGAGCACGGCGATCTGGTAGTGGCGCGCATCCGAGGCGAACGCGCGCGCCGCGCTCGCGAGCCCGGCGCCCGCCGCCTCCGGCGTGCGTGCGGCCGCGGGGGTCAGTCGCGCGGCCGCGGCCGCGATCGGGGCTCGGGGAGCGAGCGTCGTCATGCGGGGCGTACGCCGCGCTTCGCGGCGTTATTCCCGGCGCGCGCTCGGCGATTTCACCCGGCGCTCACCGCGCGGTGAAGCGCGCGTCATCGCCGGGCGGCGATCCTGCGCGCGGTGAATGCGGAGCCGGTGACCCACGAATGCCAGGGGCTGCCCGAATCACCCTCGAGGCGGATGGCCGTCCGCTCTGCCTCCCGAACGACGGACGATGCGCGGGTCCGGCCCGGGCCGCCGGGCCCGTGCGCGTCCTCAGGCCGTCGGGGCTCCGGTGACGGCGCTCGCCTCGGTCGCGGGCTCGTGTTCGACGTCCTCGACCCACGCGCGCAGCACTTCGGCCGCGGCGAGCGCGGACATCGGATCGGGCGCGATGCGCACGCCGCCGGCGGTCGTCGAGCCGAGGCCGAGTTCGACCCAGCCGGGCAGCGCGCCGATCGGGCTGCGGCGCCGCAGCGCATCGAGCGCCTGCAGCCATCCGCCGACCGCGGCCTGCGCCTCGTGACGCCGGCCGTGCACGCGCAGCCACGCGACGATGAACTGCGCGAGCCAGTCGGGCCGGGCGCGCTCGCTCGCGTCGTCCTCGCGCACGCCTTCTTTCACGACGAGCCGCGCGAGTGCGGCGTCCACGAGCCGCGCGGCCTGGTCGTTCGGCAGGATCGCGGGCGCGAGGCTCACCGCGAGCAACTGCGACGCCGAGAAGCCGCGCTGCGGCGCGTCGCCTTCGAGGCGGTCGTAGAGCGTGCCGCTGCGCTCGTCCCAGAACGCCTCGAGGAAGCGCGTCTGGTGGTCGCGCGCCCACGCGAGGTAGAACGCGCCCTGCTCCCTGCGGCCGGTGAGCTTCGAGAGCTGCGCCATCGCGACGAGCGCGTGGTACCAGAGGATGTTGGGTTCGACGCGCTTCACCGCGGGCGCGCCGTTCTCGAGCAGTCCGTCCGAGTCCACGCGGATGCCGTGGCGCGTGCCCATGCGGTAGTACGGCATCGCGGCCTCGACCGCCGGCGCGAGCACGCGGTTCGTGAAGTCGAGGTCGTGGCTGCGGCGCGCGTACAGCTCGGCCGCGTGCACGAGCCACAACGTCGGCGCGGGATCGCCGTAGCGCGGGAAGCCGTCGGGCGTGAAGTACTCGGGCGCGACGCCTTCGTCGAGGTACTCGACGACGCCGCGCAGCAGCTCGCGCGCGGTCTCGAACGCGCGCACCGCGACGAGCGCGGGCACCGCGCGCAGCACGTGCGTGCCGCGCTCGGGCGACGTCGGCAGCGACGAGACGAACGACAGCCGGTGCGGGCGGCGCGTGAGCCCCGACAGCAGCTGCGCGGCGAGCGGCGCCGTCCAGCCGTCACGGGCGTGCAGCAGCGTCGCGGCGTCCGCGCCGTCGTCGCTGCGCCGCGACGCGCGCGCCTGACGCGCCGTCTCGTTCGCGCCTTCGACGGCGCGCGCGACCCAGGCGTCGCGCTGCGCATCGTCGTCGCGCGCGAGCATCGCGACGCATTCGGCGAGCGTCTTCGGCGGCGGCGAGCCGAGCCGGTCCTCGCGCGCGAGCGTGCGGAACAGCTCCTCCTCGGCGCCGGCGACGAGATGGAACGAGCCGCCCGCGGGCAGCATCGCCTCGAGGTAGCCGGGGAGCATCGCCTGCTCGCCGGGCGTCACGCCCGCGTCGGGATTCGCGAGCTCGGGGTAGTCGAGCTGGCGCCACACGCGCGCGGGAATGAACGCGCCGTTGTGCCACAGCGTGAGCGCCGGCTCCTCCGCGGCGAGCTGCACGCGCACGCGCCCCGGCACGGGCGAGGTCGCGCCCGGTGCGTCGTGGCGTTCGCGTTCGAGCTCGTGCGGTCCGCGCGCGACGACGAGCGGGCTCACGACGAGGCGCGCATCGAGGCCGCCGAGGTGGCGCCAGCGCACCGCGACCGCGTTGTGGCCGGCGATCATGAACACCGAGCGCTCGAGCCGCACGCCGCCGGCGTTGTACACCCAGGTCGGGATCGGCGCGGGCGCGAACGACTCGAGGACCACGCCGCCGCTTCCGCGCGCGAAGTCCACGGTGCCGTTCGTCGTGTGCAGGCGTTCGGTGGCCGACAGCAGCAGCGTCACGACGCGGCCGGTCGGCAGGCTCGCGGTCAGGAGGGCGTGGGCCGGGCGCGCGCGGAACCCCGAGGCGGTTCCGCAGGAAGAGCCTCCGAGTCCGTTCGAAAGGAGCCAGTCCGACCCGAGGGCAGTCGGAGGGCTCGAGGACGCGTCCTGTCCGAGCTGCATGGGCGCGGAGCATAAGCACCGACCGCTCCCGATGCCAGCCGGAACCGCGTCCGGAGCGGCCGGCGGACCCTGCGCCGGAGCGCCGACCGGAACTAGTTGCCGATCTGCCGGCGCACGACGGCCGACAGCGGCACCAGGCTCACCCCGCCGAGCCGCTTCTGCGCCGCGGCCTTCGGCAGCCACTCGCCCGTGAGCGGCGTGGAGCGCACCCACACCGTGATCGAGCCGCGCGTGCGAGCGAGGTCGAGCACGTCCGACCAGCGTTTGTCGAGCGCCTTCGCGTCCTTGGCCTGCGTCTCCGAGTCGAGCACGGCGTCGGGCTCGTCGTACGCGATGCCGAGGTCGCTCGCGAGCGACTTGCACACCGCGCCCGGCGCCGGGTTCACGTGCAGGAAGGGCAGCCGCGCGCGCCGCAGCTCGCGGTAGACCGCCGACATCACCTCCATGTCCTGCGTCGCGAGCGAGCCCATGTGGTTCGCGACCGCGACCGGCTGCCCGGCCTGCTCGACGTAGCGCTTCACCTTCCCGCCGATCTGAGAAGCCCCCATCGTCACGGTGATCGTGCCGGGGCCCGGGTTGATGCGCGGGTAGTTGAGCGGCTCGAGTGGCAGGTGGAGCACGATCTCGCGCGAGCGCTCGCGCGCCGCGCGGAACAGCTCGCCGCTCGCCTTCGCCCCCGGGACGATCGCCACCGCGAACGACACGGGCAGCGCGAACGCCTGCTTCGCGGCCTCCAGCTCTTCGCCGAAGCCGTACAGCACGAGCGCGACGCGGCCGCTCTCGGGGTCGGGGCCACCGGCCCTCGGCTCGGGCGGACGCGGGCGCACGAAGACGAGGTCGTGCGTGGGCCGCGCGCCGATCCCGACGCGCAGCCGCAGCAGCAGCTCGCGATTCGCGCCGTACGTCTCGCGCCCGCTGAACACGGTGGCGCCGGCGGCCCGCAGCGCCTCGGTTACGGCGTAGTTGGCCTGCAGCGTCGAGCCGCCCGGAGGCAGGCCGATGCGCCAGCGCACCGAGGCGCCGGTGTCGGCCGGGGCCTGCGTGATGCTGTCCCGCGGAATGCCGGCCGCGTCGAGCCCGCGATGAATGCTGCGGCCGACGAGCAGGACAATGCGCTCGGGTTCGCCGATACCGAACCGGGCGAGCCACGTCTGTCCGCGCTCGGAGCGCAGCTGGAACCACGCCTCGCCGATCAGCAGCGCGAGTGCGGCGCCGACGATGAGCAGCACGATCCCGTTGGGCAGTCCGCCGGAGCGGCTCTTCTTGCGGGCCATAAGAAAGGTGAGCGCAACTTACGGACGCGCGCGAACAGCGTCAAAGGCGCGATCGGCGCGCTCGCGGGGCGCGTCGCATCGGGGGCTTTTTGCAGATCACTAACAAGGGTCTGGGGGGCCGATGACAGGCTTCCCGCCCATCAGGCCGATGTTCTTCGCATCTCGGCGCCCCCCAGCGCCCGCTCGTCGCTCCCTATCCTGGAGGTGCTTGTGAAGCAGTTGCGACTCGTTGCATCGCTCGCGGCCGTCGTGTGTATGGGCTGGGCCGTCTATGCCATCGCTTGTCCCGGTGAAAAGACCAGCGCCGCGTCCTCCAGCAAGAGCGCGTGCTCGGCGAAGGGCACTTCGGCCACGACCGCTGCCATGAACGGCGGCGCGTGCTGCGCGGCCGGCGCCTCCGCCACCACCGCCGCGATGAAGAGCGGCTCGTGCCCGGCCAAGGGCACCTCCGCCTCGATGGCGTCCGCCGATGGTTCGTGCTCGGCGCACGGTTCGAAGGGCGCGATGAGCGCGGCCGGCTCGGGCTGCTGCGCCGGCGGCGCCGGTGCGAAGACCGCGATGAACGGCTGCGAGGCGTGCGACGAGATCTCGATGTGCGGCCACTCGATGTCGAACGTGTCGGCGTCGGTGAACGTCGTGCGCATCAAGAACGGCCTCATGTACGTCTACACCGCCGACGCCCCGGCCCGCGTCCAGACGGTCCAGGCCGAACTCGGCCGCCGCAACGAGCACGTCGCGGCGATCATGGCGGGCGGCGACAAGTCGCGCCTCTGCCCCGAGTGCAAGGAGCTGCGCGGCGCGCTCGCGAGCGGCAAGCTCACGCGCGAGCTCGTGAACGTCGAGGGCGGCTGCCTGCTGCTCGTGACGTCCACGGACAAGACGGTCGTGAACAAGCTCCACTCGATCGGCGGCCTCAAGGACAAGCTCGCGAAGAGCTGAGTCCGAGGCGCTCGACGTGACGGGCCGGTCCACGCGGACCGGCCCGTCGCGTTGATGCCGGGACCGCCGCGCCGTCCGCGCGGGCCCCGCGGCGATTGCCGCCCTTCACCCCGGAGACTAGGCTGCCGTGTCCATGGTGTCCGCATTCCGCAGACGCGTACTCGCCGCGGTCGCGCTCGGCGTGGCGCTGCCCTCCCTCGTGCTGGCGGCGCTCGGTGTCATGCTGACGCTGCGCATCGAGCGCTCGCTGCTGAACGACGCCGTGCGCTACAACAGCTACCTCGCGCAGCTCGTCGGCGAGTCGTTCGAGAACGAGCTGCAGGCGCACCTCCAGCAGGAGATCCAGGGCGCCGAGAGCACCGCGCGCGCGGGACTCCCCGTGGAGGACGTGCGGCGCGCGCTCGCGGACGCCGGCCCCGAGTTCCTCGGCTCTCACTTCGTGCCGTTCGAGGATATCGGCGACTACGCGACCTGGCCGATCCAGGGCTCGGTCGTGTTCTACGCGGAAGGCGCCGGCCGACATCGCGCGCATGAGTTCTACGGGCTGCTGCTGCGCGATGCGCGCGGCGACCTGCTCGGCGTCGGCGGCTGGTACGTGGACCGCGCGGCGTTCCTGCGCGACCACTTCGAGCACGTGCTGCAGGACCGGCTGCCCGCGAATCCGCGCATGTACGGCGGCATCGAGCTGACGCGGCGCACGAGCATCGAGCTGCTCGGCCCCGGCAACGAGCGCGTCGCGCGCGTGCGCGAGCCGGGCGACCAGCGCACGGCGCGCACCGAGGCGATGGTCGGCCCGTTCGAGGGCTTCTCGGTGAAGGTCGCCGTGACGCCCGATGCGCCGCCCGCGTGGACCGGCCGCTTCCTCGCCTTCGAGCTCGTGTTCATCGTCGGCATGGCCGGCGTGATCGTGGCGGCCGTGTGGTTCGGCTACCGCTACACGATCCGCCAGCTCGAGCTCGCGCAGATGAAGGCCGGCTTCATCGGGAACGTCACGCACGAACTCAAGACGCCGATCGCGATGGTGCGGCTCGCCGTCGAGACGCTGCAGATGCGGCGCGTCCAGTCGCCCGAGGACTCCGCCAAGTTCCTCGGCATCATCGAGCGCGAGACGAGCCGGCTGACGCGCCTCGTCGAGAGCATCCTCGACTTCGCCCGCCTCGAGGCCGGTCAGGCGACGTTCCGCTTCGAGAAGGTCGAGGTCGAGCCGCTCGTTCGGGAGGCGGTCGAGACGCTCAAGCCGCGTCTCGACCAGCTCGGCTTCGCCGTGCGGGTGGACGTCGCCCCGGGCCTGCCGCGGGTGCGCGCCGACGCGCAGGCGGTGTCCCACTGCCTGCTGAACCTGCTCGACAACGCGATCAAGTACTCGAAGGACCGCCGCGAAATCGCCGTGTCGGCCTCGCCGCGGGACGGCGGCGTCGCGCTCGCCGTGGCCGACCGCGGGATCGGCATTGCGCCCGCCGACCGGAAGCGTATTTTTGAGAAGTTCGTTCGGATCGAGAACGGTCTCGTGCACGACGTGCGCGGGGCCGGACTCGGGCTGTCGCTGGTGGATCAGATCATCCGCGCCCATCGCGGGCGCGTGGAAGTGAGCAGCACCCCGGGCGAGGGCAGCACGTTCACGCTCGTGCTGCCGTCGGCGGAAGGCGTGCTCGCCGAGGCCGAGGCCGCGCGCGACCGTTCGCAGCATGCGGGCGGTGCGCACGGCGGCGCCGCGGCGGGATAGGTTCAGGCTGAGAAGACCGAGTGCAGGGCGCGAGCGAGCACGACCCACGCGATGCGTGGGTTCCCCGGAGGCGTATCGTCAGATACTCCGCAGCGAGGAGCGAGCGAGCAACGCAGCAATCGGGCTTCGCAGACTGAACCCGGCCGACCGCACCGGTTCCTGACCACAACCCAAGGACCCCGACATGTCGAAGAAGATCCTGATCGTCGAGGACGAAGAGGGGATGCTCGAAACCCTCGAACACAACTTCAAGTTCGAGGGCTACGAAGTGCTGACGGCGAAGACCGGGCAGGAAGGTCTGCGCATGGCGCTCAAGCAGAAGCCCGACTGCGTCCTGCTCGACGTGATGCTGCCCGAGAAGGACGGCTTCACGGTGCTGAAGGAGCTGCGCCAGCGCCACAAGGACATCCCGGTGCTGGTGATGACGGCGCGGAACTTCGAGGCCGACGTGCTCAAGGGCTTCGACCTCGGCGCGGACGACTACGTCACGAAGCCGTTCGGCGTGAAGGAGCTGATGGCGCGCGTAAAGCGCCTCGTCGCGCGCGGCGCGTCGGGCGCGCCGGCGCCGGGGCCGACGATTTACAAGTTCGGCGACGTCGAGGTGCGCTTCGAGCCGCGCGAGGTCTACAAGAGCGCGAAGGAAGTGGCGCTGTCGTTCAAGGAATTCGAGCTGCTGAAGTACCTGATCGAGCACCGCGGCCGCACCGTGAGCCGCGAGGAACTGCTCGAGGAGATCTGGGGCGTCGACGAGGAACTGGGCGTCACGACCCGCACGGTGGACACGCACGTCTCGAACCTGCGCTCGAAGCTCGGCGCGGGCTTCGAGCAGCCGTTCATCGTCGCGGTGCACAAGGTGGGCTACAAGTTCGTCGAACCGCCGGGTTCGTCGGCGAACTGAGCGGCGCAACGCGAAAGCGAACGGCCCCGGAGCGATCGTTCGCTCCGGGGCCGTCGTGTTGAGGCGCGGCGCGCTTCAGGTCGTCGGTTCGGCGTGTCCGGCCGTTCCGTCCATCACCTCGAGGAACCGCCCGGCTCCATCCGGCGCGATCAGGATCAGCGTCGCGCGCCGCCGGATGCCGTAGGGGCCGCGCACCTCGATCGGCTCGCGCGTCTCGATCGCGACCGTCGGCGCGTCGCTCTTCATCGCGAGCGCGCGCGCGACGCCGTCCTTGCGCTCGAGGTCGGCCGCGGTCGGCGCGGACACGCGCGCGATCGCGGCGCGCGGGATCGCCGCGCTCGCGCGCAGCCCCACGGCCAGGTCGATCGTCTCGTCCGTGACGCGCGTGCGGCGCACGGCGAACGCGCGGGCGTCGCCAGCGAGCCACACGATGCCGTACGCGGAGAGCGCCGTGAGCAGCCACGCGAGCGACGGGCGCGATCGCCACAGCACGAGGTGCACGGGCACCGCCTCGAACAGCATCACGAGCACGATCCCGACGACGAACGTGCCGTACGTGCCCGAGCGGTGATGGCTGAACGCGCCGGGCGACTCCGCGGCCTTCCAGCGCCAGCCGAAGAGCGCGCCCGCGACGATCGCGAGTTCGTACGCGACGGCGCGCGCGAGCGACGGCACGGCGACGACGCCCGCGACGATGCGCTCGATGCGCTCGTACGGATCCCCGCCGCCCGTGCCGCGGTGACGGGACACGCTCCAGACGATCCACGCGACGAGCGCGATCTCGGCCGGGATCGCCGCCTCGCGCACGACGCGCAGCGCCGCGCCCTCGCGGCCGCCGACGACCGCGGCGGCGCCGGCGAGGCTCGCGAGCACGACCGGCACGAGCGTGCGCTTCGCGACGCCGCGGCCGCGCACGACGAACCACAGGTACAGGAGCGGCACCACGAGCACGAGATCCGCGACGAGTCCCCACGTGACGAGCGGTGCGTTCTCGGCGGTGCGCAGGCGCGGGACGATCGTGAGTGCGACCGAGTAGATCGCGAGCGCCGCGAGCGGGAAGGACCACACGGGGAACCGCGCCGCGCGGGTCACGCGACGCCTGCGTCTTCCGGCGGCTCGCCGCCCGCCACGTAGTCCGCGGCCGCGCGCGCGAGCCGCGCGAACTCCTCGAGCGTCAGCGACTCGCCGCGGCGCTGCATCGCGATGTTGGCGTG
>JBGAOA010000008.1:0-83228 GCA_044222065.1 Candidatus Eiseniibacteriota bacterium
GGTGTAGAAGCAGATCTGCACGTGGCCGCGCAGCATCTGGAAGCCGCCCGCGAGCGCGAGCCAGCCGAGGTCTGCGAGTCCGCCGCGCCTCATCCAGCGCGTCGCGAGCCACACCATGAGCGGCAGGTAGGCCGAGTCCACGAGCTGGCTGCCGTGGCCGTGCGAGCCCACCGCGACGAGGTTCGGAGCGAACACGAACGCCGCGCCGGCCAGCACCGCGCCTTCCGCTCGCGCCCCCCACTCGCGCGCGAGCAGGAACATCGCGAACGCGCCGACCCAGTAGTAGAGCAGCATCCACGTGAGGTCCGGCAGCGGCAGGAACTTCTGCAGCACCGCGACCGGCCAGTCGGGCGGATAGATGTACGGGTTGTACGCGCCGCTCGCGAACGACGGCATGCCGAGGAACACGTACGGGTTCCAGAGCGGATAGACGTGGTCGTGGTTGAGCGACTGCTCGCCCATGCGCACGAATCCGGCGGGCGCGGTCGCGTCGGGCGACAGGAACGTCTTCCCGCCAACCGACACTTCGTGGAAGAACACGACGACCAGTAGCGCGAGCAGCGCCGCCGCCCAGCCGGCCGAGAGCGCGGGAACGACGCGCGGCGCGGAGGCGCGCGCGGCGGGCGTGTCACGTCGGTTCGGGCGCTTGTCGTTCATGGAAAGGCTCCGCTCACGCGGCCGCGGCCGCGAGGCGTTCGATCTCGGCGACGAACCGCGCGGCGATCGCGTCCCAGTCGTGCGGTCGCGCGAGCGCGCGCCGCGTCTCGCGATCGCCGGGCGACGACAACGCGGCGGCCGCCGCGCGCGTCCATTCGGAGGACTCGGCGGCGAACTGGAGGTGCGGCGGAGCGGGGTCCAGGTCGAGGATCGGGGTCGTGATCACGGGCAGGCCGGCGGCGAGGTACTGGTAGACCTTGTTCGGGTTGATACCCTGCACGTGCGGATCCTGCGCCCGGAAAGGAATGACTCCGAGATCGAGCGCCTGCAGGTAGGCCGGGACGTCGGCGTACGGCCGGGCTCCGAGCAGGGCGACCCCCTCCCGGCGCGCGAATTCGGCCAGCCTCCCGGCCGTCGCCGGCGTGTCGGGACCGATCAGGACGAGCGTCCCCTGCCCGCGCGCGCGCCGCAGCGCCTCGAGCACGTCGAAGTCGAGGAAGTGCGACAGCAGGCCGACGTAGCCGATCCGCGGCCGCGGCAGCCGGGCGAGGTCCGCGGGCTCGGGGCGCGGCGTCGAAAACGCCTCGTACTCCACGCCGTTGCCGAGGGTCATCAAGGGTCGCTGGGTCTCCGCGGCGAGCTGGCGCCGGTAGTACTCCGAGACCACGAAGAAGGCGTCCACCTGGTCCCGGGTTCGTTTCCAGTAGTCGCCCGCCCAGTTCGGAGTCCGCGAGAACTGAAAGGGGCTGTCGTTGAAGTCGTAGAGTACCAGCTTGCGCGAGAGCCTCGAAAGGGCGCCCGGGCAGTAGATGTTCGAGGCCAGCACGACCGGACGGGGCTCGACGCCGAGCGCGCGGAGCCGCGAGCGCAGCCAGGTCTCCGCGGCGCGTTCGATGAACGCGCGGCCCGGCGGCGTCGCGGCGAGCGCGTTGTAAGGAGCGCTCGTCGTGCCCGGCTTGAGGAACGGCACCGTGAAGTAGGTCACGTTGCCTTCGCGGCGCGGCGTCCACGGATCGTCGGCGCCGAAAGCGGGCGGCTGCGCGAAGAACACGCGCCAGGGCTCGGGGAATCGCGACAGCAGAAACTGCTTTCGCGTCCGGAAGTAACCCCATCGGACTTCGGAGAGTACGAGCAGGTCCACGCTCAGGCCCCACCGTCCGCACGCCGCTCGATCGCCGCGGCGACCTCGACGTAGCCGGCGTGCGCGCCCGCCGCGACCGGAACGTCGAGCGCGGGCGCGAGCGGCCGCGGATCGCGGGCGAGGAACGTGCGCGTCCACGCTTCGAGCGAGAGCCAGCGCCACACCTGGAGCCCGATCGAGCGACGTCCGCCGAAGTAGCCGTCGAGCTCGTCGGCGAGCACTCCCGGATCGAGCCACTCGTGCACGGGACCGGGACGCAACAGGCGCCGGCGCACGGCCTCCGCTTCGCGCGTGCGGAGCCAGACGTCGGCCGGCGTTTCGAAGCCCATTTTGTCGCGGCGGTCGAGCACGGGCTTCGGAATGCGGTCCGCGAGCGCGCGCCGCAGGATCGCCTTCGTGGTCGCGCCCTCGAGCTTCGCCTCGTCCGGGAGCGAGAACGCGAACTCGACGAGCCGGTAGTCGAGGAACGGCAGCCGCGTCTCGATCGAGAACGCCATGCTGTTGCGGTCCTCGTAGCGGAGCAGAGACGGCAGCAGGCGCTGCGTCGCGTCGAACGCGAGCTGGCGCGCGACGGCGCTGTCGAAGGCGTGCGAGGGTCGCGGGGAGTCGTCGGGCAGCGAGCGCAGCGCGTTCGAGAGCGCTCGGTCCTTGCCCTGCCCGAAACGCCGCCGCAGCGCGGCGACGACACCGCCCGGAAGCCACGGCTCGAACGCGTGCGCGAGCGCCGTCGTCATGCCGACGCGCGAGGCGACCGGGCCGAGCAACGCGAGGAACTCACCGAGGCGGCCGTTTTCGGCGTGGTCGCGCAGGCGCAGCGGCAGGTAGCGGAAGTAGCCCGCGAGCGTCTCGTCGCCGCCCTGACCGTCGAGCAGCACCTTGAGCCCGTGCGCGTGCGCGAGCTCCATCACCTTCCACTGCGAGAACAGCCCCGGCCCCGCGGTCGGCTCGCCCTGCTGCACGTGCAGGCGCTCGAAGACGTCCCAGAAGTCGGCGCCGTCGGGAACGACGAGGTGCGAGGTCGCGCCGCTCGCCTCGACGGTCGCGCGCACCCACGCGCGCTCGTCCCACGCCGGGCCTTCGTCGTAGGCGCACGTGAACGCGTGGATCGGGCGGTCGACGAGGCGCGCCGCCGTCGTGACGACCGCGCTCGAATCGAGGCCGCCCGACAAGCACGAGCCGACCTCGACGTCGGCGCGCAGCCGCAGCCGCACCGCGTCGGTGAACAGCCGCTCGAACTCGCGCGTCCAGTCGGCGGGACCGCCGGTCGCGCGCCGCGAAGGATCGAGTCCCCACCAGCGCCGCACGCGCACGCCGCGTTCGCTCGCGAGCAGGCAGTGGCCCGCGGGGAGCTGGTTCAGCCCGTCGAAGAACGTGCGTGCGTCGTGATCCACCCAGTCGAGCGCGACGAGGTCGCGGACCGCGCCCGCCCGCGCGCGCGGCCGGCGCGACTGCGTGAGCACGAGCGCACGCGGCTCCGAGGCGAACGCGAACGCGCCGCCGTCGAGCTGCCAGTAGAACGGCTTGACGCCGAAGCGGTCGCGCGCGCAGAACAGCTCGCGGCGCCCGGCGTCCCAGATCGCGAACGCGAACATGCCGTTCATGTGCGCGAGGCAGTCCTCGCCGAAGCGGCGCCACGCGGCGAGGATCACCTCGGTGTCGCACTCGGTCTGGAACGTCTCCCCCATCGCCTTCAGCTCGTCGCGCAGCTCGATCCAGTTGTAGACCTCGCCGTTGAACGTGAGCCAGCAGCGCCCCTCGCGATCGCACATCGGCTGATGACCGGCCGTGCTGAGGTCCACGATCGAGAGCCGCCGGTGTGCGAGTCCGACCGAGAAGCGCGCGTGCACGGGGTCCTTCTCGGCGCGCCCGGGCGCCCAGCGCCACGGGCTCGACCACGCATCCGGCCGCGTCGCGCCGCCGCCGAGCGTGAGCGAGGCGCCGGAGCCCGGATCCACGAGCACGAAGCCCTCGTCGTCGGGGCCCCGGTGTTCGAGCAGCGACGCCATGCGCCTCAGCCGTCCCAGATCCACGCGCTCGTTCGGCGCGAACAGTCCCGCGATGCCGCACATGAGTGGCGAGTCCCCCTGAGCCTACGAACCGGCGCGCGCGTGCCAGGCGACGGCGCCGCGCTCCTTCGCGATCTCGAGCTTCCAGCACAACGCGGCGTACGCGGCCACGACCGCGATCTTGACGGCGACGCCGGACGCTCCGGGCGGCGCGAAACGCGGAACGACCTCACCGAGCGAGAGCGCGATCGCGAAAAGCGCGACCAGCCGCCGTCCTCGATACGGCAGCGGATGCACGCGCTGAGACGCCACGTAGGTCGTCAGCGCGAGCGTCGCGTAGCCGAGGAAGGTCGCCACGGAAGCACCTTCGACGCCGAAGCGGGGCGTGAGCAGGGCGTTCGCCGCCCACGAGGCGAGCGACGCCGCCGCAGCGCAACCGATCAGCAGATGCGTGCGCAGCGCGAGCGAGACGCCCACCGACGAGACCGAGTAAGCGCCCCAGGCCGCCGAAGCGAACGCGAGCCAGACGGCGGGGCGCGCGGCCTCGCGGTACGCGCCGGGCACGAGCAGCGCGAGCGCCTCGGGCGCGAACAGGCCCACGGCCAGCGCGCCCGTGGTCGCGGCGCCCGCATACGCCGCCAGCACGCGCGCGAACAGTCGAGGCGCTTCGGGCGTGTTCGCGCGCGAGAACGCGAACGGCATGAACGCGACCTGGAAGGCCGACACGGCCATCGAGACGACGGCGAAGAACTTGACCGCGACGGCGTAGACGCCGACTTCCTCGAGCGTGCGCGTGCGCTGGAGGAAGTAACGGTCCATCGAAGTCACCAGGCTGAACGCGAAGACCGCGGGGATCATGGGCAGCCCGTAGGCGAGCATCCGTCGCAGGGGGCCGAACGAGAACCACGGCCGGACCGAGTGCCGAATCAGCACGAGCGCGAGCAGCGCGCACACGAAGTCGCCGAACAGCCGGCCATAGAGCATGCCGACGACGCCGGTGTCCTTCGACACGACGAACCACACCGACAGGCCGCCGACGAGCACCGTCTGGCACACGTTCAGCAGGATGAACTTCCACGGCTGGAACGTGACGCGCAGGATGTCGTTTCCGTAGGCGACGAGCAGCGTGAACGGCAGCGTCGCGGCGCCGATCAGGACGTACTTGCGGTAGGCCTCGCCGCCGATGAACTGCGTCGCGATCGGCGCCGCGAACAGCGCGATCGCGCCCGCGACCGCGAACGACGTGACGAGCCGGAACACGAGCGACGAGGACGCCATGCGGATGCGCGCCTCGCGGTCGGGCTGCTCGTAGAAGAACCGCGCGAGCGCGGCGTCCATGCCGCCGATGAGCACCTGTGCGAGCGTCTGCGAGTACGCGACGACGAGGTCGCCGACGCCGAACGCGCTCGCCGGCAGCGCGCGCGTGAGGATCGGCACGAGCACGACCTGCACCGCGCGTCCGCCGGCCGCGCCGAGGCCGTAGACGAGCGACTCGCCCGTGAGCTTCTTGAGCGCCTCGCGCACCGGATTCGGCCGCGCGGTCATCGCGGCCTCCCGAACGGGTTCGGCTTCCCGCACCACGGGCAGGTCCACGTCGCGGGCCACGGCCGCGGCGGCTCGATCACCGCGTGCTCCCCGCACTCGCGGCACACGTGCGTGACGCGCCGCGCGCCGGGCAGGCGGTCGAGCGGCGGCGGCACGGCGGGCGCCGCACCCTTCACGAACGTGAGCACGAAGTTCGCGTCGCGCGCGAGATCCGGACCGCCCGCGCGGTGGAGCGCCGCGAGAGCGTCGGTGAACGCGCCCTGCAGCGGCTTCGTGCGCGCGTCGTTCATCCACGAGAAGCCCGCCGGCACGAACGCGTGCGCCGTGAGCGTCATCCCGCGACGCGCGAACGTTCCGAGCAGTCCCGCGAGGTCGAAGCGCTGCTGGTGCTCGATGCGCTTCCGGAACTTGAGCAGCGCGTACTTCGCGAAGTAGCCGGCGAAGCGGTAGAGCCGGTCGTCGAACGACGCCGCGCGCGGCACCGACAGGTAGAGCGTGCCGCCCGGCTTCGTGACGCGCACGAGTTCGTCGGCGCACGCATCCAGCTCGGTGACGTGCTCGAGGACGTAGTGGCACACCGTGAGATCGAAGCTCGCGTCGCGGACCGGAAGCCGCGCGAGGTCGCCTCGGAACACGTGCACGCGCTCGGAGTGCGGCGGCGGGCCCGGGGGGAACTTGATGTCGAAGCCGGTGACGTCGAGGTCGGGCCGCAGCGCGTACGGCCACGAACCCGGCCCGCAGCCCGCGTCGAGCACACGCGCGCCCGCCGGCGCCGTCGCGATCACCTCGCGCAGGAACACGGGCGGCGCACCGGCCGGGATCTCGGGACGATGAATCCACTCCTTGCCTCCCACGCGTGCCGACGCCGATTCGGAGCGCGGCGCGATCACGGCTTCACCTCGGCGGGATTGCGTCCGGCGAGCGCGTCGCCGATCGCGCGCGGGATCGCGGCGGCGGCGGCGGCGTGTCCGCGCGCGACGAGCCACGCGGCGAGCGCCGCCTGCTGCGCGAGGAAGCACGGCAGCCACGTGGCGCGCGCGACGCCGTGCGCGTGCGACGACCACAGCGTCCAGTTCGCCCGCAGCCGCTGGTAGATCTTCCACGGGCTGTTCGCCCCGGCGCTCGCGGAGACCTTGTGCCACAGCCGCGCGGTCGGCACGAAGCGCAGGCGGTAGCCGGCGGCGCGCGCACGGAGGCTCCAGTCGGCGTCCTCGGCGTAGATGAAGTAGCGCTCGTCGAGCGGCCCGACGCGTTCCCACGCGGCGCGGGTCGCGAGCAGGCAGCAACCGGTGAGGTAGCCCGTCTCTTCGACCGCGCGGAACTGTCCGGCGTCGCGCGTGCGGATTCCGCGATGCGCGCTGTAGCCGATCGCCGGCGTGCACACTCCGCCCGCGTACCAGATGTCGAGCGTGGGCGCGGCGAAGTAGATGAGCGGCGCGACCGCGCCCGCGTCCGGGTGCTGGTCGAGCGCGAGGAGCAGCCGGTCGAGCAGCGCGGGATCGGCCTCGGTGTCGTTGTTGAGCAGCATCACGGCGTCGGCGCCGCGCTCGAGCGCGCGCGCGAGCCCGGCGTTGTTGCCGCCCGCGAAACGCCGGTTCTCGGGCAGCGCGAGCAGTTCCACGCGCGGGAACTCGCGCGCCAGCGCTTCCGCCGAGCCGTCCGTCGAGCCGTTGTCCACGACGAGCGTCGTGACGCTCCAGCCCTCGGGCACGCGGCAGCGTTCGAGCGTCGGCAGCAGCGCACGCGTGTCCGCGAGGCCGTTCCAGTTGAGCACGACGATCCACAGCGCGCGCGGCGTCATCCGGCCTCCGCGCGGCGCGCGAGCGCGGCGCGGCGCGCGGCGAGCGCCGCCGCCGCGAGCAGCAGCGCGAGCGGTCCGTAGACGAGCGGCGCCGGCACGGCGACGTAGCGCGCGTAGAGCCACCACACGTCGAGCGCGTGCAGCAGTTCGCCCTCGTCCGCCGCCGCGATGCCAAGGCGAGGATCGCGCTCGCCTTCGCCCGTGAGCCGCGGCCCGCGCCCCGCGAGGTGCTCGCCCGCGTTGCGCGCGAGCAGCCGCCAGTGCTGGAGGATCGGCGCGAAGCGCGGGTTGAAGTGGCTGTCGCTCATGAAGCGCGGATCCGAGAGCGAGCGCGTGTAGGGGTAGTCGCCCGCGTCGCGCATCTGCATGCCGAAATAGATGAACACGCCGCCGACCTGCACGGCGAGGCCCAGGAGCCCGAGCGCCCACGCGACGCGGCGCCGAACGCGCGATGCGCCCTCGAGGCCGAACGCGACGGCGAGGAACGCGAGCGGGACGACCGGCAGCAGATAGCGCGGGCCGAACGAGCCGTCGCCCGCCCAGTGTTCGAAGCCGCCGTAGAGGAGCAGCGCGACGGCCCACGCCGCCGCGATGCCGAGCGCGAGCCGTCGCGCGGCGAACGCGAGCGGGCTCCGCTCCCCGCCCGCGGCGCGGCGCAGGCGCGCGACGCCGCGGAACGCGAGCGCGAGCGCGGGCGCGAACCACGCGATCCCCTTCCCCGACGACAGCAGCAGGCCGTAGAGCCCGACCCACAGCGGCGTCGAATACGCCGACGTCGAGGCCTGCGCGCCGTAGCCGGTCTCGAACGGCGTGCCGAAGCGCGCGACGTTGTAGGCGAGGTGGCCCGCGAGCGCCGCGGCCAGCGCCGCCGCGACCCACGCACGCCCGGGAATCGCGCGGCCGTCGTGGCGGCGGAACGCGAGCGGCGCGAGGCACGCGAGCGCGAGCGGCAGCATGACGAGTTTCGCCGACACGGCGAGGAACGCGCCGAGCGCGGCCGTGCGCGCCCCGCGCTCGTCGCCACCCGCCGCGCGCGCCGCGCCCGAGAGCGCGAGCAGCAGGCCGAGCGATTCGAGCGGCTCGGCCATGAAGCTCTTCGCGTACACCCACACGGGCGTCGTGAACGCGAGCAGCAGCGTCGCGGCGAACGCCGCGCCCGACCCCGCGCCGAGCGCGCGGCAGGCGGCGTAGAACACCCCGACCAGGGCGGCCGCGACGAGCGCGTTGAAGAACGAGGTGCCGAAGCGCGCGGCGAGTTCGCGCTTCTCGGGCCCGAGCCCCGCGAGTCCGCTCGCGGCCTCGCTCGCGGCGACGAGCGGCAGCGCGAGCACGGCCTGGGCGGCGGCGTTCTTCGAGTACACGCGGCCGTCGGCGGCGGCGAGCGTCGCGCCCTGCGGCACCTCGATGCCGCCGCGCAGCAGCGCGCGCGAGAGCTGGAACATCGTCACCTCGTCGCTGCCCGCGATGCGTCCGCCGCCGGTCGCGGCGTAGACGCAGAACGCGAGTCCCGCGAGCCAGCGCGCGGTGCGCGAGACGGAGCCTTCGGCCGGCTTCACCGCCACCCCCGCTTCGGCGCCAGCTCGTCCGCGAGCCCGACTGTCGCGTCCGCGAGCGCCGCCCACGAATGCTCGCGCTGGAGCGCCGTGACGCCGTCCCGGAGCTTCGGTCCCATGCCGTCCTCGTAGAAGCGCAGGATCGAGCCCGCGAGCGCTTCGGGATCCTCGGGCGCGCACACGAGCCCGGTCTCGCCGGGCCGCACGGTCTCGGCGAGGCCGCCGACGTCGGTCGTGATCACCGGCACGCCGAGCGCGTACGCGACGTGCGTCACGCCGCTCTGCGTCGCGCTCCGGTACGGCAGCACCACGACGTCGCTCGCCTTGAAGGCCGCCTCGACGTCGGCGTCCGGCAGGTAGCGCTCGAGCAGCCGAACGTGCGGCTCGCCGCCGGCCTCGCGCGCGAGCGCGCGGTACGGTTCGGCGTCTTCGTAGAACTCGCCCGCGACGACGAGCGTCACGTCGCGGCGCGCGCGTACGCGCGGCCAGGCGCGCAGCAGCGTGTCGAGCCCCTTGTAGTGGCGCACGTAGCCGAAGAACAGCGCGACGTCGCCGTCGGCGGGCAGCCCGAGGTGCGCGCGCGCGGTCGCCCGCGAGAAGCGCCCGGCGTCGAACTGCGCGTACAGCGGATGCAGGACGCGCCGGCGCGGCGACCCCGGCTTCAGCCGGTCGAGATCGCGCTCGACGCTTTCGGACATGACGAGGTAGCCGTCGGAATTGCGCAGCATCCAGGAGGAGAACTCGCGGTCGAACGGGCGGTGCTCGTGAGGGACGAGATTGTCGCAGACGAGCACGACGCGCGTGCCACGGCGGCGCAAAGGACCGACGCTGGATGCGAACGAGGGCCCGAAGAACGGCATCCACCACTTGAGGATCGCGAGTCCGGGAGCGAACGTCTCGAGCGCCGCCGCGGTCCGACGCCAGCTCCACGGCGCGATCGAGTCGAGCGTCGAGGCGACCGGAAAGCGCGCCCGCGGCGCCTCGGGATCGAGCTGGCTCGTGCCCGGGAACAGGAACTCCGGGTACTGGCGCGTGAACGTCCAGCCGCGCACTTCGGCGCGCTGCGACAGCTCCTCGCCGAGCAGCTGCAGGTACTGCGCGAGTCCGCCACGCCACGGCGCGAGCGGACCGACCACGGCGATGCGCACGGTCGCGCCGCTCCGCGCCGGTCTCAGCGCGCCCCGAGCGACGACCAGGCGCGCATGCCCTTCGATTCGAACTGGAAGGGCACGACTTGCCCGCCGTGCTTCTCGAGGACGGCCGCGACGCGGTGCTTGCGATCGAAGCGCGTCAGCAGCAGGAAGAACCCGCCGCCGCCCGCGCCGGGCATCTTGCCGCCGATCGCGCCTTCCTGGCGCGCGAGCTGGTAGAGGCGGTCGACGTGACCCGTCGAGATGCCCTCGTCGAGCTTCTTCTTGTGCAGCCACGCCTCGTGCAGCAGCTCGCCGAAGCCGTCGAGATCGCCGAGCAGCAGCGCCTTCTTCATCTCGAGCGTGTGGCGCTTGAGGAAGTGCAGCGCCTCGACGACCGGCTTGCGGTTCTCGCGGTACGAACGCGTCTGGCGCTCGATGATCTTCGCCGACTGGCGCGTGTGGCCCATGTAGCAGAGCAGCAGGCGGTACTGCAGTTCGTCGAGCACGTCGCGACGGATGCGAAGCGGATTGACGACCGTCGAGTCGCGGTTGAACTCGATGAAGTTGAAGCCGCCGAAGGCCGACGCGTACTGATCCTGCATGCCGCCCGCGAGCTTCAGGTCCACGCGCTCGATGCGGTAGGCGAGCTCGGCGATCTCGTAGCTCGTGAGCGGGTTCTTCTGCCACTCGGCGAGCACGCCGATCATCGCGACGACGAGCGTGGACGACGATCCGAGCCCCGATCCGGGCGGCGCGTCGGAATGGCACCACAGGTCTGCGCCGCGCTTGACGCGCATCGCGCGCACGACGGCCTTCAGCAGGTCGAGGTTGCCGTCGAGCTTGAGCCGTCGCGGATGGTCGAAGCGCGCGACCATGTCGTAGTCGAGGCTCGCGAGCGTGAGGCGCGAGTCGCGGCGCGGCCGCAGCGACGCGTAGGCGTACTGGTTGATCGTCGCCGACAGCACCATGCCGCCGTGCTCCTGCGGGTACGGCGGAACGTCGGTGCCGCCGCCGCAGAACGACAGCCGCAGCGGTGCGCGGGCGCGGTAGAACAAGCGTCGGGGCTTCATGCGGTCGTTCCCTCTCCCGTCAGTGCGCGCCGAAGTGCGCCTCGGCCCGCGCCCAGTCCTCGGGCGTGCCGATGTCCCAGAACGTCCCCGGCGAGCGCACGCCTTCGAGCCGGCCTTCGGCCGCGAGTGCGGCGAGCGTGTCGCGCTCGAGCGACGATACACCGGCGGGCAGCCGCCTCCACAGCACGGGCGAGAAGGCGTAGAGGCCGCCGTTCACCCACGCGGGCCCGTTCCATTCCGGGTCCTTCTCGACGAAGCGCGCGACGCGTCCGCCCGGGGCGCACTCCACACGGCCACGAGCGCGCGCGTCGGCGACCTCGAACAGCGCCACGGCGCCGAGCGCCGCGCCCTCCCAGCGGGCGCGCTCGAGCACCCACGGGTCGGCGTCGCACAGCGTGTCGCCATTGACGACCAGCGCCGGGCCCTCCAGGTGCGCGGCCGCGAAACGCAGCGCGCCACCCGTGCCGAGCGGCTCCTCTTCGACCGACCAGGCGAGGCGCACGCCGAGCGCCGTTCCGTCGCCGAGGGCTCCGCGCATGGCGTCTGCGCCGTAGCCCGCGCACACGACGAAGTCGCGGAAGCCGTGCGACGCGAGCCATTCGATCTGGCGCTCGAGGAACGGGCGTCCGCCGAGCGGCGCGAGCGGCTTCGGAAGATCGGCGAACCGTGGGCGCAACCGCGTGCCGAGCCCGCCCGCGAGCAGGAACGCCTTCATGCCTCGCGGCCGTACGTGCGGCGCACGGGGTACTCGGCGCGCGCGCGCATGTTCGCGATCATCTCGCCGAGCAGCCCCATCAGGATGAACTGGATGCCCACGAGCACAAGCGTCGCGCCGAACAGCATGAGCGGGCGCACGCGCATCGGCTCGCCGCCGGCCCACTGCGCGACGAACCACAGGCCCATGAGCGCCGCGACCGCGAGGAAGAAGAGTCCGATGCGCCCGAACACGTGCAGCGGCTTCAGGGCCGAGGTCGAGATGAACGCGGCGCTCATCAGATCGAGGAAGCCGTTCACGAACCGCGACGAGCCGAACTTGCTGCGCCCGAACTGGCGCGCGCGGTGATGCACCGGAACCTCGCCGACGCGGAATCCGGCCCAGTGCGCGAGCGCCGGCATGAAGCGGTGCAGTTCGCCGTACACGTCGAGCGTCTCGACGACGTCCCTGCGATACAGCTTGAAGCCGCAGTTGAAGTCGTGCAGCCGGATGCCGGCGACCGCGGACGTGACGATGTTGAAGAGCCGCGAAGGCCAGGTCTTCGTCCACGGATCCCGACGCTTGAGCTTCCAGCCGGACACGAGGTCGAACCCGGAGTCGACCGCCGCGGCCAGCTTCGGGAACTCGCGCGGATCGTCCTGCAGGTCGGCGTCCATGGTCGCGACCCACTCCCCGCGAGCGAGGCGGAAGCCGGTCGCGAGCGCGGCGCTCTTGCCGTAGTTGCGGCGGAACGACACGCCTCGTACGCGCGCGTCGGCCGCGGAGAGCTTCTCGATCGCGAGGTCGGTCCCGTCCCGCGAGCCGTCGTCCACGTAGACGACCTCCCAGCTCCGGCCGAACGCGTCGAGCGCCGTGCGCAGCTCTTCCTGGAGCACGGGCAGGCTCTCGGCCTCGTTGAAGGCCGGGATCACGACCGACAGGAACGGCGCCTCGCTCACGCGGCTCCCCCTCCGTACAGCGTCTTCGCCCACGCGGCCTCGGCCGCGAGGCCGTCCGCGATCGGGACGGACGGCGCGAACCCCAGGTCCTCGCGGATGCGCGCGGCGTCCGCGCGCGTGCGCTCGGGATCGCCCTTCTGCTTCGGCTGGAACTCGAGCGTCGCCTTCACGCCGAGCGCCGACTCGAGCATCCCGATCGCCTCGAGCACGTCCACCTGCGATCCGCCGCCGACGTTGTACACGCCCTGCGGCCGGCTCTTCGTCCACGCGCGCACGTTCGCCTCGATCGCGTCCTCGATGAACGTGAAGTCGCGCGACTGCCGGCCGTCGCCGAACACGGGAATCGGGCGGCCCTCGAGCAGGGCGCGGCAGAACTTGTGGAACGCCATGTCCGGCCGCTGGCGCGGTCCGTACACCGTGAAGTAGCGCAGCGCCGCGACCGGCAGCCCGAAGTTCCGGCCGTAGAGCAGCACGAGGTGCTCCCCCGCGAGCTTCGTCACGCCGTAGGGCGAGAACGGCCGCGGGAGCAGCGACTCGTCCGTCGGATAGCGCTCGGCGTCGCCGTACACCGAGGACGAGGACGCGTACACGAAGCGCTCGAGCTTCGCGCCCTGGTAGCGCTCGAGCAGGCGCTGGGTCGCGAGCACGTTGTGGTGCGCGTAAGCGGCGAAGTCCCTGCCCCACGACGCGCGCACGCCGGCCTGCGCCGCCTGGTGGAACACGACGTCCACGTCGGGGAGCTTCGCGAGGTCCGCAGCGCCGAGGTCGAGTTCGAGGAACGCGAAGCGCGGATGCGCGAGCGAGGCGGCCAGGTTCTTCCGCTTGAGCGCCGGGTCGTAGTAGTCCGTGAAGCAGTCGACGCCGACGACCTCGATGCCGTCGCGAAGCAGCCGTTCCGAGAGGTGCGATCCGATGAACCCGGCGGCTCCGGTCACCAGCGCGCGCGTCATCGCCGTATCCTCACGGGGTCTGCGGCAGCGGCGGCGGCGCCATCGGCGACGGTCCGCCGAGCGACGGCTGCCCGAGCTGGCGACGCTGCTGCTCGAGCAACGCACCCGCCTGCGCGTCGTCGGGATGCAGTCGCACCCACCGTTCCAGGTAGCCGAGCGCGCGCTCGCGGTCGCCCGCCTCCCACAGCGTGGAGTACGCGGCGTAGTAGGGCATGTTGTAGTTCGGGTCGGACTGGATCGCGGCGTCGAACTCGCGCACGGCGTCCGCGACGCGGTTCTGGATGATGAGCGCGACGCCGTAGTAGTAGCGCGCCTCGGGATCGTTCGGCGCCTGGCGCACGAGCCGCTCGTAGAGCGCCATGGCCTTCGCCGTGTCGCCGCGGTCCATGTAGAAGCCGCCGAGCGGCACCTGCACCGCCGCGTAGTCCGGGAACATGCGCGAGACGCGCTCCATCTCGGAGATCGCGCGGTCGAGTTCCCCGCGGCGCCGGTACGTGAACGCGAGCTGCATGTGCGCGGCCGCGTAGTTGCGCGACAGCGTCGCGCTGTTCTCGTCCTTGTAGACGTTCGTGACGTAGTTGCCGTCGGCGTCGAACAGGCCGCGGTACAGGAACTTCTTGTAGAGCGATTCCTCGACCTTCTGCACGTCGATCTCGCCCTGCGTCGTGTCGCGGTTCACGCGCGAGACGAGGCCTTCGAGCGTGAAGTACTTCTCGAGCCCCATGCGCTCGGGCACGGTGACCGCGAAGTACGGCTGCTTCTTCCATGTGTCGGCGCCGACCGCGTCCTGCTCGAGGATGTGGTGCACCATGAACTGGTTCGTGTAGATGATGCGCCCGGTCTCGTCCTGGACCGCGCCGCGCCCGAGGATCCGCACGGTCGCGTCGTCGAGCTGGATCGGGACCTTCGGCTCCTCGTCGCGCAGCTGGCGGATGTACCAGTCGGTGTTCAGCAGGCTCAGGTTCACGACGCGCACGTCCTTGCGGAATCCCTCGACCTGCTGGATGTACCAGAGCGGGAACGTGTCGTTGTCGCCGTTCGTGAACACGAACGAGTTCGGAGCGAGCGGCGCGAGCATGTTGTAGGCGTAGTCGCGCGCGATGTAGTTGCCGCGGCGGTCGTGCGTGAACCACAGGTTCCACAGCAGGCCGAGCGGCTGGAGCGCGAGCACGGCGGCGGTCGCGACCGTGGCGGCGCTGCGCGCGGCCCCCGATTCGAACGAGTCGCGCACCCAGGTCACGAGCGCGCCCACCCCGAGTCCGATCCAGATCGCGTACGCGTGGTAGCCGCTCTGGAAGAAGTAGTCGCGTTCGCGCACTTCGTCGTTCGAGAAGTTCAGGAACACGATCATCCCGGCCGTCGTCACGCCGACGAAAATGAACTGCGTGAGGAACGACACCTTCTCCTTGCGGAAGTGCCACACCGCGCCGGCGACGCCGAGCGCGAGCGGGATCAGCCCGCGCAGCGGCTCGTCCACCGGGTACGAGGGCCCCTTCGGCGTCGGGGACGGCACGACCGGCCACTGCCGCCGGAAGTAGCGCCAGAACTCCTTGTTGAGCTGCGTCTCGAGCGTGCCGCGGCGGTTGAACATGTTCATCGTGCCGTACTGCTTGCGCTCGAGCAGGTCGCGAAGGCTCGGCCAGTCCGCCGGCGCGCCCTCGTTCACGCCCGGATGCTGCGCCGCGCGGATCGGCAGGTAGAGGTGCGTCGAGTAACCCGCGACCATCAGGAACAGCGCGAGCGCGAGGATGCGCCCCTCGCGGTGCTTGAGCGCGAACATCACGAGCGGCACGAGCACGCCGAGCACGGCGATCACCGCCGTCTGCGGCTTGAAGTCCGAGTCGCCGAACGCCACGGCCATGCCGACCGTCGCGGCGACGGCGCCGGCCGCGACGACCCAGCCGTTGATCTTCTGCTGCCACGCGTACGCCAGGAACGTGAACGTCGCGAGCAGCAGCACGCCGCCGGCGAGCCGCTCGAGGCCCATCGTGACGAGCAGCGACGTGAGCACGGGCATGAGGAAGACGAGCGCGACCTTGCGGTCCACGAGGAACACGATCGCGAGCAGCGGCAGCGCCATGATCGCGACGCCGAGGTGCAGCCCGACGCACAGCCACATCACGTAGGTCGCGACGAGCAGCGGCCCCGCCGTCGGCCGCTTCTCGTGCTGTTCCCACCACCGCAGTCCGAGCCACAGCACGAGGATCTGCGCGAGGCTCATGAGCGCGTAGACTTCGGCCTCGATCGAGTTCTCCCAGAACGAGTCCGAGAACGCGATCATCAGCGCGCCGAGCACCGCGGAGAGGTGCGCGATCCACAGGTCCGAACCCTTGCGGTCGGGGCCCTGCACGAGGCGTACGAACTTGAGCGTCACGAGGTACGTGAACATCACCGCGAGCGCCGACGCGAGACCCGAGAGCGCGTTCACCCGTTCGGCGAGCGTCGGCCAGGGCAGCAGCAGCGTCGCCATGCGTCCGAGCAGCACGTAGAAGGGCGTGCCCGGCGGGTGCGGGATGCCGAGGATCGTGGAGACGGCGATGAACTCGCCGGAGTCCCAGAACGGGCAGGTCGGGGTCTGCGTGATCCAGTAGACCGCCGCCGCCACGGCGAACACGAACACCGCGAGGAGCTGCGTGACGCGCTTGTCCGTCATTCGTTGGATCTCCCCCGCTCGCGCGCGGTGGCGCGCCGATGCGGGATGCGCACGAGCACGATCAGGCCGCCGAGCAGACTGACCGCAACGGCCACGAGATACGTCGTGAACTGCAGGGTGAACGACTGGGCCCGGGAGACGCCGATGAGGCCGAACAGCACGATGCCCGCGCCCTCACGCACGCCGATCCCGTTCAGAGAGATGGGCAGCGAGACTATCACCGCCAGCAACGGCACGAAAAGCAGGAAGTAGGTCAGCGCGATGTGAAGCCCGAGCGAGCGTGCGGTGAGCGCGTGCACGAAGATGCGCAGGAACTGCACGACGAGCGCGATCGAGAGCAGTTCGAGGAACAGGCGGCGCTGCCCGCGGAATCCCGTGAGCCGCCGCGACAGGTCGTCGAGGTGCGGCTTGAGGCGACCGAGCCCCACGCGCGCGAGCACGCGCTCGGCGAGTTCGAGCCACGCCGGATGGAACACCGCCCACAGCAGCGCGACGCTCAGCACGAAGAACCCAACGAGCGCGAGGTACGCGAACACGAAGTGGAAGCGGTCGATCGCGGGCAGCGTCGTCACGAGCGCGAGGCCGGCGAGCGCGACGGTGCCGATCACCCGGTCGAGCAGAACCGTGCTGAGCGCCGCGGCGCGCGAGTCCGCGTGGCGCGAAGCGTCGAGCACGCGCGCGAAGTCGCCGCCGACGTTCGCGGGCAGGAAATTGTTGAAGAACAGGCCGACGTGGTAGTACGCGCACACCTTCCAGAACGGGATGCGAATCTCCACGGCCCGCAGCAGCCGGCTCCACTGGTAGGCGCCGAGCAGGTTGCTCGTCAGCATCACGGCGCCCGCGAGCGCGAGCCAGCGCGGGTTCGCGTGCTCGAGAGCGCGGCCGAGCTGGTCGAGGTTGATGCGGCCGACGAGGAACGCGAGCAGCCCGAGGCTGATCGCGACCTTGAGCCCGAGCAGCAGCGCGTGCCGCAGGTTCGGCTTGAGCGTCGCGCCGCTCATCGCGCCGCTCCCGCGCGGGCCGGCGCCGCGGCGAGCAGCGCGTCGAGCGACCGGCGCCCGCAATCGGGCCACGTGAAGCGCGCGGCCCACTCCGTGCCCGCGCGCTCGAACCGGCCGCGCAGCGCCGCATCGTCCAGCACGCGCACGAGCGCGTCCGCCATCGCACGCACGTCGCCGTAGGGCACGAGCAGCCCCGTCTCATCGCGGCGCACGGAGTCGCGCAGTCCGGGGCTGTCGGCCGCGACGACCGCGGTGCCGCACGCGCCGGCTTCCACGACCGTGAGCCCCCAGCCCTCCTTCGGCGACGGCTGCACGAGCACCCACGCGCGCTGCAGCAGCTTCACCTTCTCCGCGCGCGGCAGGAAGCCGCGGAACACGACGGCGTGCGCGAGCCCGCGGCGTGCGGCCTCGAGCTTTAGTTCCGGCAGGTGAGGCCCGTCGCCGACGACGACGAGCTTCGCGTCGGGCCGGCGCGCGAGCACCGCGGGCAGCGAGCGCAGCACCCAGTCCACGCCCTTGTAGCGCCGCACGCGGCCGATGTAGAGGATCGTCGGCGCCTCGCTCTTCCCCGCTTCGGGATCACGCCGGTAGCTCTCGTGATCCATGCCGCAGTGGACCACGGTGATGCGCTCGCGGGCGACGCCGCGCGCGACGAGGTCGTCGCGCGTGCTCTCGGAGATCACGACGAACGGCGTGCGCGCGTACGCACCGGGGATGAGCCGTTCGAGCGCGACGACGTAGCTCGCGATCGGCCACGGCGCCTCCTGGAACGCCGCGCCGCCGAACAGGTGCGGCACGATCGTGGCGACCGGCGCCTTCGTCCACCAGGGCGTGAAGCACGGCACCTTGTTGATGTCCTCGACGACGAGGTCCGGGGCCGGTGAAGCGAACTCGCGCCGGAGCACGCCGGGAACGACGAGGTTGAAGTTCCACCACGAGCCGCGCCGCACGAGACGCATCCCGCGGTGCTCGCGCTCGGGCTCGGCGTTCGGGAAGGACGACGCGAGCCACGTCACGCGGTGGCCGCGGCGCACCGCCTCGAGCAGGATCTCCTCGAGGTGCAGTTCCGCGCCCCCGGCCTCGGGGTGGTGCGGACAGCGGAAGTTCACGGCGAGGACGTGGAGCGGCCCGCTCACGGCTTCTCGCCCACCGTGCCGATCACGTGCATCGTGTAGAGCGCCCAGCGCGAACGCTCGCACGCGCGCCGGAGCACGCCGGTCGCGTTCCACCACGCGCGCAGCGGCCGGGGCTCGAGCGGCAGCGCGAGTCCCAGTGTGCGCTTCAGCGCCTCGCGGAACACCCGGTAGCCGAGGCCCGGGACCATCCACTCGCCGTACGTGCGCTTCACGACGAGACCGCTCGCGCGCACGCGCGCCTCGAGTTCGTCCGGCGTGAACTGCGTCTCCCAGCCGGCGAACCAGCGGTCGAGCGCGATCAGGGTCTGCTTGAGCAGCGTGTAGAGGTGGAAGGTCTGCGGCACGTCCACGAGCACGCGGCCGCCGCGCTTCGCGACGCGCGCGTTCTCGGCGACGAGCGGGGCGGGATCGCGAAAGTGCTCGAGCAGCCCCTGGTGGAACTGCACGTCGAACGTGCCGTCGCGGAACGGCATGCGCCGCGCGTCCGCGCGCACGAGCATCACGGGCAGCCCCTGCTCCGCCGCCTGGCGCGCGACGAGTCCGAGGGACGCGGGCGAGTAGTCGAGCACGACGCCGCGCGCGCCGTCGCGCACGAGCGCGAGGAGGTCGCGGCCCGAGCCGGCGCCGACCTCCATGACGAGCCGCCCGCGCACGTCGCCGTCGGCGAGCACTTCGCGCGCGAGGCGGCCGCCGGTGGAGTAGGTCGCGTCCAGGTCGGCGTGCGCCTTCCAGTACGACTCCCAGTGGTCGAGTGTGGACGCGCGCTCGCTCATTCGCCCCACTGCAAGCGGTCCGCGAGGAACGGCGGCAGCCCCGCCTGCCGGATGCGGGCTCCGGCGGCGGCGACGTCGTAGGGCACGCGGCGGTGGACGAGCGTGCGCGCGGCGACGTCGTAGACGAGGTAGGCGGCGTTCGGATCGCCGTCGCGCGGCTGGCCGACGCTGCCGACGTTGACGAGGTAGCGGCAGCCGTCGCGCATCGAGATCTCGGGCTCGCGCGTGTATCGCACGCGCCCCTCCTCGGCTTCGTACGAACCCGGGTAGTGCGAGTGCCCGATGAAGCACACGGCTTCCTCGAACGCCGACAGTTCGTACTCGGCGTCGTACGGCGACAGCACGTAGTTCCAGTCCTCGGGCGACGCCGGAGAGGAGTGCACGAGCAGCGCGCCGGCGCGGCGCTCGACGTACGGCAGCGCTTCGAGGTACGCGCGGTTCTCGGCCGTGAGCGCGGCGTCGGTCCAGCGCGCGGCCGAGGCGGCGTCGGAGTTGAAGTAGCGCAGCTGCAAGCGGCCGCACGCCGCGAGGTCGTGATTGCCGGCGACCGCGCACACGATGCGCGGCCGAAGCCGCTCGATGCACTCGTTCGGCGAGGCGCCGTAGCCGACGAAGTCGCCGAGGCACACGGTCTCGTCGATGCGCTGGCCTTCGAGGTCGGCGAGAACGGCGTCGAGCGCCTCGAGGTTGCCGTGCACGTCGGAGACGATCGCGAGCCGCATCAGAATTCCCCGGGCCGCACGTCGCGCGCGACGCGGTCGAGGACGCCGTTGACGAACCGCCCCGACTCCTCGCTCCCGAACGTCTTCGCGAGCTCCACGGCCTCGTCGAGGACGACGCGCGCGGGCGTGCCGCGGCGCTCGAGAAGCTCGGCGACCGCGATGCGCAGCACGGCACGGTCGGTCGCGGCGAGGCGGTCGAGCGGCCAGTGCTCGGCGGCGCGCTGGATCGTCTCGTCCACTTCGGCGCCGCGCGCGCCCAGGCAGCGGAACACGTCGTCCACGAGTTCGCGCTGGTCCTTCGACAGGCGCTCGTCCTCGCGGCGCGCGGGCCACGCGGCCGAGAACGGCTCGCCGGTCAGCTCGGCCTGATAGGCGACGCGGAACGCGATCTCGCGCGCGTGTCGCCGCGCCGACTCACCGCCGCGCTTCGTGATCGTCCGGGCGCCCTTCGGCACGCGCTTCTCCCCCGTCGAGTCCGTGTTCGTGGTCGCGTCCGCGCTCCGCACCGGGCGGCCGGGGCGCGTCATGCCCCGGAACCGCGCACGGCGCGCGAAAGCCGCGCCATCTGGATCGCGGCGAGCGCCGCGTCGGCGCCGCGATTGCCGAGTTCGCCACCGGTCCGGGCCGCGGCCTGCGGCGCATCGTAAGCCGCCAGAACCCCGTTGGCCACCGGCACGCCGGTGTCGAGCGACACGCGGAGCAGGCCGTCGGAGGCCGCGTCGCAGACGAGGCGGAAGTGCTCGGTCTCGCCGCGGATCACGCAGCCGAGCGCGACGACCGCGTCGAAGCGCCGCGAGTCCGCCGCCCAGCGGGCCGCGAGCGGAAGCTCGTAGCTGCCCGGCACCCACCAGGTCTCGATCGCGGCGTCGTCCGCGCCGCGGCCGCGCAGCACCTGCAGCGCCGCCGCGAGCAGGCGCTCGACGTACTCGGCGTTGAACCGCGCCGCGACGACGCAGAACCGCAGCCCCGAGGCGTCCGAGTCGGGCTTGCGCTCGAGGCTCATTCGCCCGCCTCCGGCAGCAGGTCGAGCAGGTGCCCGAGCTTGTCGCGCTTCGTCGCGAGATAGCGCCGGTTGAAGCGGTTCGCCGGGATCTTCACGGCGACGCGGCGGGCGATCTCGAGCCCGTAGGCCTCGAGCCCGATGATCTTGCGCGGGTTGTTCGTCATGAGAGCGATCCGCCGGACGCCGAGGTCCACGAGGATCTGCGCCCCGATGCCGTAGTCGCGCAGGTCGGCCGGGAAGCCGAGCTTCACGTTCGCCTCGACCGTGTCGTAGCCACGGTCCTGAAGCTCGTAGGCGCGCAGCTTGTTCGCGAGCCCGATGCCGCGGCCCTCCTGCCGCAGGTAGAGGAACACGCCGCGGCCCTTGCGCGCGATCGCGCGCAGCGCGGAGCGCATCTGCGGACCGCAGTCGCAGCGCTGCGAGCCGAACACGTCGCCCGTGAGGCACTGGCTGTGAACGCGCGAGAGCACGGGGCCGCCGCGGCGCAGGTCCCCCATCACGAGCGCGACGTGGTGGTCGCCCGCGAGCACGTCTTCGTAGAGATGCAGCGTGAAGCGCCCCTCGGCGGTCGGCAGCGGCACCGACACGACGCGGCGCACGAGGCGTTCGCGGTGACGCCGGTACTCGATCAGCGCGCGGATCGTCAGGATGCCGAGCCCGTGCGCGCGCGCGAAGCGCTGCAGTTCCGGCAGGCGCATCATGTGGCCGTCGTCCGTGAGCACCTCGCACAGCGCGCCGACGGGCCGCAGACCCGCGAGCCGGCACAGGTCCGGCACGGCTTCGCTGTGTCCCGCGCGCCGCAGCACGCCGCCCGGCATCGCGCGCAGCGGGAACACGTGGCCGGGGCGGTCGAAGTCGCGCGAGCCGGTCTTCGGGTCGGCGAGCGCGCGCAGCGTCTTCGCGCGGTCGAACGCGCTCGTGCCGGTCGTCGTGCCGCGCCGCACGTCCACCGATTCGGTGAACGGCGTGCCGAAGCGCGCGGTGTTCTTCTCGACCATGAGTTCGAGCCCGAGCCGTTCGGCTTCCTCGGCGGCCATCGGCGCGCACAGGATTCCGCGCCCGTGCTTGATCGCGAAGTTCACCTGCTCGGGCGTCGCGGTCTCGGCCGGGAACACGACGTCGCCTTCGTTCTCGCGATCGGCGTCGTCCACGACGATGATCATCCGGCCCGTGCGGAACCGCCGGATCGCCTCGGGAACGGTGAGGAACACGGACTCCCGCGCGGTGCGGGTTCCGGCGCCGGCGCGCGCGCGCGCCGGAGTCCTGCGCTTCGACGGCGAACGCCGCCTCATGACTGCCTCCGGGTGACGCCCGCGTCGTCGAGCAGGCGCGCGACGTAGCGGGCGACGAGATCCACTTCGAGATGCACTCGCCGCCCGGGGACGTAGTCCCCCGCGACGGTCACGGCGAGCGTGTGCGGGATGAACGCGACCTGGAACGTGCGCGCGTCGCAGGCTGCGACCGTGAGGCTGACGCCGTCCACCGCGACCGAGCCCTTCTCGGCGACGAAGCGCGCGAGCGTTCCGGGCGCCTCGAACGTCACGCGCGCGCCCTCGCCCTCGCGCGCGACCGCGAGCACTTCGGCGACGGCGTCCACGTGACCGACGACGAGGTGCCCGCCGAGCCGCTGGTCGGCGCGCACGCTGCGCTCGAGGTTCACGCGCTCGCCCGGCGTCCACGCGCCGAGCGTCGTGCGCGAGAGCGTCTCGGGCACGGCCTCGACGGCGAAGCGCCCGTCGCGCCCCTCGGCCGGGGATGCGAGCTTCACGACGGTGAGGCAGCAGCCGTTGACGGCGATGCTGTCGCCCACGGCGGCGTCCTCGAGCACGCGCGGAGCGGCGATCCAGAAACGCCGCCCGCCTTCCATCGGTTCGACCGCCTCGACGCGGCCCAGCGCTTCCACGATTCCGGTGAACATCAGCGCGCCACCTCCACGAGCAGGTACGCGTCGTCGCCGAAGCGGCGCTGTTCGAGCAGCCGCCCCCCGCGCGCTCGGGCGAGCGAGCGGCCCGGCCAGCGGCCGAGCCACGCGAGCGAGTCGGCGCCGAGCACGCGCGGCGCGACGAACACCGCGACGCGGTCCACGAGGCCGCGGCGCAGCCACGGCGTCCCGAGGCCGGGACCGCACTCGAGCATCACGTCGTGGCAGCCGTGAGCGGCGAGCCGCGCGAGCAGCGCCGCAGCCGAGACGGCGCCGCGCGGCGCGGGCAGCCGCCACACGCGCACGCCGCGCGCGAGCAGCCGGCTCTCCCGCGCGCGGCTCGCGCGCGGCCCGCACGCGACGATCGTCCCGCGCGCGAGCGCGGGCCCGAAGAGCCGAAGCGTCGGCGGCAGCGCGAGCGCCGAATCCACGACGATGCGCAGCGGCTGGCGCACGACGCCGCGGCCGCGCGCCGTGAGCCGCGGATCGTCGGCCGCCGCCGTGCCCGCCCCCACGACGATCGCGTCCGCCGCGGCCCGCAGCCGGTGAACGTGAGCACGCGAGGCGGTGTTCGTGATCCAGCGCGAGCGGCCCGCCGGGTCGGCGATGCGGCCGTCGAGCGTCGCGGCGACCTTCCACGTGACCCGAGGCCGGCCGTGGCGGTGGCGGAACGCGTAGGCGCCGAGCAGTTCGCGCGCCTCGCGCTCGAGCACGCCGAGCGTGACGCGCACGCCGCCCGCGCGCAGGCGGCGAAGGCCGCGGCCGTTCACGATCGCGTGCGGGTCGCGCGTCGCGACGACGCAGCGGCCGACGCGCGCGGCGAGGATCGCGTCCACGCACGGCGGCGTGCGGCCCACGTGGGCGCACGGCTCGAGCGTCACGTAGAGCGTCGCGCCGCGCGCGCGAGCGCCGGCCGCGCGCAGCGCGACCGCCTCGGCGTGGTCTTCGCCGAGCGCGCGATGCCAGCCCTCCCCGACGACGCGGCCGCCGCGCACGACGACGGCGCCGACGTTCGGATTCGGACGCGTGCGCACGCCGCCGCGGCGCGCGAGTTCGAGCGCCCGCCGCATGAATCGTTCATCCGCTGTCGAAGTGGTCCGGCTCATGCCCGCCTGAAACGAACTCCCCGTGTCGGACTCCACGGGGCGTGGCAGGGCAAGCGCCTGCGGGGCCCGGGACGGAAACCCAGGGCCCTTCTCCTTCTTTCATCCCGACTGTACGGTCGGCCCCGGAGTTTCACCGGGTCTGCTGCAGAGCGTCCGGCTGTCGCACGAAGCGCCGGACCCGAAGTCCGGTGCGCCGGTCGCTCCCGCTCGCGGGCTTTACCGCCGGTGGGGACTTGCACCCCGCCCCGAAGGAGCTGTGAGGGCGCGGACACTAGAGAGCGCCCTCGCAGCTGTCAAAGGCGCGCGGGCGGAATGTCGCGCGGAGGCGCGCTCAGAAGTGGAAGACGAGCCGCGCGCCGAACAGCGTCCACGTCTCCTCGTCGAGGAGCCCGAGCCGTGAACTCAGCTCGAGTCCGACGCGGACCGGCATCGGCCGCTTCGACATCAGCGTCGCGTCGAGCCCGAAGCCGAGGGCGTTCTCGCCGCGCGCGAGATCTTCGAATGCGACCGCGGCGCCCGAGGCGGAGACTTCGGCGTTGCCGTGCACGATCCCGGGGCCGAACGACACGCGGCCGACGGGGCCCAGCCCCTTCGGCTGCCAGTGCGTCATCAGCAGCAGGTCCACCTGCGAGTAGTCCACGGACGCCGCGAGGCTGCCGCGTTCGACGTTGCGGCCGCCGAGCAGGTGGAAGCCGAGGTCGAGTCCGATTCGCCAGTCGGGCAAAAGCGGAACGTCGAGTCCCGCGGAAGCGGAGAGCGAGCCGCCCGGAGCGTCGGACACGAACAGCTTCGCGCCGCCAACGCCCACGTGGCCGCCGATCGATTCGAGCTTCGGCCCCGCGCAGGCCGCACCGGCGAGCGCGAGGGTGGCCGCGATAGCGGCGGCGAACGCCGCGGCGCGCTTCATTTGTTGAACCGGATCTCGAGACATTCGCCGTCCTTCACGACGTACTCGCGGCCCTCGAGCCGGAGCAGCGCCTTCTCCTTCGCCTTCGCGTGGCCGCCCGCGTCCAGCAGTTCCTGCCAGCCGACGACCTCCGCGCGGATGAACCCCTTCGCGAGATCCGAGTGGATCTCGCCTGCGGCGTCCACCGCCTTCTCGCCGCGCGCGATCGTCCACGCGCGGACCTCGTCCGGACCGACCGTGAAGAACGAGATCAGCCCGAGCAGCTCGTAGCTCGCCCGGATCACGAGGCCGAGCCCGTCCTCCTCGACGCCCATCTCGGCGCGGAACGTCGCGCGCTCCTCGGCCGGGAGCGACACGATCTCGCGTTCGAGATGCGCCCGCAGCGCGACCGCCATCGCGTTCGGCCCGGGCGCGGGCGGCGTGCGCGTGGACGCGTCGTCCTGGTTGTACACCGCGAGCAGCGGCTTGCGCGACAGAAGTTGGAAGCCGCGCAGCCACCGGTCCTCGTCGGCGTCGAACGCGACGCCGCGCAGCGCCTGTTCCCCCTCGAGCAGTTCGCGGCAGCGCTGAAGCACCTGGTGCTCGCGCTCGCCCTGCTTCTTGCCGACGCGCAGTTCCTTCTCGATTCGCTCCAAGCGCGTCTCGCAGATCGCGAGGTCGTTCAGGATCAGCTCGGCCTCGAGGTTGCGGAGGTCGCGGGCGGGATCCACGCCGCCGGGCTGCGGCACGGCCGGATTCTCGAAGTCGCGCACGACGGCGACGAGCATGTCGCAGTTGCGCACGGCGGCGAACAGGTCCACGCCCTTTCCCGGCTTCGTTCCGTGCCCCGCCGCGGCGCTGTCCACGAACTGGATCTGCGCGTACGTCGTCTTCTTCGGCTGGAACAGCGCGGACAAACGGTCGATCCGCTCGTCGGGCACCTTCACGACTCCGACGGCGTCGCGCCCGGACGGCCCGGGCGCGGAGCCTCCCGCGCCCTGCAGCAGGATCTCGAAAAGGGTGGTCTTGCCCGACTGCGGCAGACCGAGCAGGCCGACTCGTTTCATGGGGCCTCGATCGGACGTGAAAAACCCGCGGGGCGTGTTCCCCGCGGGTTCGAACTCGGGTGCGGCAGTCTAGGAGCGGGCTATCGAATCGTCAACGCCCCGTGCCGTCGCGCGTCTCGTACTCGCGCGAGAGCGCGAGCGCGAGTTGCTCGCTGACGCGCGCGGGCATCGGCACTTCGACGTTGTTCTGGTAGAGGACGATCGTCTTCTTCACCGTGTCGACGTAGACGCGACAGTCGCGACAGCGGACGAGGTGCGCTTCCATCGCGCGGCAGAGTTCGAGGCGCGCGTCCTCGTCGAGATAGTCGGCGAGGTGCTCGAACACCTCGTTGCAGTTCAGATCCAAGGCTGTCGTTCTCCGTGTTCGGCCGTGGGGAACCGAAGTGGCGCGGGGCCCTTCATCGGACGACCCGGGCGCCGACCGCGGCGCCGATCCGTGGCTCTAGATGCAGGGCCGCGAGTGCCGGTTTGCAGAAAATTGACCCGATTCGGAGGTGCCGGAAGACGCGGAAACTGCACGGGCGTGCCGCCCGGCGAACCCGCGGCCTGGTGACCCGTGCTGGAATCGAACCAGCGACCCTCTGCTTAAAAGGCAGGTGCTCTACCGACTGAGCTAACGGGTCACGAGGCCGCGCGGTGCGTGAGCGGCACGCCCGCGGAGCGACGCGCGACGCCGCGGTTATATCGGCTGAGCCCGCGCAGTGGCAAACCTCGCACCCCCTGGGTCCCCGCTCGACCGGCCGCACGTCAGCACTCCTTCGAGGGCGGCGCGGCGCCGCGGGGCTTCGCGCGATCCCGCCCCGGCTTCCACTCCGACTCGTCGTCGAGCGCGCGATAGGCGGGCGTGACGAGGTCGTCGTACTGGCCGCGGCGCGCGCTCCAGTGGAAGGCGACGACCGCGACGACGAGCAGCAGGAACGCCGCCGGGGTGACCACGTAGAGCACGCTCATCGCTTCACTCCCCGGAACGTCGGCGCGAGCCAGGACACGAGCACGACGGTGAGCGAACTCGCCGGCATGAGCAACGCGGCGACGATCGGATGGATGAGGCCGGCCATCGCGAGCGCCACGCCGACGGCGTTGTACACGAGCGAGAACACGATGTTCGCTCGAATGACGCCGAGGGTCCGGCGCGCGCCGTCCACGAGCGTGACGAGCGGGGCGATCCCGGGCTCGGACAGGTACACGTCGGCGGTGGCGGCGCACGCCTCGGCCCCGCCGCGCACCGCGATGCCGACGGTCGCGCGCGCGAGCGCGGCGGCGTCGTTGAGGCCATCGCCGACCATCGCGACGGGGCCGGCGTCAGCCGCGCGCTCGACCTCGGCGAGCTTGTCCTCGGGCGTCGCGCCGCCGCGGCACGAGCCCGGCTCGAATCCGAGCGCGGCGCCGACCGAACGCGCCACGGACGGGTCGTCTCCCGAGAGCATCTCGAGCGCGAAGCCGCGCTCGCGCAGGCGAGCGAGCGCCGCGGCGGAATCGTCGCGCACGGGATCGCCGAAGCCGGCGCGCGCGACGACGCGGCCGTCCACGGCGACCCACACGGGCGTCCACGTCGCGCCGAACGGCGACTCGAAGCCGCCGCGCGCGCGTGCGCTCACGAACGCGGGAGAGCCGACGACGACGACCCGGCCCCCCGCGCGGCCCTCGATGCCGCCTCCGACGAAGTGACGCACGTCGCTCGCGTCGGCCGCGCGCACGTCCGGCCACGCCTCGAGGAATCCGCGCGCGACCGGATGCGCGGCGTCGCGTTCGAGCGCGAGCACGAGCGGCCGCACGTCGTCCGGTCCCTCCCACGCGGCGAGCGACGTGCGGCCGAGCGTCAGCGTTCCCGTCTTGTCGAGCACCATGCGCAGCGGCTTCGAAAGCGCCTCGAGGGCGTCGCCGCCCTTGACGAGGATGCCGAGCGAGGCGGCGCGGCCGATCGCGACCGTGACGGCGAGCGGCGTCGCGAGCGCGAGCGCGCACGGGCACGTGACGATGAGCACGGCGATCGCCGCGTCCACCGAACGCGCGGGATCGCGCACGAGCCAGATCGCGGCCGTGAGCGCGGCGAGCGCGAGCACCGCGGCGACGAAGCGGCCCGAGAGCGAGTCCGCGAGCCGCACGACCGGCGCGCGGCGCTGCGCCCCTTCCTCGACCGCGCGCAGCATGCGTCCGACGCGTGTCTCCTCGCCCGCGACCTCGACGCGCGCGCGCACCGTCGAGGTGCGGTTCACGGCGCCGGCGAACACCGGCGTCCCCGGGCCCGCGGACTGCGGCCGCGACTCCCCGCTCAGGAACGACAGGTCGAGGTCGGTCTCGCCGGACTCCACGACGCCGTCGGCCGGGAACGACTCGCCGGGCCGCACCTCGACGAGCATGCCCGGCAGCAGCGCGCCGCTCGGCGTCTCGCGCACCGCGTCGCCCTCGACGACGCGCGACGACGAAGGCGCGAAGGCGTGCAGCAGTTCCGCGGAGTCGGCCGCCGCACGCTGCGCGCGCGTCTGCAGGAAGCGTCCGACGAGCAGCAGGAAGACGAGCATCGAGAGTCCGTCGAAGTAGATCGGTCCCTCCCCGCGCACCGTGTTGACGACGCCCTGGAGCCACCCGGCCCCGAGCGCCAGCGCGATCGGCACGTCCATGTGCAGCCGGCGCGCGCGCAGCGCGCCGAGGGCGCTGCGGAAGAAGACGCTCCCCGGCCAGATCAGCGCGGGCGTCGCGAGCGCGAAGCTCGACCAGCGCAGGTAACGCTCGTGTTCGCCCTCGATGCCGCTGAACCAGCCGGCCCACAGGGCGACGGCGACCATCATCGCGTTCGCGGTGATCGCGCCCGCGACGCCGATGCGCGAGAGCATCGCGCGGTCCTCGTCGCGGCGCATCGCCTCGGCGCGCACGCCGCGGAACGGGTGCGGCCGGTAGCCGATCTCGTCGAGCGCCCGCGCGAGCGACGACAGCGCGGTCGCCGTCGGATCCCAGCGCACGCGCACGCGCGAGCGCGGCAGCTCGAGTTCGGCCGCGATCGCGCCGTGGGCGAAGCGCGGCAGGCGCTCGACGAGCCACACGCACGCGGCGCAGTGCACGCCCTCGAGGTACAGATCCACCTCGGAGACGCCGCGCGCGGTGCGCACGTAGCGTTCGTGGAACGACGCGTGGTCGAACTCCTCGTAGCTGCGCTCGCGTTCCGCGACGGCCGTGCGGCGGCGCTCGGGCAGCGCGTAGTAGCCCTCGAGCCCGCTCGCGTGGAGCACGTGCCACGCGGTCTCGCAGCCGTTGCAGCAGAACGACGCGCTCGCGCCCCTCACGCGGTCGGGCGGCACGTCGAGCCCGCAGTGCGTGCACGGCGCCGCGACGTCGGGCGTGTCGCCCGCGGCGATCGAGTCAGCGATGCTCACCGGGGAAGCACTTCTCGCACGCCGCGCCGGGCACGAGCGGAATGGGGCGGAACTTGCCCGCGATCGTCAGCAGCCCGATCACGATGAGCGCGGAGCCGGCGAGGATCGGGAGCCGTCGCGAGAGCGGCGCGATCGCGCGCTGCGCGAGCCAGCCGAGACCGGTCAGGACCGGCAGCGTCCCGGCCCAGAACGCGGTCATCGCGAGCGCGCCGAGGAGCGGATGGCCGGTCGAGGCGGCCGCCGCGACGAACGCCCAGAGGAAGCCGCACGGCAGCAGCCCCGAAGCGAGTCCGATCGTGAGCGAGCGCACCTCGGGTGACTGCGCGCGCACGAGCCGGAGCAGCGCGACGATCGCACGCCCGCGCGCCGGAACCGCAGGAGGCGTCGGCGGCACGGCGTTCGCCGGCGCGCCCCACGGCGCGAATCCGAGCGCGCGCGCGAGCTGCGCTCCGCCCCACAGCACCATGACCGCGCCCGCGACGATCGCGGCGCCGTGCGCGACCCCGGCGAGTTCGCCCGCCCGCTGCAGCCCGAGTCCGAAGGTCCCCGCGAGCGCACCGAGCGCGGCGTACGCCGCGAGCCGCCCGCCGTGATAGGCGAGCTGCGGAGCGAGGCGACGGTCCTGGCCGGCGACGAAGCACACGAATCCGCCGCACATGCCCGCGCAGTGCGGGCTGCCGACGAGGCTCGCGCCGAGCACCGAGAGCACGAGCGCGATCACCGCGCGGGCGCTCCCGTGTCGCGCCGGAGCGACGCGACGAAGTGGTCGGCCCCGCGCTCCGCGTCCACGCGCAGCTCCCAGAGCCCCGCGCGATGGAACGGCAGCGCCGCGGCGTAGACGCCGGGGCGCACCTCGGGAAGAGCACCCGTCACCGGTCGGCTCGCCTCGAGGTTGTGGATCGCCTCGAGCCGCACGTGTGCGCCCGTGAGCGGCGCGCCCGCACGGTCGGCGAGCGCGATCTCGACGCGCGCGGCGCCGCCCTCGGGCGCTCCGATCCCCGCGACGGCCGACCAGCCGAGCGCCGCACTGCGCGATTCGATCGCGCGGGTCGAGTCCCAGGCCACGGCCTTGCGGTAGTAGTCGGGCTCGACGACCGACGCATCGCGTTCGTTCGCGGCCCAGATCAGGAATGCGTTCGCGGCCACGGTCAGCGCGAGCACCGTGACGATCGCGATCGGCCACAGCCGCGCGCCGTTCATTTCGACGCGCCTCCCGTCGGCGCCGCCGGCGCGGCGTCCTCGGGACCCACGAGCCGGTACGGCCGGCGCACGGAGAGGCGCTCGCCGTCCTGGACGATGAACTCCACGTCGAGCATGCCCGAGCGGAACGACCCGCGCGGCGCGAGCACGAACACGGTGGCCGTCTCCCACTTGCCCGAACGCACGGGGAGCGGATTGATCGGCGCGACGAGCTGCGCGCCGGGAGCGCCCTCGAGCGCGATGCCGTAGCGGCGGTCGGCGCCGAAGTTGCGCACCTTGATGCGGATCGTGTTCAGCACGCGGCCGTCCGCCTGCACGACGAACGGCTCTCCGCCGCCGCGCAGCACGGTCACGTCGGTGTCCGAACGCGACGCGAGCGCCCAGCTGAAGAGACCCAGCGTGGCCACCAGCACGAGCGGGTACGCGACGACGCGCATGCGGAAGCGGCGCTTCGCCGCGCCTTCGAATCCGTTGCGCGAGCCGTAGCGGATCAGCCCGGGCGCCTTGCCGACGTTCGCCATCACGCGATCGCAGGCGTCCATGCACTGCGTGCAGTGCACGCACTCCATCTGCAGGCCCTCGCGGATGTCGATGCCCGTCGGGCACGTGAGCACGCACAGTCCGCAGTCCACGCAGTCGCCCGCGCCTTCCGGGCGCGGGCGCGCGCCCTTCGCGCGCGGCTCCCCGCGGCGCCCGTCGTAGCCGACGATCAGCGAGCCCTTGTCGAGCAGCGCCGACTGGATGCGGCCGTAGGGGCAGGCGACGAGGCAGGTCTGCTCGCGGAAGTACGCGAAGTCGAAGAAGATCAGCCCGGTCGTGAACATCACGATGAAGAACGACGTCCAGTGCTGCGCCGGCGGGCCCTGCATCCAGGTCCAGAGGCGCGCCGGAGGCACGAAGTACGCGAGGAACGTGTGCGCGAGGAACAGCGCGAGCACCAGGTAGAACGCGTTCTTCGCGACCCGCCGGCCCGAGAATCCGCCCTGGCGATCGAGGCGCTTGGAGCCGCGATCGCCGCCCTCGAACAGCCGCTCGACCGGGCGGAACAGGAACTCCATGTACACGGTCTGCGGGCACGCCCAGCCGCACCACACGCGTCCGAACAGCGCCGTCGCGAGGAAGATGCCGATCAGGATGCTCACGAGCAGCAGCATGAAGAGCAGCGTGTCCGTCGAGTAGAACGTCGTGCCGAGCAGCGAGAACTCGCGCCGCGGAAGGTCGATCAGGAGCACCGGGCGCCCGCCGATCGAGAGGTACGGCACGATGAAGAACACGAGCATCAGCACGTAGGCCGTGATGCGCCGCCGCTTCCACCAGCGGCCGGCGGACGGCTTGGGCCGGATCCAGCGGCGCGAGCCGTCCACATTGAGCGTGGACAGCACGCGTTCCTGGGCCTGGATCGGTGCCGGGCGGGTCGCCATTCGATTCCTTCTCCCTGCCGGTCCCTGCCGGCGTGACCACGAACCTGCGGCGCGGGCGAGAATCGCCCCGCGACTTCACGGGGCGACTCCCGCCCGAGCGCCGACGACGCGACCGGACGCGAAGCCGCCCCCTCACCGCGTCGCCGCCTCGCGGGGCGGCGATCGGCCCGCGGTTCGTCTGGCCGAGCTAGTGCTCGGACTTTTCGGGCGCGGCGGCCTCCTCGGTCTCCTCCAGTTTGTTCCCCTGCGGCTCCTTGGGATTCGCGGGGTGCGTTCCGCGCACGGTCAGCACGTAGGCCGCGACTTCGTTCACGGTCTCCGGCTTGAGCGATTGCCCCCAGGCCGGCATGCCCTTGTCGAGCACGCCGTTCGTGATCGTGTTCAGGATCTCGAGCGGTTTGCCGCCGTGGATCCAGTACTCGTCGGTGAGATTCGGCCCGATGTTGCCGCCCGCGTCCTCACGGTGACACGGCGCGCACGTCGAGACGAACGTCTGCTTGCCGGCCGCCATCTTCGCGGCATCCGACACGAGCGCCAGCAGCGCCTCTTCGGTCATCGCGGGAGCCGCGGGCGCCGCCGCGGCGTACTTCTGCTGCGCTTCGGCCATGTCGCGCTCGTAGTTCGCGATCCGGCCCTTGCCGATGCCGATGCCGGGAACGTTGAACCAGTAGAGCACCGACCAGAGGATCGTGGCCCAGAAGATCAGCACCCACCAGCGCGGAAGCGGGTTGTCGTACTCCTGGATGCCGTCGCTGTCGTGCTCGATCAGGCGATCCTGCTTCTTGTCCTCGTTCATCGCTGCGCCCCCGTGCGCGAAAGCTCACGCGGATCGTCCTCGAGCGGGAGCCGGCTCGCGCGCTCCATCTCCCGCCGGTTCGAGAACACCGTCACTCGCAGCATCACCGCCACGAACGCGACCAGGAACAGGATCATCGCGATCTCGGCGTAGCCGGACAGACCGGCGTGGCCCATGACGTCGGAGAGCTTCACGTCAGCGCCCTCCCGTCGCGAGGCCCGCGGCCGAGGGCACGACCGCCGCCGCCGGCGCGCTCTCGGCCTTGATGTCCTTGCCCAGCCGCTGCAGGTACGCGACGAGCGCGACGATCTCCTTGTCGCCGAGATCCGCGGGGCCGCCGGAGGCGGCGATCTGGGCGCCGAGTTCCTGAGCCTGCGCCTTCGCGAGGCCCGGGGCGTCCTTCACGGCGTCGCCGTACGGCACGCCGAGCATCGCCATCGCATCCACGCGCTTCTGGATCGAGGCGAAGTCGAGCGGATTCCTCAGCATCTCCGGATACGCCGGCATGATCGAGCGCGGCGTGATCGCGCGTGGATTCTCCATGTGCCGCACGTGCCACAGGTCGGGGTACTTGCCGCCTTCGCGCGCGAGGTCCGGTCCGATGCGGCGCGAGCCCCACAGGAACGGGTGGTCGTACACGAACTCGCCCGGCTTCGAGTACTCGCCGTAGCGCTCGGTCTCGTAGCGGAGCGGCCGGACCATCTGCGAGTGGCAGTTGAAGCAGCCTTCGCGGATGTACAGGTCGCGGCCGGCGAGTTCGAGCGGCGTGTAGGGATGCACGGATGCGATCGTCGGCACGTTCGAGCGGATGAGGAACGTGGGCAGGATCTCGAACAGCGACGCCACGATGACCGCCAGCGCCGTGAGCACCGTGAACACGGCGGGCATCGCCTCCCAGCGGCGGTGGAAGCCGACGCTCGCGAGGCCCGGTTCGACGTGGATCGCCGCGCCGCGCTCGAGCGGCGCCGCCTGGACGACCGGCTCCTCGTAGGTCTTCGGGCGCCGCGACCAGGTCATGAGGATGTTGTAGCCGAACATTCCCATGCCGATCAGGTACAGCGTGCCGCCGACGGCGCGCATCCAGTACATCGGCATGAGGCGGACGGTCGTCTCGATGAAGTCCGGGAACTGCAGCCGGCCGGTCTCGTCGAACGCGCGCCACATGAGGCCCTGCGTGAGGCCGGCGCTGTAGATCGCGGACGCATAGAAGATGATGCCGAACGTCGCGAACCAGAAGTGCACCTCGGCGAGGCGCTTCGAATAGAGAGGCGTCTGGAACAGCCGCGGCAGCAGCCAGTAGACCATGCCGAACGTGAGCAGTCCGTTCCAGCCGAGGGCGCCCGTGTGCACGTGCGCGATGATCCAATCCGTGTAGTGCGCGAGCGCGTTCACCGCCTTCACGCTCATCATCGGACCTTCGAACGTGGACATGCCGTACGCCGTCACCGCCACGACGAAGAACTTGAGCACCGGGTCGTCCACGACCTTGTTCCACGCGCCGCGGAGCGTCAGCAGGCCATTGACCATGCCGCCCCACGACGGCATCCACAGCATGACGCTGAAGATCATGCCGAGCGTCGAGGCCCACTCCGGCAGCGCCGTGTAGTGCAGGTGGTGCGGACCGGCCCAGATGTAGAGGAACACGAGGGTCCAGAAGTGCAGGATCGAGAGCCGGTACGAGAACACCGGACGATCGGCCGCCTTCGGCATGAAGTAGTACATGAGGCCGAGGAACGGGGTCGTGAGGAAGAACGCGACCGCGTTGTGGCCGTACCACCACTGCATGAACGCGTCCTGGACGCCGGCGTAGATCGAGTAGCTCTTGAACGGGAACACCGGCAGCGACAGGTTGTTGAAGATGTGCAGGATCGCGACGGTCACGATGCTGGCGATGTAGAACCAGATCGCCACGTAGATGTGGCGCTCGCGCCGGCGGGCCACCGTGCCGAAGAAGTTCACTGCGAAGACGACCCACACGACGGCGATCGCGATGTCGATCGGCCATTCCAGCTCGGCGTATTCCTTCGCCTGCGTGAAGCCGAGCGGAAGCGTGAGCGCGGCGCTCACGATGATCGCCTGCCAGCCCCAGAAGTGGATCCGCGAGAGCAGGTCCGAGAACATGCGGGTCTTGAGCAGGCGCTGCGTCGAGTAGTAGGCGCCGCAGAAGATCGCGTTGCCCGCGAACGCGAAGATGACGGCGTTCGTGTGCAGCGGGCGGATGCGGCCGAAGTTCAGCCACGGTCCGAAGTTCAGGGACGGCACCGCGAGCTGGAGCGCCGCGATCAGGCCGACGAGCATCCCCACGAACCCCCAGATGAAGGTGGCCCAGAGGAACTTGCGGACGATGTCGTCGTCGTACTTGAAGGAGTCGAGCCTCGTGTTCATCGCACCTCCCGGGCGAATCGGAATCACTGCTTCGGCGCCAGCCGGGCAACAAAAAAACGGAGAGAGAACCTCGTGCTCCTCTCCTGACAGCCCCGCGCAGGGCAACCGGCGGGCCAGCATCGAGTTGCCGCCGTTCGGAAGCCTCCGGAGGTCACAAGTGGTCGTTTGACAGTCTTTTGACTCCGGCGACTCGTGTGAGCCGCGAAGACGTCGTCCTCTACTCTCCTGGCGGGTCGCCTGCCAACCCGACAGAGGTCTGACGGTGTGGCGGGCGCCGGAATCCTCGGGGCTCCGATGCGCGACTAGCGGCGGCTCACTTCCGCGGCGCGCGCGGCGCCGACCGAGACGGTCCGGATCGGAACGCCGACCTCGCGCTCGATCCACTCGAGGTACTCCGTCGCCGGACGCGGCAGATCGCTCCAGCGCCGGGCGGACGTCGTGTCGTGGCGCCAGCCCGGAAAGGTCCGGAACACGGGCCGGCAGCGTGCGAGACGTGACGCGTCGTTCGGGTAGGTGTCGACACGCGCCCCGTCGCACTCGTACGCGACCGCCGCGCGAATCTCCTCGAAGCGATCGAGGACATCGAGCTTCGTCACGATCAGCGCATCGAGTCCGTTCACGCGCGCCGCGTAGCGCAGCGCCGGCAGGTCCAGCCATCCGCACCGACGCGGCCGCCCGGTCGTCGCCCCGTACTCCTCGCCCGCCTCGCGCAACCGCGCCGCTTCCTCCTCGGGCATCTCGGTCGGGAACGGGCCGTTGCCGACGCGCGTCGCGTAGGCCTTCGTCACGCCGAGGACCCGGTCCACGGCGCGCGGGCCGAGCCCGACGCCGAGCGTCGCGCCCGAAGCGCTCGCGGGCGACGACGTGACGAACGGATAGGTGCCGTGGTCGAGGTCGAGCAGAGTGCCCTGCGCCCCTTCGAGCAAAACGCGCCGTCCGTCGGCGAGCGCGCGATGGAGCGCCTCGGAGACGTCGCAGACGAGCGGCTCCAGGAGCGCGACGCACGGCGCGAGTTCCGCGAGGAGCGCGGCGCCGTTCATGTCGCGCAGCGACTCGACCTCGGGGTATTCGAGGCGCAGTCGCTCGAGCCGGCGGTCCACGCGCTCGGCGAACGTGTCGGGCTCGAGCAGGTCCGCGACGCGCACGCCGCTGCGCGCGGCCTTGTCGCGATACGCGAAGCCGATGCCGCGGCCCGTCGTGCCGATCGCGGAGGGGCCCTGCTCGGCGAGCGCCTCGACCGCGCGGTGGTACGGCAGGATGAGGTGCGCCGCGGCGCTCACGCCGAGCCGCGCGCGCACGTCCACCCCGAGCGACTCGACCCGCGACACCTCGTCGAGAAGGCTCTTCGGATCCACGACGACGCCGTTGCCGATGTAGCAGCGCGTGTGGCGCTCGAGGATGCCGGACGGCACGAGGTGCAGCACGAGCGTGCGCCCCTCGTGGATCACGCTGTGCCCGGCGTTCGGTCCGCCCTGGTAGCGCGCGACGACGTCGGCGTCGGCGCTCAGCGCGTCGACGATCTTGCCCTTGCCTTCATCGCCCCACTGGGCGCCGACGACGACGGTGCACGGCACGCTCGATCCTCCCCGGAAAAGAGCCGCGGCACGCTAGCAAAGGGGTCCGCACCCGGCAAGGACCGCGAGCGGCGCGTCAGCGCCCGAGCGTTGCGAGCGCCTCGATCGCGATGCGCGCGGCTTCGGCGCCGGCGCGCGTCTGCGCCTCGCGCGTCGAGGCGCCGAGGTGCGGCAGCGCGAGCACGTTCGGAAGCGCGAGCAGCGGCGAGTCCGCCGGCGGCTCGCGCTCGAACACGTCGAGGCACGCGCCGCGAATCGTCCCGGCGACGAGCGCCTCGTGCAGCGCACGCTCGTCCACGGTGCCGCCGCGCGAGCAATTGACGACGATCGCGTCCTTCGGCAGGCGGGCGAGTTCCGCCGCGCCGATCATGCCGCGCGTCGCCTCGGTCAGCGGCACGTGCAGCGACAGCACGTTGCTCTCGGGAAGCAGCGCCTCGAGCGAGCGCGACTCCACGCGCTCGTACCCCGCCGGCCACGCGGCGAGCGCCGGATCGTGCGCGAGCACGCGCAGGCCGAAGGCGTGCGCACGGTCGGCGACTTCGCGGCCGATGCGGCCGAAGCCGACGAGGCCGAGCGTACGGCCCGCGAGTTCGCGGCCGGCGAAGCGGCTCTTCTCCCAGCCGCCGCCGCGCGTGTCCGTCGCGGCCGCGACGACGTGGCGCTCGAACGCGAGCAACAGCGCGAAGACGAGTTCCGCGACCGAGACCGCGTTCGCCGCCGGCGTGTTGAACACGCGGATGCCGAGGCGCTCGGCCGCGGCCGCGTCCACGTTGTCGAGTCCGGTCCCCGCGCGCACGACGACGCGCAGGGAGCCCGCGCGCTCGAGCACGTCGGCGGTCACCTTCGTCGCGCTGCGCACGAGCAGCGCGGCGCAGCCGTCGAGCGCCTCGACGAGCGCGTCGCCCGCGAGCCCGGTGCGCTCGACCGGCTCGTGCCCGGCCTCGCGCACGAGGCGCACGGCCGCGGCGTCGATGCGGTCCATCACGAGCACCTTCACGGCCGCCTCACGCCTTCGAACCGGCGAGCACCGCGCCGAGCGCGCCGATCACCGCGTGCACGTCGCCGAGGTCGTAGTGCCCCATGTGGCCGATGCGGAAGATGCGCCCCTTCAGCGCGTCCTGCCCGCCGGCGACGATCATGCCGTGCTCGTCGCGCAGCCGCTTCACGACCGACGACGCCTCGACGCCCGCCGGCGGCAGCAGCGCCGTGACCGCGTTGGACGGCCGCGCGGCGAACGTCGTGCATCCGAGCGCACGCGCGCCGGCGCGCGTCGCCTCGGCCACGCGCGCGTGCCGCGCGTGCACGGCATCGAGGCCCTCCTCGCGAATCATCGCGAGCGCCTCGTCGAGCGCGAGCACGAGGCTCACGGGCGGCGTCCACGGCGTCTCGCCCACGGCGAGTCCCTTGCGCGCCTTCACGAGATCGAAGTAGAAGCGCGGCAGCCGCGCCCCCTCGATCGAGGCAGCGGCCGACGGCGCGAGGCTCACGGTCGCGAGGCCGGGCGGGATCATGAGCCCCTTCTGCGAACCGCACACGACGACGTCCACGCCCCACTCGTCCTGCGGCAGCGGGTGCACGGCGAGGCTCGTGATCGCATCCACGACCAGCAGCGCGCCGTGCCGGTGAGCGATCTCCGCGAGCGCGCGCACGTCGTGGAGCGCGCCGGTCGACGTCTCGCTGTGCGTCGCGAACAGCGCGCGCGTCCCGGGCGACTTCGCGAGCGCCGCGTCGACCGCCGCGGGGTCCACCGACCGCCCCCACTCGACCGCCACGGTTTCGTGCGCGACGCCGTAGGCCGCGAGCAGCTTCGCCCAGCGCTCGCCGAACTTGCCGCCGAGCACGGCGAGGGCGCGATCACCCGGGGCGAGCAGGTTGACGACGGCGGCTTCCATCGCGCCCGTGCCGGATGCGCCGAGGACGAACACCTCGCCGGCCGTGCCGTGCAGCTCGCGCAGCGCCTGGGTGACGCGCAGCAGCGTCTGGCGGAAGGCCTCGGTGCGGTGGTGCGGCGGCGTGGCCGAGAGCGCGCGCAGGATGCGCGGCGGGATCTCGACGGGGCCGGGAGTGAACAGTCGGGTCTTGATCGGGGTCATCGGGCGCTCGGTCCTTCCGCGAGATCGGATCGCGCGCCGGAGCGGCGCGCGGGGCGGAGAGGATGCGTGCCCCGGGCCGGCACGGTCAACCGCAACGCGGCGCGCGCACCGCAAACGCGAGAGGCCGGAGCGTGCGCTCCGGCCTCCGCGTCGCCGAACGGCTCAGTGCGCGTACGTCTGCTCGCCGCCTTCGGCCGGCTTCGGCACCTCGGGCGCGGGCGTCGCGGTCGCGGGCGACCGGTCGAGCGCGAATTCCAGCACCTGATCCATGCTGTCCACCGGCTCGAAGTGCAGCGACTCGCGCACTTCCGCCGGCATCTCGGCGAGATCCTTCAGGTTCGCGCGCGGGATGAGCACGGTCTTCATGCCGGTGCGCTTCGCCGCGACCGCCTTTTCGTTGAGCCCGCCGATCGGCAGCACCGAACCGCGCAGCGTGATCTCCCCCGTCATCGCGACCTCGGCGCGCGTGGGCACGCCCGTGAGCGCGCTGATCAGCGCCGTCGCCATCGTGATGCCGGCGCTCGGTCCGTCCTTCGGCATCGCCCCTTCCGGCACGTGCACGTGGACGTCGATGTCGCGATAGAACCACTTGTCGAGTCCGAGCTCTCGCGCGCGCGAGCGGGCGTACGAGAACGCCGCGTGCCCGGACTCGCGCATGACGTCGCCGAGCTTGCCCGTGAGCTGCAGCTCGCCCTTGCCCGGCAGGATGCTGACCTCGATCGTCAGCACGTCGCCGCCAGTCTCGGTCCACGCGAGCCCGTTCGCGACGCCGACGCGCGCCGTGCGCTCGACGACCGTGTCGAAGAACCGCGTCGGCCCGAGGAAGCGGTCGAGGTTGCGCGGCGTCACGCGCAGCGTCTTCGCGAGCTCACCCGCCGCCTTGCGCTTCGCGACCTTGCGGCACACGCCCGCGATCTCGCGCTCGAGGTTGCGCACGCCGGCCTCGCGCGTGTAGCGCTGCACGATCGCGCGCAGCGTCGGCACCGGGATCTCGAGGTCCTCGTCCTTGAGCCCCGCCGCGGCGACCTGCTTCGGCACGAGGAAGCGCCGCGCGATCTGCACCTTCTCGGTCTCGAGGTAGCCCGGGAGCCGGATGATCTCCATGCGGTCCTGGAGCGGCGCCGGAATCCCGTAGAGCGAGTTCGCGGTGCAGATGAACATCACCTGCGACAGGTCGAAGTCCACCTCGAGATAGTGGTCGTTGAAGGTGTGGTTCTGCTCGGGGTCGAGCACCTCGAGCAGCGCGCTCGAGGGATCGCCGCGGTAGTCGGCGCCGAGCTTGTCGATCTCGTCGAGCAGGAACACGGGGTTCTTGCTGCCCGCGCGCCGCAGGCTCTGGATGACGCGTCCCGGCAGCGAACCGATGTACGTGCGGCGGTGGCCGCGGATCTCGGCCTCGTCGCGCACGCCGCCGAGCGCGACGCGCACGAACCGGCGGCCGAGCGCCCGCGCGATGGACTTCCCGAGCGAGGTCTTGCCGACGCCGGGCGGTCCGACGAAGCACAGGATCGGACCCTTGTTCTTGCCCGTCAGCTTGAGCACCGCAAGGTACTCGACGATCCGGCTCTTCACCTTCTCGAGGCCGTAGTGGTCCTCGTCGAGCACCTTGCGCACCTGCCCGATGTCCATGTTGTCGACGGTGGACGTCGTCCACGGGATGTCGAGGATCCAGTCGACGTACGTGCGCACGACCGTGTACTCGGCCGAGCCGACCTGCATCGAGCGGAGGCGCTTCAGCTGCTTCTTCGCGACGCTCTCGGCTTCGCTCGGCAGGTTCGCCTTCACGATGCGCTCTTCGAGGCCGTCGAGGTCGCCCTGGTCGCCGTTCTGGTGGCCGAGCTCCTTGCGGATCGCCTTGAGCTGCTCGTTGAGGTAGAACTCCTTCTGGTTCTTGTGCACCTGCGAGCGCACCTGGCCTTCGATCTTGCGCTCGAGCTTCACGATCTCGAGCTCGGAGGCGAGCGTCTCGGCGAGCAGCTTCAGGCGCTCGGCGGCGCCGTCCACCTCGAGCAGGCGCTGCTTCTGCGGCACCTTCACGAGCAGATGCGCCGAGACGTTGTGCGCGAGCGACACCGGATCGGTGATGTTGTTCGCGGTCAGCAGCACTTCGTCGGGGATGCGCCGGTTCAGGTGCACGTAGTCGTTGAACAGCGACAGCACGCTGCGCATCTGCGCTTCGACGGCGGCGCCCTTCGCGGGGTCCTCCGGCAGCAGCCGGAGCTTCGCCGTGTAGAACTCGCTCGACCAGTGGAAGCGTTCGACGCGGCAGCGCGCGAGACCCTCGACGAGCACGCGCATCGTGCCGTCGGGGAGCCGGAACAGCTGGAGCACGCGCACGACCGTGCCGACGCGGTACAGCTCGCTCTGCGACGGATCCGCGATGTCGCTGCTCTTCTGCGCCGTCACGAACAGCGTGCGGTCCCGCGCCACGGCGCGCTCGATCGCGTTGATGGACGGCAGGCGGCCGACGAGCAGCGGGATCGTCATGTACGGGAACACGACGACGTCGCGCAGCGGCAGCAGCGGCAACCGGTCGTCGAACTGGAACGACTCGTCCCCGCGCTGCACGGAGATCGTGGCGGCGGGCGGCGGGTCACCGTCGCGGCGCGACTTCGGGCGCGCGCTCGCGGCCGGGCGCTTCTTCTTCGATGTGGATCCGGACACTCGTTTCCTCGTGGCCCCTGAGGCCGGGGCGGTGTGGGTCGTCGGGAGGCGGGCGCCCCGCGCTCCTCGAACGTCATCGGCCCGTCGCGCGGCAGAATACACCGCACGCCGGGAACTGCGAGCCCGCGATCGGCGGCGGCGAAGCGCGGATCCGGGTGGAAAGCGCGATCCCCGCGGGCCTCGAGGCCCGCGGGGATCGGTACGGACGGGACTCAGGCTTCCTTGCGCTTCTTCTCGCGCTCGCCGCGATACGTCAGGAGCGGCGGTGCGCCGTTGACGATGCACTCGCGCGAGATCGTGCAGCCGATCACGTCGGCGCGCGACGGGATGTCGTACATGACGTCGAGCATCGCCTCCTCGATCACCGCGCGCAGGCCGCGCGCGCCGGTGCCGCGTTCGATCGCCTGCTCCGAGATCGCGCGCAGCGCGTCCTCCGTGAAGTCGAGCTTGACGCCCTCCATCTCGAGGAATTTCGCGTACTGCTTCGTGATCGCGTTCTTCGGCTCGGTGAGGATGCGCACGAGCGCGTCGCTGTCGAGCGACTCGAGCACGCCGACGACGGGCAGGCGGCCGACGAGTTCGGGGATGAGGCCGTAGCGCAGCAGGTCCTCGGGCTCGACGAGGCTCATCGTCTCGCCCATCGTGCGCTCCTTCTTGCTCTTGATCTCGGCGCCGAAGCCCAGGACTTTCTGGCCGACGCGCCGGTCGATGATCTTCTCCATGCCCTCGAACGCGCCGCCGCAGATGAACAGGATGTCCTTCGTGTTCACCTCGATGTACTTCTGCTGCGGATGCTTGCGCCCGCCCTGCGGAGGGACGTTCGCGATCGTGCCTTCGAGGATCTTGAGCAGCGCCTGCTGGACGCCCTCGCCCGACACGTCGCGCGTGATGGACGGGTTCTCGCTCTTGCGCGAGATCTTGTCGATCTCGTCGATGTACACGATGCCGTGCTCGGCGTTGACGAGGTTGAAGTCGGCCGACTGCAGCAGCCGCACGAGGATGTTCTCGACGTCCTCGCCGACGTAGCCGGCCTCGGTCAGGCTCGTCGCGTCCACGATCGCGAACGGCACCTTGAGGAAGCGCGCGAGCGTGCGCGCGAGCAGCGTCTTGCCGGTGCCCGTCGGGCCGATCAGCAGGATGTTCGACTTCTCGAGCTCGACTTCGCCCGGAGGCGGCGGCGAGAAGATGCGCTTGTAGTGGTTGTAGACCGCGACCGCGAGCGTCTTCTTCGCCTGATCCTGACCGACCACGTAGTCGTCGAGGATGCGCTTGATCTCGGACGGCTTCGGCAGCTGGCCCGAGGTCGAAGGCTGCTCGCGCTCGATCTCGCCCTCGAGGATGTCGTTGCACAGCTTCACGCACTCGCTGCAGATGTACACGGACGGACCGGAGACGAGGCGCGCGACCTCGTCCTGGCCGCGGCCGCAGAACGAGCAGCGAATCGGGTGCGGAGTGGCGATGCGCTTCTTCATGGCTCTCCCGCCGAGATGGGCTTACGAACGCTTCTGGAGGACTTCGTCGACCAGCCCGTACGACTTCGCTTCATCCGCCGACATGAAATTGTTGCGGTCGGTGTCCTTCTCGAGCTGCTCGAGCGAACGGCCGCTGTGCTTCGCGAGGATGCCGTTGAGCTGCGAGCGGATCTTGAGCATTTCCTTCGTGTAGATCTCGATGTCGGTCGCCTGACCCTGCGTGCCGCCGAGCGGCTGGTGGATCATGACGCGCGCGTTCGGGAGCGCCGAACGCTTCCCCGGCGCGCCGCCGGCGAGCAGCACCGCGCCCATGCTGGCGGCCTGACCGATGCAGAGCGTCGCCACGTCGGGCTTGATGAACTGCATCGTGTCGTAGATCGCGAGCCCGGCCGTGACGACCCCGCCGGGACTGTTGATGTACAGGTTGATGTCGCGATCCGGATCGTCGCCCTCGAGGAAGATCATCTGCGCCACGATCACGTTCGCGAGGTGATCGTCGATCGCGTCCCCGATGAAGATGATGCGGTCCTTGAGGAGCCGCGAGTAGATGTCGTACGAACGCTCACCACGACCGGTCTGTTCGATGACGAAGGGAACGAGTCCCATCTGATGCTCTCCCTGCGAGGAATCCGGAATCCGGGTCTCTCGGCTGCCTTCGAAGCCCCGATTGCTGCGTTGGCTCGGGTCCTCGAACGAGCCTAGCGTCCTGCCGGCACGACGAGGTTCGGCTCCGCCGACTCGGTCGTGAGGCTCGCGTGTTCGATGATCCAGTTCAGCGCCTTGCGCTCGAGCAACGACTCGGCGAGGCCCGTGCGGCGCTCCGCCGTCTGGTAGCGGGCCCGGACCCGGGCGGCCTGGCGGGGATCCGCCTGGCTCATCCGGTCGATTTCCGCCGCCACTTCGTCGTCCGACACGCTCAGGTTCTCCTGTCGTGCGACGCCGGCGAGCAGCAACTCGCGCTTCACCGACTTCTGCACGCTCGGACGATAGTGCTTCGCGAGCTCCTCGCGCAGCTTCTCGTCCACCTCGCGACCTTCCGTCGCCTCGGAAATCACGCGGTCCAGCATCCAGTTCTCGAGACGCTCCGGCAGCTCGAATTCGTTGCCGGCGAGCAACTGCTCGGACGCGGCCGTCTCCAGCTCGCGCTGGATCCGGGTCGCCTCCTCGCCTTCGAGGTTCCGGCGCACACGGGTTTCGAGGTCCGCCAGCGACGTCAGCCGGAAGACCTCTCGGGCGAGGTTATCGTCCAGGTCGCGGAGCTTCTTTTCCTGGATTTTCCGGACCCGGATCGCATAGCGATGCGTTTTGCCCGCCAGCTCGGCGTTCCCGTACTCCGCCGGGTACGTGATCGCGATCGTGCGCTCTTGCCCTTCGGTGGCCCCGAGCAGGCCGTTCTCGAGGTCCGGCAGCATCTCGGGCGCCCCGAGCTGGACCCGGATGCCCTTCTGGCGGGTCGGCGTGAGGCGCCGGCCGTTGACGTCGAGCCGCACCGAGTCCATGAGCACGACGTCGCCGCGCTCGGCGGCGCGGTCCAGGTCCACGAACACGGCCGTGTCCTGCCGCAGGCCCTCGAGCACGCGGGCGACGTCGGCGTCGCCGATCGGACGCTCGCGCTTCACGAGCTTCAGGTTCTTGTAGTTCTTCGCCTCGATCGCGGGGCGGACGTCCACCACGACCTCGAAGCGGAGCGGCTGTCCGGGCGTGAAGCGCAGGTTGCGCACCATCGGCGGGATGACGGGATCGAGGTTCTGCCCCGCGACCGCCTCCCCCGTCGCCTCGGGCAGGTAGTGCTCGAGGAACTCCTGCTCGATGAACTCGGCGTACTGCGAGCGCACCATGTCGAGCGGGACCTTGCCCTTGCGGAAGCCGGGAAGCGATGCGCGGGAGGCGACGCGGCGCGCCACCTGATCGAGTCGCTGGGCGACGACGTCGGAGGGAACCTCGACGTCGAGCGTGTGCTGCCAGGAGCCGGAATTGTGAGCCGTGACGTTCATGAGGCGGCGTGGGTCTCCCTGATCACCGTGGGGAGGTTGGATGTGCGAGAGGGGGGATTTGAACCCCCACGAGTTTCCCCACTGGAACCTAAATCCAGCGCGTCTGCCAGTTCCGCCACTCTCGCGAACGGAGTGCTCCCGCAATGCCCTGCGGGGGACGGAATCGCTCTGGACGCGGCGTGGCGCCGGACGATTTCAAATGAAGACGCGTCGCAGCGCGATCGGTCGTGTCGGTACGGAAAATCGCGGCGCAGTATAGCACAGCGTTCGCGAGCGCCCGGGACGGCCCCGGAGCCGGTCCGGGCGCTCGCACGATCGTCCGAACGCTTCAGAACGACTGCGACACGCTGACGACGACGCGATCGTCGTACGAACGCGGCTGGTCGGCGCGCTCGATCGAACGATGCGTCACGCCGAGGTCGATGCGCGTCGTGTCGAGCAGCCACGAGCCGCCGGCGGCGAGCACCGTCGCCCGCGACTCCGCGACGCCGCGCTCGATCTCGACGCCGCCGCCGAAGCGCGCCGACCACGGATCGCGCGAATCGTGGTAGTCGAGCCCGAGCTTCCACTCGGACGCGTCCCCGCTCGCGGCGGTGAAGCCCGCCGTAGGCGACAACATCGAGTAGACGAGGCGGTCCTCCCACGCCATCCCCGACCGTCCCCCGAGCGACGCGAGCGCCCGTGAGGCCTCCGTGAGCTGGAAGCGCACCGACACGCCGTACTCCCACGCGCTCGCGCGCACGACCGAGATCGGAACGTCTTCTTCGAGCACGAGGAGCGACTGGTTTCGCCGGCCCTCGCACTCGAGTTCGGGGATCGCGCGGAAGCCGACGCCGACGTCGGCGCCGAGCGGGCCCTCGGGACCGATCCGCGAGCGCAGTCCGAGCGTGAAGCCGATCGCATCACCGGAGAATTCGGCGTGCTTCGTCCCCGCGGTCGGCGCGCCCGACGTCTCCTCGGTGTCGTATTCGTCGTCGCGCTGCGTCCACTCGATGCCGGCGCCGAGCCGGTGCCGTCCGCGCCCGTAAGACAGCGCGGCGCCCGCGCGCCGTTCGCGCACCGTGAACTGCGCGCTCACGGTCCCGGGATTGAGGAACGGATCGCCTTGCGAGAAGGCGTAGTCGCCGCGCTGCGTGACGGGCTGGTGCGCGTACGCCGCGAACCCCCAGCCGCGCCAGCCGCCGCGCACCGCGAGTCCCGCGCCGTCGAGGAACGCTGGCGTCTCGTCGAACTCACGGTTCGAGCGCGCGAGATCCTGTCGGCTGCCGTGCACGAGCGCGGGCGACACCTCGACCTCGTTGCGCGGCGCGATCGCGGGATTGTCGAACGGACCTTCGCCGAGCCAGCGGTCGGCGAGCGCGAGCCCCGCGCTCGTGGCGGAGGCCGGCTGCGTGAAGCCGCCCGGGAACGGGAACAGCGTGCTCGTGATCGGGGGCGGCGGCGCGGCGCTCGCGCCCGCGGCCCACAGGCACGCGAACGCGGCCGCGAGGGCGGGCGCGAAGTTGCGTCTCTTCATTCAGGCTCCGTACTTGTCGAGACGCCCGGCGTTCGCGAGCAGTACCGCAATCAAGTCCTTGCTCGCAAGGGTTCCGAGGCCGCCGCCGCGACAATTCTTCTCGTGGAAGCGGTCGAATCCGTCCATGAAGCAGTTCGGCCCGTGGACGAGCGCCGGGATCGGGTGCCAGGAGTGCCCCTTCATGGGCACCGGCGTCGAATGGTCGCCGGTCACGCACAGCACCGTGGGCCCGAGTTCGAGCAGCTTCGGCAGCGCCGCGTCGGCCGACTCGATCACGGCGATCTTGGCGTCGAAGTTCCCGTCCTCCCCGGCCATGTCCGTGCCCTTGACGTGCAGGAAGAAGTAGTCGTGGTCCTTCCACAGCGTGGACGCCAGCGCGATCGCGTCCGCCGCGGTCTCCCCCGCCGGCACTTTCACGTCCATGCCGGCGAGCTGCGCGACGCCGCGATACATCGGGTACGCCGCGATCGCCGCCGCGCGCAGCTTGAAGCGCTCGCGGTAGCCCGCGAACGTCGGGCGCTCCGAGAGCCCGCGCATCATCGCGGCGTTCGCCGGCTTCTCGGCTGCGAGCGCCTGCGCCGCCGCGCGCGTCCAGGCGTTCACGACGCGCGCGGTCTTCGCGTGCGTCGGTCCGGCGGTCAGCGGCTTCGCATCCGGGATCGGCTTCCCCTCCTTGTGCGGATCGGCGTCGCTCACGTCGCCGCCGAGTCCCGCGCCACGGAACACCGCGACGAAGCGGTGGCCCTTCCCCGCCTGCAGCACGACCTCGACGTCCTCGACGCGCCCGCACTTCCGCTTCAGGGTCTCGACGAGCGTCGCGCACGTTTCGCTCGCGATGCGGCCCGCGCGGCGATCCGTCACGATGCCGCCGCCGTCCACGGTGCAGAAGTTCGCGCGCGCGGCGACGTCGCCGGGCTTGAGTTCGATGCCGGCGCCGAGCGCCTCGAGCACGCCGCGCCCGACCTGCGTCGTCACCGGGTCGTAGCCGAACAGCCCGAGGTGGCCGGGACCGCTGCCCGGCGTGATCCCGGGCGACACCGGCGTGAGGCGGCCGAGGGCGCTCTTCGGCGCGAGGCGGTCGAGGTTCGGCGTCTTCGCCGCTTCGAGCGGCGTGCGGCCGCCGCGCTCGGCGTTCGGCAGGTCGCCGAGCCCGTCCAGCACGAGCAGCACGATCTTCGAATCGTTCTCGAGAACGAGGGATTCCAGCACGGAGGACACGGGATCGCTCCTGTTCGAGTGCGGTTGCGCGCGACGCGTGTCGCGCGGAGCGGACTCTAGAGGAAGCGCCCGCGCGCCGTCACGCCCCGAGGCCGTAGCGCTCGACGAGCAATGCATGGTGGTGCCGCTCGTGACCCGCGATGATCCACGCGAGCGCGCGCACGCTCACCGGCTGGCCGCTCGCCGTGCCGCGCCGCAGCAGCGCGTCCGCGTCGAGCGCGCGAAACAGCGCGAGCGTCGCCGCGCGCACCGCGGCGAACTCGGCGGCGAGCGACTCGACCGGCCGCGCGTCGAAGCGTCCCGCCGGCACGTACGCGTTCTCGTCGAACCCGGCGAGCGGCGTCTCGTCGGCGCGCGCGATGCGCAGCGCGCGGTAGGCGAACACGCGCTCGGCGTCGCTCACGTGGCCGAGCACTTCCTTCACGCTCCACTTGCCGGGTGCGTAGCGATGCAGCGCGCGCGCGTCGTCGAGCCCGCGCACGAGCCGCAGCGTGTCCTCGGCCTGCGTCGCGAGGCTCGCGAGCGCATCGTCGTGCGGGACCTTCTCGATGTACTTGCCGTAGTACGGGGCGTACTCGCCGGCGGCAGGGCGGGCGATCGCGAGCGAATCGGGCATGCGTCCTCCGGAGTGGCGTGGCGGCGGCGCGGGCACGCTAGCAGAGTCGCGCGGCGCTTGTGGCGCTCCGCGCCATCTCCTAGGCTGCCGCGCGTCGTCGAAACCTCCTCCCACACCCGGAGCGTGCGCATGGCGATCCAGAAAGTCGGCGTGGTGGGCTGCGGCCTGATGGGCAGCGGCATCGCGCAGGTGAGCGCCGCGGCGGGCTTCCCGACCGTGGTGCGCGAAGTGTCCCCGAACGCGCTCGAGAAGGGCCTCGGGATGATCCGCAAGTTCCTCGCGGGCGGCGTCGAGAAGGGCAAGCTCGCGCAGGCCGACATGGACCGCACGCTCGCGAACCTGTCGGGCACGACCGACCTCGGCGCGTTCGCCGACTGCGATCTCGTGATCGAGGCGATCGTCGAGCACCTGCCGGCGAAGAAGGAACTGCTCGGGACGCTCGACGCGCTCGTAAAGCCGGGCGCGGTCTTCGCGTCGAACACGTCCAGCCTCTCGATCACCGAGATGAGCACGTACGTGAAGCGCGCCGATCGCTTCCTCGGTCTGCACTTCTTCAATCCCGTCCCGCTCATGAAGCTCGTCGAGGTCGTGAAGACGGTGCGCACGGACGCCGCGGCGGTCGCCGAGGCGAACGCGTGGTGCCTCGCGATCGGGAAGACGGCGGTGAACTGCGGGGACTCGACCGGCTTCGTCGTGAACCGCCTGCTCGTCCCCTACATGCTCGACGCCGTGCGCGTGTTCTCGCAGGGGCTCGCGAGCCGCGACGACATCGACAACGCCATGAAGCTCGGCTGCGGCTATCCGATGGGTCCGCTGCTGCTCACGGACTACGTCGGGCTCGACACGACGTACTACATCTCCGAGATCATGTTCGACGAGTTCAAGGAGCCGCGCTTCGCGGCGCCGCCGCTCCTGAAACGCATGGTGCTCGCCGGGATGCTCGGCCGGAAGAGCGGCCGCGGCTTCTACGACTGGTCCACGAACCCGCCGTCCTGAGCGTCCCTCCCGCGATCGGAGTCCGCATGTCCCGCACGAAACCCAGTCTTCGCCTCGCCGTGCTCGGCGCCGGGCAGCTCGGCGAGACGCTCGTCCGCGGCCTGCTCGAGGCGCGCCTCGTCGAAGGCGCGCACGTCGCCGTCACCGCGGCCCACCCGGAACGCGTGAGCGACCTCGAGCGCCGGCTCGGCGTGCGCGGCGCGCGCTCGAACGCGGCCGCCGTCCGCGGCGCCGACGTCGTGCTGCTGTCGGTGAAGCCGCAGCAGGTCGTGCCGGTGCTGCGCGAAGCCGGTCCGAAGCTCGTCGCCGGACAGCTCCTGATCTCGGTCGCCTCGTCGGTCACGACGGACGTACTCGAGCGCCACGTCCGGCGCGGCGTCGCCGTCGTGCGCGCGATGCCGAACACGCCCGCGCTCGTGCGCCAGGGCATGACGGCGATCGCGGGCGGGCGGCACGCGAGCCCCGATCACCTGCGGCGCGCCGCGTCGCTGTTCGACGCCGTCGGGCGCACGGTCGTCGTGGACGAGCGCCACATGGACGCGGTGACCGGACTCTCGGCGAGCGGGCCCGCGTTCCTCTACATCGTGATCGAGTCGCTCGCGGACGGGGGCGTGAAGGTCGGGCTGCCGCGCGAAACGGCGACGCTGCTCGCGGCGCAGACCGTGCTCGGCTCGGGCGCGATGGTGCTCGAGACGCGCGAGCATCCCGCGCGCCTCAAGGACGCCGTGACGACGCCGAGCGGCACGACGATCGACGGCATCCTCGAGCTCGAGGACGGCGGCTTGCGCGTCGCGCTCATCAAGGCGGTCGTGCGCGCGACGCGGCGCGCGGGAGAGCGCACGCAGGAGCTGCTCGAGGGCGCGCGCGCGACGAAACGCCGATGATCGCCGACCCCGAGCGGCGCGGCGCCTCGCTCGCCGAGTTCCACTTCGCGGTGTCGCCGCGGCTCTGGGACGAGATCGTCGCGAGCGGCGCGCTGAGCGCTCCGGCGCCCGCGGCCCGCGACGAATGGGAGTGCTTCGCGCTCTACGCGTGCGTGCGGGGTCTCGTCGCCGCGGGCGGCTTCAACCGCGAGACCGCGCGGGCCGTGGATGCGCTGCACGAAGCGGTGCTGACGCGCTGGGCCGCGGACGACGAGGCGCGCTTCGACGAGCGCCGCGGGCGCGTGGCCGAGCGCTACGCGGAATACGGCGGCATCGGCGAGGCGGGCGGCGCCTCGGGTGCGGCGACCGTGACCGCGCGTCTCGGCGCGGCGTGCGCCGCGCACCTCGCGAGCGCGCCGGCCGACGGGCTCGCGGAACTCGTCGGTGCGCTGCACGAGACGCTCGCCGAGGGCGCCGCCGAAGCCGTGAGGTGCGCCGAATGAGCGAACGCCTCGTCGAGACCACGAGCGGCGTCGTGCACCCGCCGGTGTGGCCGCTCCAGTCGAAGCTGATGCGGCTGCGCGACGCCGGACTCGTGCACGCGCTCGGCGGCAGCGCGCTGCTCGGCGCGCTCGGGCTCGCGACGCGGGCGAACGACTGGGACGTCACGGTGGACGCCGACGTCGAAGCGCTGCGACGCGTGTTCGAGCGCGAACCGTGCGAGTACTTCGGGAACAGCGGCTGCCACGCGGACCACAAGCTCACGTGGCACGACGAGCGGATCGAGCTGATCCCGCGCATGGCGTTCTTCGCGCCGGACGGCATCGTGCGCATTCCGACGGTCGTCACGCGCAAGTGGGCCGGGCTCCCGGTCGGAAGCCCCGCGGCCTGGTACGCGGCCTACTGGCTGCTCGGCGCGCTCGAGAAGGACGACCGTCGCTTCGAGAAGGCGGCCCAGCTCGCCGCGTGGATCGCCGAGCACGGCGCCGATGCCGCCGGCGTGAGCGCGCTGCTCGCCGAGCCGCTGCCGGCCGAACTGCGCGCGGCGATCGAGGCGTTCCCGCTCGCGGCCGGCTGAGCCGCGGCGCCGATCAGCGCGCGTCGCGTTCCGCGAGACGGCGCATCGCGTCCGCCGTCATCGCGTACTTCGTCCAGCCCTCGTCCGCGGGCCGGCCGCCCATGCGCTCGTAGAACGCGCGCGCCGGGTTCCAGTCGAGCACGTCCCACTCGAGCCGGTGGCAGCCGCGCTCGAGCGCGATGCGGCACACCTCGGCGAGCAGCGCTTCGCCCGCGCCGCTTCCTCGCGCGGCGTCTTCGACGTACAGGTCCTCGAGCCAGTGACGCGGGTTCGTGCGGAACGACGAGTACGTGTAGTGGAAGAGCGCGTAGCCGACGAGCCGTCCGTCGCGCTCCGCGACGACGCCTTCGATGCGCACCGGCTCGTCGAACAGCCCGCGCTCGAGCGCCTCGCGGGACCCGGTGAGGATGTCCTCGAGCTTCTCGAACGCGGCGAGCCCGTGGATCATCTCCCACACGCGCGGCAGGTCCTCGCGGCGCACGCGGCGGATCGCGAGCGCGCTCATTCGCCGATCACCTTCACGAGCACGCGCTTCTTCCGTCGCCCGTCGAACTCGCCGTAGAAGATCTGCTCCCAGGGGCCGAAGTCGAGCCGGCCTTTCGTGATCGCGACCACGACCTCGCGCCCCATCACCTGGCGCTTGAGGTGCGCGTCGGCGTTGTCCTCGCCCGTGTCGTTGTGGCGGTACCGGTCCGTCGGCGCGTGCGGCGCGAGCGTCTCGAGCCACGCGTCGAAGTCGTGGTGCAGCCCGCGCTCGTCGTCGTTGATGAACACGCTCGCCGAGATGTGCATGGCGTTGACGAGCACGAGGCCCTCGGCCACGCCGCTCTTGCGCACGGCGTCCTCGACCTGAGGCGTGAGGTTCACGAACCCGCGCCGCTCCGGAACGTTCATCCACAGGTACTCGGTGTGCGACTTCATGCGCGCTCCCACGGTGGTGAAGGACGAATGGCCGCGCATCCTGCACGGCGCGCGGCGCGCTTGTCACGCGTGCGGCGTTGGCGGATCGGAACGCGTTTGCTAGCGTGCCGCCGGCACTGCACCGCACGGAAGCGCGGCACATCCGAAGGGGCGCTCCGCGGGCTTCGAGAACCGCCTTCAATCCAGGAGACAAACCCATGTCGCGAAACGCCCTGCCCGAAGTCGTGATCGTCTCCGGCGCGCGCACGCCGATGGCCGAGTGGATCGGCGGAAAGCGCGGCGACGGACTGCCCGGCGGCGCGCTCGCGAACGTCTCGGCACTCGATCTCGGCGCCGCCGCGGCGAAGGCCGCGCTCGAGCGCGCGGGCCTGCCACCCGCGGAGATCGGACACGTCGTGATGGGCAACGCGCTCCAGACCTCGGGCGACGCGATCTACGGCGCGCGCCACGTCGCGCTGAAGAGCGGCGTGCCGATCGAAGTGCCGGCGCTGACCGTGAACCGGCTGTGCGGCTCGGGGATCGAATCGGTCGCGCAGGCGGCGATGCTGCTCGAGCGCGGCGACGCGGCGTGGGTGCTCGCGGGCGGCATGGAGAACATGAGCCAGGCGCCGCACGTGCTGCGCGGCGCGCGCGCGGGACTGCGGCTCGGCCCCGGCGCGCCGCTCGAGGACTCGCTGTTCGTCGCTCTGCGCGACAGCTACTGCGGGCTGATGATGGCGCAGACGAGCGACAACCTCGCGAAGAAGTACGGCATCACGCGCGAGGCGCAGGACGAGTTCGCGCTCCGCTCCCACCGGCTCGCGAACGAGGCGAACACGAACGGACGTTTCGCCGAGGAGCGCGTCGCGGTCGAAGTGAAGGCCGGCAAGAAGAGCGCCACGGTGGAAGCCGACGACCACCTGTTCCCGAGCACTTCGATCGAGAAGCTCGCTTCGCTGCCGAGCGCGTTCGGTCCCGACTCGAGCGTCACCGCGGGCAACGCGTCCGGCATGGTGGACGGCGCGGCCGCGCTCGTCGTGACGACCGCCGCGAAGGCGCGCGCCGCGGGCAAGTCACCGCTCGGCACGGTGCGCGCGTGGACGTCGGTCGGCGTGCCGCCCGACGCCATGGGCATCGGCCCCGCGCCCGCGATCCGGCGCGTGCTCGAGATCGCCGGCGTGAAGCTCGAGCAGGTGGACCTGTTCGAGATCAACGAGGCGTTCGCCGGGCAGTTCCTCGCCGTCGAGAAGGAACTCGGCCTCGATCGCGAGCGCGTGAACGTGAACGGCGGCGCGATCGGGCTCGGCCATCCGCTGGGTGCCACCGGCGCGCGCCTCCTCTACACGCTGCTCGTCGAGCTCGGAAAGCGCGGCAAGCGCTTCGGCGTCGCGAGCGCCTGCATCGGCGGCGGCCAGGGCATCGCGATGCTGGTGGAGCGGAGCTGACGCCGGAGCGTTCGGGTCCGGCGCGCGGCGGTTCGCCGTCCGCGCGCCTCGCCTCGCCCGGAAGCCACATGTCCTCGAAGAAGAACGCGGCGAGCTCGGCGCGGCCGGCGAGCCCCGACTTGCGGTAGACCGCGACCGCGTGCTGGCGAACGGTGCGCTCGCTGCGCTTCGTGAGCCCCGCGACTTCCTTGTGGCTGTAGCCCTTGAGCAGGAACAGCGCGGTGTCCTTCTCGGTCGGCGTCAGCGCCCACGCGTCGAACTGGCCGTCCATCGCCTCGCCGAGCCCGCGCAGCGCCGTCTCGGCACGCGCGCGCCACGCGTCACGCTCCCCCTTGTGCCGCTCGAGCGCGTCGCGCACCCCGACGAGCGAGCGTTCGGCCCTGAGCCAGCCGAAGCCGAGCACGGCGGCGGCGGCGATCGCGAGCAGGCTGAACGCCAGCTCGATCACCCCGTGGGCGCCCTTCCACACGCGCGGCGAGTCCGACAGCAGGTCCCAGCCGCCGACGATCGCCATCGCCGCGAGCAGCACGGCGACGACGAGCAGGATTCGGGGCGAGCGGTCGGGCGAAACGGGGTCCGTCATTTGTCGGAGGTGAAGGGCCGGAACGAGTTGCGGGCGCACTCTACGTCACCTGCCCGATTCCCGGCCACGTCGTCGAGCACTAGCCTTCACACGGGTCGCAGGACTACACCTTCACCGTTCCCACCCGGAGGACTCGAATGAACGGCTCCAAAGCGCTCGGCCTCGGCGTCGGGCTCCCGCTCGCGCTCGTCGCCTTGATCCAACTCGTCCCCTACGGCCGCGAGCACACGAACCCGCCGATCGGCGCGAAGGTCGCGTGGGACTCCCCGCGCACGGAAGCGCTCGCGCGCCGCGCCTGCTACGACTGCCACAGCAACGAGACGAAGTGGCCGTGGTACTCGAACATCGCTCCGCTCTCGTGGCGCATCCAGGGCCACGTGAACGAGGGCCGCGAGAAGCTCAACTTCTCGGACTTCCAGCCCGGCAACGAGGACGTCGCGGAAGCGGCGGGCGAAGCGGCCGAGACCGTCCAGAAGGGCGAGATGCCGCTCTCGGACTACCGGATGGCGCACGCCGAGGCGCGACTCACGCCGGCCGAGAAGCGCGAGCTGATCGCGGGGCTCGAGAAGACGTTCGCGGCGTTCGGCGAGGGCGGCGAGCGGGGCGAAGGCGGCGAGCGCGGCAAGGGCGGCGAGGGCGCGGCGGTCCGCTCCGGCGAGTCCGGCGAGCGCGGCGAGAGCGAGGCCGAGGAACGGCGCGAGCGCGAAGGCCGCGGCGAACGCGGCGAGTCGAACGAGCGGCGCTGAAACGCAGCGGCGCCGCGAGCGCGATCCGCTCGCGGCGCCGGCGGCGAATCGTCAGTTCGCCGACAGGTCCTGGATCGTCGCGGGCGGGATCGTGTCCGCGCCGGTCGAACCCTGCTCGTACGCGCCGATGTCCGGCGCCGAGCCCGCGAACGCGTCGTTGATGCCGGGCAGGCGGATCGCGGCGTTCACGGCCGGGCTTCCGGTCCGCAGCGTGTAGTCGCCAGCGGCCGAGTTCGTGAACATCGGATCGCCGCTCTTGCCGCTCGCCTCGAAGCCCGTGGCCGAGCGGAACGCGGCGATCGTCGCATACGCGACGCCCTTCCACACGACGAGCGATCCGTAGTTCACGACGTGCAGCAGGTCGCCGTCGAACGAGCAGCCGGTCTGGCTCTCCCCCGCGTCGTCGCCGATCGAAGGCTGGCCGTTGCCGACCATGATGTTGTTCAGCCAGTGCTTGTTCGAGTACGGCCCGGTCGGATACACGGGGCCCGTGCCGCCCTTCGGGCTCGAGATCGTGTTGTGCGCGATGATCGTCTCGCCGTTCGACGTGATCGAGAGCTTGAAGCCGCCCTTGCGGAAGTTGTGGAACGTGTTGAAGAGCACGTATTCGGGGCCGATGTTGTTCGGCGCGATGCTCATGCAGTTGAGCGGGTCCTCGACCCAATTGCGGAAGCACCGGTAGTTGATGCCGCCGAAGTCCTCGGTCTCGAGCGCGTCGTCCGCGACGCCGATCACGCGGTTGTCGTGCATGTCGGTGTCGGCGGCGACGTCCTCGGTGCTCGTGTCGCCGCCCGAGTCGATGCCGTCGAACGTGCCGCGCACGGTGTTGTAGCGGATGACGTTTCCGCGCCCGCCGCGGTGCGAGATGCCCTGCAGCTCCTCTTCGTGCGCCTTCGTCGCGTTCCAGGGCCAGCCCGAGATGCGCGTATCGCGGCACACGTTGTACTCGACCAGGTTGTTCGCGGCGCCGACGCGCAGGTAGATCCCCTTGCCGCCGATGTTCCAGATCGAGTTCCCGATCGCCTCGCAGTTCGTCGAGCCCCGCAGCGACAGCCCCGCGGCGGCGGTCGTCGTGCCGTAGTAGCGGATCTCGAAGCCGACGACGCGCACGTAGGCGACGTCCACGTAGCCCGCCATGTCGTAGCGCGCGACGTGCGTCGTGCGGCCGTTCGGCGAGGCGCCGTCCTCGCGCTTCACGTACAGCCGCCCGCCTTCCGCGGCCCAGCCCTGCGTCATCGCGTTCGCGTTCGCCTGCAGGTTCGCGAGCGTCGTCTGCTTGTAGAGGCGCATGCTCGAGTCCGCCACCACGAGGCGCGTCGCGCCGGTGAACGGAACGCTGAAGACGCCGCCGCCGTCGTCGCGCCAGTCGGTGCGCGCGAGGTAGGCCGGGTCGGAGCCGTCGAGCACGACGCCCGGGCCGTCGGCGACGAGGTGGATCGGGCTACCGGCCGTGCCCGAGCGCGGCGTGTCGAACGTCTGGTAGTAGACGCCGGCGCGCACGCGCACCTGGTCGCCGGGCTGCGCCGCGTTGAGTCCGGCCTGCACGGTCGCGAAGGGCGCGGCGCTCGAACCGGGGTTCGAATCGCTGCCGTTCGTCGCCACCCACCAGACGGCGCCGGTGGGCGACGACGGCAGGCGGTCGCGCGTGGTGGCCGAGCCCGTGGCCGTGCCGCCGCCGTCGGGATCGGTGATCGTGACGCGCACGTCGTAGCTCGTCGCCGGCGAGAGCCACAGCACGCTTCCGGCCCAGCGCGGGCCCGTGATGCGCGTGAGCGACATGCCGGTGTGCCAGTTCGCTTCGCTCGTGGCCTTCCAGTCCACGCGGGCCGTCGCGTTCGCGTTCGCGTCACCCGTGTAGGCGAGGCGGACGCCGAGGCTCTGATGCGTCGCGTACACCTCGAGCGCGCCCGCGGTCGAAGCGTTCTGGGCGGCGGCCGGGACGGCGACGAGCAGTGCGAAGACGGCGGTGATCAGGGCTCGGTTCATGCGGTGCGGTGACTCCCTCGGAAGCGTTTCGCCCGGAGCGGCCGTGCGCGATGCAAGCTTGCGGCTCGAGCGCGCACTCTAACCCGCGGGGCGCGGTCCACGAAACAAGTTCCGGGCCACCCGGCGGGTGGCGGACCGCCGGTCCGATCGCACGCGGCGGCGCGCCGCAAAGCCTTGCCCGGCTTCTCGCCGCGCGCGTACTCTGCCGCACGTTCCCGACCGCGACGCGCGCTCCGGAGGCCTCCGATGGACGATCGTGAACTGATCTACGACTGGAATCTGGCCGACGAGCAGTACGAGCGTCCGCCCTTCCGGATCCAATTCGACGACGAGACGCTGCGCGACGGGCTGCAGTCGCCGTCGGTCCGCTCCCCAGCGATCGAGGACAAGATCCGCCTGCTCCACCTGATGGAGCGGCTCGGGATCGACACGGCCGACATCGGCCTGCCGGGCGCGGGACCGCACGTCGTGAAGGACGTCACGCGGCTCGCCCAGGAGATCGCGAACTCGCGGCTGCGCATTCAGGCGAACTGCGCCGCGCGCACGCTGCGGCACGACATCGAGCCGATCGTCGAGGTCTCGCAGAAGACCGGCATCCCGATCGAAGCGTGCACGTTCATCGGCTCCTCGCCGATCCGCCAGTTCGCCGAGAACTGGACGCTGGACGTGATGCTGCGTCACACCGAGGACGCGGTCACCTACGCGGTCTCGGCCGGCCTGCCCGTGATGTACGTCACCGAGGACACCGTGCGCGCGCACCCCGACACGCTGCGCGCGCTGTTCCAGACCGCGCTGCGCTGCGGCGCGAAGCGGCTCTGCCTGTGCGACACCGTCGGCCACGTCATGCCGAGCGGCGTGCGCAACCTCGTTCACTTCACGCAGCACGTGATCCGCGAGACGGGGCTCACGGACATCGGGATCGACTGGCACGGGCACAACGATCGCGGCCTGTCGGTGATCAACACGATCGCCGCGATCCGCGCCGGCGCGTCGCGCGTGCACGGCTGCGCGATCGGCATCGGCGAGCGCGTCGGGAACACGCCGATGGACCAGGTGCTCGTGAACCTGCGGCTCTTCGGCTGGATCGACAACGACCTCACGGCGCTGCCCGAGTACTGCGAGCTGACGAGCCGCACCACCGGCGTGCCGATTCCGCCGAACTACCCCGTCATCGGTTCCGACGCGTTCCGCACCGGCACCGGCGTCCACGCGGCAGCGGTCATCAAGGCGTTCCGCAAGGGCGAGGACTGGCTCGCCGACCGCGTGTACTCGGGCGTGCCCGCGGGAATCGTCGGCCGCCGCCAGGAGATCGAGGTCGGGCCGATGAGCGGCGAGAGCAACGTGATCTTCTGGCTCGAGCAGCGCGGCATCGAAGCGACGCCCGAGCGGGTGAAGGCGGTGTTCCAGCGCGCGAAGAGCGTGGACCGCGTGCTCACCGACGACGACATCCGCGCGGTCCTCGCGTCGCTGGACGAAACGCGCGTCTGACCCTGTTCGCGCGGGCCCGCCGCGCGTCACGACCGGAGAGCGAACGATGACGAAGCGCTATCGAATCGCCGTGATCTCGGGCGACGGCATCGGCCCCGAAGTGGTGCGCGAGGGGCTGCGCGTGCTCGACCGCGCGGCGTCGCTCGAGGGCTTCGGCGTGGAACTCACGCACTATCCGTTCGGCGCCGAGCACTACCTGCGCACGAAGGAGGTCTTCCCCGACTCGGCGTTCGCCGAGATCCGCGGGCACGACGCGATCCTGCTCGGCGCGATCGGCGATCCGCGCATCGAGGTCGGCCTGCTCGAGTTCGGGATCATCGCGAAGCTGCGATTCGACCTCGACCTGTTCGTGAACCTCCGGCCCGTCAAGCTGTACGCGGAGCACCTCTGCCCGCTCAAGGGCGTCGGTCCCGAGCGCGTGGACTTCGTCGTCGTGCGCGAGAACACCGAGGACGCGTACGCCGGCATGCGCGGCTTCTTCAAGAAGGGCACGCCCGACGAGGTCGCGACGCAGGAGATCATCTTCACGCGCAAGGGCGTCGAGCGCGTGATCCGCTACGCGTTCGAGCTCGCGCGCTCGCGGCCGCGCAAGAAGCTCACGCTCGTGGACAAGGCGAACGCGATCCGCGCGATGGACCTGTGGACCCGCGTGTTCGCCGAGGTCGGCGCCGAGTACCCGGACGTGACGCGCAACCACCAGTACATCGACGCCGCGTGCATGTACGTCGTGCGCGACCCGCAGGACTACGACACGGTCGTCACGAGCAACATGTTCGGCGACATCTTCACGGACCTCTCGGCCATGATCCAGGGCGGGCTCGGCGTCGCGGCGAGCGGGAACCTGCACCCGGGGCGCGTCAGCCTGTTCGAGCCCATCCACGGTTCGGCGCCCGCCTTCGCAGGACGAAACGTCGCGAGTCCGATCGCGACCGTGATGGCCGTCTCGATGATGCTCGAGTACCTGGGCGAGGTCCGTGCCTCGCGCAGGATCGAAGCCGCCGCCGCTTCCCTGTTGCGGTCCAAGCGCTTGCCCTCCGTGGGCACCGACTCGGGCGTCGGCACCGATCGGATCGGCGACTGGGTCCTCGAGGAACTGGCGGCGATCGAAGTGTGAGCCGATCGCGGTTGGCCGGGGCCGAACGGAGCGGATCCCTCCGCTCGTCACAACGGCGCGAGACCGCTTTCTGTCGTTGAGGGCGCCGCGGAGCACCCACTAAGATAGTGCGCTGCGCGCCACCCCGGCTGGCCTGCCCGAGTCCGCGCGGCGATCGCCGTCGTTCACCACGCTCCGCCCCATGAGAGGTCGGTCCCCCGCCTTGCGCCTCGTTCGAGCCGGCTGCGCCATCGTGCTCCTCTCGCTCCCGGCGGCCTCCGCGCACGCCGCGTGGCCGATCGCGTCGACTTCGCCGCTCTTCGTCAACGCGTCCGGCGGCTACCAGACGCAGCCAGTCGTCGTGGCCGACGGCACGAGCGGCCTGTTCGTCGCCTGGACCGACACGCGCGACGAGCAGAAGGTCCGCGTCCAGCGCTTCACGACGTCCGGAGACGTCGCGCCCGGCTGGCCGCTCGACGGCTTCCGCCCCGGCCCCGCCTCGGCCGCGCAGCGATCGCCCGCGCTCCTTCCCGACGGCGCCGGCGGCGTGTTCGTCGCGTGGGAACAGACGGGCCCCGCGGGCGACTGGGACGTCTGGGTGCAGCACGTCGTCGCGGGCCCCGCGATCGCCGACGGCTGGCTCGCGAACGGATCGGCGGTGTGCACGTCGGCCCGCAACCAGACGGCGCCGCGGCTGCACCCCGACGGCGCGGGCGGCGCGCTCGTGCTGTGGGCGGACGAGCGCACGCGCCCGTTCACGTTCCTCTACGGTTCGCGCGTCACGCCGCTCGGCTCGCGCGCGGAAGGCTGGCCGAGGAACGGCCGCTCGATCGGGTTGCTGGGCGGTCCGACGAGCCCCTTCACCTCGATCCCCGACGACGCGGGCGGGGCGTTCACGTTCTACCTCGGCGCCGATTCGCTGATGCACCTGCATCGCATCGCGAACTCGGGCGAGTTCGCGGCCGGCTGGCCGATCAACGACGGCGTGACGCTCGGCCAGATGGTCGGACTCGTCTCGGCCCCGGCGCTCGTGCCCGACGGGGCGGGTGGCGTGTTCGCCGCCTGGTCCCAGTACACGGTGGACATGGACGTGAAGCTCACGCGCATCCGCGGCGACGGCGTCCCCGCTCCGGGCTGGGTCGTCGAGGGCTACTACGTGTGTTCGGCGCCGCTGGACCAGTGGCTGCGCGGCGCGGCGAGCGACGGCGCGGGCGGCGTGATCCTCGCGTGGGACGACAACCGCCTCAGCGCGACGAAGAAGACGGACATCTACGCGCTGCGCGTGCTCGGAAGCGGTGCCGTCGCGCCGGGCTGGGTGCCGGAGGGGACCGGCCTCGACGTCTCGACGAGCGACGATCGCGACGTCTCGATCGTTCCGGACGGCCTCGGCGGCGCGATCGTCGTGTACCGCTCGGGCAACTTCAACACCGGCTCGATCACGCTCGTGGCGCAGCGCGCGGCCGCCGACGGCACGCGCCCGACCGGCTGGGCGACGAGCGGAAACGACGTCGGCGTCGTCGCCGGTCGCGACGCGGTCCCGAGCGTCGTCTCGGACGGACTCGGCGGCGCGGTGATCGTGTGGTCGTTCGAGAACACGGCGGTGCCGCTCGCGCGCCTGACGAGGATCGACCGGAACGGCAAGCTCCAGGGGCCCGCGCCCGGCGCGACGACGGACGCCCCCGAGTCGCCGTCCGAGCTGCGGCTCGCCCCGATCGCCCCGAATCCGGTTCGCGGCTACGCGCAGTTGCGATTCGCGCTGCCGAGCGCGGCACGCGTGACGCTCGAGGTGCTGGATCCGGCGGGGCGCCGCGTGCGCACGCTCGCGCGCGGAGCGTTCGAAGCGGGAACGCACGCGGCCGAGTGGCGCGGCGACGACGAGGACGGACGTCGCGTCGCGAGCGGGATCTACTTCGCGGTGCTCACGGCCGGCGACGAGCGCCGCGTGCGCCGCATGCTGCTCACGCGCTGAGACGTCACTCGCCGTCGGGCGACAGGAAGCGCTCGACCCAGCGATAGCCTTCGAGGATCAGGAGCCCGAGCAGCGTTCCGCCGATCGCGAGCCCGTACGCGTGCACGCCGACGGCGACGCCGATCGCGGCGACCATCCACACGCTCGCGGCGGTCGTGAGGCCGTGCACGTAGCCCTCGGTGCGCATGATGCTGCCCGCGCCGAGGAAGCCGACGCCGGTGACGACGCCATGAATGATGCGCGTGGGGTCGAAGTTCGCCATGCCGAAGCTCTTCATAGCGTGCGGTGCCATCAGCACGAACATCGTGGAGCCGAGGCACACGAGCGTGTGCGTGCGGAGTCCGGCGGGCTTGCGTCCCATCTGCCGCTCCCAGCCGACGATCGTGCCGAGCGCGGTGGACAGGAGCATCGGAAGCACATCGTTCATGGGCACCTCCCTGTGCGGCGGCATTATCGGCACGAGGCGGTGCGGGCTCAACCCGTGGCGGCCGCCGGCGACGTCTCATTCGCTCCCGGAGTGAACGCGCCCGCGCGACTTCGAACGCGGGGAGTGCGGCAGTAGCAGCTCCGACGCGTGGTGGAAGGCGCGGCGTTCCGCTGCGACGGGCTCGAGGAGAGCGCCCCTTTCGCTTCGACACGCCCGGGGCGATCGTCGCTTTCGCTTCGACACGCCCAGGGCGATCAGCTTCCCCTCCGGAAGGAGGACGGCCCCCACCCACCTTCAATCCTCCCGGAGGGCTTCGATCGCCCCTGCGGCTGCATTGGCGAGCGTCGGGGCCTCGCTGCTCTCGGGAGGAGTGAAGGTGGGGCGGGGGCCGTCCTCCTCCCGAGAGCAGCGGAGCACCGGACGCGGCGGATCGGAGTGCCCCGCAGCGATCCCGACTCAAAGGTGGGGCGGAGGCTGTTCTCCTCCCGAGAGCAGAGGAGCCCCGGACGCGGCCTGGTGGTGCGACGCTCGCGATATGGACGATCAGCGATTCTCGAACTTCGCGGGACGCTTCTCGAGGAACGCGGTGAGGCCCTCGTGCATGTCGCGGCTCGCCGCCATCGTGCCGAAGAACGAACTCTCGAGCCGGAGCGCGTCGGGCAGCGACATCCCCGCGCCGTGTCGCACCGCTTCGAGCACGGCGGCGACGGCGATCGGACCGTTCTTCAGGATCGCCTGCGCGAGCGCGACCGCCTCTTCGAGCAGCTTCGCCTGCGGCACGACGCGGTTCACGAGCCCGATGCGCTCGGCCTCGTCCGCCTTCACCTTGCGCGCCGTCGTCAGGAGTTCGAGCGCGCGCGCCGGGCCCACGAGACGCGGCAGGCGCTGCGTCCCGCCGTAGCCGGGAATGATGCCGAGGCTCACCTCGGGCAGTCCGAGCACGGCGTTCTCGGACGCGATCCGCAGGTGGCAGGCGAGCGCCAGCTCGCAGCCGCCTCCGAGCGCGAAGCCGTTGACCGCGGCGATCACGGGCTTGTTGACGTTCGCGAGCCGGTCGAACGCGCGCTGGCCGAACGCCGAGGTCGCCTCCGCTTCGCGCGCGCCGAGCGGCGCGAGTTCGTTGATGTCCGCGCCCGCGACGAAGCTCTTCTCCCCCGCGCCGGTCACGATCAGCGCGCGCTGGGCGTCGTCCTCGGCGAACCGCCGTGCGGCGTCGTCGATCTCGCCGATCGTGGCGTGGTTGAGGGCGTTCAGCACCTGCGGCCGGTTCACGGTCAGGATCGTGATCGCGTCGCGGCGTTCGATCAGCAGGTTCGCGTAGGTCGGGAGGGTCGTCGTGCTCATGGGCGGGGCTCGCGGATGACGCGGAGTTCGCGACGCGCGCGGATCGCGCGGCGGGGCTCCGGGAGGCGGCAGTATAGGAAGCGCTTTCGAAGAGCGGCAAGCGGAGCGGCTCTCGCGACGCGCGTCTTGAGCCGCGCCGCGGCCGCGCCTACGATGGCCCCGCGCTCACGCGCTCCGAATGCGCCCCGATCCCTCGCCGACGACCGACGCTTCGCGTCTCGCCGCCGAGCTCCGATTCCTCACGGAGCTCGCGCGCGTGCTCGCGTCCACGACCGAACTTCAGGTCATCCTCGACTGGATCGTCGGCGCGACCACCGACCTGCTCGCCGCCGAGGAAGGCTCGTTGCGCCTCCAGGGCGGCGACGACAACGCGTCGGGACTGTTCACGGTCGTCCGGCGCGGCGGTCGCGGATCGGGCAGCGCCTCGTGGCCGCCGTTCGTGAGCTTCACCGTAATGGGGCACCTCGAGAGCGCGTCGTCGCTCGCCACGCCGGACCTGCGCACGGACCCGCGCTTCCCCGCGCTGGCGCGCGCGCCCGAGAACCTCCGAGCGGCGCTCGCCGTGCCGCTCGTCGTGGAAGACCGCCGGATCGGATTCCTGGCGGTCACCGAGACGCGCCCCGGCCGCACGTGGAGCGCGGGCGACGTCCAGCTGCTCGCGACCGTGGCGTCGCATTCGGCCGTGGCGATCGAGCAGGCGCGGTTGCGCGCCGAAGCCGAAGCGAAGCGCGAATTCGAGGCGCGCACGCGCCGGCTCGAGGAGGAGCTGGACCGCGCGCGCGACACGCAGCGAGCGCTCGTTCCGGACGCGCCGCTCGCCGTGGGCGCCCGGCGCGTCGCCGGTCGCGTGGAGCCCGCGCGCGCCGTGGGCGGGGACGCGTTCGACCACTTCGCGCTCGACGGCGGACGATTCGCGTTCGCGATCGCCGACGTCTCGGGCAAGGGTGTGCCCGCGGCGCTGCTGATCGCGAGCACGATCGCCTCGCTGCGCGCGATCTGCAACGGCCGTCGCCCGGTCGAGGACGCGATCGCGTCGCTCAACCGCAGCGTCCGTCGTCACGCCCCGCCCGGGCACTACGTGACGCTGTTCTACGCGGAGTTCGATCCGGCCGGCGGCGCGCTCGAGTACGTGAACGCGGGACACACGCCGGCGCTCGTTCGCCGCGCCGGCGGTTCGGTGGAGCGGCTCGAGACGGGCGGCATCGCGCTCGGCTTCCTCGAGGACTGGCGCTACGAACGCGGCCGGACGGCGCTCGCCGCCGGCGACGCGCTGCTCGGCTACAGCGACGGCATCAGCGAGGCCCGCGGCCCGTCCGGTGACGAATTCGGGTTCGAGCGGCTCGAGCGGCTGTGGAGCGCGTGCGGCGCGTCGGAGGCCGGCCGCGCGCTCGCCGCGGTGTTCGACGAACTCGCGCGGTTTCGCGCGGGCGCCGACCCGCACGACGACACGACGGCGATCGTGCTGTCGGCCGAATCGGCGCCGTGAAGCGCTTCGGCCCCGCCCTCGCCTGGCTGATGGTCGCGATGCTCGCGATCCTCGCCGTGCTGGGCGCTCGCGCCGCCGGCCGCGACGTCTCCGTCCTCGCGCGCACGACGCCGAAGCGCACCGCGCTCATGCAGGCGCGAATCGCCGAGGCGGCGCGCCGCGGACGAACGCTCGCGATCCGCCAGCGCGTCGTTCCCTACGATCGCATCTCGCCGATGCTCCGGCGGGCCGTGCTCGTCGCGGAGGACGACGCGTTCTTCAGCCACGGCGGCCTCGACTGGAACGAGCTGCGCGCGTCGGCGCGCCGCAACTGGGAGGCGGGACGGATCGTGCGCGGCGGGAGCACGATCACGCAGCAGCTCGCGAAGAACCTGTGGCTCTCGAACGCGCGCTCGCCGCTGCGCAAGATCGAAGAGGTCCTGCTCGCGTACCGGCTCGAGCGCGCGCTCACGAAGCGGCGCATCTTCGAGCTGTACCTGAACGTGATCGAGTGGGGCGACGGCGTGTTCGGCGCCGAAGCCGCCGCGCGTCACTACTTCGGCGTCTCGGCCGCGGCGCTGGACGCCCGCCAGTCGGTGCTGCTCGCTGCGGTCATCATCAACCCGCGGCGCTTCTCGGCGCTCGATCCGCCGCGCCGCATCGAGCGGCGTGCGCGCCTCATCGCGGGACGACTGCACCGCCGCGGCTACCTGAGCGATGCGGAGTACCGCCGAGCGATCGCGGCGCCGCCGGAGCCGTGGTTCGGAGCCGTTGACTCGGCGAACGCGGCAGGCCCGGAGCCTTCCGTCGCGCCTTCCCCCGGACCCGAGGCGCCGCCCGCCGGCTCCGTTCCGGGGTCCGCGCGCTGACCGGCGGCGCGCCTCAGCCGCCGAGCGCTTCCTTCACGAGCCGCGACACCGTTCCGCCCTCGGCCTTCCCCTTCACCTTGCCCATCAGCAATCCCATCACCTTGCCCATGTCCTTCGGCGCGGACGCTCCGGACTGCTTCACGGCGTCGGCGATGAGTGCGCGCAGTTCGGTCTCGGACAGCATCTCGGGCAGGTAGCGCTGCGTCACCGCGATCTCCTGCTCTTCGCGCGCGAGCGTCTCGGTGCGGCCGATGCGCTTCAGTTCCTCGATCGTCTCGCGGCGCTTCTTCACGTAGCGCTGCAGGATCTCGATCTCTTCGTCGGCCGTGAAGGGCGCCTCCTTGGCCTTCTTCGTCTTCGCTTCGAGCAGCGCGGCCTTCAGCATGCGCAGCGTGCTCAGCGTGTCGGCATCCTTGCTCTTCATCGCGGCCGTCATGTCGTTCTGGATGCGTTCGAGTGCGGATTCGCTCATGGATCTCCTCGCGCGGATCGGGATGGGCGCGAAACGTAGCACACGCGCCGCGCCCGGAACGCGAACGGCGCCGGAGCTCGAAGCTCCGGCGCCGTATCGCGAAGGATGCGGACTAGCGGTACAGGGTCTTGATGCTGCCCCACGAGTGCGGCGTCGTCGGCACGACGTTGCAGCAGTCGACGTCGGCGTTGAGGATCGGGTTTCCGGGGAAGCCGATGTCGACGCACAGGTCGTCCGTGCCGCCCGACCAGACGTTGTAGGACTGGCAGGCGTTGCACGCGGCCGTCGTGATGAGGCGCGGCACCGTCGTCGAGGTCGAGCAGCCCGTTCCCGGCGTGATGAAGTTCACCGCGATGAACGCGTCCTGCGTGATGCAGCAGCCCGGAGGCAGCGGCATCGAGAAGTTGTAGTTGCCGGCGGCCGGCGGCGTCAGGTTGTAGTAGAGCGGACCGCACAGCACGTTGTTCGCATCGGGCACGCGGCACGCGGCGTCGCCGGCAGCCGCGACGACGTAGACGGCGACCTGCTGCGTGCAGACGACGCGGAAGTTGATCAGCATGTTGACCTTCGTGACGATCACGCCCCCCGGCCCGGAGCACGCGGCGCAGTCCGACGGACGGATGAGCTGCAGGTACGCGTCGTCCGGTGGAGCGACATAGTTGATGAGCCACGCGGGAGCACCGGTCTCCCCGAGGACGCAGGTCGAGTGCGTGTTGTACGGCGTTCCGACCACGACGTCCTGCAGCGGCAGACCGTCGTACGGCTCGACCTGCGGCGCGGGCTTGGCGGCGAGCGCCGTCGTGGCGGCAACCGCGAGACCGAGGGCGGTGAGGACGGCACAGATGCGATAGCGAAGCGGCATGGAGGACCTCCTCCGGAGAAGGGGCGGCCGACGGGCGGATTCCCGGCAGGCGCGTGAATTCGGGCCGCGCGGCTCGTCCTGAGCGGACGGCACGACTCCCGCGCGAAAAGGTGCGGCTCGCCGCGAAGCGGGTCAACGAGAATGTTGACGAAGCGCTGAATATTCGAACGAGCGGCGTTTGGAGAGACGGTCCGGTGGATGCCTCGGCTGAACAGGCGCGTCCACCCGTCCTGCTCGTCGCGAGCGTCGGCGTTCGAGCGTGCGCTTGACCCTCTTCGACCCCCTCCCTAGTCTGCGGCCGATTCCGACTTCGTCCTTCCGGAGGGGCCCGTGAACCGAGAACAGCGTCTGGCCGAGCTGCGCCGGCGGCGTGAACAATCGCTCGCCGGAGGCGGCCCGGAGCGCGTCGCGAAGATCCACGCGCAGGGCCGTCTGACGGCCCGGGAGCGGCTCGAGCTGCTGCTCGATCCCGGATCGTTCGTGGAGATCGGAGCGTTCGTCACGCACCGGTCCACCGAGTTCGGCATGGGCAGCCGGCGCATCACCGGCGACGGGGTCGTCGCGGGCTGGGGGCTCGTGGACGGGCGGCTCGTGTACGTGTTCGCGCAGGACTTCACGGTCTTCGGCGGCACGATGAGCGAGGCCAACGGCCGGAAGATCTGCGCGATCATGGACCTCGCGATGGAGAACGGCGCCCCGGTCATCGGGCTCAACGACTCGGGCGGGGCGCGCATCCAGGAGGGCGTCCAGTCGCTCGGCGCCTACGCCGACGTGTTCCTGCGCAACACCCTCGCCTCGGGGGTCGTGCCGCAGATTTCCGCCATCATGGGCCCGTGCGCGGGCGGCGCGGTCTACTCCCCCGCGATCACCGACTTCACGATCATGACCGAAGGCACGAGCTACATGTTCGTGACCGGTCCCGACGTGATCAAGGCCGTCACCGCCGAAGAGGTGTCGTTCGAGGACCTCGGCGGCGCGATGAGCCACAACTCGAAGAGCGGCGTCGCGCACTTCGCCGCGAAGGACGACGCCGACTGCCTGCGCCACGTGCGCCGGCTGCTCTCGTACCTGCCGAGCAACAACCAGGAGGAGCCGCCGCGGATCGCGTGCTCCGATCCGGTGGAGCGGCGCGACGCCGCGCTCGGCACGATCGTGCCCGATCAGGCCGACAAGCCGTACGACGTGAAGGACGTCATCCGCCACGTCGTCGACCACGGCGAGTTCTTCGAGGTGCACGAGCACTTCGCGCAGAACATCGTCGTCGGCTTCGCGCGATTGAACGGCCGGCCGATCGGTATCGTCGCGAACCAGCCGAAGGTGCTCGCGGGCGTGCTCGACATCGATTCGTCGGTGAAGGGCGCCCGCTTCGTGCGCTGCTGCGATGCCTTCAACGTGCCGCTGCTCACGTTCGAGGACGTGCCCGGGTTCCTGCCCGGCACGCGCCAGGAGTGGGGCGGCATCATCCGGCACGGCGCGAAGCTCCTCTACGCGTACTGCGAGGCGACCGTGCCGAAGCTCACCGTGATCCTGCGCAAGGCCTACGGCGGCGCGTACGACGTCATGTCGAGCAAGCACATCCGCGGCGACTACAACATCGCGTGGCCGACGACGGAGCTGGCCGTGATGGGCGCCGAAGGCGCGGTGAACATCCTCTATCGAGACGAGATCGCGAAGGCGAAGGACCCGGCGGCCGAGCGCAAGCGCCTGATCGCCGAATACAACGAGCGTCTCGCCTCGCCGTGGATCGCGGCGGAACTCGGGTTCATCGACGACGTCATCGAACCCGAGGACACGCGCCCGCGCCTCATCGCGGCGCTCGAGATGCTGCAGAACAAGAAGCAGACGCTGCCCGCGAAGAAGCACGGCAACCCGCCGCTCTGAGCGCGCGCGGCGCGCTTCAGACGATCAGCATCGCGTCGCCGTAGCTGTAGAAGCGATAGCGCTCGCGCACCGCGTGCGCGTACGCGGCGCGCGTCAGGTCCTCGCCGGCGAACGCCGCGACGAGCAGCAGCAGCGTCGTGCGCGGCAGGTGGAAGTTCGTGACGAGCGCGTCCACCGCGCGGAACTCGTAGGGCGGCAGGATGTACTTGCGCGTCCACCCCGAGGCGGCGCCGAGCGTGCCGCCGCGCGCGTCGCACGCGGACTCGAGCGCCCGCACGCTCGTGGTGCCGACGGCGACGATGCGCCCGCCCGCGTCGCGTGCCGCCGAGAGGGCCGACGCGCACGCACCGGTCACCTCGAACCACTCCTCGTCCATGCGGTGATCGCGCGGGTCCTCGGTCGCGATCGGGCGGAACGTGCCGGGGCCTACGTGCAGCAGGACTTCCGCGCGCCGCACACCCGCCGAGGCGAGCGATTCGAGCAGCGCGGTCGAGAAGTGCAGGCCCGCCGTGGGCGAGGCGACGGCGCCGTCCACGCGCGCGAACACGGTCTGGTAGCGCTCGGCGTCCTCGGGCGTCGCGGCGCGATGGATGTAGGGCGGCAGCGGAACGTGCCCCGAGGATCGCAGCGTGCGGTCGAGGTCGCCGCGCGTGACCCGCACGACGCGTTCGCCGTCCTCTCCGATCGCGTCGACCTCGAGTTCCAGCGTGTCGTCGACGCTCGTCAGCGCCGTTCCCGGCGCCGCCTTCTTCGCGGGCTTCGCGAGCACGCGCCAGCGGCCGTCGCCCTCGGGACGCACGAACAGCAGCTCGACGCGCCCGCCGCTCGCGCGCCGCACGTCGAGCCGCGCCGGGCGCACGCGCGTCTCGTTCACGACCAGCGCGTCCCCCGCGCGCAGCCACCGCCCGATCGCCGAGAACGTCACGTCCGTGAACCGCCGGCTCGCGCGTTCGACGACGAGCAGTCGCGAGTCCTCGCGCCGCGCGGCGGGATGCTGCGCGATGAGTTCGGCGGGCAGCTCGTAATCGAGGGGCGAGGCGCTCAGGGAAGCGGCAGCTCCGGCTGCGCCGCGTCGCGCACGAGGCCGTGGCGCGGCGCCGCGAGTCCGAGGTGCGCGTACGCCAGTGCGGTCGCTTCGCGGCCGCGCGGCGTCCGCTTGATGAAGCCCTCCTGAACGAGGAAGGGCTCGTAGACGTCCTCGAGCGTTCCCGCCTCCTCCCCGACCACCACGGCCAGCGTGTTGAGGCCGACGGGCCCGCCCTCGTACTTGCGGATCAGTGCGTCCAGGAGGCGGCGGTCCATGTCGTCGAGACCGCGCTCGTCCACCTCGAGCAGGCGGAGCGCGTCGCGCGTGATCGGTAGCGTCACGCGCCCGTCGCCCTTTACGAGCGCGACGTCGCGCACGCGGCGCAGCAGGCGGTTCGCGACGCGCGGCGTGCCGCGCGCGCGGCGCGCGATCTCGAGCGCCGCGGCGGGCTCGATCTCGGTCGCGAGGATGCGCGCGGAACGCTCGACGATGCGCGCGAGATCGGCGGCCGCGTAGTAGTCGAGCCGCAGCGTCATGCCGAAGCGCGCGCGCAGCGGCGCGGACAGCAGGCCGGCGCGCGTCGTGGCGCCGACGAGCGTGAAGCGCTCGAGATTGAACTTGATCGAGCGCGCGTTCGGGCCCTTGTCGATCACGAGGTCGAGCGTGAAGTCCTCGAGCGCCGGGTACAGGTACTCCTCGACGATCGGGCTCAGCCGGTGGATTTCGTCCACGAACAGCACGCCGCGCGCCCCGACGTTCGTGAGCAGGCCGGCGAGATCTCCCGGCATGCCGATGACGGGGCCGGCGGTGTGCGTGATCTCGACGCCGAGCTCGTGCGCCAGGATCGCCGCGAGCGTGGTCTTGCCGAGTCCCGGCGGGCCGTGGAACAGCACGTGGTCGAGCGCTTCGCCGCGGCGTTTCGTGGCGTCGAGGAAGATCCGGAGCTGCTCCTTGAGCGCCGGCTGCCCGACGAAATCGTCGAGCGCGAGCGGCCGCAGCCGTCCTTCCTCCTGCAGGTCCTCGGCGAACGGCTCGGGATCGCCGACGCGCGCCGGGTGCTCCGGTCGGGCCGGCTTCCGCTCGCGCGGGATGCGTTCGTCCATGAGCGGTCCTCCGATCAGCGCGTCGTGACGGCGGCCTTGCCGAGGCGGGAGAGCGCGCGGCGCACCAGCGACTCGACCGGCTCGTCGCCCTCGCCCGCCACTTCGCTCACGATGTCCCGCGATTGCGCGGCAGTGTAGCCGAGATGCACGAGAGCGGCGACGGCGTCGTCGAAGCCGCCGGCCCTCGGCAGGACGCCGGACTCGCGCACCGGCGCGGCGCCGGGCGGCGCGTCGAGCTTGTCGCGCAGCTCGACGATGATCCGCTCCGCGGTCTTCTTGCCGATGCCGGGCACGGCCGTGAGCGCCGCGAGCCGCTCGTCGCGGATCGCGCGCGCGAGTTGCGCCGGCTTCATGCCGCCGAGCGCGGCGATCGCGACCTTGGGGCCGACGCCGTTCACGGTCAGCAGCAGGTCGAAGAGCCGCAATTCGTCGGCATCGGCGAAGCCGAACAGCTGCAGCGCGTCCTCACGCACGATCTGCCGTGTCCGCAGGAAGGCCGGGTCGCCACGCGCGGGAAGCGCCGCGAGCGTGTTCGCGGACACCCACACCTGGTAGCCGACGCCGCCGGCCTCGATCACGCAGAAACCGGGGCCCTTTTCGAGCAGCGTGCCGCGTACGGATGCGATCATCGGACGCTCCGGCGCGCGAGCAGCGCCTGCAGCTCTCGCGCCGCGGCCGTCGCCGCACGGGCTCGCGGCTCGATGCGGCCGGCGCGGTTCAGGTGACACAGCGCCACGGCGAGCGCGTCGCCGGCGTCGGTCGCGAGGGTGCCGTCCGGACGCAGCAGCCGCTTCACCATGTAGCTCACCTGCTCTTTCGCCGCGCCACCGTTCCCGGCGACGCTCAACTTGATCTCGCGCGGCGAGTATTCGGCGATCTCGAAGCCGCGCTGCGCCGCCGCGACGAGCAACGCGCCGCGCACGTGGCCGAGTACGAGCGCGGAGCGCACGTTCTCGTGATAGAACGCGGTTTCGACGGCGACGCAATCGGGCGCCGTCTGATCGAGCACCTCACCGACACGCTCGACGATCGCGATGAGACGCTGTGCGAGCGGCAGCCGGGCGTTCGCCGTCGCGACTCCGTGCGCGAGGCAGCGGTAGTGGTTGCCGAGCCGCTCCACGAGGCCGAAGCCCGTGACGCGGCTGCCCGGATCGAGTCCCAGAACGCGCATCCCTGCGATCAGCCTCCGTGTTCGTCCCGCCGACGCGCCCGATGGAACCCGTCACGCGCGACCGGCGCGCGGCGAGCCCGGATCGGGCGGGCCTCCGGTTCGGGACCGGCGGATCGCCCCGAACCTAGGCGTGAGCGTTTGCTTCCTTCTCGGCCTTCGCGGCCGCGATGACCTTGTCCGCGAGTTCGCGCGGCACTTCTTCGTAGTGCGAGAACCGCGCGCCGTGCATGCCGCGTCCCTGCGTGAGCGAGCGCAGGTGCGTCGCGTACTTGTAGAGCTCGGCCTCGGGCGCCGTCGCGCGCACGACCTGGTAGTGGCCGTCGGCCTCGGTGCCCTGGATCTTGCCGCGCCGCGAGGACAGGTCGCCCATCACGTCGCCGAGGAATTCCTCGGGCACGCGGACCGAGATCTCGTGGATCGGCTCGAGCAGGATCGCCTTCGCCGTCGGGCTCGTCATGACCTCGTGGAAACAGCTCTCGGCCGCGATCTTGAACGCCATTTCCGATGAGTCCACGTCGTGGTGCTTGCCGAAGAACAGCGCGACCGCGACGTCCACGACCGGATAGCCGGCGAGCGGCCCGCGCTCCATCGCGCCGACGACGCCCTTCTCGACCGCGGGGATGTACTGGTTCGGCACGACGCCGCCCTTGACCTCGTCGAGGAACTTGAAGCCCTCGCCGCGCGGAAGCGGTTCGAGCCGCAGGTGGACTTCACCGAACTGTCCGCGCCCGCCCGACTGCTTCTTGTGGCGGTACTCGCCCTGCGCCTTGCCGCGGATCGTCTCGCGGTACGGCACGTGCGGCTTCGAGAGCAGCACCTCGACGCCGAAGCGCTTCTTCAGCCGATCCACCATGACCTCGAGCTGCAGGTCGCCCATGCCGAACACGAGCGTCTCCTTCGTGCTCGGCTCGTAGTGGCGCGAGAACGTCGGATCCTCCTCGTGCAGCCGCGCGAGGCCCTGCGCCATCTTCTCTTCGTCGCCCTTGTTCTTCGGCCGCACGCATTCCGCGGTGACGTGGTCGGGGAACGCGGGCGCGCGCAACTTCACGGGACGCGACTTGTCGGCGAGGGAGTCGCCGGTGTGCGTTTCCTTGAGCTTCACGGCCGCGACGATGTCACCCGCCGTGCACTGCTTGCACTCGAGGCGTTCCTTCCCGACGAGGTGGTAGAGCGTGCCGATCTTCTCGGGGCGATTTCGCGACGTGTTCACGAGGTCGTGGCCCGACTCGAGATGGCCGGAGTACAGGCGAATCATCGAGATGTCGCCGAGATGCTGTTCGGACATCGTCTTGAAGACGACGCCCGCGAACGGCTCGGCCGCGTCGGGCTTGCAGGTGACCGCCTGCCCGTTCGCGTCGCCCTTCTCGGCCGGCACGTCGAGCGGAGACGGGAGCACGTCCACGACTTCGTCGAGGATCTCCTTCACGCCGTGGTTGTTCGTCGCGGCGCAGCAGAAGGCCGGCACGAGGTCGCCCTGGACGACGCGCTCGCACAGGCCCTTGCGAATCTCCTCCACCGTGAGTTCGCCGCTCGAGAGGAACTTCTCCATCAGGTGTTCGTCGCCCGTCGCGGCTTCTTCCATGAGTCGGGCGCGCGCGTCGGCGACGGCGGCGGCCATGTCGGCCGGAATCGGCACTTCGGTGCTCTTCTCATCCATGCCCTTGCCCGTGAACTGGAAGGCCTTGTTCTCGATCAGGTCCACGATGCCGTGGAACTCTTCGGCCTCTCCGATCGGCAGCTGCGTCGCGACCGCGTTGATTCCCAGCCGGTCGTGCGCGCTCTTCAGGGCGTTCTCGAAGTTCGCGTGCTCCTTGTCCATCATGTTCACGACGAGCAGCGTGGGCGTCTTCTCGTGCTTCAGGATCTCCCACACGACTTCGGTTCCGACTTCGGCTCCGGCGCTTCCGCGGATCATGAGGATCGCGGCGTCGACGACCCGCAACGCGGAGTGGACGTCACCGACGAAGTCCGGGTAGCCGGGTGTGTCGAGCAGATTGACCTTGTGACCGTGCCACTCGAACTGGGCGAGGCTCAGGTTGATCGTGATCTGTCGCTGGATCTCGTCGGGCGCGTAGTCGAGTAGCGTCGTCCCGTCGGCGATTCGCCCGAGCCGGTTCGTGGCCTTCGCGAGGAACAGCATCGCTTCGGCGAGCGAGGTCTTGCCCACCCCGTGGTGGGCGACGAGTGCAACGTTGCGGATCTGAGCGGCGCTGAATTCCTTCAAGACGCACCTCCCCGCCACAGGCAGGACGGTCGATGGAAGAGCTCGCCTCGCGAGGCGGGACGAGATGCAGAGCGCGTAACTACAAGTGGAATCGGAAAGTTACACGCGCCTCCGAAGGCGGGTCAAGACTCGCGACGCGCCGGATCGAGCGCGCGGCGCCGCGAACTTCCGCCCGCTCCTCAATGTTGCCGAGCGCGGCCGAAACTCACATCGACGCGCGAAGTGGGCCGCGGCTCATCGGGGCTCGAAGCGCTCGGCCGGATTTGACCCTCGTCGGCGACGACCCTTAGTCTGCGCGGCTCTCGGATGCGGACGGGCTCCCCGACGCGTCCACAGTCCCACCTTCAGGAGTGCTCCATGACGTTTCGTTCGGTTCTCAAGTCGGTCGCGGCAGGGCTGTGCCTCGCCTCGCTCTCGGCCGGCCTCTTCTCGCTCACTGCGGCGGCCGGCCCCGCCAAGGGGAACGCCGCGGCGGCCAAGCCGATCTTTGCGTCCAAGTGCGTCGCGTGCCACAAGGCCGACGGCAGCGGCGGCATCAAGCTGACGGGAAACCCGACCCCGAACTGGAAGCTCCCCAAGACGTGGGCGGACCCGAAGCGCAACGACGATTTCCTCCGCGACTGCATCACGAACGGCAAGGTCAAGTCCGGGATGGTCGCCTGGGGCAAGACGGGTCAGTTGAAGCCCCAGCAGATCGAAGACCTGATCGTCTACATCAACGCGACGTTCAAGCCGAAGAAGTAGTCGTTTCGGCGCACCGATGACTCGGGCGGGCGGGGTGATCCTCCCCGCCCGTTCGTCGTTCAAGGCGAACGCCGCTAGCGCAATTCGAGGGCGAACGGCATGAGCGCGAGCGCCCGCCCCGGCGGCAGCAGCGCCGCCGCCGTCCACCGGCGGAGCGAAGCGGGAAGCGCGGCGGCGAGCACTCCCGCGCTCGAATCGTCCTCTTCGCCCATCAGCGTCTCGACGAACTGCTGGAAGAACGTGCGAGACGGCTGCGGGTAGAGCTCGAGCGAGATCCCGGCATCGGGCTCGAGTCCGAGCGCGGAGCGGACGGCGGCGAGCGCGGCTTCGCTACCTCCGAGAGTGTCCACGAGGCCGTTCTGCTGGGCCGCCCATCCGGTCCACACTCGCCCGCGCGCGAGCGAGTCGGTGTCGGACTCGGTGAAGCCCCGGTTCCTCGCGACCTTCGCGACGAAGCCGCGATAGAACTCCTCGAGTTGACGCTGGTAGATCGCCCGCTCCGCTTCGCTGAAGTCCCGGAACGGCGACATCAGGTCGGCGTGCGCGCCCCGCGACAACGTCTCGACGTTGAGGCCCAGCTTTCGATAGAGACCGAGGAGGTTGAACTTCCCGCCGAAGATCCCGATCGATCCCGTCAACGTCGCGGGCGACGCCACGAGCTTCGATCCGCCCATCGCGATGTAGTAGCCGCCAGAGGCCGCGTAGTCCGACATGCTCACGACGACGGGCTTCACGCGCGCGAGCCGCTGAACGGCGCGCCAGATCTCGTCCGAGGCCTGGGCGTCGCCGCCGGGACTGTCGATGCGAAGCACCACGGCCCGCACTGAATTCTTGCGCGTGACGTCCTTGAGCAGCTCGACCATGGTCTCGGAGCCGATGACCCGGCCTTCACCGGGAGCGATGCGGCTCTTGCCCGACGCGATCGCGCCCTCCGCCGCGAGCCAGGCGACGCGCTCACCGGAGCCGTCCTCGTCGCGGGAGAGCCAGCGATCGAACGCCACCGCCCCGGCGTGCTTGCGCGCGCGACGCGACGCGAGCGAATCGAGGTCCGCCCCGTAGAGCAGCGTGTCCACCCACCCGGTCGCGAACGCCTCCGCCGCCGTGAACGGACCGCGGTCGATGCGGGCGCGCACCGTGTCGGCGGTCAGCCCGCGCGCGCTCGCGAGCGAGTCCACGAACAGTGAGTACTCGTCGTCGAGCACACGATCGAGCGAGATGCGCGCGGCCGGCGACATGTCCTGACGCGTGTAGGCCTCGACCGCGGACTTGTACTCGCCGACCGAAGCGAAGTTGGGCCTCACGTCGAGCTTGTCGAGCGTGCCCCGAAGGAACATGACGGACATCGTGAGACCGTCCAGCCCGAGATTCGCGGTCGGCGGCATCGAGATCACGCCGGCGGCCGAGGCCAGGAAATACTCGGGATCGCCCCCCGACTCGAGCGAGGCGTACAGCGGCTTGCCGGAGGCCCGGAACGCCTGGAGCGCGTCGCGAATCTCGTACAGGCGCGCCCAACCCCACTCGAGGTCCCCCACGTGCACGACGAGCGCACGAACCCGGTCGTCCATCGCGGCGCGACGAATGCCGCGGCTGAGTTCGATCACGAGGGGCCGCTCGCGATAGCGCAGCACGTCGAAGGAGTAAGGCCGGAACGGCGGGGGAGCTTCGTCGAGCGTGCGCGGCAGATCGAGCACGAGCACGTTGTTCGCGCCCGGAGCCGGGCGGTCCGAGCGCCGCATCGAGAACGCGGCGTACAGCACCAGGGAACCGAGCAGCACGAAAATGAAGACGAGCGCGATTACGCCGCGTCGCTGGGCCATCGAGGACCTCCCTGATCCGTTCGCAACGGCCTGAGGATCAGAAGATCTTACGCACCTCGATCGAGAAGTAAAGACTCGCGGCGTCCTGCGACTCGTCCACGTGTCGCTCGAGCCGTGCCTGAGTGACCGCTTGCAGCCGAAGGCCGGCGGGAATCCGCTGGTCCGCGATCAACTCGAAATCGAGGAACGCCAGCGACGAGTGAAGGGACTCGAACGGATCGTCGGCGCTCGACTCGTAGTCGCGCCACCCGACGGATGGCGCGATCGACCACAGCGATCCCAGGCGGAACGCCTCGAGTTCCGCGAACGCGGCCGCCTCTCGGTAGGCCTCGCCCGGACTTCGATCCGCGACGAGCCACTCGCCCCGCGCGCCGAACCACAGCGACCAGGAGTCACCGTCTCGCCTCGGACCCAGCTTCAGACGCGCGATCGAATAGTCGAAGAACAACGTGCTGTCTTCGAGGTCGTAGCGGGTGGTCTCGAACTCGCCTCGTGCGCGAGCGGCCCATGCACCGCTCGCGAGCCAGTCGGACTCGATCGAACTCGTCCACTCCCAGAAGTTGTCGCGGCTGGTCGGAGCGAGGTGAACCGTCACACGGCGCGATCCTCGGCCCTCGGCCGTCAGGCTGAGGGCTCCGGCGACGACGCGCACGCGCGCCTCCCCCGCGTGCTCGTAATGATCGCGCTCGGAGGAGTCGGGAAACTCCCGCGTCGTCGCCGAGTAGCCGGCGCGCGCCTCCCACGCCGGCCAGGATGCCGCTTCGAGCGCGAGCATTGCGGTTGCGCCCTGGCGGTCGAGGCTGTACTCGGAACCCGCGCCGGAAGCCCGCAGGAAATCTGCCGAGAGTGCGGCCTCCGCGACCGGACCGAGCAGCCCCAGCGCCCGCCGGTACCGCGTCGTCGCACGCCCTCGCCACTCGCGGAGATCGCGGTCGAAGGTCCGGTCGCGGCGGTATTCGAACCACGGTGCGAACCACCAGGCACCCTCGACGTCCTCGCCGCTCCGCCACGTGAACTGCGAGGCCGAGCGCTGCAGGCGATCGCCCCACTGAACGTCCTGGCGGAGCAAGTACTGGACGCTCCCCCCGCCGCGCGATCCCTCCAGCACCGCCGCGCAGAGCGCGGCGAGGCTGCGCTCGGGGGCATCCTCCAGCTGCCGTCCCTGGAACGTCGTGTCGGTGAAGGTGTCGGTGTAGAAGAGCTCGTTCGTGTAGAGCGAGCCCGCACCGAGCTCGAAGCGAGATCTCAGTGAATCGAGAGTCGCGCTCGTGGCAGCCCGCGGGGCAGTGCAGCCGAGCGCCGCGCAGATCATGAGGATCGCGAGCACTGGCGCACCTTCCAGGCGCGCGCGCCGTGCTGGCCTCGGAATGTCCGTGGGCCTGCGGAGGATCGGTTCCGCGATCGTCGTCAGTGCGCTGCTCCTCGAGCCCGGGTCCGCGCGCGCTGTCGCGGCGCGACTCGGCGCTCGTGGCCTACAACCGGAGGCCCGCGAGGCGAGCCGAACGATGCGCGAACGTCCGCGCCTGCTGGGTCATTCGCAAGCTCGCTTCGAATCGCCCCGCGGACGCTTCCGCTCGGGCCCGCCCCTGAGCATCGATCGCCTGATCGAGCGCTGCCTGAGCACGGGGGTCCGGCACCTGAGCGAGCCGCTCGCGGATCCGGGCGAGGAGATCCTCGGTGCGCTCGAGGGCTCGTGAAGCCGCGTCGCCGAGATCTTCTTCGAGGCGACAGAGCCTCAGCGCTCGATGCGCGCGCTCGCGCGCGCTGCCCGACAGCTGCAAGGCCGCGAGGAACCGGCCCTCGTGCGCGAGAGACTCCGCGCGATCTTGCATCTGAAGTGCGATGCGCAGCAGACCGCGGGCGCGGGGCACATCACACTCGTCGATACGATCGCGGGCGCGCTCGACGAGGTCTCGCGTACGATCGAGCTGAGCCAGGACGCCGTCGGGATCGGGACCGTTGAGGATAGCGATCGCGCGATCCGCGTGGCCTCGAGCCTCGAGTGTCAGACGGCCCGCGAGGCCGTACTGCGCGTTCGTGAACACGCGCCGGGCCTCGGCCTGCAGACTCACGGCCAGCCCGAGTTCGGATCTCGCTCGTCCGGCGTCCGCGGGTCCAAGCGCGGGGCCGAGCAGACTCTCGGCCTGTCCGATTCGGCGATCCGTCAGCTCGAGCGACGCCTGAACGCGATCGGCGGCCGGCTCCTGAGCGCCGGCGACACCCACGCCGGTCAGGAGCAGGGTGATCGCAGTCAGAATCGTCCACGCTGCCTTCATCCGGTCATTCTCCTGCCAGACCTCGGTCGCCCTCGGTCCGATCCGCACTAGAACAGCTCGACCCAGAACTGAGCAGCGTCCGTGCCCAAGAGAAACCAAAACCTCTTCCACCCGCAAGTCATTGGGCCGCATGGGCCGAACGATCGCCGCCCTCGCAAGGCCCGCGCGCCAGGATCGCCACAAGTGCCCCGACGCGTACGGCGGTCCCGAGCACGTGCCCCGTCCTGAACACGCGGCGGCCGACCCAGAAAAGCGAAAAGCCCCGGCCACTGGGCCGGGGCTTCTCGCGAAAAAAAGGGGCAGCGACCTACTCTCCCACCCGGTTTCCCGGGCAGTACCATCGGCGCAGGAGGGCTTAACTTCTCTGTTCGGAATGGGAAGAGGTGTGACCCCTCCGCTATTGCCACCCCAAATTGTCTGACAACCGAATGAGACGCTGGAGCAAGTGAAGCACGTTGGAAGATATTACCGGCCAAGCCTCTCGGCTGATTAGTACGGGTCGGCTGAAATCCTTACGGACCTTACACCTCCCGCCTATCGACGTCGTAGTCTACGACGAGCCTTCAGGTGGCATTCACCACGGGATTCCTAATCTTGGGGTGTGTTTCGCGCTTAGAGGCTTTCAGCGCTTATCACGTCCGAACATAGCTACCCGGCAGTGCTCTTGGCAGAACAACCGGTACACTAGAGGTTTGTTCGCTCCGGTCCTCTCGTACTAGGAGCAACTCCCCGCAAGAATCCTCCGCCCACATGGGATAGGGACCGAACTGTCTCACGACGTTCTGAACCCAGCTCACGTACCGCTTTAATGGGCGAACAGCCCAACCCTTGGGACCTTCTCCAGCCCCAGGATGCGATGAGCCGACATCGAGGTGCCAAACCCCGCCGTCGATGTGAACTCTCGGGCAGGATCAGCCTGTTATCCCCGGCGTACCTTTTATCCGTTAAGCGATGGCCCTTCCATACGGAACCACCGGATCACTATGCCCTGCTTTCGCATCTGCTCGACCTGTCCGTCTCGCAGTTAAGCTCCCTTGTGCCATTGCACTCCACGCGCGATTACCGACCGCGCTGAGGGAACCTTTGGGCGCCTCCGTTACTCTTTGGGAGGCAACCGCCCCAGTTAAACTACCCGCCTGACACTGTCCCGCGGCCGGATTACGGCTCGGGGTTAGAACCACAACATTTCAAGGGTGGTATTTCAAGGTTGGCTCCACGAGAGCTAGCGCTCCCGCTTCAAAGCCTCCCACCTATCCTACACATGAAAGGTCACGGCCCAATATCAGGTTATAGTAAAGGTGCACGGGGTCTTTCTGTCCACATGCGGGTAAGCGGCATCTTCACCGCTGCTACAGTTTCGCCGAGTGCTTGCAGGAGACAGCGGTCAAGTCGTTACACCATTCGTGCAGGTCGGAACTTACCCGACAAGGAATTTCGCTACCTTAGGACCGTTATAGTTACGGCCGCCGTTTACCGGGGCTTCAGTTCAGAGCTTTGGCTTACGCCTGACCCCTCTCTTTAACCTTCCGGCACCGGGCAGGTGTCACTCCCTATACGTCGCCTCATCGGCTTAGCAGAGAGATGTGTTTTTGGTAAACAGTCGCTTGACCCAATTCACTGCGGCCCATCGCGCCTACGGGAGTAAATCCCTTCACGCAACGGGCACCCCTTCTTCCGAAGTTACGGGGCTATTTTGCCTAGTTCCTTCTGCAAGCGTCGCTCGAGCACCTTAGGATACTCACCCCACCTACCTGTGTCGGATTACGGTACGGTCACCGCAGGAATTGCTACGAGGTTTTTCTTGGCAGCCTGATTAGGACCAGTTGGCTCGCCTCTCGGCTCGTTTCCCCATCGCCTCTCGGATTGGATCTCCCGGATTTGCCTAAGGGACCACGTACCTACGGGCTTAGACCGGCACAACCGTTCGCCGGCTGGTCTTTCACTTCTGCGTCACCCCTTCGCTCCCTACAGTGGTTCAGGAATATTGACCTGATTTCCATCAGCTACGCCTTTCGGCCTCGCCTAAGGGACCGACTAACCCTGAGCGGATTAACCTTGCTCAGGAAACCTTGGGTTTTCGGTGGACGGGTTTCTCGCCCGTCTTCTCGCTACTCGTTCCGGCATAATCACTTCTGCCTCGTCCAGCCCACCTTGCCGGTGGACCTTCACCCTACTGCAGAACGCTCCCCTACCAGACGTCTTTCGACGAATCCAAAGCTTCGGTATCGGACTTTAGTCCCGCACATTGTCGGCGCAGAACCCCTTGACCAGTGAGCTGTTACGCACTCTTTAAATGGTGGCTGCTTCTAAGCCAACATCCTGGTTGTCTAAGCGATCCCACATCCTTATACACTTAGTCCGTATTTAGGGACCTTAGCTGTTGGTCTGGGTTGTTCCCCTCTCGTCTACGAAGCTTATCCCTCGTAGGCTGACTCCCGCGATAGATGTCAACGGTATTCGGAGTTTGAATGGGTTTGGTATCCTGGTGGGGACCCTAGCCCAATCAGTGCTCTACCCCCGTGACACAATTACGCGAGGCTATGGCTAAACATATTTCGGGGAGAACCAGCTATCACGTGGTTTGATTGGCCTTTCACCCCTACCCACGGCTCATCCGATGACTTTTCAACGTTAACCGGTTCGGACCTCCACGGACTGTGACATCCGCTTCATCCTGGCCATGGGTAGATCACTCACGCTTCGGGTCTACCGCCTGCAACTGATCGCCCGTTTCGGACTCGCTTTCGCTCCGGCTCCGCGTCATAGACGCTTAACCTTGCTGCAGACGAGTAACTCGCCGGATCATTATGCAAAAGGCACGCCGTCAGCCGCTTGCGGGGCGAACCCCGCATTAAGCCTCCGACCGCTTGTAGGCGCATGGTTTCAGGTTCTATTTCACTCTCCACCTGGAGTCCTTTTCACCTTTCCCTCACGGTACTGGTTCGCTATCGGTCACGAGTGAGTATTTAGCCTTACGAGATGGTCCTCGCAGATTCCCGCCGGATTTCACGTGTCCTGCGGTACTTGGGAGTCCGTTCAGAGAGCCAACGCGCTTTCGCCTACAGGGCTATCACCTTCTATGGCCTGACTTTCCAGACAGTTCGACTAGCGTGTTGGTTTTTGACTCTCCGGGCCTACGCCGAACGGATCCCACAACACCTCCGCACGCAAGCGTGCTCGGGTTTAGGCTCATCCCCTTTCGCTCGCCGCTACTTGGGGAATCGAAATTTCTTTCTTCTCCTAGGGGTACTGAGATGTCTCACTTCCCCCCGTTGGCTCCGTTCCGCCTATGCATTCAGCGGACGGTGACGGGACATGACTCCCGCCGGGTTCCCCCATTCGGACATCCCCGGGTCGAAGCTTGTTTGCAGCTCACCGAGGCTTATCGCAGCTTACCGCGTCCTTCATCGCCTACTCGTGCCAAGGCATCCACCATGCGCCCTTAGTAGCTTGACCGGATAGTATCTACCAAGGTGCTTCATAATGCTTACCCAGCGTCTCATATTCGGTTGTCAAAGATCGAAGCGACGCCGAGCGTCGCAGTGCGGCGCCGATGCGGCGCACGCCAAGATCTATGTGGACGTCGAAACGTCCCTCTCTCAATTCTGGTGGAGATAGCGGGGCTCGAACCCGCAGCCTCCGGCTTGCAAAGCCGGCGCTCTCCCAGTTGAGCTATATCCCCGAGAGGCCCGCGAGAGGGGCCCTAATGGGATGGTGGGCCTGGGTGGACTCGAACCACCCACCTCACGCTTATCAGGCGTGCGCTCTAACCAACTGAGCTACAGGCCCACACCCTCGGCAATCGCTGAGGAGATGGAGCCCGTACAGGCGGTGGGCGCCCAACGGCCCTCCCTCGCCGGGGATCTTGCGATCCCTTTCAGCAAGACCCGGGTGGGACAGAACGAGCCCGGCCGGTGTGCCGGCCAGGCTCGTTTCCCAGCCCCAAGCTCCAGAAGAGAGAAGAATAGCGCACGGGTCTGAAGCCCGGGAGGCTCGACCTGGGATTGTCGCCGATCGAAACCGACGACGGATCTCCCTAGAAAGGAGGTGATCCAGCCGCACCTTCCGGTACGGCTACCTTGTTACGACTTAGCCCCAATCACCGGTCTCACCTTAGGCGCCTGCCTCCTTGCGGTTGGCGTAGCGACTTTGGGTGCTACCGACTTTCGTGGCTTGACGGGCGGTGTGTACAAGGCCCGGGAACGTATTCACCGCTGCCTGCTGATCAGCGATTACTAGCGATTCCGACTTCATGCAGTCGAGTTGCAGACTGCAATCCGAACTGAGACCGGTTTTTTGGGA
>JBGAOA010000094.1:0-11897 GCA_044222065.1 Candidatus Eiseniibacteriota bacterium
CGCGCTCCCAGGCGAACGGCGCCGGGCCCGCGAGCGGGGCCGGCAGCGCGGTTTCGCCGCCCGGCGCCTCGTCGAGCAGCACGATCGTCTCGATGCCGCTCTCACCATAGACGTCGGCGCCGTCGCGGATCGCGCGCGGGGCGACGAGGCTCACGCGCACCGTCAGCGCGTCCCCCGCGTCCACGTAGACTGCTAGGATATTGCCCGCGCTTTCGAGCGGCGTCGCGTCCGCGCGCACGCGGCCGAGCGCGACGAGCGTGGAGCGGTCCCAGGCGCGCGCGTCCGACAGCAGCCGGGCGGCGCGGGACGAGGGGACGGGAGCGGCGATCGACGCGGTCGCGAGCGCCAGCGCTCCGGTGACGAAGGCGAACGAGGACGGCCACGGGCGCGGCATGACGACGACCCTCCGGGGAAGGATGGCGGGAGTGCGCACGAGCGAGAGGGAACGCCGGAAGTTTATCGGCGGCTCCGAAGAGGGTCAACGATCGCCGCGGATTCCGCGCCTGCGCCGCGCGTCGCTGCTCGCGTGCCTCTGCGCCGCGTGGTCGCTCGCTTCCGCCGACGCGGCTCACGCGCTGACGCCGTCGCCGTCCGACTGGCGAGACCTCGTGCTCTACCAGGTCGTGACCGACCGCTTCGCGAACGGCGACGGCGCGAACGACGCCGTCGAAGGCAACTACGCGCCGTCCGACGGCGCGAAGAACCACGGCGGCGACTTCGCCGGACTCGTGTCGAAGCTCGACTACCTGCAGCAGCTCGGCGTGGACGGCGTGTGGATCTCGCCCGTCGTGCTGAACGCGAACGCCGAGTACCACGGCTACGCCGCGCGCGACTTCTACGCGATCGCGCCGCACTTCGGCTCGCTCGCCGAACTGCAGTCGCTCGTCGCCGCGTGCCACGCGCGCGGCCTCGTCGTGATCCTCGACGTGGTCGTGAATCACATGGGCGACCTCATCGACAGCGGCGACCCGGGCTACGCGAACTACAAGTACCCGGGCACGTACAACCTGCGGTGGCGGAACGGCTCGAAGCGGCACGCGGGCTTCTTCGACGACCTCACGCGCTTCCATGCGCACGGCTCGATCGGGAACTTCACCGACCCCGAGCAGATCGTCGGCGAACTGTTCGGGCTCGACGACCTGAAGACCGAGGACGCGGCGGTGCGCGCCGAGCTGATCGCGGCGAGCGAGTGGATCATCGACCAGACGGACTGCGACGGGTTCCGCATCGACACCGTGAAGCACGTCGAGATGTCGTTCTGGAGCGCGTGGGCGCCGGCGGTGCACGCGCACGCGGCGAGCGTCGGCAAGTCGTCGTTCTTCGTCTTCGGCGAGGCCTTCGACGGCTCCGACGGCACGGTCGGCAGCTACACGGGCACGATGGGTGGCGGCGCGTACAAGTTCGACTCGATGCTCTGGTACCCGATGTACTACACGACGCAGGGCGTGTTCCGCTGGGCCGACACGTCGCCCTCCGACCTCGCGGCGCGCAACGCCGCGCTCGGCCTGTACGACGCGACGTCGCGCGAGCGGCTCGTCACGTTCCTCGACAACCACGACAACGCGCGCTTCCTCGCCTACCAGGGCCCCGCGGACGGCGACGAGGGCAAGCTGCGCGCGGCGCTCGCCTGGCAGCTCACCTCGCGCGGCGTGCCGATGCTCTACTACGGCATCGAGCAGGCGTTCGACGGCGGCGGCGATCCCTACAACCGCGAGGACATGTGGGACGGCGCGTGGGACTTCGGGCCTTCGGACGGCGACAACTTCGACGAGACGCAGCCGCTCTTCCGCTGGGTGCGCACGCTCGTGGAGGTGCGGCGCGCCCACGAGGCGCTGCGCCGCGGCACGACGACCGAGCGCTACGTCGAAACCGCGGGGCCGGGCCTGTACGTGTTCGAGCGCCGCACGGCGAGCGACACGGTGCTCGTCGCGCTCAACACCTCGAACGCGCCGCTCGCGCGTCCGGGTGTCGCGACCTCGGGGCCCGGGGGGCCGCCGCTCGCGGACGCGCTCGCCGCGCCGACGCTCGCGAGCGCCGGCGCGGGGGGCGCGCTCGACGTCGAAGTGCCCGCGCGCGGCGCGCGGGTCTACGAGTCGGCCGCGGCGCGCGCGGCGAGAGCGCCGTTCTCGCGCCTGCACGTCACGGCGATCGCGCCCGGCCACGACCAGCGCACGAACGACCGCTGGTCGCCGCTGCGGATCGCGTTCGACCGCGACGTGCGCCCCGAGGCCGTCGAGGCGGCGCTCGCGATCGTGCCCGCCGCGCTCGGCGTCGTGCAGGTCGAGGGCCGCGAGGCGCGCTTCTTCCCGTCGGTGCCGTGGGCCACGAACGTGACCTACCGCTGGTCGCTCGCCGCCACGCTCCAATCCGACGACGGCGCGCCGCTCGCCGCGCGCTTCGAGGCGCAGTTCACGGCCGGCGGCGTCGCGAGCGGCGTCACCCTGCCGGCCGGCTACGTCGCCGATCGCATCGCGCAGCAGGGGCTCGTCGCGCCCGAGGGCATCGCGAACGCGCCCGCGCTCGGCGCGCTGGCGCTGCTCGTCACCGACACGGGCAAGGACCGCGCGCTCACGCTCACGAGCGGCGGAGACCTCGGGCACTGGCTCGGCGATTCGCGCTGGTCCGCGCCCGAGGGGCTGTGCGTCGACGCGGACGGGACGCTCTCGATCGTGGACGACAACGGCGTGTTCGAGGCCGGGCCCGATCGCATCACCGCGGCGCTCACGACCGGCAACAGCGCGACGCAGACGGGCGCGATCGCGCGCGGGCCCGCGGCGTTCGGTGGCCTGCGCTACCTGTGCGACCCGGTCGGCAACCGCGTGCTGCGGCTCAGCGCCTCGAACGTGCTCGAGACGTTCGCGAGCGGCGTGAGCGGGCCCGAGGGGCTCGCGTTCGGTCCGGGCGGCGCGTGGGGCTCCGACCTCTACGTCGCGGACGCGAACCTGACGAGCGCGGGCGGGATCGCCGACGGTGCGAGCCGCATCTGCCGCGTCACTTCGGCCGGCGCGATCTCGACGTTCGTCCAGAACACGACGCTGCTGCGCGGCGCGTGCGGGCTCGCGTTCGATCCGACCGGCGACTTCGGCGGACACCTGTACGTCGCGGACGTGCTCGGCGAGCGCATCCTGCAGGTGACGAGCGCCGGCGCCGTGAGCGTGTTCGCGAGCGGGTTCAAGAACCTCGCGGGCTCGCACGCGCTCGCGTTCGGCCCGGACGGCGCGCTCTACGTCGCGGATCCGGGCTCGGGCACGTCGTTCACGAACTCGGCGGGCACGAACGCGCCGCAGGTCGTGCGCATCGCGCGCGCGGTCCTGACGCTCGATGCGCCGGAACGCGGCGACGGCGGCGCGCGGCTCGACGCGCCCGCGCCGAGCCCGTCACGCGGCGACGTGACGCTGCGCTTCGGTCTGCCGCGCGCCTCGTGGGCGGCGCTTGAGTTGTTCGATCCCGCGGGGCGCCGCGTGCGCACGCTCGCGCGCGGGCGCTTCGAGGCGGGCGAACGCGCGTTCACCTGGAACCGCGCCGACGACCGCGGCGCGCGCGTCGCGCCGGGCCTCTACTTCGCGCGGCTCACCTGGGACGGCGGCACGCGCGTGCGGCGGATCGTCACGCTCGAGTGATCCGCACGCCGTCGCTCGACGGCCGGAACGCGAGCAGCTGCGCCGTCACCGGGCCTCCGGCCGGCTCGCACTCCGCGTAGTGGGCGACGTCGAGCGTCGGGAACGCCGAGGCGAGTTCCCCGGGCTCGAGCAGGAAGCGCGGCCGGTGCGGAGGGCCGAAGCGCGATTGCCCGACGAGAAAGGTCTCGAACACGAGCGCGCCGCCAGGGCGGAGCGCTCGCGCGATCGCGGGGAACAGCGGACGGTGGAGATAGCGGAAGCACGCGACCACGTCGTAGCGCGCCTCGGGCAGCGTCGCGTCGCCGGCCTCGAGGTCGCGCTCGACGGTCTCGACGCGCACGCCGTGACGCGCCGCGAGCGCCGCCGCGCGGGCGAGCGCCTCGCCCGCGCGATCCCACGCCTCGACCTGGAAGCCGTGGAGCGCGAGGAACACGGCCTCGCGCCCCGAGCCCGCCGCGAGGTCGAGCGCGCGGCCGCGCGGGAGCCGCTCGATGCAGCGCTCGAGGAACGGCGCGGGGCTCCAGAGGCGCGTTGCGGCGGACCGCGATTCGAGGCCGCCGGGGAGCGAGTCGAGCGGAGCATCGAGCCACGCCACGTCCCGGAATCCGCGCTCCGCGAGATCCTCGGCCGCGCGGCGCGCCGCATCCGGATCGTCCGCCACGACGACGACGGGCACCTCGCGCGCCGGCAGCTCCGCACGCCGCTCGACGAATGCATCGAACGGCACGTGTCCCGCGCCCGCGAAGTGACCGGCCGCGAAGCGCGCGTCGTCGCGAACGTCGAGCACGCGCCGCCGGACGGCTTCGTGCGCGAACGTCGCGAGCGAGAGCGGCGCGGGGGCGAACGGCGCGTTCACGCGCGTGGCATCCGGCGGAGAGCGTGTCGCATCATCGCGCCACCTTCCGCAGCGTGACGGGCGGCGTCAAGCGCGGCGCGGCGCGGCGGCATTTCGGCGTGGCGCGCGCCGAGCGGCGCCGCTACGATTCCGGCGCGCTGCGATGCCTCTCACTCCCGCCCGCGGCCGTTCGCGGATGCGGTCCCTCGGTGCGTCGCCCGCACGCGCTCGTCCATCGTGCTCTCGCGCGCCCACACAGGGCGCCGCGATCGCCCGTTCGATCCTCTCCAGGACCCATGAGTCTTCACGCCGCGCGTCCCTCGGCCATCGGCCTCGTTGCGCTCGCGCTCGTGCTCTCCGTGCCGGCGGCGCCCTCGGCGTACGCCGCACCGCACGTCACGGGGCTCGCCGCAGCGTGTCGCCGGGGCCAGACCTTCCTCACGTGGACGCCGCCCGCGGGGACGGGGTGGACGTTTCGTGTCTACGCCGCGAGCGCGCCGATCGCGAGCGCGGACGATCTCGAGTCGGCTGAGTTCCTCGGCGCGGTCGGCGACTCGAGCGCCTGCGACCGGCGCCTCGGCGCGCGTCTGAACGCCACGTTCGGCCATCGGCCCGACTCCGTCGGCGCCGAACTCGACCCCGCGAGCGGGCTGTTCGTCGCGCTCGCCGAAGCCGACCGGCCCCGCTGGTACGCCGTGACGACCGAAGCTCCGGGGGCGATGGAAGCCGAGTCGCTGGTCCTCGGGGAGAGCGCGCTGTTCGCTCCGGTCGGCGAGTCGGTCGGAGATCCCGAGCCCGTGTGGCAGCGGCGTCTCACGTGGGGCGGCCGGCCGTTCGACGTCTACACGCTGTGGACGAGCGATCGAGCGACGCCGCGATTCCCCGCGATGGCGAACGTCCCCGGGCTCGCGTTCGACTGCGCGATCGGCGCGCCCCGCGACGAAGGGAAGCGGCCGCTGTGGATCTGCCCGCACGCCAAGGGCGGGCACTTCCTCGATGCCTGCTGGTCGGTGCGGCCGGGCGAGTGGGACTGGCAGCTCGCGCTCGACGACGGGCTTCCGAACGGCGCGAACACCTACTACCTCGGCTACCACGAGCAGTACGACGTGCGCGCCGGCTGGTGGAGCCAGCCCGAACGCACGACGGGGCAGGTCCAGCCCTACACCGAGCGGCGCGTGCTCCACACGATCGGGTGGGCGCGACGTCGATTCCCGGTGGACACGACGAACGTGCACGCCTTCGGGATCTCGATGGGCGGGATCGCGTCGCTCCACCTCGCCGCGGTGCGCCCGGACTGGCTCGCCTCCGTGTTCGCGATCGTGCCGAAAGTGGAGTTCGCGTCGGGAAACGACCCCGAACCGCTCGCGCAATTCAACGATGGACAGTTCCTGAGGCTCGAAGTGGACCGCCTGTGGAGCCGGATCGCCGCCGACCTGCCGTGCGGCGCGTACGACCACGTGTTCGAGTACACGTCGATCGCGCACGCGGCGGCCGAACGTGAGCGCGACGGACTTCCGCCGATCGTGCTGTTCAGCGGCAAGCGCGACGAGATCATCGGCTGGGGCGAGAAGCCGCCGTTCTACGCCGCGATGGAGTCCGCGCGGCAAGGGGGCGCGTACTTCTGGGACGGGCGCGATCACATCGGGATCTCGACCGCGTACTACTCGCCCGCGCAGGACCCCGCGCGCGTGCTCGAGTGGCGCACGAACGTCAGCTGGCCCGCGTTCTCGCGCGCGAGCGACGACGGCGATCCCGGCTGGGGCGCCGCCGCGGACGGCGACAGCGTCGGCAGCATCCACGGCGCGCTCGAGTGGGACCCGCCCGTGGACGTAGCCTCGACGTGGTCCGTGCGCCTGCGCACCCGCGCGCTCGCGACGCGCGACGGTCTTCTGCCCGCGCCGTCGCTCGTGACCGCCGACGTGACGCCGCGACGGCTCCAGCGCTTCAAGATCGTGCCGAACGCGCTCTTCAGCTGCGCCGTGATCGGCGCGGGCGGCGAGTCGCTGTGGCAGGGGCACATCGCCTCCGACGCGCTCGGGCTCCTCACGGTGCCGGCGGTGCCGATCACGCCCGCGGGCGTCGACCTCCGAATCGCGCACTTCGGCTCGCTCGACGCCGGGGGCGAAGGCGCTCCGCCCACGGGTGCGCGCCTCGCGATCGCGGGTACGCCCGGAGCGCGGATCCGCGCGCTCACCGCTCGCGGATTCGCGAGCGCGCCGCGCCTCGTGGTGCTCGATGCGGCCGGGCGGATCGTGTCGGCGCCGATCGCGGCCGCGTTCGGCGCGGGGGAGTGGCGTGCCGCGCTCGAGGCGTCGGCGCTCGCGCCGGGGCTCTACTTCGTGCGCGCGACCGACGGCGTCGCGAGCGCCTCCGGTCGCTTCGTGGTGCTGCGCTGACGCGTCCCTCGGGCGGCGAGCGTGCAACGGTCGCGAAGGCGGTCGCGCGCCAGAGCGCCATTGATTCGCGCCTCGGGGTTCCCGATACTGGCGCCGCGCCGGGCGCACCCACGGGACCCATGCGATCCACCGTCTCCCTCGCCGCCGTCCTCGCCTTCGCTCTCTGCAGCTCGACCGCCGTCGGTGCGACGCGGCTCGAGCGCGCCGCCGCGCTGTTCGATCTCGGCCAGCGCCACGTCTCCGACGGACGCATCGACATGCGCCGGCAGGGTCTCGAGGAGCTCGACCGCGCGACGCGGCTCGCCCCCGAGCGCCCCGAGTACGAACTGGAACTCGCGCGCGCCTACTACGCGTCGGGGTACCTCAAGGAATCGCGGCTCCGCTTCGAGCGCGTGCGCTCGCTCGTTCCCGAGAACGCCGAGGCGGCGTTCGGACTCGGGCAGGTGTGGCGGCGGGACTGGCTCAAGTACCTCGACACGCTGTCGCTCGTGCGAGCGGCCGAGCACTACTCGCTCGCCGCGCGGCTCGAACCCGCGCGCTGCGACGCGTGGCTCTCGCTCGTGCCGCTGCTCGTCTCGCAGGGCGACGACCGCGCGGCCTGGGCGGCTTCGGTTCGCGCCCGCGAGGCGGATCCGCAGCGCCTCGAGCCGCGGCTCGCGGACGCGTGGACGAGTTTCCGACTCGGTCGGCTCGCCCGCGCCGACAGCCTGTTCGCCGGGACGATCCCGAAGCTGCGGCGCAACGTGCGCGCGCGCTTCGACGACATCGCGCCGCTCGCGACCGAGCGCGACACGATGACGTTGCACCGGCTCGCGCCGTCCGAACAGGCCGAGTTCGTCGCCGCGTTCTGGAAGGAGCACGACCCGGATCTCGCGAGCCCCGAGAACGAGGCTCGGCTCGAGTACTGGGCGCGCGTCACGAACGCGTACTTCCTGTTCTACGACGCGCGGCGCCGCGAGTGGGACGAGCGCGGCGAGATCTTCGTGCGCTACGGGCCGCCCGCGAACATGACCTACAACCCGATCGGAGCGAGCCTGAGCTTCCACTTCTCCGTCGGGCCGGAGTACCCCGCGAACGTGCTCGCGTGGGAGTACCCCGAACTCGGCATGCACGTGCTGCTGCAGGACCGCACGCTGAACGAGATCTACCGGCTCCCGGTGTCGCTCTCGGAGGACACGGAGCCGCTCCCGGATCCGGACTCTCTCGCGAAGCGCAGCGACGCGTTCGCGACGCGCGGCGGGCGTGCGGTCTTCCACGTCCTGCCGCCGAACGTGGAGCCGCGCCCGGTCGCGGCGACGATCGCGCGCTTCCGCAGCTCGGCCGGCACGCGTCTCCTCGCGCAGCTCGGCACGCCCGGAGCGCCCGACGAGGGCCTCGTCGCCGACTGGGTCGTGCTCGACACGACGCGACGGGAAGTCGCGCGCGCGCGGCGCGCGCTCGATCCCTCGGGGTGCGATCCGACCGGCGAGCAGATCGCGGAGTTCGCGACCGACCTGCCGCCGGGCCCGTACGTGGTCGGACTCACCGTGCGCGACGCCGCGGGCCGTCGCGGCGTCAAGCGCTCGCGGCTCGTGGTGGAGGAGGCGCGCGAGGGGCTCGCGCTCAGCGACGTCGTCGTGTCCTGCGGGCTGCCCCCCGCGGGCCTCCCGAACGTGCAGATCCTCGCGAACCCGGGTTCGCGCGTCGCGGGGAACGACCCGCTGACCGCCTACTTCGAGGTGTACGGGCTCGCGTCCGGCGGCGACGGCCGGTCGCGCTTCGAGTACGAGTACACCGTGAAGTCGGCCGACAGGGACCCGCGCGTCTGGCTCCAGCGGTTGTTCTCGCCGCGCAAGGAGCCCGCGCCGCTGTCCGCGTCGCGGAGCGACGAGCAGGTCGGCGCGATGCGCCGTCAGTTCGTGAGCGTTCCGGTCCAGTCGCTGCCGCCCGGTCGCTACCAGCTCTCGATCCGCGTGCGTGACCGCGTGTCCGACGACGAGGCGGTCGGCGTCGTGCGCTTCGAACGCCTCGTCGCTCCCGCCGCCTCCCGGCCCTGACGGATTTCCGGCTTCAGACGCGCGCCGTTCGCGCCGATATCCGGCGTGGACGACGCCCGCGAGGCGGCCGGAGACCTCATGAGCGAGCTCAAACACCGCATCCTGATCGTGGACGACGAGGCCGACCTCGTCGCGGTGCTCCGCATGGGGCTCGAGATCGCGGGCTTCGAGGTGATCGAAGCGCGCGACGGGGAAGAGGGCCTGCGCCGCGCCCGGCAGGAGCAGCCGGACCTGATCGTGCTCGACCTGATGCTGCCGAAGCTCGACGGCTACCAGGTGTGCCGCGCGCTCAAGTTCGACGAGCGCCATCGCGCGATCCCGATCCTCATCCTGAGCGCGCGCTCCGGCGAGAACGACCGCCGGCTCGCGCTCGACATGGGCGCCGACCAGTTCGTCTCGAAGCCCTACGACATGGCGGCGCTCGTCGCGCTCGTGCGCGCGAAGCTGGCTCCGAAGGTGAGGCGCGTCGCCTGACCCCGTCGCGGCTCAGCGCGCGAGCGCGCGCTCGAGCACGGATCGCATCTCGTCGTGCAGCGCGCCGTTCGTCGCGAGGATCTCGCGGCCGTCCACGCGAAACTCGGACCCGTCGTAGCGCGTCACGATTCCCCCGGCCTCGCGCACGATCAGAGTTCCCGCCGCGAGGTCCCACGGCGACAGGTGCCGCTCCCAGAATCCGTCGAAGCGGCCGCACGCGACGTAGCACAGGTTGAGCGCCGCCGAGCCGTCGCGCCGCACGCCCTGCGCGCGCATCAGGAACGCCTCGAACGCGGGCAGCACGGTGTGCGGATGCTCGCGGACCGAGTAGGGGAAGCCGGTGACGAGCAGCGCATCCTCGACCGCCGGGATGGACGACACGCGCACGCGTTCGCCGTTGCGCGTCGCGCCCTCTCCGGCGGCGGCGCTGAACAGTTCGTCGCGCGTCGGGTCGTAGACGGCCCCGGCGACGAGCGCGCCGTCGGCCTCGACGCCGACCGACACGCAGAAGAAGGGGTAGTTGTGCGCGAAATTCGTCGTGCCGTCGAGCGGGTCCACGAGCCACCGTACGCGCGCTCCGTCGTGCGCGCCGGACTCCTCGGCCAGGATCGCGTGATCGGGATACGCCGCGGCGATGCGCTCGAGCAGCCGCTGCTCGGAACGGCGGTCGTACTCGGTCACGAGGTCGATGCGCCCCTTGCGCTCGGGCGCGTGGATGCGGCCCCAACCCTCGCGGACGATCGCGCCGGCCTCGCGTGCGAACGACTCCGCCGACGCGCGCCACGTTGCGAATTCGCTCATGCGTTCCTCCGCGCGGCGCTGTGGGGGCAGAACTGGCGGTACGAGCAGTACCCGCAGTTGCGCTGGTCGGGTTTCGCCGGGAATTCGGCGGCGCGGATCCCGGCCGCGGCCTCGGAGACGCGGGCGCGCGCGCGCTCGAGGTGCTCGGGCTCGACCTCGGCCCGGCCCACGACGCCGGGACCGACGAAGTGCAGTTCGGCCGCGATGGGCATCACCTGCCGGCTCTCGAAGTAGGCGAGCGCGTACGTGCCGAGCTGCCCGTCCTTCAGGCTGTCCTTCGCGCGCTCGTCCGCCTTGTCCTGCTCCTCGATCTCGCTGCTCTTGTAGTCCACGAGCACGATGCCGCCGTCGCGCTCGTCGATCCGGTCCCAGCGCCCGCGCACGAGATCGCGGCCGAGCCGGAAGCGGAACTCGGCCTCGATCGCGAGCGGGGTCACGCCGCGCGCGAGTTCGCGCGCGACGAAACGCGCGAGCGCGTCGCGGCCCTGCTCGAGCATGCGGTCCTCGTGCTCGCGCGTGAGGAACCCCTCGCTCGACCACGCGCCCTCGAACGCGGCGATCACGTCGGCGGTCTCGATCGGCAGTCCGCGGATGCGGTGCTGGTGCCACACCTGGATCGCGTGGTGGATCGCGTTCCCGTACATGAACGACGGTTCGCTCGCGAGCGGGACGTTCGCGACGTGGGCGTAGAAGTACTTGTAGGGGCAGGTGCGGTAGTCGTCCACCTGCGCGTTCGAGAGCGTGAGCGGCTGGTCGTCCGGAACGGGGGCGAGCGCCGTCGCCGGCGCCTCGGGCGCGGGCGCGAAGCGCGCGATGGACTCGAGCGCCGAAGCGGCGCGCGCGCCCTTCGGGGGCGCCGGCAGCGCGAGCGCCTCGAGCACGAAGCGGCTCGGCTTCGCGGCGCGCTTGCCGCCGTAGTCGGCGGCGTGGCACAGCACGAGCCGGTCGCGCGCGCGCGTCATCGCGACGTAGAACAGGCGGCGCTCCTCGCGCTCGTGGTCCTCGGCCGCGTCCCCGCGCGCGTGCGACAGCTCGGCCGGGAACGGCAGCGCGTCGCCGCGGCGCTGGGCCGGGAAGCGGCGCTCGACCAGGTTCACGAGGTACACGACCGGGAACTCGAGCCCCTTCGCGCCGTGCGCCGAGAGCAGGCTCACGGCGTCGTCGTCGCCGTCGAGTTCGGCGGCCGCCGGGTCGTCGCCCATCTCGATGAGCAGGTCGAGGTGGCGGATGAACTGGTCCACGCGGTCGCGGTGGAGCAGCGGCCCGACGCGCGCGACGATCCCGAACAGCTTGTTGAGGTTCTGCACCCGCTCCAGGTTCTCGGCGGTGTCCTCCATCGTGAGCGCGCGGAGCAGTCCGCTCTCGGTCACGAACTCGTACAGCACCTCCGACGTGGGGCGGCGCGCGGCGCTCGCGGCGAGCGCGCGGTGCAGGCCGGCGAAGCGGCGCACGGCCTCGCGCGTCGCCGCCGCGAGCTCGTCGTCGCGCTCGGCGGCGGCGACCGCGAGCGCGAGCAGGCCGACGTTGCGCGAGCGGGCGCGCGCGCCGAGACGCGCGAGGTCCACGGCATCGGCGCCGAACAGCGGATCCGCGAGCGCGAGGTACACCGAGGCGCCGTCGTCGGGATCGGCGAGCGCGCGCAGCACGTTGAGGCACAGCAGCACTTCGGGCCGGCGGTAGAGCCCGCGCGTGCCGACGCGGCGGTAGCGCACGCCGCGCGCGCCGAGCGCGGCCG